>NZ_JBXAWD010000001.1:0-774451 GCF_057291535.1 Pseudomonas sp. 1L-E-NC-VB-C3 | reverse complement strand
TGAATCTCAAGGAGTTTTCCGTTTCGACTGCGCCGGAAGTGGGGCGAATTATAGACCTCTGGAATCTGCCGTCAACCGTTAATTTCGCTTTTCTTTCAATAACTTGCGTATTGGTTAAAAAACATCCAATCAGATGAGAAAAGAGCTTCTTATATATAGAAGAAGACTTAAAGGACGCCTTCCTCCTTCAACGTAGCCACCTCGCCTGCCCCCAGACCCAGCACCCGCTGCAGAACCTCTAATGTGTGCTCACCTAATAAAGGAGGCGCATGACGATATTCAACGGGCGTCTCCGACAACCGGATCGGGCTGGCCACCTGAGGCACCATCCCCGCCAATGCATGCGGCAGCTCTATCGCCAGACCGCGCGCCTTCACCTGGGAATCTTTAAACACCTGCGACAGATCATTGATCGGCCCACAAGGCACACCCGCCTGCTCCAGTTGAGCAACCCACTCGGCCGTGGTCTTGAAGACCGTAGCTTGGCGGATCAACGGGATCAGCACCGCGCGGTTCGCTACCCGCAGCTTGTTGGTCGCGAACCGCGGATCATCCGCCCACTGCGGTTGGCCAGCCACCTCTGCGAACTTGCGGAACTGCCCGTCATTACCCACGGTAAGAATGAAGTCACCATCCGCCGTAGGAAAGTCCTGATAAGGCACGATGTTGGGATGCGCATTTCCCAGACGCTTTGGCGCATTGCCCGTGGTCAGGTAGTTCATCGCCTGGTTAGCCAGACACGCGACCTGCACATCCAGCAACGCCATATCGATGTGCTGGCCACCACCGTCGTGATCGCGATGAGCCAACGCCGCGAGGATCGCCACCGTTGAATACAGCCCAGTAAGAATATCCGTGAGCGCGACACCGACTTTCACCGGACCGGCGCCCTCATCTCCGTCAGGCCGGCCGGTCAGGCTCATCAAGCCGCCAAGCCCCTGGATCATGAAGTCATACCCTGCGCGCTTCGCGTACGGGCCGGTCTGGCCGAAGCCGGTGATTGAGCAGTAGATCAGATTCGGGTTGAGAACCCTCAGCGACTCATAGTCCAGACCATAGGCCGCCAGACCGCCCACCTTGAAATTCTCGATCAGAATGTCCGACTTCGCCGCCAGGTCGCGCACCAGCTTCTGCCCTTCAGGCCGGGTGAAGTCGATGGTCACCGATTGCTTGTTGCGGTTTGCCGAGAGGTAATAAGCCGCTTCCGATGTGTTCTCGCCGTAAGCGTCTTTAAGAAAGGGCGGGCCCCAGGCGCGGGTGTCATCACCATTGCCCGGGCGCTCGACCTTGATCACCTCGGCGCCCAGGTCGGCGAGGATCTGTCCGGCCCAAGGCCCGGCCAGCACTCGTGATAAATCCAGTACCCGTAGATGCGACAGCGCGCCCATGGTCCGCCCTCCTATTAATAGAACGCCTGCAGACCGGTTTGCGCACGCCCGAGGATCAGCGCGTGAACGTCGTGGGTACCTTCATAGGTATTCACCACTTCCAGGTTGACCAGGTGACGGGCCACGCCGAACTCATCGGAGATACCATTGCCACCGAGCATGTCGCGCGCCATCCGCGCAATATCCAGCGACTTGCCGCAGGAGTTGCGCTTCATGATCGAAGTGATTTCAACGGCGGCGGTACCTTCGTCCTTCATCCGGCCCAATCGCAAGCAGCCTTGCAGCGCCAGAGTGATCTCGGTCTGCATGTCGGCGAGTTTCTTCTGCACCAGTTGAGTCGCGGCCAACGGTCGACCGAATTGCTGACGATCCAGAGTGTATTGACGCGCGGTGTGCCAGCAGAACTCGGCCGCGCCCAGCGCCCCCCAGGAAATGCCGTAGCGCGCGGAGTTGAGGCAGGTGAACGGACCTTTCAGACCTCGGACGTCTGGGAAGATGTTTTCTTCCGGCACGAACACATTGTCCATGACGATCTCGCCGGTGATGGAAGCGCGCAGGCCGACCTTACCGTGAATCGCCGGAGCGCTCAGACCTTTCCAGCCTTTCTCCAGAACGAAACCACGGATGTCGCCAGCATCGTCCTTGGCCCAGACCACGAATACGTCAGCGATCGGGCTGTTGGTGATCCACATCTTCGCGCCAGTCAGGCTGTAGCCGCCATCGACCTTGCGCGCCCGGCTTATCATCGCGCCCGGATCGGAACCGTGGTTCGGCTCGGTCAGACCGAAGCAACCGATCCATTCGCCGGAAGCCAGTTTCGGCAGGTACTTCTGCTTCTGTGCTTCGGTACCGAATTCGTTGATCGGCACCATCACCAATGAGGATTGCACGCTCATCATCGAGCGATAGCCGGAGTCGACGCGCTCGACCTCACGGGCAATCAGGCCGTAGCTGACATAGTTCAGACCACTGCCACCGTATTGTTCGGGAATGGTCGCACCGAGCAGGCCGACTTCACCCATCTCGCGGAAGATTGCCGGGTCGGTCTTTTCATGACGGAAAGCTTCGAGCACACGCGGGGCGAGACTCTGTTGAGCGAACTGCGCGGCGGTGTCGCGGATCATCCGCTCTTCTTCGGTGAGCTGTTGATCCAGCAGCAGGGGATCGATCCAGTTGAAGCTAGCTTTACCGCCCATGAGTGTGCCCTCGCAATCGGGTGAATTAACGTGGCATTGATCCTAGGCGCGGTTCGCCGTCGGAGCAAACGAGGATTTCGCATTCTGTTGTGCTAATTTCTCACTCCGTACCGTCGCGAATAGCCTTTTATGCGGCGCATTAGTGAGGTTGACGTACATGCGCAGGAAGATCCCCAGCACCGCCGCCCTGATCAGTTTCGAAGCTGCCGCCCGCCATGAGAGCTTTACCCGTGCTGCTGAAGAACTGTCGCTCACCCAAGGCGCCATTTGCCGACAGATCGCCAGCCTGGAAGATTTCCTCAGCGTGGAACTGTTCCGACGCTCGCGACGTGGAGTGAAACTGACCGAGGCGGGTCTTTCATATAGCCGTCGGGTGGCGACTCAGCTCGATGCAGTGGAGCGCGACACCCTCTCGGTGATGGGCCAGCAGGGCACCAACGTCATCGAGCTCGCAGTCGTCCCGACCTTCGGCACGCAATGGCTGCTGCCACGCCTCAAGGATTTTCAGCTCAAGCACCCGGAAGTGACCGTCAACCTGACCAACCGCACTCGGCCATTCCTGTTTGCCGACACCGAATTCGATGCCGCGATCTACTTCGGTGATGCCGACTGGTCGGGTACCGAATCCCACAGATTGATGGGCGAGAATCCGATGCCGGTGTGCAGCCCCGCCCTACTCGGCGATCGCAAGCAGCTGACAGCTGCAGCCATCGCTGAACTACCGCTGCTGCAGCAAACCACCCGACCTTACGCCTGGCGCCAATGGTTCAACTCGCAGCAATTGAATATCCCTCGCGACATGACAGGTCCACGCTACGAGCTATTCTCGATGCTTGCCCAGGCAGCCATGCACGACATGGGCGTTGCGCTGATTCCGCCGTTTCTGATTCAGCGCGAGCTGACAGAGAAACGTCTGGTGGTTGCCAACTCTCAAGCGCTCTCCAGCATCAAGGCCTATTACCTGATGATTCCGGAGCGAAAAGTCGAATCCGCTTCGTTGAAAGCATTTCGTGACTGGCTGGTAAATCAGGCGCAGAGCTACAGCCTAGAAGAATAAAGGCCTTGCGCAATACCTAACCCCGTAGTCAGAAAAACCAAAGCCCTACAGATATAACTATTTGTCGCTTTTAAGCAGACTGTATCCGGAAGTCGTACAGACGTCCCACAAGCTGCCAAACACGTGGCTTTGAGCCTCTAATGGCGACTCATTGCTGCCTATTCACGCCACCGATGCGAATTTTTTCAAATTCAGCCAGAATCCTTGCAGGGCACGGCCTGCAAGGGGTTCAACTGGCCATCTGCGACATTCGGTCACGGCATGACTTGTAGTTAATTTTCCGTCACCCGTCATAATCCCTTGAAGGGCATAAAGTTCGCCTGCAAAATGCCGCGCCCCGCCCTGATTCGGCGGGATCGTGCTGATCGGCCGCCCCAGTCGCACCATCCGTAGTGCATGGGTTTACTCAATAAGATCACGCAGGAGATTTGACGTGCACATTGGTGTTCCTCTCGAAACCCAGACCGGTGAAACACGGGTTGCTGCAACCCCGGAAACCATCAAGAAGCTGATCAGCCAAGGCCATAAGGTCACTGTGCAAAGCGGCGCTGGCGTCAAAGCCAGTGTCGTCGACAGTGCCTATGAAGCGGCCGGCGCAAGCATTGGCAGCGCCAATGACGCGTTTGGCGCCGAGCTGATTCTCAAAGTGGTCGCGCCAAGCGATGCCGAACTGCCGCTGATCAAGCGCGGCACGGTGCTCGTGGGCATGCTCAACCCGTTCAACAACGAGACCATCGCGAAGATGGCCGAATGCGGCATTACCGCGTTCGCCCTCGAAGCGGCGCCGCGCACCTCGCGGGCGCAGAGTCTTGATGTGTTGTCGTCGCAGGCGAATATCGCCGGCTACAAAGCGGTGTTGCTCGCGGCTCACCATTACCCACGCTTCATGCCGATGCTGATGACTGCTGCGGGTACCGTGAAAGCGGCGCGGGTGCTGATTCTTGGCGCAGGCGTGGCCGGTTTGCAGGCGATTGCCACGGCGAAACGCCTGGGTGCGGTGATCGAAGCGTCCGACGTGCGCCCAGCGGTGAAGGAACAGATCGAATCCCTCGGCGCGAAGTTCGTCGACGTGCCTTACGAGACCGATGAAGAGCGCGAATGCGCCGTCGGTGTCGGCGGTTACGCGCGGCCGATGCCGGCGAGTTGGATGCAGCGTCAGGCCCAGGCCGTGCACGAGCGCGCCAAGCAGGCCGATATCGTCATCACCACTGCGCTGATTCCGGGCCGCAAGGCGCCGACGCTGCTCAGCGCCGAGACCGTGGCGCAGATGAAGCCGGGCTCGGTGGTCATCGACCTCGCGGCCGCTCAGGGTGGCAACTGTCCGCTGACCGTCGCCGATCAGGTCGTTGTGGAAAACGGTGTGACGATCGTCGGTCCGACCAACCTCGCCGGTGAAGTCGCTGCCGATGCTTCGGCGCTGTACGCACGCAACCTGCTGGACTTCCTCAAGCTGGTGTTCACCAAGGAAGGCCAGTTCGACGTCAACCTCGAAGACGACATCGTCGCCGCGTGCCTGATGTGCCGCGACGGCCAAGTCATCCGCAAAAACGCCTAAGCAGGGATTCAGACGATGGAAGAGCTTATCTCCCCCGGTATCTACAACCTGATCATCTTCGTGCTGGCGATTTATGTCGGTTACCACGTGGTCTGGAACGTTACACCTGCGCTGCACACGCCGTTGATGGCAGTCACCAACGCGATCTCGGCGATCGTGATCGTCGGCGCCATGCTCGCCGCTGCGCTGACAGTCACCCCGTTGGGCAAGACCATGGGCACGCTGGCTGTGGCACTGGCGGCGGTCAATGTGTTCGGTGGCTTCCTGGTCACCCGCCGCATGCTTGAGATGTTCAAGAAGAAAGCCCCGAAAGCAAAAGAAGAGGCGCCGAAGTAATGAGCATGAATCTCGTGACGACGCTCTACCTGATCGCGTCGATCTGCTTTATCCAGGCCCTCAAAGGCCTGTCGCACCCGACCACCTCGCGGCGCGGCAACCTGTTCGGCATGCTCGGCATGGCACTGGCTATCATCACCACCGTCGGCCTCATCTATAAGTTGGGCGCTGAACTGGCCACGGCTGGCATCGGTTATGTGATCGTCGGCCTGCTGGTCGGCGGCACCGCCGGTTCGATCATGGCCAAACGCGTTGAAATGACCAAGATGCCGGAACTGGTAGCGTTCATGCACAGCATGATCGGCCTCGCGGCGGTGTTCATTGCCATTGCGGCAGTGGTTGAGCCGCAGTCGTTGGGTATCGTTAAACAGCTGGGCGATGCGATCCCGGCGGGCAACCGTCTGGAGCTGTTCCTCGGTGCGGCAATCGGTGCGATCACTTTCTCCGGTTCGGTGATTGCCTTTGGCAAGCTCTCGGGCAAGTACAAGTTCCGCCTGTTCCAGGGCGCACCGGTACAGTTCAGTGGCCAGCACAAGCTCAATGCGATTCTGGGTCTGGCAACGCTGGTTCTCGGTCTGACTTTCATGTTCACCGGCAACCTTACGGCGTTCGCACTGATGCTGGCCCTGGCGTTCGTGATGGGCGTGCTGATCATCATCCCGATCGGCGGCGCCGACATGCCGGTGGTGGTGTCGATGCTCAACAGCTATTCCGGCTGGGCGGCGGCGGGCATCGGTTTCTCGCTGAACAACTCGATGCTGATCATTGCCGGCTCGCTGGTGGGTTCGAGCGGTGCGATTCTCTCGTACATCATGTGCAAGGCGATGAACCGCTCCTTCTTTAATGTACTGCTCGGCGGTTTCGGCAATACGGCAGATGCAGGTCCTGCCGGTGCGCAGGAAGCCCGCCCGGTGAAATCCGGCTCGGCGGATGACGCGACTTTCCTGCTGACCAACGCCGACACCGTGATCATCGTCCCGGGTTATGGCTTAGCAGTAGCGCGTGCACAACATGCGCTGAAGGAGCTGACCGAGAAGCTGACCCATCGCGGCGTGACTGTGAAGTACGCGATCCACCCGGTGGCCGGTCGGATGCCTGGGCATATGAACGTCCTGCTCGCCGAGGCCGAAGTGCCTTACGACCAGGTGTTCGAGATGGAAGACATCAACTCCGAGTTCGGTCAGGCCGACGTGGTGCTGGTGCTCGGCGCGAACGACGTGGTCAACCCGGCCGCGAAGAACGATCCGAAGTCACCGATTGCCGGCATGCCGATTCTCGAAGCGTTCAAGGCCAAGACCATCATCGTCAACAAGCGCTCGATGGCCAGCGGCTATGCCGGTCTGGACAACGAATTGTTCTATCTGGACAAGACCATGATGGTTTTCGGCGACGCGAAGAAAGTCATCGAAGACATGGTCAAAGCGGTCGAGTAATCACCCGTTGCAATAACGAACGCCCCGACTTGTCGGGGCGTTTTTGTTTGCGCCAGACGCTGGACAATTTGCCGCGTTGTTGCAGATCCGGTAACGGTGTTTTACTGCAAACCCGCGAAATAGAGGCCTCGTTTGCGACCTTGGTAGCGGGACAGGCGCCGGCCAAATTCACTAGACTGCGCATCCTGCTACTCGTTGCCCGAGATAATAATCCATGTACCGTGACCGTATTCGCCTGCCTTCGTTGTTGGACAAAGTGATGAGCGCTGCCGACGCTGCCGCTCTGATTGAGGACGGCATGACCGTCGGCATGAGCGGTTTCACCCGCGCCGGCGAAGCCAAGGCCGTTCCCCACGCACTGGCCGAGCGCGCCAAGGTCACGCCGCTGAAGATCAGCCTGATGACTGGCGCCAGCCTGGGCAACGACCTCGACAAGCAACTGACCGAGGCCGGCGTGCTGTCGCGGCGCATGCCGTTTCAGGTCGACAGCACGTTGCGCAAGGCAATCAACGCCGGTGAAGTGATGTTCATTGATCAGCATCTCTCGGAAACCGTAGAGCAACTGCGCAACCAACAGTTGAAACTGCCGGACATTGCCGTCATTGAGGCAGTCGCCATCACCGAACAAGGCCATATCGTGCCGACCACTTCGGTGGGCAACTCGGCCAGCTTCGCGATCTTCGCCAAACAAGTGATCGTCGAGATCAACCTGGCCCACAACGCCAACCTCGAAGGCCTGCACGACATCTATATCCCGACGTACCGCCCGACGCGGACGCCAATCCCGCTGGTGAAAGTCGACGATCGCATCGGCAGCACGGCGATCCCGATTCCACCGGAGAAGATCGTTGCGATTGTCATCACTCAGCAGTCGGACTCGCCGTCCACAGTGTCGGTACCGGACGTTGATACCAATGCCATTGCCGAACACCTGATCACCTTCTTCAAGCAGGAAGTCGCGGCCGGGCGCATGACCAACAAGCTTGGCCCACTGCAGGCCGGCATCGGCAACATCGCCAACGCAGTGATGTGCGGCTTGATCGACTCGCCGTTCGAAGACCTGACCATGTACTCGGAAGTGCTGCAGGACTCGACCTTCGACCTGATCGATGCCGGCAAGCTGAGCTTCGCCTCGGGCAGTTCGATCACCCTGTCCGAGCGCCGCAACAGCGACGTGTTCGGCAACCTGGAGAAGTACAAGGACAAACTGATTCTGCGGCCGCAGGAGATCTCCAATCACCCGGAAGTGGTGCGGCGTCTGGGCATCATTGGCATCAACACCGCGCTGGAGTTCGACATCTATGGCAACGTCAACTCCACCCATGTCTGCGGTACGCGGATGATGAACGGCATCGGCGGTTCCGGCGACTTCGCACGCAATGCGCATCTGGCGGTATTCGTGACCAAATCGATTGCCAAGGGTGGCGCGATTTCCAGCGTGGTGCCGATGGTCAGCCACGTCGACCATACCGAGCATGACGTCGACATTCTGGTGACCGAAGTCGGCCTCGCCGACCTGCGTGGCCTGGCGCCACGGGAGCGCACACGAGTGATCATCGACAACTGCGTGCATCCGGACTTCCGCCAGGCACTGAATGATTACTTCAGCGCTGCCTGTGCAATCGGCGGTCACACCCCGCATATTCTGCGCGAAGCCCTGAGCTGGCATATGAACCTGGAAGAAACTGGGCGCATGCTGGCAGTGTGATCCACACAGATTACCATCGAGGCAAACACAGTTTTGCCTCGAGGGATGCCCGCGAGAAACAGGATCGCAAAAAACTGTACTGCTGTACCGGTCTTTTCCTAGCGCAAACTCCGACTCAACCCCCTGATACGAGCCGAAATGCACCAATCAAGTGCAGACAGGTACAGTTTGCCCAATTTCGACCCGTACACCATCCATAAACAGTTAACTGCTCACTCACAATACAAATGAACTGTATCTACAGAGACTATCCAAACGAGAGGATCATGGGCACCAGTCAAACCACTACCTGATCCCGCCACAAGCGGAAGGATGTCAACCATGGAACGTACACTCAGTTCCGAACTGTTCTTCGAAGACAAAGCTGTAAACACCCAGGCTTCCCTGCCTCTGCGCGTTATCGCCAACCTGATGTTGTGGCAGCGCCGCATCTCCAGCCGCCACCAACTGGCCCGTCTGGATTCGCGTCTGCTGGCCGACGCCGGTATCAGCGAAGCACAACGCTACGAAGAGCTGAGCAAGCCGTTCTGGCGCTAAGCAGCGTCGCTGGCTCTGGTCGTCAGACCCACCGCCAGCAACCCGAATTGCATAAGCAAAACCCGTCGTGGGCAACCACGACGGGTTTTGTCGTTTCAGGGCCTTGAATGCTCTAAAACGCATAACTGAACGAGAACAGGTACAATTTACGAAAACCTCAGATAATACCAGTACAGTTATCCAGAACCTTTGGAGTATCACTGGCCACCACTGGGCGAACCGGATTTGGCAGCCTAATATCCATGCAGAACGTGGCGAACGTTGCGCAACAGGCGTCTGACTCCTCAGATACCGAGCCACCTCTCACTACGGTTTATCCAAAGGAGTTAAATCATGACCCGTCTTCGCCTGCTCAGTGCCGCCGCCCTGCTGGCCGTGGCTGCCAACGCCAGTGCTACCAGTTTCATCGTCACCACCGACTCGATCGTCGGCGCGCTGAAAGCCACTTCCGACGCCACTTCCGATGTGACCTCCTCGTTCCGTGACGACAAGATCGTCCTCGCCGCCCGCGACGATGCCGCCAGCTTCGTGGCCAGCGAAGGCGATATCCGTGGGGTGAAGCTGGAAAGCGCGCTCGATCACATCCGCCATCAGGCGCCACAACTCAATGCCACCGATGCCCAATTGGCTCAGGCCATTCTGACGCTCTGATCGCTTGCGGTATTGCGGGACACGCCAGCCGTGTCCCGATGTTTCAACGCTGGCTCTGGCCCGGGCATTTGCGCTAGCCTTCAGGCTCGCTAACAGTTGTCGAGTCCCATGCGCTTTCTTCCAACTTTGCTCATCTCTTCTACTCTATTCACCGCCTGCTGGGCGATGTCTGCCAACGCCTTCGATGCTTTCAATGCATCGACCCAAGGCACGGTTGTCAGCGGTTACGCCACCAGCATGGTGTCTTCTGCGCCGTTCGACCGTAAACTGCTGCTCGCCGCCCATGATGACGCGGCCGCCTTCGTCGCCAGTGACGGTGAATGGCGAGGCGCACGGCTGGAGTCCGCGCTGCATTACCTGCGCAAAACCCGGCCGAAACTTCATGCCAGCGACCTTGAACTGGCAGAAGCAATTCTCGTCCAATAGTTATCCTTGTCCTTCCGGAGTCGTTCCATGCGTAGCCCGCTGATTGCTGCCGCCCTTGGCCTGTTTGTGTTGGCCGATGTGGCCCAGGCGCACACCCTGGTAGCCACCAGTAACATCATCGTTCGTGCCTCCCAGCGCAGCATCGATTTCACCTCCGATACCACCACGTCGATTCGCGATTCGAAAATCATCCGCGAAGCCCACGACGACGCCGCCAGTTTCGTCGCCAGCAACGGCGACATCCGTGGCGCGCACCTCGAGGCCGCTCTCAACACATTGCGTACACGGGTGCCGGAAGCGCGCGACGCCAGTGATCAGGTACTCGCCGAAGCCATCCTCGCACTGTGAGGTCCGTTGGCGCCTGGCTGCTGGCCGGGGCGTTGTTGCTGCTTGGCAACAGCGCCCACGCCGGCCTGCAATTGCGGCTCAAGACCGAGGGTCTGAGCCCGGCTCAACAACAGGCCAGTCAGGCGCTGATCGATGAGGCCATGGCGAAACTGCCGCCGAGCTTCATCGAGCGGCTGGATCGGCGCATCGACGTCGGCTGGACCGACGACATGCCTGCCAACGCTTACGGGCAGGCAACGCTGGTTGCCGAGCTTGATCTGAATCGCAAGCTTCTCGCCGCTCTCACCGATGGCAGCGCGGCGAAAGAGAAAACCAATCGCCCCCACGGCACTGTGCGCCAGGAACTGCTGGCCACAGTGCTGCACGAAATCACGCATATCTACGACCGCGCGCGTTTATGGCCAAGCGCTGAGCGCACGTTGATCCAGCGCTGCACCCGACGCTTCAACAGCGCCGGGCTGATCGGTATTCCCGATGAGTGTCGCGGGCAGAACGGTCGCCGCTTCACCATCAGCGACGATCCGCGCCTGCTTGACCTGGCCGGGTGGCAACAGTACGTCGGCCGCCGTGGCGAGCGTGAACAACACAACCGCCAGATCGCGCGCAGCCCGGATCTCTACGAGATTTCCAGCCCCAAGGAGTTCGTTGCGGTCAACATGGAGTACTTCCTCCTCGACCCGAGCTACGCCTGCCGCCGCCCGGCGTTGTATCGCTACTACAAGGAACATTTCGGCTGGGCGCCGCCAGCGCAGGACACCTGCAGCAAGAGCTTTGCCTTTCTCAATGCGGGCAATGACTTCGCCAAGCAGCCTCTGGGGCAAGTCGATCCGGAGCGCGTCTACGCTGTCGATTACCTGCTGGCCGAGGCCAATCAGAACTGGGTCAGTCGCTGGGGCCACAGCATGTTGCGCCTGGTGATCTGCGCCCCCGGTCGCCCGCGCGGCCCGGATTGCCGCCTCGATCTCGATCAGCACCTGGTGCTGTCCTATCGAGCCTTCGTTGGCGATGTGCAGCTGTCGAGCTGGGACGGACTGGTCGGCAAATACCCGTCGCGGCTGTTCGTGTTGCCGCTGGCACAGGTGATCGACGAATACACCAAGACCGAGCTGCGCAGCCTCGCTTCAGTGCCGCTGAACCTGTCTCGCGAGGAGATCGAGGGCGTGGTCGAACATGCCGCCGAGATGCACTGGAGTTACGACGGCAATTACTTCTTCCTCTCCAACAACTGCGCGGTGGAAGGCTTGAAACTGTTGCGCAGCGGTAGCAATAACAGCCAACTGGTCGGCCTCGACAGCATCATGCCCAACGGCTTGCTGGAAGTGCTCAAGGGCCGTGGTCTGGCCGACACCAGTGTGCTCGACGATCCGAAAGAAGCGCTGCGTCTGGGTTACCGCTTCGACTCGTTCCGCGATCGCTATCAAGCGATGTTCGATGTATTGAAGAAGCAGCTGCCGATCAAGCAGACCACTGTCGAAGACTGGCTGTCACTCAGCGCTGAGCAACGCCGCGAATGGTTCGACCGCGCCGACCTGCGCACCAGCGCGGCGCTGTTGCTGCTGGAGCAAGCCAGTTTCCGCCGGCAGTTGTTGCTGGCCCAGGACGAGGTCAAGCAACGCTACCTCGGCGCCCGCGAGCTGGAGAACGGCGGCATGGACAAGGCCAACGCGACCTTGCAGGAAATCCTCGCCAACAGTGGTTTCCTCAGCCGCCCGGCGGAACTGCTCGACTCCAAAGGTTACGGACTACCGCAGCCGAGCGAGTTTGGCCGACTGGAAGCGGAAAGCAGCCAACGGCAGAAGAAGCTGCTCGCCCTGTCCGGCGACCTCGATACTGAAGTGCGCAAGCTGCTCGAACCCAAGCGCGCCGCCGAGATTGCCGCCAGCGAGGCCAACGTGAAACAGATTGGCGAGCATCTGCGCAAACTGCACAAGGCTTCGGGCGGACTGCAATTGCCCTGAGCACAAAAAAAGGCTTCAGAACGCCTGTTCTGAAGCCTTTTTGATTTCCCCTGCGGCTTTAGACGCGAGCCTTGCGCACGCCTTGGGACAGCGCCGAACACAGACTCAACACGCCATCGATGGCCTGCTCAGGCGTATCGGCACTGGCGATGTGATCGATCAACGCCGAGCCCACCACCACACCGTCAGCCAGACGCGCGATGGCCGCAGCCTGCTCCGGTGTACGGATACCGAAGCCAATGCTGATCGGCAGGTCGGTATGCCGACGCAGACGCGCAACCGCCTCTTCCACGTGTTCCAGAGTCGCTGCACCGGCGCCGGTGACACCCGCGACCGACACGTAGTAGACAAAACCGGAACTACCGTTGAGCACACGCGGCAGGCGCGCGTCGTCGGTGGTCGGCGTGGTCAGGCGGATGAAGTCCAGGCCAGCAGCCTGCGCCGGGTCGCACAGCTCTTCGTTGTGCTCTGGTGGCATGTCGACCACGATCAGGCCATCGACGCCGGCATCCTTGGCTTCTGTGATGAAACGCTCGACGCCGAATTTGTGGATCGGGTTGAAGTAACCCATCAACACCAGCGGCGTGTCGCTGTTGCCTTCACGGAATTCGCGAACCATTTGCAGGGTTTTCGCCAGATTCTGTTTGGCGCCCAGTGCGCGGATATTGGCCAACTGGATCGCCGGGCCATCGGCCATCGGATCGGTGAACGGCATGCCCAGTTCGATCACGTCGGCACCTGCGGCAGGCAGGCCTTTGAGGATTGCCAGCGAAGTGTCGTAGTCAGGATCGCCAGCGGTGACAAAGGTCACCAGCGCGGCGCGGTTCTGTTGCTTGAGGTCGGCAAAGCGGGTTTGCAGGCGGCTCATCAGTGTTTCTCCTGCTGCGACTGTTGCATATGGTGCATTACGGTTTGCATGTCCTTGTCGCCACGGCCCGAGAGGTTGACCACCATCAGGTGATCCTTCGGCAGCTTCGGTGCGCGTTTGAACACTTCGGCCAGAGCGTGAGCGCTTTCCAGGGCAGGAATGATCCCTTCCAGACGGCAGCATTTGTGGAACGCTTCAAGCGCTTCGTCGTCGGTTACCGAGGTGTACTGGACGCGGCCGATGTCGTGCAACCAGGCGTGTTCAGGACCGATGCCCGGATAGTCGAGGCCGGCGGAGATCGAGTGGGCGTCGATGATCTGCCCATCGTCGTCCTGCAGCAGGAAAGTGCGGTTACCGTGCAGCACGCCCGGCACACCGCCGTTCAGGCTGGCCGCGTGCTTGCCGGTTTCGATGCCGTAACCGGCGGCTTCGACGCCGATGATCTCCACGCTCTTGTCATCGAGGAACGGGTGGAACAGGCCCATGGCGTTCGAACCGCCACCGATGCATGCCACCAGACTGTCCGGCAGACGACCTTCTTGAGCCTGCAGCTGATCGCGGGTTTCCTTGCCGATGACGGCCTGGAAGTCGCGGACCATTGCTGGATAAGGGTGTGGGCCGGCCACGGTGCCGATCAGGTAGAAGGTGTTGTCGACGTTGGTCACCCAGTCACGCAGGGCTTCGTTCATCGCGTCTTTCAGGGTGCCGGTGCCGGCCACAACCGGAATGACTTCAGCGCCCAGCAGCTTCATGCGGAAGACGTTGGCCTGCTGACGTTCGATGTCGGTGGTGCCCATGTAGATCACGCAATCGAGACCGAAACGCGCAGCAACGGTGGCAGTGGCCACGCCGTGCATGCCGGCGCCGGTCTCGGCGATGATGCGCTTCTTGCCCATGCGCCGCGCCAGCAGGATCTGGCCGATGCAGTTGTTGATCTTGTGCGCGCCGGTGTGATTCAGCTCTTCACGCTTGAGGTAGATCTTGGCGCCGCCGCAGAACTCGGTCAGGCGTTCGGCGAAATACAGCGGGCTCGGACGTCCGACGTAATCACGCTGGAAGTAGGCCAATTCTTCTTTGAATGCCGGATCTTCCTTGGCCGCTTCGTATTCGCGGGCCAGGTCGAGGATCAACGGCATCAGGGTTTCCGCTACATAACGGCCACCGAACGCACCGAACAGGCCGTTGGCGTCAGGGCCGTTACGCAGATCAGAAGTGTTCGAAGTCTGGGTCATGGGTCGCTCCAGGTGAATTCGGTCAGAAGACAATGACGACCACTCTACCCCTGACTTTCCAGGCTGAAAACCGATAAGATCGCCGCAACCTGTCAGGAAAACTCACAGATACCATGAGCCACGACCTTCCCCCGCTCAATGCCTTGCGCGCCTTCGAGGCCACCGCCCGTCTGAACAGCGTCAGTCAGGCTGCCGAGCAGCTGCATGTAACTCACGGCGCGGTCAGCCGCCAGCTGAAAGCGCTTGAAGAACATCTCGGCGTGAGCCTGTTCGTCAAGGACGGGCGCGGCTTGAAACTCACAGATGCCGGCGTGCGTCTGCGCGATGCCAGCGCAGAGGCGTTCGATCGCTTGCGAACTGTTTGTGCGGAATTGACCCAAAGCACTGCCGATGCGCCGTTCGTGCTTGGTTGTTCCGGGAGCCTGCTGGCGCGCTGGTTCATTCCGCGCCTGGGGCGGTTGAATGCCGATTTGCCTGATCTGCGACTGCACCTGTCGGCCGGTGAAGGCGATCTCGACCCTCGGCGCCCGGGACTCGATGCGCTATTGCTGTTCGCCGAGCCACCGTGGCCGGCCGATATGCAGGTCTACGAACTGGCGGCGGAACGCATCGGCCCGGTGATGAGCCCGTTATTCAGCGGTTATCAGAACCTGCACGACGCTCCTGGCGCAGAATTGCTCAAGCAGCCCTTGCTGCACACCACCTCTCGCCCGCAAGCCTGGCCCAGCTGGGCACAGCAAAACCACCTCGATTCCAAGGCGTTGAAGCTCGGGCAAGGTTTTGAGCATTTGTATTATTTGCTGGAGGCGGCTGTTGCAGGTCTCGGCGTGGCAATCGCACCGGAGCCGTTAGTAACTGAAGACCTGAAGGCGGGTCGCCTGGTTGCGCCGTGGGGCTTCTGCGAAACCCCGGCGCAACTGGCGTTGTGGCTACCCAAACGCGCCGCGGACGGGCGCGCCCGGCAACTGGCGCAGTGGCTCAAAAACGAGCTGCGCCAGCCTGATCACTCACCGCGCTTGAACAAAAAGTAGGCAGCGAGCAGACCGATTGCACCGACAGCCACACCAGCTGTGGTCCAAGGATGTTCCTGCGCGTAATCACGAGTGGCAATGCCGGTCTCGCGGGTTTTCACTTTGACTTCTTCGTACGCGTCGCTGAGCAGATGACGGGAATGTTTCAATGCACTTTCGGCATTGCTTTTCAGCGCCTTGAGGGTCTTGCGCGACTCGTCCGAAGCATCGTCTTTCAAGCTTTCCAACGATTTGAGCAGACTCTCGATCTCGGCTTCCATGCTTTGCAACGAGGCTTTACGTAAAGAGGTGTTGGCCATGGTGGCTCTCCTGCATTGGTGATGAGTGGCGTGTGTTGGTTGGGACTTCACCACTTCGAGAAAGTGCAGAAATTCTGAACTTCGGCAGCGCAGCGGCGCCGAAATCAACAGTGCAATTGCCTGCTAGGCTCAATTTCACACGCCATTCCAACCCAAGGAGAACGCCATGAGTGACCATCACACGTACAAGAAAGTCGAGCTGGTCGGTTCGTCCACCACCAGCATCGAAGACGCCATCAACAACGCACTGGCCGAAGCCAACAAAACCCTGCGCAATCTGGAATGGTTTGAAGTGACCGAAACCCGTGGCCACATCGAAAACGGCCAGGTGGCGCACTTTCAGGTAACGCTGAAAGTCGGCTTCAAGATTGCCGCCAGCTGAGTTTGAGCTAGTCTTCTGAACTTGCGCGCTGGCCGAGAGCCATAGGGAATGGCAAAGCGCTACAAGGTGAGCGCATCGGGTGGATGACCCGATGCCCGCCTCATTCAATCCGACCAGGGAGTGCGACCGATGAAGAAGTTCATGTTGGCAGTAGGTTTGTTGAGCCTTGCGGGTGGTGCGTTTGCAGCCGGCAAGCCTTGTGAAGAGCTGAAAAGCGAAATCGCCGCGAAGCTCGACGCCAAAGGCGTATCCGGTTATTCGCTGGAAGTTGTCGACAAGGGTGCGGCCGCTGATGGCGACGTCGTCGGCAGTTGCGAAGGCGGCAGCAAGGACATCGTCTACAAGCGAGGTTGATTGCGCCTGAAATACAAAAGCCGACGTGGATGCGTCGGCTTTTTTGTGGACGATGATTTTCCGGGTAGGAGCTGCGGGACGCTGCGATCTTTTGATCTTGATTTCAAATCATAATCAAAAGATCGCAGCCTCGTTGCACTCGACAGCTCCTACAAGGGTTCGCGTTATCCCTTCATGACTTGGGCCAACAATTCGTAGGAATGGATGCGATCGGCGTGTTCGTAAAGATCACTGGTGAAAATCAGCTCGTCCGCCTGGGTCTGCTCGATCAACACCTCAAGCTTGGCGCGGATCTTCTGCGGGCCGCCGACCATGGCGAGACCGAGGAAATCGCCCACCGCTTCACGTTCATGGGGCAGCCACAGGCCGTCCATGGTTTTCACCGGTGGACGCTGCACCAGGCTCTGGCCACGCATCAGCGCAAGAATGCGCTGGTACACAGACGTCGCCAGGTAATCGGCTTGCTCATCGGTATCGGCGGCCACCAGCGGCACGCCGAGCATCACGTACGGCTTGTCGAGCACCGCCGACGGTTTGAAGTGATTGCGGTAGATGCGGATCGCCTCGTGCATGAAGCGCGGCGCGAAGTGCGAGGCGAAGGCGTAAGGCAAGCCGCGCTCACCCGCCAATTGCGCACTGAACAGGCTTGAGCCGAGCAGCCAGACCGGCACGTTGGTGCCGGTGCCGGGCATGGCGATCACCCGTTGTTCCGGAGTGCGCGGGCCGAGGTAGCGCATCAGTTCGGCAACGTCTTCAGGGAAGTCGTCAGCGCTGCCCGAGCGCTCACGGCGCAAGGCGCGGGCGGTCATCTGGTCAGAGCCGGGCGCGCGACCCAGACCCAGGTCGATCCGTCCCGGGTACAGGCTCTCGAGGGTGCCGAACTGCTCGGCGATCACCAGCGGCGCATGGTTGGGCAGCATTACCCCGCCGGAACCGACGCGGATCGTCGACGTGCCTCCGGCCAGATAACCGAGCAACACCGAAGTTGCCGAACTGGCGATGCCGTCCATGTTGTGATGTTCGGCGACCCAGAAGCGCGTGTAGCCGAATTTCTCGGCATGCTGCGCCAGGTCCAGCGAGTTGCGCAGCGATTGCGCCGCGCTGCCGTTTTCGCGTACCGGCACCAGGTCGAGGGTGGAAAATTTTACGTCGGACAGTTTTTTCATGAACCTGCATCTCCGGGTGGGGAGGCAGGTTTTTCTTGCGAGCGAAAACCTGCCAAATCCATAAGCGTGTTTTATGGAATGAGGGCATATACCCGAGATTCAATAGCAGCGACGAAATTTCCTACTAAAAAAGTCAACGATTCAGCCAGGCTGAACTTTGTTCCGCCGTCTATCCTCAGAAGCCTTGCTAGTAAAAACCGCGACGGCGCGGCGTTCCGCGCCACATTTGAGGAGGCAGACATGGCTATCGTGAAAAAGGCATCGGCGCATTGGAAAGGCGATCTGAAAACCGGTCTCGGCTCGATCTCCACCGAAACCGGCGTACTGCGGGAAGCACCGTACGGCTTCAAGGCGCGCTTTGAGGGCGGCAAGGGCACCAACCCGGAAGAACTGATCGGCGCGGCTCACGCCGGCTGCTTCTCCATGGCGTTTTCGATGATTCTCGGCGATGCCGGCCTGAAGGCAGACAGCATCGACACCAACGCTGAAGTCACCCTCGATCAGGTTGACGGCGGCTTCGCAATCACTGCGGTAAAGCTGATTCTCAAGGCGAAGATTCCAGGCGCAACTCAGCAGCAGTTTGAAGAACTGAGCAACAAGGCCAAGGAAGGTTGCCCGGTTTCCAAGGTGCTGAACGCGAAGATCACCCTCGAGGCTTCGCTGGTCAGCTGATTCGGCGTTTGCCGGGCTGACGCCTTCGCGAGCAGGCTCGCTCCCACAGGGGATTTGTGCACGTCGCGGATCCAGTGTGGGAGCGAGCCTGCTCGCGAACGCAGTCTCGAAACCAGCTCAGCGGCCGGCAATTAATACAAGGTGTGAGCAAAGTCAGAACCCGCTCCGCAGAATTGTGGTCGAATAATCGACAGCAGCTTCAGCGCACACCCGTGCGCGCTGCCTCAAGGAGCTTCATCGATGAAACGTATTGGCTTGGCGATCCTTTGCAGTGCACTGGCCACGTCCGCTTTCGCAGCCCCCAAGAAGTGCGAAGAGCTCAGAAAGGAAATCGAGGTTAAAATTCAGGCGAAAGCGGTCCCAACGTACACCCTGGAAATCATCACGGCGGAGGAGGCGAAGCAGCATGACTCGGCCATGATCGTCGGTACTTGCGAGAACGGCACCAAGCGAATCATCTATCAGAAAAACGATAGCTGATTGCCTATCACGGCACGCAATTGATCTGCCGCTCGTTGGCAACGATCTGCCCCTGACGATTGATCAAGCGTGCACTTGGCGTGAAGGCCAGCGATCGGGCCTCAAGGCGGTAACGCTGCCCGGCCTCGAAGTGTTCATAGGGCACGGTCATGTAACACAGCCGCTCTTGCGGATCGGTATCCATGCCCTGACCACCCCCGAATACTTCGAAGTCAAAGCGCACGGTGAGCTCATGACTACCGGGCGTCACCTGAAAAAACCGTCCGTCGCGCGAGCGCTGTTTATCCAGGCGCTCGGCCATCAGCACCTTGCCGCCGGGGGTAGGCATGGCGAAGTCGACCCAGGCTTTGTCTGGATCGGCCGCCGGCAACGGGCTCTGACAACCGGCGAGCACACTGGCGGCCAGCAATGTCGTCAACTTGCGCATGATCGATATCCTTAGACGGGATTTCCAGCATAGCGCCGATCAACTGCTCTGACAGCCCGCCGGTGTGCCCTGACCGACAACCTTGCGCTGTTCGTCATACAGCTTGGCCCAAGGCCTGAAGCCGATGCTGCCAGCCTGCAGCTGATAGCGCTGGCCGGCGTTGAAGTCCTTGAATTTCACGCTCAACTGGCAATCGCGCCACAGCGGTTCGGCAGTCGGGCCGATATTGGTGGCCTCGACCGGGAATTGATAGCGCACCTTCAGCTCATGGCTGCCGGGCTGCACTTCGAAATAGCGTTTGTCGATGGCCTGGGTGGCATCGACTTGAACGGCTTGCAGCGCCGTGTCGTGTTGGCGAGCGTCAAGATCGATCCAGGCTTGCGAGGGGTCGGGGTCGGGCATTCCGAATCCGGCACAACCGGCCAGCGTCAGCAGGCCTCCTGTCAGCATGAACATGCGCATAGCGGTGCTCCTTGAGGCGGGATAGTCTTGGGGCAGACTTTCCGGGGAATTTCTTATTTTGATCAGGCCGTTTTCCAGCCTTGGGTTACTTGATCGCGTTTTTCCGATTTTGTTTCCGGGTGTGTTGTTTTTGTTGCTCAACGGTTGCGCCAGCGTCAGCTATTACAGCCAGCTCGCCAGCGGCCAATTGCAATTGCTGCGCGCCCGGGAGCCGGTGGAGAAGGTCATTGCCGACCCCAGCCGCGATGCCAAATTGCGCGCGCATCTGGCTCAATCACAAAAGGCCCGTACCTTTGCCAGCGAGCATCTGCATTTGCCGGATAACCAGAGCTATCGCCTGTACGCCGATATCCATCGCCCCTACGTGGTGTGGAATGTGTTCGCTACTCAAGAGTTCTCCCTGACACCGCAGAATCACTGCTTCCCGATTGCCGGCTGCGTGGCCTATCGCGGCTACTACAGCCAGAGCGCCGCCCGTGGCGAAGCGGCGATTCAACGTTTGCAGGGTATGGATGTGTCGATCGGCGGGGTCGAAGCGTACTCGACGCTTGGATGGTTCAATGACCCGATCCTCAATTCGATGATGGGCTGGGGCGATGAGCGACTGGCCACGCTGATCTTTCATGAGCTGGCGCACCAGAAGTTCTATGTGAAGGACGACACCGAATTCAACGAGTCATTTGCCACGTTTGTCGAGCAGGAAGGTACGCGGCAATGGCGCGCCTTTCGCGGGCTACCGGCAGAGTCGGATGCCAGGCTCAAGCAGCGTGACCAATTCATCGAACTGGTACTCGCCACGCGCTCACGACTGGAGAAGCTGTATGCGCAGCCGCTGTCGGTTGAGCAGATGCGTGAGCGCAAAGCAGCTGAATTCGAGCGCTTGCGCCGGGAGTATCAGGCAACGCGCGACAGTCAGTGGGCCGGGGACAAGCGCTATGACGCCTGGGTCAATGCGCCGCTGAACAACGCGCGACTGTTGCCGTTCGGGCTGTATGACCAGTGGGTGCCGGCGTTTGCGGCGCTGTTCAACCAAGTGGGTGGGGATTGGCTGAGGTTCTATGCCGAGGTTGAGCGGTTGGGGCGATTGCCGGTTGATGAGCGTAAGGCGGCTTTGAGGGCCTTGGCAGTTCCTGAGTCCACCAGCGGCTGAACGGGCCTCATCGCTGGCAAGCCAGCTCCCACAGGGACAGCGGTGAGCCTGAAGAATCGCTAACCTGTGGGAGCTGGCTTGCCAGCGATAGCCATCTGCTCAGCGCTGCAAAAAAGCCTGATGCAACGCATCCAAAGTTTCAAAGTGATAAGCCGGCGATTCGGCGTTCAATTCCTCGAAGCTGCCAAACCCATAGCCCACCGCCGCTGCATCGAGACCATTGCTGCGCGCGCCGATCAGGTCATGCTTGCGATCACCGATCATCAGGGTCTGTGCCGGGTCCAGGCGTTCTTCCTCAAGCAGATGCGCAATCAACTCAACCTTGTTGGTCCGCGTGCCGTCCAGCTCGCTGCCGTAGATCACCTTGAAGTGGCGGGCGAAGTCGAAGTGTCGGGCGATCTCGCGGGCGAACACCCACGGTTTGGAGGTGGCGATGTACAACTGCCGCCCCTGCCCGCTCAAGGTTTCCAGCAACGGCGTCACCCCGTCGAACACCCGATTCTCATAGAGGCCGGTGACCTTGAAGCGCTCACGGTAGAAATTCACCGCTTCCCAGGCCTTGGCCTCGTCGAAATCGTAAAACTGCATGAACGCTTGCAGCAGCGGCGGGCCGATGAAGTGTTCCAGTTTGCTCAGGTCCGGCTCGTCGATGCCGAGATTGGCCAAGGCAAATTGAATTGAGCGGGTGATGCCCTCACGCGGGTCGGTCAGGGTGCCATCGAGGTCGAACAGTACAGTCTGGTAATGCATGGAAATTCCCGAGCAGGTGTAGGGCGATTCAGAGCTGGTCGTAGCCTTCGGCCAGATGCAGTTCCTTGAGCTTGACGTAATTCGCCGCGCTGTAGGTGAAGAAGGCGTTTTCCTTGTCGGTCAGCGCCCGCACTTGCTTGACCGGGCTGCCGACATACAGGAAGCCGCTCTGCAGGCGCTTGCCCGGCGGCACCAGGCTGCCGGCGCCGATGATCACATCGTCTTCCACCACGGCACCGTCCATGACGATGCTGCCCATGCCGATCAATACGCGGCTGCCAACGGTGCAGCCGTGCAGCATGACCTTGTGGGCGATGGTCACGTCGTCGCCGATCAGCAATGGAAAGCCGTCCGGGTTGAACGGGCCGGCGTGGGTGATGTGCAGCACGCAGCCGTCCTGCACGCTGGTGCGCGCACCGATGCGGATGCGGTGCATGTCGCCACGGATCACCGTCAGCGGCCAGACCGAGCTGTCTGCGCCAATTTCGACGTCGCCGATCACCACCGCCGAACCGTCGACGAATGCGCCGTTGCTCAAGCGGGGTGTGTGATTCTGATATTTGCGAAGGGACACGATTAGTTCTCTCTCTGTCGCCGATAGCTGCGGTGAGTGTCGATTGTAATTAAGATGGGCGCATGTTTCTTCCAGCCAAGGTGCCAACCGTGAGCGTGAACAACCCTCTTTTGCAGTCCTACGACCTGCCGCCGTTCTCCACGATCCGTGCCGAACACGTCCTGCCCGCCATCGAAACCATCCTCGCGGACAACCGCGCCGCCATCGCCGAAATTCTCAAGACTCAGGGCAAGAACCCGACCTGGGCCGGTCTGGTGCTGGCGATGGACGAACTCAACGATCGCCTCGGTGCGGCATGGAGCCCGGTCAGCCATCTTAACGCCGTGTGCAACAGCGCCGAATTGCGTGAAGCCTACGAGTCGTGCCTGCCGGCCCTGAGCGCCTACTCCACCGAAATGGGCCAGAACCGCGAACTGTTCCAGGCGTATGAAGCGCTGGCCAACAGTCCGGAAGCTGCCAGTTTCGACGTCGCGCAAAAAACCATTCTGGAACACGCCCTGCGCGATTTCCGCCTGTCGGGTATCGACCTGCCGGAAGCCGAGCAGAAACGTTACGCCGAAGTGCAGAGCAAGCTGTCCGAGCTCGGCAGCCGCTTCTCCAACCAATTGCTCGACGCCACTCAGGCGTGGACCAAACATATTACCGATGAAGCCGCCCTCGCCGGCCTGACCGATTCGGCCAAGGCGCAAATGGCTGCCGCCGCCCAGGCCAAAGGTCTGGATGGCTGGTTGATCACTCTGGAATTCCCCAGCTATTACGCGGTGATGACCTACGCGCAAGACCGCGCGCTGCGCGAAGAAGTCTACGCCGCCTACTGCACCCGTGCCTCGGATCAAGGCCCGAATGCCGGCCAGAACGACAACGGCCCGGTGATGGAAGAGATCCTCGACCTGCGCCAGGAACTGGCCCGACTGCTGGGCTTCGCCAGTTTCGCCGAGCTGAGCCTGGCGACGAAAATGGCCGAATCCAGCGATCAGGTGCTGAGCTTCCTGCGTGATCTGGCCCAGCGCAGCAAGCCGTTCGCCGCGCAGGATCTGCAACAGCTGCGCGCTTACGCTGCCGAACAGGGCTGCGCCGATCTGCAAAGCTGGGACAGTGGTTTCTACGGTGAAAAACTTCGCGAGCAGCGTTACAGCGTCGCCCAGGAAACCCTGCGTGCCTACTTCCCGATCGATAAGGTCCTGAGCGGTCTGTTCGCCATCGTCCAGCGTTTGTACGGCATCGAGATCGCCGAGCAGAAAGGCTTCGACACCTGGCATCCGGACGTCCGCCTGTTCGAGATCAAGGAAAACGGCCAGCACGTCGGCCGCTTCTTCTTCGACCTGTATGCCCGCGCCAACAAGCGTGGCGGCGCATGGATGGACGGCGCCCGCGACCGTCGTCGCACCGTCGACGGCGTGCTGCAAAGCCCGGTGGCCAATCTGGTGTGCAACTTCACCCCGGCCGACAGCGGCAAGCCTGCGCTGCTGACCCACGATGAAGTGACCACGCTGTTCCACGAGTTCGGCCACGGCCTGCATCACCTGCTGACCCGCGTCGAACACGCTGGCGTATCCGGCATCAATGGCGTGGCCTGGGATGCGGTCGAGCTGCCAAGCCAGTTCATGGAAAACTGGTGCTGGGAGCCGGAAGGCCTCGCGCTGATCTCCTGCCACTACGAGACCGGCGAGCCACTGCCGCAGGACCTGCTGGAAAAAATGCTCGCGGCGAAGAATTTCCAGTCCGGGCTGATGATGGTGCGTCAGCTGGAGTTTTCGCTGTTCGACTTCGAACTGCACGCCACCCACGGCGATGGCCGCAGCGTGGCCCAAGTGCTGGAGGGCGTGCGTGACGAGGTGTCGGTGATGCGTCCACCGGCGTACAACCGCTTCCCTAACAGCTTTGCGCACATTTTCGCCGGCGGTTACGCAGCCGGTTACTACAGCTACAAGTGGGCCGAAGTGTTGTCCGCCGACGCCTTCTCGAAATTCGAGGAGGACGGCGTGCTCAACGCTGAAACCGGTCGTGCGTTCCGCGAAGCGATTCTGGCGCGCGGCGGCTCGCAGGCACCGATGGTGCTGTTCGTCGATTTCCGGGGCCGTGAGCCGTCGATCGACGCGCTGCTGCGCCACAGCGGCCTGAGTGAGGACGCGGCAGCATGAGCGACGGCCCACTGATCACCAAGAAGCGCTTTATCGCCGGGGCAGTCTGCCCGGCGTGCAGCGAGCCGGACAAGTTGATGATGTGGAACGAAGACGGCGTGCCGCACCGCGAATGCGTGGCCTGCGGTTACTCCGACACGCTCAACGAGCAGGGCCTGTCGGTGCCCAAAGAGCTGGGCACGCGGGTCAATACCAGCGCGCTGAAACCTGCCGCCGACAAAAAGGTTCAGGCGGTGCAGTTCTTCCCCAACCCCAAGTTGAAGAAAAAGTCCGACGAGCAACAATGACAACGACCGCTGCCTGCCGATCATCGTCGGCAGGTGGCGGTATCTATTCACCACCTTGCCTCTGCGCTTCCTGATTAGGCTGGCCAATCCAGCCCTCTCTCACGGAAGACGCCATGCCTGACACCAACCCACTCCTGCAACATTGGCAGTTGCCGCCCTGGGCGGCGATACGCGCCGAACATCTGCTGCCAGCAGTCGAGCGCATCGTTGCCGACAACCTGCTGATCATCGAAAACGTCATCGCCACTCAGGTCGATCATCCCAACTGGGACGACGTGGTAATTGCCATCGATGAAGCCGATGCGCGCCTGGATGAAACCATGGCGATCATCGAATTCCTCTCGATCAGTCATGCCGATGAGCCCCAGTGGTTGATGCAGGAAGCCCTGAGTACGCACGCCGCGCAGCGTTACAAGACTGCGAAGGCCGGCAATCGACAGTTGCTCCAGGTTTATCAACGATTGGCACAGAGCTCCATAGCCGCCAGCTTCAGCGATGCACGCAAAGCCTCGCTGGCGAAAATCCTGCGCCGGTTTCACTTGGCCGGCAGTGAATTGTCGAGTGCGCAGCGCAAGGATCTGGCGCGACTGAACGGCGAAATCGATCTGCTGGAAAAGCGCTTCATGAGTAACCTCAGATCGGTCAACGCGGCATGGAGCAAGGACATCGACGATGCAGCGCTGTTGACGGGACTGCCGGCCGAAATGCAGGCGCATCTGGCCGCCAATGCCGACAAGGCCGGCCTGCCCGGGTGGCGGCTGACCCTGGATCAGAACACTTACCAACAGGTCATGAGGCGGGCACAACACCGCGGACTGCGCGAGGAGTATTTCAAAGCCTGGTGCACCCGCGCTTCGGATCAGGGGCCACAGGCCGGTCGCTTCGATAACGGCCCGGTGCTGGAAAAACTGCTGGCCGCACGTCATGCCAAAGCCCGGCTCTTGGGTTTTGACAACTTTGCCCACCTGCGGCTGCACAACCGGATGGCCACCGGTACCGATCAGGTTGGTCGTTTTCTGCGCCAGCAGATCGCCCGCAATGCCGTGTCACTGGCGGGCGAGACCGATGATTTGCAGGCCTTGGCCCGCGAGCACGGGGTTGAACAGCTAGAAGCGTGGGATCACGATTTCCTCGCCGAGCAATTACGCCTGAAGCAGTCCGGCGGCACGGAGCAGGACCTGCGCGAGTTCTTCGCGCTGCAAGCCACACTGCACAGCCTCTGCCGCTTCAGCGAGCATATGTTCGGTATCAGCATCAGCGAAAATACCGTCCACGAGCGTTTCGCCGAAAATGTTCGCCTGTTCGAAATCAGCGAGCGTCAGCAACCGGTTGGTTACATCTACATCGACCCGTTCCACCGCGACGCGGGCAACGACTATGCCTGGACCGGTGTACTGCGCAATCGACGGATCACCGCCGAAGGCCGACCATTACTGCCGATTGCCTCGCTTCAATGCAATTACACGGCGGCCGCAAACGGGCAACCCTACCTGCTGGATCCGCAGGATCTGCGTGTTCTGCTGCACGAATTCGGCCATTGCCTGCATCATGTGCTGACGCGTTCGCCGCATTACAACCTGTCCGGCATTTCGCATCTGAGCCGCGACGCTGCCGAGTTTGTCGGGCAACTGTTCGAAAAATGGGCGTTATCCGGGCAATTCCTGCGCTGGCTGGGTACGCATCACCAGAGCGGTGAGCGTCTGTCCGAAGCGCAGGCCAATACCGCGTTTTCCGCCACAGGCATCCAGCGCAGCCGGGAGACGGCAATGCTGTTGCTGAACGCGCTGGTCGACTTCGAACTGCACCGCTGTCACGGTGACGGTCGCACTGTTCAGCAAGTAGTCGAGGATGTGCAAAGTGAGTTCGCGCACCTGTCCATCCCGGCCTACTGCCGCTTCGCCAACAGCTGCGATTATCTGGTTACCGGTTATGAGGCTTCGCTGTACGCCTACAAATGGTCGGGTGTGCTGGCGAGCGAGGCGTTCAAGCGCTTCGAACGTGAAGGTCTGTTCAACGAACAGACGGGCCGCGACATGCGCGAACACCTGCTCTCGGGGGACAGGCAGGCACTGCCCGCCGCACTGCAAGCCTTTCTCGGAAAACCCATCGACAGCGCACTGTTTCCTGCGCCAGCCGATTGAACTGATCAACGCTGGACGTGCGCCGAGTCGAACCAGCTCTTCATCGAACACATGGCGAATGCACTGGTGCTGCATTCGCCATTGATCAGGGCTTCGTGCAACCGATCAACATCGGCCTGCATCACGTAGCGCACGCTGTCGTGGAAATGCTGACTGTCACCAAAACCGCCCTCGGTCATTTCCTTGAGCGCCTGCTCTTTGCTCCAGCCCTGCACCACCACCCGGTACATCGCCGCCATCAGACCGGTGCGGTCAGAACCGTGCTTGCAGTGCATGAGCACCGGGCCGTCAGCTTCGGCGGACTGAATCGCGCGCAGAGCCTTGAGCACATCGCTGTCGTCGACGTGGTTGGTGCGATATGGCAGTTGCACCTGCTTGATGCCCGGCGCGGAGAGCCAGTCGCTATCAGCGTCAGGCAGGAAGTTGATTACGGTGACGACATGCAGATCGTTCAACAGCGGCACCGCACTGCGGCTGGGCAAGGCGCTGCGATACAGCGTCGGTGACATGCGGAACAGGTTGAACTGCGCCTCAACCGGCTGTGCCCACTCGGCCGGGCGAGATGGCGTGGCGTCGGCCGCCCGGGCGGCAATGCCATGCAACAGTGCAACAAGCGAAAAACATAACGCGGGGAAAAAGCGCACTCGAGACATGCTGGGCTGACCGTTTCGGCAATCTTCATGGGAGGAATTGCAGCTTCGCTTTTGAGCGGTCAACGCGCCGTGAGCCGGCCGTCAAAGAAACGTGAATCGTCGCCGCGCCGGGCTTTTTTCCGTGCAAACGGTTTTTCTTGATGCTTAGCCTGCTACCATTTGTCACATGATGTTGCAGAGGGATCGGCTTTTACCCGACCGAACCCTGATCGTCGCAACGCAAAATTCCTCGAGCTGCTCGCAGAAGCGGCTGACTTCTATGCCTGATGAGGTGCCCCCCATGTCTGATCAAGATCGAGACAACCCGCGGCGTGAATTCTTGCGCAAATCCCTGACCCTGATTCCGGTGGTCACGCTTGCCGGTACCGGCCTGGGCAGCAGCGTGCTGCAAGCCGCACCTGAAAGTACACCGGCGCCGGCCGCAGCAAAACCTGCCGCTGTTGGCGCGGGTGATTATCAGCCGAGCTTTTTCACCGCTGAAGAATGGGCATTCATCAATGCCGCCGTCGCCCAGTTGATCCCCAACGACGCACAAGGCCCCGGTGCCCTCGAAGCGGGCGTGCCGGAATACATCGACCGGCAGATGAACACCCCGTACGCCGCCGGTGCCCTGTGGTACATGCAAGGCCCGTTCAATGCCGACGCGGCACCGGAGATGGGCTGGCAGAGCAAACTGGTGCCCAAAGACATCTATCGCCTCGGCATCGCCGCCACGGATCAGTGGGTAAAAGGTCTGAGCGGTAAAACATTTGCCGAGCAAGACAGCGCTACCCGAGACGATTTGCTCAAGCAACTGGAAGCCGGCAAACCGCAGTTCGACGCGGTGCCGGCGAAGATTTTCTTCAATCTGCTGCTGCAAAACACCAAGGAAGGTTTCTTCTGCGACCCGATCCACGGTGGCAATAAAGGCATGGTCGGCTGGACCATGATCGGTTTCCCCGGCGCCCGCGCCGATTTCATGGATTGGGTGGAACGCAACGAGCAATACCCCTTCCCGGCAGTGTCGATTCGCGGCGAGAGGGCGTAAGCATGGCAACGGTAATGAAGAAGGTTGATGCAGTCATCGTCGGTTTCGGCTGGACGGGCGCGATCATGGCCAAGGAGCTCACCGAGGCGGGCCTCAACGTGCTGGCGCTGGAGCGCGGGCCGATGCAGGACACCTACCCCGACGGCAACTATCCACAGGTGATCGACGAACTCACCTACAGCGTGCGCAAGAAACTCTTTCAGGACATCTCCAAAGAGACGGTGACCATTCGCCACAGCGTCAACGACATCGCCCTGCCCAACCGCCAGTTGGGCGCGTTTTTGCCGGGTAACGGCGTCGGCGGCGCCGGTCTGCACTGGTCGGGCGTGCACTTTCGCGTCGACCCGATCGAGTTGCGTATGCGCAGCCACTACGAAGAACGCTACGGCAAAAGCTTCATCCCCAAAGACATGACCATCCAGGATTTCGGCGTCAGCTATGAAGAGCTGGAACCGTTTTTCGACTTCGCGGAAAAAGTCTTCGGCACCTCCGGCCAGGCCTGGACGGTGAAAGGCCAACTGGTCGGTCAGGGCAAGGGCGGTAACCCTTATGCGGCGGATCGCTCCAATCCGTTTCCGCTTGAAGCGCAGAAGAACACCGTATCCGCACAGCTTTTCGGCAAAGCGGCCACAGAAGTCGGTTACAAACCCTACAACCTGCCTTCGGCTAATACTTCGGGGCCGTACACCAATCCCTACGGCGCACAGATGGGGCCATGCAACTTCTGCGGGTTCTGCAGCGGCTACGTCTGCTACATGTATTCCAAGGCCTCGCCGAACGTGAACATTCTGCCGGCGCTCAAGCCCCTGCCGAATTTCGAGCTGCGGCCCAACTCCCATGTGCTGCGGGTCAATCTCGACAGCACGAAAAGCAAAGCCACCGGCGTCACCTACATCGATGGCCAGGGCCGCGAGATCGAGCAGCCGGCGGATTTGGTGATCCTCGGCGCATTCCAGTTGCACAACGTGCGTCTGATGCTGCTGTCCGGGATCGGCAAACCGTACGACCCGATCAGCGGCGAAGGCGTGGTCGGGCGTAACTTCGCCTATCAGAACATGGCGACCATCAAAGCCTTTTTCGACAAGGACACCCACACCAACAACTTCATTGGCGCCGGCGGCAACGGCGTGGCGGTGGACGATTTCAACGCCGACAACTTCGACCACGGGCCGCACGGCTTCGTCGGCGGTTCGCCGATGTGGGTCAACCAGGCTGGCAGTCGACCGATTGCCGGCACCTCGAACCCGCCGGGCACACCGGCCTGGGGCAGCGCATGGAAACGCGCCACCGCCGATTACTACACCCACCAGGTGTCGATGGACGCCCACGGCGCGCATCAATCCTACCGTGGCAACTACCTCGATCTCGATCCGGTGTACCGCGATGCCTACGGCCTGCCGCTGCTGCGCATGACTTTCGACTGGCAGGAAAACGACATCAAGATGAACCGCTTCATGGTCGAGAAAATGGGCAAGATCGCCCAAGCCATGGGCCCGAAAGCCATTGCAGTGATCGGCAAGCAGGTCGGCGATCACTTCAACACCGCCTCGTACCAGACCACCCACCTCAACGGTGGCGCGATCATGGGCACCGATCCGAAGACCAGCGCCCTGAACCGCTATTTGCAGAGCTGGGACGTGCACAACGTATTCGTCCCGGGCGCCTCGGCGTTCCCGCAGGGCCTGGGCTACAACCCGACCGGGCTGGTGGCGGCGCTGACCTACTGGTCGGCAAAAGCGATCCGCGAGCAATACCTGAAAAACCCCGGCCCGCTGGTACAGGCTTAAGGAGCGATGACCATGAAAACTTTCGTTATCGCGACCCTGGCGCTGCTTGGCAGCGCCGCTATCCATGCGGCTGAAGTTGATCAAGCCTTGATCAAAAAAGGCGAATACCTTGCCCGCGCCGGTGACTGCGTGGCCTGCCACACGGCCAAGGGCGGCAAGCCGTTCGCCGGCGGTCTGCCAATGGAGACGCCGATCGGCACGATCTACTCGACCAACATCACCCCGGACAAGACCGGTCTGGGCGACTACAGCTTCGAAGACTTCGATCAGGCCGTGCGCCACGGTGTGGCCAAAAACGGCAGCACGTTGTACCCGGCGATGCCGTATCCGTCCTACGCGCGGGTCAACCAGGCCGACATGCAAGCGCTGTACGCCTACTTCATGCACGGCGTCGAACCGGTGGCGCAGGAGAACAAGGCCAGCGACATTCCCTGGCCGTTGAGCATGCGCTGGCCGCTGATGGGCTGGCGCTGGCTGTTCGCGCCGAAGGTCGAGGATTACCAGGCCACGTCGGCCGATCCGGTGATCGATCGTGGCGCGTACCTGGTCGAAGGCCTCGGCCACTGCGGCGCCTGTCACACCCCGCGTGCGCTGACCATGCAGGAAAAATCCCTGAGCGCGGCGGACGGCAGCGAATTCCTCGCCGGCAGTGCGCCGCTGGAAGGCTGGATCGCCAAGAGCCTGCGCGGCGATCACAAGGATGGCCTCGGCAGCTGGAGCGAAGAACAACTGGTGCAATTCCTCAAGACCGGGCGCAGTGATCGCAGCGCAGTGTTCGGCGGCATGAGCGATGTGGTCACCCACAGCATGCAGTACATGAGCGACGCCGACCTCACCGCGATTGCCCGCTATCTCAAATCACTGCCGGCCAATGACCCGGCGGATCAGCCGCATCAGTACGACGAGAAAGTGGCCAAAGCGCTGTGGAACGGCGACGACAGCCAACGCGGCGCGTCGGTGTACATCGACAACTGCGCCGCCTGCCACCGTACCGACGGCCATGGCTACACACGGGTGTTCCCGGCGCTGGCGGGCAATCCGGTGCTGCAAACCGACGATCCGACCTCGCTGATTCATATCGTGCTCAAGGGCGGGACTTTGCCGGCAACGCACACCGCGCCATCGACCTTCACAATGCCCGGTTTCGCCTGGCGCCTGTCGGATCAGGAAGTCGCGGATGTGGTGAGTTTCATCCGTGGCAGCTGGGGCAACAAGGGTGCGCCGGTGAAAGCTGCCGATGTTGCCGAGTTGCGTACGGAGGATATGAAGCAGACCTCCGGTGACGATCTTGGGCAGCTCACCTCGCATAACTGAGCGAAATGTGTCGACAGACCGCTGGCACGACATGACTTCGCATGTTGAGTCAGCGGTGTTCATCGTGTCGATTTCAGACCTCTGAACTGCACAAACGCATCCGCCAACTGCAAGTACAGTCTCTTGTCATGGTTATCGATATCGCCATCCCCGTCGCTATCGATAACCTCTTCGGAAAGCAGGTCATAGCGATCGTTTGCCTGCGATGAAGAGGCAAATAGCGCGTAGTCGTAGTCCATCATTTCGGTGGCGTTATCGCCATAATGATAAAAAACAACCTCGGGACTTCCGTCGCGTTCCATGTCTGCAATTTCAAGCAAAATTCTGATTGGCATCACATTCAATCCATTCCGGTTGGCAAGACGTTATTAGTCATGAGGCTTTAACCTAAGACGGCGCTTGCAACCACGTCTACTGTCATATCTGACAGGGTGTATGTGCACACAGTTGTGAGAACGTCGGTTACGATCAGAGAAAGCCCTGAATGCTGTTCCTCTCCGCGAACATAGCGGACATGAACAACCACAACTGACCACTCGCCCGGCGGCACTAGCCAGATGACGATCGCCCCGATACTGTGCGCATATACAGTATCGGGGCGTTTTCATGTCTATTCCATTGCCACCTCGCGGTCGCGGCACCGCGACCAACCCGCACAACCGCTTTGCGCCCAGTCGTTCGGTGGCCGAGGACGACGGCTGGTATCAGGAAGTGCCAGAGACGCAAAACACCGAAGTGATCATCGAGAAGGCCAAATCGATCATCAGCCGCAACACCTCGCCGGATCTGCCCTTCGACCGTTCGCTCAATCCCTATCGCGGCTGCGAACACGGCTGCATCTATTGCTACGCACGCCCCAGCCACGCCTATTGGGACATGTCGCCGGGCCTGGATTTCGAAACCCGGCTGATTGCCAAGACCAATGCCGCCCAGATCCTTGAAGAACAACTGAGCAAACCCGGCTATCAATGTGCGCCGATCAATCTCGGCTCCAATACCGACCCGTATCAGCCCATCGAGCGCGAATACAAAATCACCCGTCAGACCCTGGAAGTGCTGCTGCGTTACCGGCATCCGGTGACCATTGTCACCAAAGGTTCGCTGATTCTGCGCGATCTCGATTTGCTGACCGAGTTGGCGCAGCAACGGCTGGTGTCGGTGATGATCAGCCTGACCACCCTGGACGACGAACTCAAACGCATCCTTGAACCACGCGCCGCTGCGCCCAAGGCACGCTTGCGTGCGATCCGGGTGATGCACGAAGCAGGCATTCCAGTAGGCGTGCTGTGTTCGCCGATGATTCCGATGATCAATGACAGTGAGATCGAAAGCCTGCTCACCGAGGCCCACGCCGCCGGTGCGCAAAGCGCTGCCTACATGATGCTGCGCCTGCCGCTGGAAGTCGCGCCGCTGTTCGAGGAGTGGTTGCAGGCGCACTATCCGCAACGTGCCGCCCATGTGCTGAGCCTGATCCGCCAGAGTCGCGGCGGCGAACTCTACGACAGCCGTTTCGGTGCGCGCATGCGCGGTGAAGGACCGTTTGCAGACCTGCTCGCACAAAGATTTGCCAAGGCCATCAAAAAGCTTGGCCTGAACAAACGCGAGGGCTATAACCTCGACTGCTCGGCCTTCTGTCCGCCGGGTCGCCAGATGTCGTTGATTTAGCGACAATTGGCTTTGGGTTGACGGGTTGGAATCCTTCCGCCGAAACACGCCAGTCACGTTTTTTGTGACCTGGAACACACGTTCTAGAGCGTTTGATTCAGTTTCAGTTAAGTTTCGGCGGCTACCTTGTTCATCGAGTGACTGACGGGTCGGGATGACCCGGATGGTTTAAACAGCCACTGGCTTCATACCGGAATACCGGGGAAGACTCCCTGAATCCGCACAAGAGGATGAATCATGAGTGACAAGGATAAACAGTCGTTGGCTGCCTCGGCGCAAAGCCCTGAAGCACAATCCGCCGATGCAGCACTGCGACAGATCGTTGATGGCTTTTTACGCTTTCATCATGACGTTTTTCCGCAGCAGGAAGAACTGTTCAAGAAGCTCGCCACCGCTCAGGCGCCCAAGGCGATGTTCATCACTTGCGCCGACTCGCGCATCGTTCCCGAGCTGATCACCCAGAGCTCGCCGGGCGATCTGTTCGTTACCCGTAACGTCGGCAACGTGGTGCCGCCCTACGGTCAGATGAACGGCGGCGTCTCCACCGCGATCGAATACGCGGTACTGGCGCTGGGCGTGCAGCACATCATCATTTGCGGCCACTCCGATTGCGGCGCCATGCGCGCGGTACTCAACCCCGACAGCCTGGAAAAAATGCCGACGGTCAAAGCCTGGCTGCGCCACGCTGAAGTCGCGAAAACCATGGTGCACGACAACTGCAACTGCACCGACGAAAAAGACAGCATGCCGATCCTCACCGAGGAAAACGTCATCGCCCAACTGCAGCACTTGCGTACCCATCCTTCGGTAGCCTCGCGCATGGCGAACGGTCATCTGTTCATCCATGGCTGGGTCTACAACATCGAAACCAGCGAAATCAAAGCTTACGACGCGGACCAGGGTCGTTTCCTGCCTCTCGACGGCAGCCATCCGATTCCTGTGGCGACGCCCAAAGCGCGCTTCTAAATCTTCCCAACAATCTGTGTGGTATGACGCCGGCCGCTGATTCAGCGGTCCGGCCTCGCCACGCCTGAAGAAAACTTCGGGAGAATCGCCATGCGTGCGGCTCAATTGAAAGCTGTGTTGCCACGGGAGCTGCTCGCCTCCGTGGTTGTGTTTCTGGTCGCCCTGCCGCTGTGCATGGGCATCGCGATTGCGTCAGGGCTGCCGCCGGCAAAAGGTCTGATCACCGGCATCATCGGCGGTCTGGTGGTCGGTTGGCTGGCGGGCTCGCCGTTGCAGGTCAGCGGTCCGGCGGCGGGTCTGGCGGTGCTGGTTTTCGAGCTGGTGCGCCAGCATGGCATCGAGATGCTCGGGCCGATCCTGCTGCTCGCCGGTTTTCTGCAACTGGTCGCCGGGCGGCTGAAGCTTGGCTGCTGGTTTCGGGTCACGGCGCCAGCAGTGGTCTACGGCATGCTCGCGGGCATTGGCGTGTTGATTGTGCTCTCGCAAATCCATGTGATGCTCGATGCCAAGCCGCAGCCTTCCGGTCTCGACAACCTCACGGCGTTCCCGGCGGCCGTAGCGCAAGCCTTGCCATCGTTCGGCTGGCAGGCGGGTCTGCTCGGTCTGTCGACGATTGCGGTGATGTGGCTGTGGGAAAAATTCCGCCCGCATTCGCTGCGCTTCATTCCCGGCGCATTGCTCGGTGTGGGTCTGGCCACCGTGGCGAGTCTGCTGCTGGCGTTGCAGGTCAAGCGCGTTGAGGTACCGGCGAACCTGGCCGAAGCGATCGATTGGCTCAAGCCGGCCGACCTGATGAATCTGGCCGACCCGACACTGCTGGTTGCCGCGTTCGCCGTGGCGTTTATCGCCAGTGCCGAAACCCTGTTGTCCGCCGCTGCGGTGGACCGCATGCACAGCGGCGTGCGTTCGGACTTCGACCGTGAACTGTCGGCGCAAGGTGTCGGCAACATGCTCTGCGGTCTGGTCGGCGCGCTGCCGATGACCGGGGTGATCGTGCGCAGTTCGGCCAACGTCCAGGCCGGTGCGACCACACGCTACTCGACGATTTTCCATGGCCTGTGGCTGCTGGCATTCGTGCTGTTGCTGTCGAGCGTGCTGCAAAGCATTCCGGTGGCGAGCCTGGCGGGTGTGCTGGTGTATACCGGTTTCAAACTGGTCGACCTGAAAGCCTTCCGTGGTCTGGGTCGGTACGGGCGGATGCCGATGTTCACCTACGCCGCTACAGCGTTGGCGATCATCTTCACTGACCTGCTCACCGGTGTGCTGATCGGCTTCGGTCTGACAATGTTGAAGCTGGCATTCAAGGCTTCGCGCCTTAAGATCAGCCTGATCGACCTGCCGCAGGACGGCGAGATGGAATTGCGTCTGGTCGGCGCGGCGACGTTCCTCAAAGTGCCGGCGCTGACTCAAGTGCTGGGCAGCATTCCCCACGGCACGACGGTGCATGTGCCGCTCAACAACCTGAGCTACATCGACCATTCGTGTCTCGAGTTGCTTGAGGAATGGGGCCGGGCGAATGCGGCCAAGGGTTCGAAGCTGTTGATCGAATCGCGCGGGTTGAAGCGACGGCTTGAGGGGCGGGTGCGGACCAATACCGGGATTGGTGCGGCTGGCTAGATCTTCCTGCCTGAGCACAAACCCTGTGGGAGCGAGCCTGCTCGCGAAAGCGGTGTATCAGCCAACAGAGATGTTGAATGATCGACCGCATTCGCGAGCAGGCTCGCTCCCACATTGCATCTATGGTGTATGAGGGTTACGCAGCAGGCTGATCGAGCTCGAGGCCCACACCCAACCGGCGGCTCATGCACGGCCAGCGTTTCCACGCCGCGCCAGTGTCCGGGCTGCTGAGTTTTTCGCGGTAGGCTTCTACCGATTCCAGGGCAAAACTTTCCTCGTTGAGCATCTCGTCAATCGCGTGATGCACCGCTTCGTCCAGTTGGTTGGCGAATTCCTCACCGATCAATTGGTGAGCAATCAGGTTGGCGACCGTCATGTCCAAGGGGATCAATGGCTGGCCGAAATGCTTGATGTACAGGTCGTTGACCTCTTCGACAAAACGGTGTGCCAGATAGGCCTCGTCGAGCAGGCTGTCCAGGCCGACGTGCCCAGCCATGATCGCCGGCGGCTGGAGGAAATACTGCTCGGCGATCTTCAGCACCGGTTTGATCTGCGATTCGATTCCCGCTTCCCTGGCGACTTCATTGGCTGCATCCAGCAGGTCTGGTACTTCATCGATGTAGGCGGCGACAAAACGTGTCAGAACGCCCTGGGCGTCGGCTTCCGGCAACTGGATCGCCGGGTGCAGGTGAGGCAGCTTGCTTTCCAGCTGACGGGTCAGCAGGCCGGTGTCTTTTTCGTGCTGTTGGGCTTGTTGGATCTGCTCGCGCAATGCGGCGGTGTTCATGAAAACTCCAGGAAACAAGGCAATGAAATAGGGAAGACATAACTTAGCTGGCTTACGAAAAACGCTAAGACGCATTTGTCATAATTATTTCATCCTTGATGCAGCTGCGTTATATCCATTCGCCACCACTCGTCTGCATCCTTCTCCATTCGGGCACTTGAACGCAAGCGCCGGGTGTTTCAGCTCATTTACGTGCCCGGGTTGCAAATCCCGGGCGCTGTCTATACTCGCCAATGAATGGAGTTAGCTGATGACGCCCGACTGCACCCGCAGCAAGGCCCGGCGATTCAAGTTCGTAGTCTGATGCAGCCGCTCCCTTGCCGCAGGCGATACGCCGGCGGGATAACAAGAACGATAAGGGGAACCCGCAATGATGCGACATCCACATGTCTGGATGGGCCTCCTGTTGTGGTCGATTTTCAGCCCGGCCAACGCGGCCTGGACTGTGAATATGGCGCCTGGAGCGACTGAAATCAGTCACGCAGTATTCGACCTGCACATGACCATTTTCTGGATCTGTGTGGTGATCGGGATCATCGTCTTCGGCGCCATGTTCTGGTCGATGATGGTGCACCGCCGCTCTACCGGCCAGGTCGCGGCCAAATTCCACGAAAGCACCGGCGTCGAGATCATGTGGACCATCGTGCCGCTGCTGATTCTGGTGGCCATGGCCGTCCCGGCCACTGCGACGCTGATCAAGATGTACGACACCAGCGAGCCGGACATCGATATCCAGATCACCGGTTATCAGTGGAAGTGGCACTACAAATACCTGGGCCAGGACGTTGAGTTCTTCAGCAACCTGGCCACCCCCGCCGAACAGATTCACAACAAAGAAGCCAAGGGCGAGCACTACCTGCTCGAAGTCGACAAGCCGCTGGTGCTGCCGATCGGCGCCAAGGTGCGCTTTCTGGTGACCTCCGCCGACGTCATTCACTCCTGGTGGGTGCCGGCATTTGCAGTCAAGCGCGATGCGATTCCCGGGTTCGTCAACGAGGCCTGGACGCGCATCGACAAACCCGGCCTCTACCGTGGCCAGTGCGCCGAATTGTGCGGCAAGGATCACGGCTTCATGCCGATCGTGGTCGAGGTCAAGGAGCAGGCCGACTACGAAAAATGGCTCGCCGAGCGCAAGGCCGAAGCCGCACAGCTCAAAGAACTGACCAGCAAGGAATGGACCCTCGACGAGCTCAAGGAGCGCGGCGACAAGGTTTACCACACCACTTGCGTGGCCTGTCACCAGGCCGAAGGCCAGGGCCTGCCGCCGATGTTCCCGGCACTCAAGGGCTCGAAAATCGCCACCGGGCCGATCAAGGATCACCTGAGCATCGTCTACCACGGCAAACCGGGCACCGCCATGGCGGCGTTCGGCAAACAGCTGTCGGAAGTCGATATCGCAGCGGTCGTGACTTACGAACGTAACGCCTGGGGCAACAACAAGGGCGACATGGTCACGCCAAAAGAAGTGCTGGAGCTGAAACAGGCGGAAAGCAAATGAGCCGGTCAATTGCGTATTCAGTGAACCGGTCGGGGCAGCGCGCCCCGGCCCGCCCCGTCCAACTTCGTAAAGGAGACCGGCCATGAGCGCTGTCATCGATGACCACGGTCACGCCGACCACGCCCACGGCCCCGCCAAAGGCCTGATGCGCTGGGTGCTGACCACCAACCACAAGGACATCGGCACGCTGTACCTGTGGTTTGCCTTCTGCATGTTCCTGCTGGGCGGCTCGTTCGCCATGGTCATTCGCGCCGAGCTGTTCCAGCCCGGCCTGCAGATCGTGCAGCCGGAATTCTTCAACCAGATGACCACCATGCACGGTCTGGTCATGGTGTTCGGTGCGGTGATGCCGGCCTTCGTCGGCCTCGCCAACTGGATGATCCCGCTGATGGTCGGCGCGCCCGACATGGCCCTGCCACGGATGAACAACTTCAGTTTCTGGCTGTTGCCGGCCGCGTTTCTGCTGCTGGTCTCGACCCTGTTCACCCCCGGTGGCGGGCCGAATTTCGGCTGGACGTTCTACGCGCCGCTGTCGACGACTTATGCACCGGAGAGCGTTACGTTCTTCATCTTCGCCATCCACTTGATGGGCATCAGTTCGATCATGGGCGCGATCAACGTAGTCGCGACCATCCTCAACCTGCGCGCACCCGGCATGACCCTGATGAAAATGCCGCTGTTCGTGTGGACCTGGCTGATCACCGCGTTTCTGCTGATCGCAGTGATGCCGGTGCTCGCTGGCTGCGTGACGATGATGCTCATGGACATCCACTTCGGCACCAGTTTCTTCAGTGCTGCCGGCGGCGGTGACCCGGTGCTGTTCCAGCATGTGTTCTGGTTCTTCGGCCACCCCGAGGTGTACATCATGATCCTGCCGGCGTTCGGCGCGGTCAGCCAGATCATCCCGACCTTCGCGCGCAAGCCGCTGTTCGGCTACACCTCGATGGTCTATGCCACGGCGAGCATCGCGTTCCTGTCGTTCATCGTCTGGGCGCACCACATGTTCGTGGTCGGCATCCCGCTGGTGGGCGAGTTGTTCTTCATGTACGCGACCATGCTGATCGCCGTGCCGACGGGTGTGAAAGTGTTCAACTGGGCCAGCACCATGTGGCAAGGCTCGATGACCTTCGAGACGCCGATGCTGTTTGCCGTGGCGTTCGTCATCCTGTTCTCGATCGGTGGTTTTTCCGGGCTGATGCTGGCGATCGCCCCGGCGGACTTCCAGTACCAGGACACCTACTTCGTTGTCGCGCACTTCCACTACGTGCTGGTGCCCGGGGCGATCTTCGGCATCTTCGCCTCGGCCTATTACTGGCTGCCGAAGTGGACCGGGCACATGTACGACGAAACCCTCGGCAAGCTGCATTTCTGGCTGTCGTTCGTGGGCATGAACCTGACCTTTTTCCCGATGCACTTCGTCGGCCTTGCGGGGATGCCGCGACGGATTCCGGACTACAACCTGCAGTTCGCCGACTTCAACATGGTCTCGTCGATCGGCGCGTTCATGTTCGGCGCCACGCAGATCTTCTTCCTGTTCATCGTCATCAAGACCATCCGTGGCGGCGCACCGGCCCCGGCCAAACCGTGGGACGGCGCCGAAGGGCTGGAGTGGAGCGTGCCGTCGCCGGCGCCGTATCACACCTTCACCACGCCGCCGGAAGTGAAATGAACACCTCCTGTTTTTTGCAATGTGTACAGAGGCACAGATCCCCAGTGGATGCTCACATATCTTCTGTGGATGTACACAGATCCCCCGTGGCGAGGGGATTTATCCCCGTTGGGCTGCGCAGCAGCCCCAAAATCTGCAATCGGGGTGTATCAGGCACACCGCATGCGCCGGGTTTACGACTGCTGCGCAGCCGGTCGGGGATAAATCCCCTCACCACAGCATCACCGGCCACCAGGGAACACGAGGGAGGCATGAACCATGGCTGACTCGATCTCGCTGGAGAAGCTCGTCACCCGCCTGCTGCTGGTGGTGGTGGCGATGTTCGTCTTCGGTTTCGCCTTGGTGCCGATCTACGACGTGATGTGCAAAGCCTTCGGCATCAACGGCAAGACCGGCGGCCAGTATGCGGGGGAGCAAGTAGTGGACACGTCGCGCCAGGTGCGCGTGCAGTTTCTCTCGACCAACACCGCCGACATGCCGTGGGACTTTTACCCGAAACACGACGAGATGACCGCCAATCCCGGCGCCGTGAACGAGATGGTCTTCATCGCACGCAATCCCACCGACAAACCGATGAGTGCGCAAGCGGTGCCGAGTATTGCGCCGAGCAACGCCGCGGCGTTTTTCCACAAGACCGAATGCTTTTGCTTTACCCAGCAGGTGCTGCAACCCGGTGAACAGATCGAGATGCCGGTGCGTTTCATCGTTGACCGCGACATGCCCAAGGAAGTGAAGCACCTGACGCTGTCCTACACGCTGTTCGATATCACCGCCCGACATCCGCCGGTGGCTGTTAACACTGGCGGTTGAGCGTGGCCGATAAGGAGAACAATAAATGGCAACTCATGAGCATTATTACGTCCCGGCCCAGAGCAAATGGCCGATCATCGCCACGCTCGGGATGTTCGTCACCGTGTACGGCCTCGCCACCTGGTTCAACGATCTCAAGGCCGCACGCCCGGATTCCCATGGCCCGCTGATCTTTTTCGTCGGCGGCCTGCTGCTGGCGTACATGCTGTTCGGCTGGTTCGGTGCGGTGATCAAGGAAAGTCGCGCGGGGCTGTACAGCCCGCAGCTGGACCGCTCGTTCCGCTGGGGCATGAGCTGGTTCATCTTTTCCGAGGTGATGTTCTTCGTCGCCTTCTTCGGCGCGCTGTTCTATGTGCGCCATGTGTCCGGGCCGGCGCTGGGCGGTGAGGGGCCGAAAGGCATCGCGCACATGCTCTGGCCGAACTTCGAATTTGTCTGGCCGCTGCTGCACACACCTGATCCGAAACTGTTCCCGCCGCCAAAAGAAGTCATCAGCCCGTGGGGCCTGCCGCTGATCAACACCATTCTGCTGGTCAGCTCCAGCGTGACCATCACCATCGCCCACCATGCGCTGAAGAAAGGCCATCGCGGTGCACTGAAACTGTGGCTGGCGATCACCGTACTGCTGGGCATCGCGTTCCTCGGTTTCCAGGCCGAGGAATACATCCACGCCTATAAAGAGCTGGGGTTGACCCTCGGCTCGGGCATCTACGGCGCGACGTTCTTCATGCTCACCGGATTCCACGGCGCCCACGTGACCATCGGCACGATCATCCTGTTCGTGATGCTGATGCGCATCATGAAAGGCCACTTCGACAACGAGCACCAGTTCGGTTTCGAGGCGGCGAGCTGGTACTGGCACTTCGTCGATGTGGTGTGGATCGGTTTGTTCTTCTTCGTTTACGTCCTCTGACTGCTGGCGCTACCAGGGCGCATGGGACACCAACTGGCCGCTATAGAAACCCCAGGCCATCAGGCCGACGGTGACCACGGCCAGTGCCACCCGAACACTCAAGGCGATGACCAGGCGATTGGAGCTGCTGTCGTCCTTGACCAGGAAAAACAGGCCGCTGAACAGGCTGACGACCGTGGCAATCAGCATCAGGACGATCGCTGCTTTGAACATGGCAAGACTCCGGGGGACAGGCGATGCAATTGAGTATAGCGATCGCGATGACTGACTTTATGGCGCGCCCATGAAGCGCTTTCGCCCGGGCGTGATTCCCACTGTCGTGGTGGCGCTGTTGCTGCCGCTGATGGTTGCGCTGGGCTTCTGGCAACTGGGCCGGGGCGCGGAGAAAACCGCGCTGCTGGCCAGTTATGCCGAACGTCGCGTGGCCGAACCGCTGGCCAGCAGTGAACTGCTCGCCAGCGCCGACCCGGCTTACCGCCGCGTGCGCCTGCACGGCCAGTTCGACCCCGCCCATACCCTGTTGCTCGACAACCGCCAGCGTGGCGGCAAGGTCGGCGTTGAACTGCTGCAACCGTTTCAGGATCAACGCAGCGGTCTCTGGCTGCTGGTCAATCGCGGCTGGCTGCCTTGGCCCGACCGGCGTGTGCCGCCGCAATTCACGACACCCGCCGAGGCGCTGACGCTCGACGCCTGGGTCTATGTCGCCCCCGGCGCAACGTTCCAGTTGCACGCCGATCCGGTCAGCAGTGTCTGGCCGCAGACCATCACCGCCGTCGAGCCGGGCAAATTGTGGCAAACCCTGGAGCGCGACGGCTTCGCCTACGAATTACGGGCCGAACCCGGCCCGGTCAGCTATCAGACCGATTGGCCGGTAGTCGCGATGGGTCCGGAAAAACACCTCGGCTACGCCGTGCAATGGTTCGCCATGGCCACGGCCCTGCTCGGTCTTTACCTCTATTTGGGCTGGCACAACGCAAAGGAGAAACGCCATGGGAAGCGCCATGAATCCACCCAGCATGTCTGAGGCCAAACCCGTTCCCAGCCGCCGGCGCGGGCGCATTCAGTTGTTGCTGATCGTGCTTGGCGTGGTCGGGCCGATGCTGCTCGCCACCGGCATGTACAAATTGCAGTTCTGGGTGCCGGAAGGACGCAGCTATCACGGCGAGCTGATCGGCAACGGCCAGACCCGCGCCGACCTCGGCGTGCAGGCCGACGAGCAGCGCTGGCAGATTCTGGTCACGGCGCCGAAGGATTGCGCCGTCGATTGCCAGCAACTGGTTTATCTGGCGCGGCAGATCCAGATCAGCCTCGGCCGCGAAGCCGGCCGCGCCAGCCACGCCCTCGCCGCCGCGCAACCACTGAGCGCCGATTACGCCGCCAAGCTCGACCGTGAATATCCGCAGCTGCAGCGCTATCCGCTGGATGCCGGGGTGTTCAACAAGACCACCGGCGACAAAGCCGTGCCGCAGCTGTGGATCGTCGACCCACACGGCAATCTGGTGCTGCGTTACGAGCCGAATGTGAAGGGCAAGGATCTGCTTAACGACCTGCGGCATCTGCTGAAACTGTCGAACATCGGATGAGGGCATCGTCATGGCCAAACCTGGATTTCGCCTCGCGCTGTTTGCCACCCTGCTGGCACTGATTGTAGTGCTGCTCGGCGCCTACACCCGCCTGACCCACGCCGGCCTCGGCTGCCCGGACTGGCCAGGCTGCTACGGCTTTATCAGCGTGCCGAAAAGCGAGGCGCAACTGGCCCATGCCGAACTGCACTTCCCTGACGCGCCAGTGGAGGCGCACAAGGGCTGGAACGAGATGATTCACCGCTACTTCGCCGGCACCCTCGGTTTGCTGATTTCAGTGCTGGCCGGGCGCGCGTGGGTCAACCGGCGCCATCCGGGCCAGCCGCTGAAACTGCCGCTGTTTCTGCTGGCGGTGGTCATCGCCCAAGCGGCGTTCGGTATGTGGACGGTGACGCTCAAGCTCTGGCCACAAGTGGTCACCGGACATTTGCTCGGCGGCTTTGCCACGTTGAGTCTGCTGTTTCTGTTGACGCTGAGGTTATCCGGCGTGCTGCCGGCGCTGACGGTACCGAAGCGCCTGCAATATTGGGCGACGGCGGGGCTGCTGCTGGTGATCGGCCAGATCGCCTTGGGCGGCTGGGTCAGTTCCAACTACGCAGCGGTGGCCTGCATCGACTTCCCCACCTGCCACGGCCAATGGCTGCCGCCGGCGGACTTCGCCAACGGTTTCCACCTGACCCAGCACATCGGCCCGAATTATCTCGGCGGACAACTCGATAGCGACGCGCGCACGGCCATTCATCTGACACACCGCATCGGCGCTCTGCTGGTGACGGTCGTACTGCTCGGTCTGGCCTGGCAGTTGAAAGTGGTGGGCATGACCCGACTGGCCGGTTTGCTGCTGATCGCCCTTGCCGCGCAGATCACCCTCGGCATCAGCAACGTGCTGTTTCATCTGCCGCTGCCGGTGGCCGTCGCCCATAACGCTGGCGGTGCGGCGCTGTTGCTGACGCTGGTACTGGTCAATTACCACGCCCGCACCAGCCTGCTGCGGGTGAGCCAACCGGTGCTGGCGCGCTGGCGCTTGAGTGCGCACAAACCTGCCGTTGCGCCCATCGCATTGAAAGGAGAAACGCCATGGCGAGTCTGACCGGCGAGCGTGCGGCGCAAGCGCTGTGGCGCGATTATCTGGAGCTGACCAAACCGAAAGTCGTGGTGCTGATGCTGATCACCTCGCTGGTCGGCATGTTCCTCGCCACCCGCGCGGGCGTACCGTGGACAGTGCTGGTGTTTGGCAATCTGGGCATTGCGTTGTGTGCCGGCGGTGCGGCGGCGGTCAATCATGTGGTCGATCGGCGCATCGATGCGGTAATGGCGCGCACGCACAAACGTCCCTTGGCCGAAGGCCGGGTTTCACCTGCGGCGGCGCTGACCTTCGCCTTGGTGCTGGCGCTGCTCGGTCAGGCGCTGCTGCTGACTTTCACCAATCAGCTGACCGCGTGGCTGACCCTCGCCTCGCTGCTCGGTTACGCGGTGGTCTACACCGGTTTTCTCAAGCGTGCGACGCCGCAGAACATCGTCATCGGCGGCCTCGCTGGCGCGGCGCCACCGCTGCTCGGCTGGACCGCCGCCACCGGCCATGTCAGCGCCGAACCGCTGTTGCTGGTGCTGATCATCTTCGCCTGGACCCCGCCGCATTTCTGGGCGCTGGCGATTCATCGCAAGGAGGAATACGCCAAGGCCGACATTCCGATGCTGCCGGTGACCCATGGCGAGCACTACACCAAAGTGCACATTCTGCTCTACACCTTCGCGCTGCTGGCAGTGAGCCTCTTGCCCTACGTGATTCACATGAGCGGCGTGCTGTATCTGGTCTGTGCGCTGGCGTTGGGCGCAAGGTTTCTGCAATGGGCCGTGGTGCTGTACCGTGGCACTCGGCCGCACGCGGCGATCAATACCTTCAAGTACTCAATCTGGTACTTGTTCCTGTTGTTCATCGCCCTGCTCGTAGACCACTACTTACTGTTGAACCTATGACCCGAACCCAGAAAACCGTCTTCATCCTCGTCGCCGTGATCGCGCTGATCCTCGGGCTTACCGTCAACAAAGTGCTCAGCGGCAAAGGCCAGGGCGACCCGACTGCGCTGATCGACGCCGGGATCATCCTGCTGCCGCAGAGCCGCAACCTGCCGGACGTGACCATGACCGATCAGGACGGCAAACCGGTTGCAATCGATGAGTTGAAAGGCAAATGGAGTCTGTTGTTCTTCGGCTACACCTTCTGTCCGGACATCTGCCCGACCACCCTGGCGCAACTGCGACAGATCAAGAGTGAACTGCCGAAAGAGGCTGTGGATAAATTGCAGATCGTGCTGGTCAGCGTTGACCCCAACCGCGATACGCCGAAGCAGTTGAAACAGTACCTGGGCTACTTCGATCCGCAGTTCATTGGCCTGACGCCGACATCGATCGAACAGCTGCAGAAGCTGGCGAACGCGGTGAGTATTCCATTTATTCCGGCGGATACGAGTAAGCCGAATTACACGGTGGACCATAGCGGCAATCTGGCGGTGATCGGGCCGGATGGTACGCAGCGTGGGTTTATTCGGGCGCCGTTGAATAACACAAAACTGGTGGCGCAATTGCCGGTGATGCTCAACCGCAAATAAACGCAGAAAGCGAAAAACCCCTCACCCTAACCCTCTCCCAGAGGGAGAGGGGACTGATCGGGGGATGCTGAAGCAATACGCCGACTTGTAAGCGCTGTGCTGAATCCATAATCGACTGGATCTTTCATGTCGATGCATAGCGCCAGACACCTCGGTCGGCCCCCTCTCCCTCTGGGAGAGGGCTGGGGTGAGGGGCAGCTTCAAAGCAGGTCCAAAGCCAGACACCAGACACAAAAAAGGGGACGCCATTGGCGTCCCCTTTTTCATTGCAGCCATCCAAATCAGAACGCCGGCAATACCGCGCCTTTGTACTTCTCGGTAATGAACTGCTTCACTTGCGGGCTGTGCAGCGCAGCCGCCAGTTTCTTCATCGCGTCGCTGTCCTTGTTGTCAGCGCGGGACACGAGGATGTTCACGTACGGCGAGTCGTTGCCTTCGATCACCAGCGCATCCTTGGACGGATCAAGCTTGGCTTCCAGCGCGTAGTTGGTGTTGATCAGCGCCAGATCGACCTGGGTCAGCACGCGCGGAATGGTCGCGGCTTCCAGTTCACGGATCTTCAGGTCTTTCGGATTCTCGGCGATGTCTTTGACGGTCGACAGAATGTTCTTCGAATCCTTGAGCTTGATCACGCCAGCCTTGTCCAGCAGCAACAGCGCACGGCCGCCGTTGGTGGCGTCGTTCGGGATCACCACGTTGGCACCGCCGGGCAGGTCTTTCAGATCCTTGATCTTGCTCGAATAAGCGCCCAGTGGCTCCAGATGCACGCCTGTCACAGCGACCAGATCAGTGCCCTTGGCCTTGTTGAATTCATCAAGATACGGCTGGTGCTGGAAGAAGTTCGCGTCCAGACGCTTTTCCGCGACCTGTACGTTCGGCTGAATGTAGTCGGTGAAGACCTTGACCTTCAGATCCACGCCTTCCTTGGCCAGGGCCGGTTTGACGAACTCGAGGATTTCCGCGTGCGGCACCGGAGTGGCGGCAACGGTCAGGGTCTCGGCGTGGGCCGAAAACGCCGCAACAGCGGCGAAAGCAGCGATCAGTTTTTTCATTCAGCTAACTCCTTGTGAGGGCGCCCGCCAGCGAATGGCCCGCGCCTCTTGATTAAAAAACCGCTTATTTGCGCGAGAAATGCACGACCAGACGGTCGCCAACCATTTGCAGCACTTGCACCAGAATCAACAGCAGCACCACGGTGACGATCATCACGTCGGTCTGGAAACGCTGGTAGCCGAAACGGATCGCCAGGTCGCCCAGACCACCGGCGCCGACCACACCGGCCATCGCCGTGTAGGACACCAGTGTAATCGCTGTCACCGTAATCGCTGCGAAGATGCCCGGCCGGGCTTCCGGCAGCAAGGCGTTCATGATGATCTGCCGCGTGGTCGCGCCCATCGACTGGGTCGCTTCGATGATGCCGCGATCGACTTCGCGCAGCGCGGTTTCCACCAGACGCGCGAAGAACGGCGTGGCGCCCACCACCAGCGGCGGGATCGCCCCGGCCACACCCAGCGAGGTGCCGGTGATCAGCACGGTGAACGGGATCATCACAATCAGCAGAATAATGAACGGCAGCGAACGCAAGATGTTCACCACCAGCGACAGCACGGCGTAGAGGCCACGGTTCTCCAGCAACTGACGCGGGCTGCAGAGAAACAGCAGCACCCCCAGCGGCAGGCCGAGCAGCACGGTGAACAGCAGCGAACCGCCGAGCATCAGCATGGTGTCGCCAGTCGCCAGCCAGATTTCGTACCAGTCGATATTGGCGAAGAAACTCATCAGGTCAGCCATTAGCGCAACACCTCCATGTGAACGTCAGCGGCGGTGAAGCGGGCGAACGCCGCCTCCATGTCGCCACCGGTGACAGCGAGGGTCAGTTGCCCGTACGGAATGTCTTTGATGCGGTCGATGCGACCGGCAAGGATGCTGTAGTCGACGCCGGTTTCCCGGGCGACGGTGCCGAGCAACGGCGCATAGGTCGCCTCGCCCTGGAAGGTCAGACGCACGATGCGCCCGGGCACGTGGGCGAAATCGTCACGCTGCTCGCTCTCGTCAATCTGCTCGCTTTCCTGCACGAAACGCTTGGTGGTCGGGTGCTGCGGATGCAGGAACACATCGGCCACCGGCCCCTGCTCGACGATCACGCCAGCGTCCATCACCGCGACCTGATCGCAGACTCGACGGATCACGTCCATTTCGTGGGTGATCAGGACAATGGTCAGTTTCAGCTCGCGATTGATTTCCGCCAGCAGTTGCAGGACCGATGCGGTGGTCTGCGGGTCGAGGGCGCTGGTGGCCTCGTCGCACAGCAGAATCTTCGGCTTGGTCGCCAACGCACGAGCGATGCCGACGCGCTGCTTCTGACCGCCGGACAGTTGCGCCGGGTACTTTTTCGCGTGGTCGGACAAACCGACCCGCGCCAGCAGCTCGGCCACGCGTTGATTGATTTCACTGCTCGACAACTCACCGGCCAGGGTCAGCGGCAGGGCCACGTTGTCGGCGACGGTCTTGGAGGCGAGCAGGTTGAAGTGCTGGAAGATCATCCCGACCTGCTGGCGGAAACGGCGCAGGCCGTTGGCGTCCAGTGCGGTGACTTCTTCGCCGTCGACGATGATCTTGCCGCCACTGGAGTCTTCCAGGCGATTGATCAGACGCAGCAGGGTACTTTTGCCCGCACCGGAATGGCCAATCAGGCCGAACACCTGACCGTTCTCGATGGCGAGACTGGTCGGGTGCAGCGCGGGAATATCCTTACCGGCAACGCGGTAAGTCTTGTGGACGTTTTGAAACTCGATCACGTAGCGAACCTTGTGGGGCGCGTTGGAAAAGGATCAGCGGTTAGCCGGGCGCGCATTTTAGCCTGTCCGTATAGAGGTTCTTAGCATTTATTTCGCAATTAACCTTCAATTTGGCAATAACGCGATCAAAGGTCAGATAAACGGAACGGCTGAAACGCTCATCAGTCACTACTTAAGCGACTTGAAACCCCTGGGTGCCGTGCCCGGGAATCACTCAAGGGTCTTCGGAAGGCATCCGGGGCCAAACGAGGAGTTTACGTCTGATGAGCATCAAAAAGCCTGCACCTGATAAAAGCGAAATGGCCGGGACCGATACCCCGGATCGCGCCAACACCAACGCCAAGCTCGACAGCCTGGAAGAATTCCGTTCCGACGCCACCGGTCAGGCACTGCGGACCAATCAGGGCGTGAAGATCGCCGACAACCAGAACACCCTCAAAGCCGGGCCGCGCGGGCCATCGCTGCTGGAAGACTTCATCATGCGTGAAAAGATCACGCACTTTGACCATGAGCGCATTCCGGAGCGTATCGTCCATGCGCGCGGTACCGGCGCCCACGGTTTCTTTCAGACCTACGAGAACCATGCAGCGCTGACCAAGGCCGGTTTCCTGCAGGATCCGGGTAAGAAAACCCCGGTGTTCGTGCGTTTTTCCACGGTGCAGGGGCCACGGGGTTCCGGCGATACCGTGCGTGACGTGCGCGGCTTTGCGGTGAAATTCTTTACCGACGAGGGTAACTTCGACCTGGTCGGCAACAACATGCCGGTGTTCTTCATTCAGGACGCGATCAAGTTCCCGGACTTCGTCCACGCGGTGAAACCCGAGCCGCACAACGAAATCCCGACCGGCGGCTCGGCTCACGACACGTTCTGGGACTTCGTCTCGCTGGTGCCGGAATCGGCGCACATGGTCATCTGGGCGATGTCCGACCGGGCGATCCCGAAAAGCCTGCGCAGCATGCAGGGCTTTGGCGTACACACCTTCCGCCTGATCAACGCCGAGGGCAAATCACGCTTCGTCAAATTCCACTGGCGCCCTACCGCCGGCACTTGCTCGCTGGTGTGGGACGAGGCGCAGAAGCTCGCCGGTAAGGACACCGACTACCACCGCCGCGACCTGTGGGAAGCGATCGAGATGGGCGATTACCCGGAATGGGAACTGGGCGTGCAGATCGTCGAAGAAGAGAACGAACACGATTTCGACTTCGACATCCTCGACCCGACCAAGATCATTCCAGAAGAAATCGTCCCGATTACGCCGCTGGGCAAAATGACCCTGAACCGCAACCCGGACAACTTCTTCGCCGAAACCGAGCAGGTCGCCTTCTGCCCTGGCCACATTGTGCCGGGTATCGACTTCTCCAATGACCCGTTGCTGCAAGGTCGGCTGTTTTCCTATACCGACACGCAGATCAGCCGACTCGGCGGGCCGAACTTCCATGAGCTGCCGATCAATCGTCCGGTGGCGCCGTTCCACAACGGCCAGCGCGATGCGCAACACCGCACCACCATCGACAAGGGGCGTGCCTCGTACGAGCCGAACTCGATCGACGGCGGTTGGCCAAAAGAAACCCCGCCAGCGGCACAGGACGGTGGTTTCGAGAGCTACCCGGAGCGCATCGATGCGGCGAAGATCCGTCAGCGCAGCGAGTCGTTCAGCGATCACTTCTCCCAGGCCCGCTTGTTCTTCAACAGCATGAGCGACCACGAAAAAGAGCACATCATCGCTGCCTACAGCTTCGAGCTGGGCAAGGTCGAGCGTGAGTTCATCCGTGCCCGTGAAGTGAACGAGATCCTCGCCAATATCGACCTGACCCTGGCCAAACGTGTGGCTGAAAACCTTGGTTTGCCGGCACCCGCCAAAGGCACGGTCGAAGTGCGCAAGACCTCGCTGGAGCAATCGCCAGCGCTGAGCCAGGCCAACCTGCTGCCAGGCAACATCAAGACGCGCAAAGTGGCGATTCTCGCGGCCAACGGCGTTGATGCTGCGGCCATCGATGCGATGAAGAAAGCACTTGAAGCCGAAGGCGCCCACGCGAAACTGCTCGGCCCGACCTCGGCGCCAGTGAAGACCGCTGACGGCAAGGCATTGCCGGTGGATGCGTCGATGGAAGGCATGCCTTCAATTGCGTTCGATGCGGTGTTCGTACCGGGTGGCGCGGCGTCGATTACCGCGTTGAGCGGTGACGGCGTGGCGTTGCACTACCTGCTCGAGGCCTACAAGCACCTGAAGGCGATCGCGCTGCACGGCGAGGCCAAGCAATTGCAGGACTTGCTGAAGCTGGATGCGGATGCTGGGCTGCTGCAGGGCGCGGATGTAGGGGCGTTGACCAAACCGTTCTTCGCCGCGATCGGCGAGCATCGGGTCTGGGCGCGGGAGCCTAAGGCCAAGGCTATTCCGGCTTAAGATCTTTATTGGTTGAGAGGACGCTTTCGCGAGCAGGCTCGCTCCCACAGGTACGCTGTTGCACCTGTGGGAGCGAGCCTGCTCGCGAAGCTTTTTATGGCTTGCGCGGACTTAAAACCATCTGCGCCGGAACCGTGCGCAAGATCTGCTTCTCGATCTGCAAATCAAAATCAGGATCGAGCTTCTTTACTCGCTTGCTCAGCAACGTCGCCAGCCACGGATAATCCGCGGTGCGCGGCGCCTGGATGCTGACGGCGCATTCGTAATTCACCACATCGGCGGCGATAGCATCGAGTTGTCGTTGCAGCTTGTGAATATCGCCGATGTTCAACGCAACAGTGGTGCTCTCGGCGGTCGGGTCGATGACCTTGGCTTTCGGCCTGGCTTCGGCAGCCAGCAACGCGGCCTCGGCCTTTTCCAGCTCGGCCTTGCGCGCTTCGGTGATCGCGCCGTTGACGCCGCCGGTCAGCGCTGGCGCCTTGGGCATCAGAGCACGGGCGCGGCTGAGCGCGGTGGCGGCAGCGTTGACATCGCCCTTTTGCAGAACGATCTGGCTGCGGCGCAGGTACGCCTCGGCCAGCTGCCGCTGGTACTGCTCAAGGGACTGATCGTTGGGGGTCGCGGCCTGCAACGCGGCCAACTGGTCTTCGGCGGTGGCCAGTTCGCTGCTGGCCAGGCTTTGCTCCAGCTGTGCGATGGCCGTAGCCCGCGCATCGGGGACTTCAGCCACCGGCGGCGTGCTTTGGCAGGCGCCCAGCAGCACTGAAAATGCGACAAGGAGCAGATAACGGGAGGCGAACGGCTTCATTCCTGCGACTCTCTAATTGCGCAAAAAGCGGCCAAGTCTACACCCCACGACGGGGCAGAACAAAACTCAACAGAAACAGCGCGGCTGCCGTCACAACGATAGACGGCCCCGCCGGAGTGTCCTTGAACCACGACAACGCCAGCCCGCCGCACACCGCGAGCATGCCCAGCAGGCTCGCGCCCAAGGCCATCTGCTCCGGCGAACGGGCGTGACGCTGTGCCGCAGCCGCCGGGATGATCAGTAGCGATGTAATCAGCAACACCCCGACGATTTTCATCGCCACGGCGATCACCACCGCGATCAACAGCATCAGCGCCAAGCGCAAACCCGCAACCGGCAGGCCTTCGACCCGCGCCAGTTCTTCGTGCACGGTGACCGCCAGCAGCGGTCGCCACAGCGTCACCAGCAACAACAGCACCGCCGCGGTGCCACCGAGAATCCACGCAAGATCGCTCGGACTGATCGCCAGCAAGTCGCCGAACAGATAGGCCATCAGGTCGATCCGCACTTCATGCATGAAGCTTAGTACCACCAGGCCGAGAGAGAGCGTGCTCGGTGCAAGAATTCCCAATAGTGTGTCGGACGCCAGTGGCTGACGCTGTTGCAGCGTCACCAAGAGCACCGCCAGCAGCAGGCAACCGACCGTCACCGCCACGGTCGGGCTGACGTCCAGCAAAAAGCCCAGTGCCACGCCGAGCAATGCGGCGTGGGACAGGGTATCGCCGAAATAGGCCATGCGCCGCCACACCACAAATGAGCCGAGCGGTCCGGCCACCAGCGCCAGGGCCAGACCTGCAAGCAGGGCATACAAAAGAAAATCAGCCATGCTTGCAGCCGTCTCCATGAACATGAGGTTGCCCGCCGAGCGGGCCTTTGACCACCGAACCGTGCAGGTCGTGGGCGTGGTCGTGATGGTGGTGATAGATCGCCAGACTCGGCGCGTTCTTGCCGAACAACTCGACAAATGCCGGATCGCCGCTGACCTGCTCGGGATGCCCGGAGCAGCAGACGTGACGATTGAGGCAGACCACCTGATCGGTAGTGCTCATCACCAGATGCAAATCGTGGGACACCATCAGCACGCCGCAACCGTGGCGGTCACGCAGACGGGTGATCAGGCTGTACAGCTCGGCCTGCCCGGCCACGTCGACGCCCTGCACCGGTTCATCCAGCACCAACAGTTCCGGCTCACGCAGCAGTGCCCGAGCCAGCAGCACACGCTGCATTTCGCCGCCGGAAACGCTCTGCACCGGGCTGTCGATCACGTGTTCGGCGCCAACTTCCTTCAACGCGGCCAAGGCACGCGAACGATCGACGCCAGGCACCAGGCGCAGGAAGCGCAGCACTGACAGCGGCAGCGTCGGGTCGACATGCAGTTTCTGCGGCATGTAACCGACGCGCAATTTCGGCTTGCGCCAGACGCTGCCACTGTTCGGCTTCAACAGCCCGAGCACGGCGCGTACCAGCGTGGTCTTGCCGGCGCCATTGGGGCCGATCAGGGTGACGATCTGCCCCGGCTCGACGCTCAGCTCGATGTTGTCCAGCACGGTCTGCCCGGCAAACGTGACGGCGACCTGCTCCAGACGGATCAGCGCGTTGCTCATCAGGCCCCCTGGCAACCGGCGCACAGACCAACCACTTCGACCGTCTGCGCTTCGACGATGAAACCGACATCTTTGGCGCTGCTGATGATCGCGTCGCTGATCACTTTTTGCTCAAGTTCGATGGCGGCGTGGCACTCGCGGCAGATCAGGAACTGGCCTTGATGCGCGTGTTCAGGATGCACGCAGCCAACGAAGGCGTTGAGCGACGAGATGCGATGGACCAGGCCGTTTTCGAGCAGGAAATCCAGTGCGCGGTACACGGTAGGCGGCGCGGCGCGGCGGCCGTCCTGCTCGCTGAGCACCGCGAGGATGTCGTAGGCTCCCAGCGGCTTGTGGCTTTGCCAGACCAGTTCCAGCACGCGGCGGCGCAGGGCAGTCAGACGCAAACCTTTCTGCGCGCACAAGGTATCGGCCTCGGACAGAGCGCTGTGCACGCAATGGGAGTGGTCGTGGGGACGGCTGGCAATCGGTGTAATAGGCATGAGCGGCGACGAGATTTGCTGGAGACGTTATTATGTTACCCGTTCTCGCTTCCTTGAGTGGTCATCGTGTCCCGACTTTTTTCTGTTTTTGTGGCTTGTGTTGCCAGTTTTCTGCTGATCGGTACGGCCCAGGCCGAGGTCAAAGTGCTCACCAGTATCAAACCGTTGCAGCTGATTGCCGCTGCCGTGCAGGACGGCGTGGCGATTCCCGAGGTGCTGCTGCCGCCGGGTGCCTCCCCACACAATTACGCCCTGCGCCCATCCGACGTACGGAAGGTGCAGTCAGTCGATCTGCTCTACTGGATCGGCCCGGACATGGAAGGTTTCCTGCCGCGCGTACTCGGCGGTCGCAGCCTGCCGAGCGTCGCCGTGCAGGATCTGCCGGGGCTCAAGCTGCGGCATTTCGGCGCGGACAACCATTCCCACGCCGAAGAGGCCGATGAGCATGATCACGACCATCGCCCCGGCTCGCTGGACGCACACCTGTGGTTGTCACCGGCCAACGCGCGGGTGATCGCTGACAAAATGGCCGCCGACCTCAGCGCCGCCGACCCGGCCAATGCCCAGCGCTATCAGAGCAATGCCAAAGCCTTCGATGAACGTCTGGATGCGCTGGATCAGCGCTTGAAGAAGCGTCTGGCCAATGTCGAAGGCAAGCCGTACTTCGTGTTTCATGAGGCGTTTGATTATTTCGAAGACGCTTACGGCCTGAAGCACGCCGGGGTGTTCGCGGTGGCCGCCGAAGTACAGCCCGGCGCCCAGCATGTGGCGGCGATGCGCAAGCGCTTGCAGGAAGTGGGCAAGACCTGTGTGTTCAGCGAGCCGCCGTTGCGTCCGCGCCTGGCAGAAACACTGGTGGCTGGCCTGCCGGTGAAGCTGGCGGAACTGGATGCGTTGGGCGGGTACACCCCGGCGACGGCTCAGGGCTATGAGCAGGTGCTGGAAAAGTTGGGCAATGATTTGGCGGGATGCCTGGAATCTCTGTAACCCCATAGAAAAAGATCGCAGCCTTCGGCAGTTCCTACAGGGTGTACATCAATCCCTTGTAGGAGCTGCCGAAGGCTGCGATCTTTTGATCTTAAAGGGCGAAAGGCAACGGTGTGTGCACCTGCTGCCGCTGCGCCAGGCGCTGCTCGAATTCCTGCGGATCGTGAATCAACACGTCCTGCCCGGCGAACTGCTCGGCGGCGATCAGGCGTGACAGCCAGAACCGCACACAAGCCACACGCAACATCGTTGGCCAGAGCTCAGCCTCCGCCGCCGTGAACGGGCGCAGCGCCGCGTAGGCACCGAGGAATGCCCGGGCGCGCGGGCCATCGATCACGCCCTCCTCGTCCGAACACCAGTCATTCAACGCGATCGCCACGTCGTACAGCATCGGCCCCGAGCAGGCGTTGTAGAAGTCGATCAACCCGGTCAGATGGGTGCCTTCGAACATGGCGTTGTCGCGGAACAGATCGGCGTGAATATTGGCGCGAGGTAGCGCAAGAATCTTCTCTTTGCGCTCGGTGATCTCATCCAGCGCCTTTTGCAGCAAGGCACGCGGCTCATCGCTCAGGTGCGAGAGAAATTCAGTGCCCTCCTCCAGCATCCAGTCCAGGCCGCGATCGGTCTTGCGCTTGATCATGCGCTCGCCCTGGGTTGCCAGATGCAGATGCGCCTGCAACTCGCCGACCTGCGCGCAATGCTGGGCGTTGGCGACCTTGATGTGCTTGCCCGACAGACGCGGTTGCAGCAGCGCCGGTTTGCCTTTGAGCTCACGCAGGGCCAAGCCGTCGGTGGTGCGCAGGGCGTAAGGCACCGGCAGTTCGGCTTCGTGCAGCACGTCGAGCAGGTCGATGAAGAACGGCATCTCCTGCACCGGGCCGCGTTCGACCAGGGTCAGGACAAACTCGCCCTGCTCCAGACTGATGAAGAAATTGGTGTTTTCGCTGCCGGCGGCGATCCCCTGGAAATCGAGCAGGCGGCCGAGCCCGTAAGGGGCGAGAAAGGTTTCCAGCTCGGGCCGAGCCAGGGGAGTGAACACAGACATGTCTTGACTGCCAGTACGGGCGCCGCAACGGCGGCGCCACAAGTGAATTAAAAACCTACTTCCATTCGAAGATCTTCCATGACGGGATCAGCATATCCGGCTGGTCCGAGCGGATGAAGTTGGCATCCGTTCCGTCGGCGCGCACCAGAAAGTACGGCGGCGCGCCCTTCGGCGTGACCTTGATCGCATACAGGAAACCGTTCTGACGGTACTCCTGAATAGTCTTGTCGCCCTCCGTGCGGATGGTGACCTCGGGGTCGCCGCCCGGCGCATCATCCGCCGCAATCGCGGCCAGTGGTGAGACAGCGATCAACCCGACCAGCAGCAAGCGATTTAACGTACGCATGATAACCTTGTCCCTTTGTCGTCAACGGTCCCGCTATTCTAGCGCCGGACCCGCCGAAAAGGTTGATCCTGCTCATGAGCCAAGCCCCCCTCGTCCTGGTGGACGGTTCGTCTTACCTGTACCGCGCCTTTCATGCACTGCCACCACTGACCACGTCCAAAGGCCTGCCGACCGGTGCGGTCAAAGGCGTGCTGAACATGCTCAAGAGTCTGCGCAAGCAGTACCCGGACAGCCCCTTCGCCGTGGTGTTCGACGCCAAGGGCGGAACATTTCGTGACGAGATGTACGCCGAATACAAGGCCAACCGGCCGAGCATGCCCGATGACATGCGCGTGCAGATCGAGCCGCTGCACCAGAGTGTGATCGCCCTCGGCTTCCCGCTGCTGTGCGTCGACGGCGTCGAGGCCGACGACGTGATCGGCACCCTCGCCCGCAGCAGTGCGGCGGCCGATCGCCCGGTGATCATCTCCACCGGTGACAAGGACATGGCGCAACTGGTCGACGGCCACATTACCTTGGTCAACACCATGTCCGGTAGCTCGATGGATGTGGAGGGCGTGAAGGAGAAATTCGGCGTCGCACCGGAGCAGATCATCGATTATCTGGCACTGATGGGCGATTCCTCCGACAACATTCCGGGCGTTCCGGGCATCGGCCCGAAGACGGCGTCCGGCCTGTTGGTCGGCGTCAACGGCGGTCTGACCGAGCTGTACGCCAACCTCGACATCGTGCCGACCCTGCCGATCCGTGGCGCAAAAACCCTGCCGGCCAAGCTCGAAGAGCACAAGGAAATGGCTTTCCTGTCCTATCAACTGGCGACTATCAAGGTCGACGTGCCGCTGGATATCGGCCTCGATGATCTGCAGATGGGCCAGGAAGATCCGGCCAAACTCTACGAGCTGTACACCCTGCTGGAATTCAAGAGCTGGCTCAATGATCTGGATCGCCATGCCAAGCGTCTGGAACTGAGCGCGGCGGCCGAACCTGCGCTCGCCCATGATCTGTTCAGCGCCCCGCAAGCCGAGGCACCTGCTGCCCCTGCCGAAGCCGCCTACGAAACCATCCTCGATCAGGCTCGCTTCGACGTCTGGCTGGAAAAACTGCGCAACGCCAAGCTGATCGCCTTCGACACCGAAACCACCGGCATCGACGCGCAGCGAGCGCAACTGGTCGGTCTGTCGTTCGCCGTACAGGCCAACGAAGCTGCGTACATCCCGCTGACCCACTCCTACATCGGCGTGCCGGAGCAGCTGGATCGCGACACCGTGCTGCGCGCACTCAAGCCGATTCTGGAAGACCCGAGCAAACTCAAGGTTGGCCAGCACGCCAAGTTCGACATGAACATTCTGGCCAACTGCGCCATTGGCGGCGATCAGAGTGAAGGCATCAGCGTGCGCGGCATCGCCTTCGACACCATGCTCGAGTCCTACGTACTCAATTCCACCGCGACCCGTCACGACATGGACAGCCTCGCCCAGAAGTACCTTGACCACACCACGGTGAGCTTCCAGGACATCGCCGGCAAAGGTGCCAAGCAACTGACCTTCGACCAGATCGCTCTGGAACAGGCCGGGCCGTATGCCGCCGAAGACGCCGACATCACTCTGCGCCTGCACCAGATCCTGTTCGACAAGCTCAGCGCGATTCCGAGCCTGGCCAGCGTCTTGACCGACATCGAAATCCCACTGGTACCGGTATTGGCGCGCATCGAACGCCAGGGCGCGTTCGTCGATGCCGAACTGCTCGGCATTCAGAGCATTGAGCTGGGCAACAAAATGGTCGCGCTGGAGCGTGAAGCCTTCGAAATTGCCGGGGAGGAATTCAACCTCGGCTCGCCGAAGCAGCTGGGCGTGATTCTCTATGAAAAGCTCGGCCTGCCGGTGCTGAAGAAAACCGCCAAGGGCCAGCCGTCCACCGCTGAAGAAGTGCTGGCGAAACTCGCCGAAGACGATCACCGCTTGCCGAAGGTGCTGATGGAGCACCGTTCGATGAGCAAGCTGAAAAGCACCTACACCGATCGCCTGCCCGAACAGATCAACCCGCGCACCGGGCGCATCCACACCTCGTATCATCAGGCCGTGGCTTCGACCGGGCGCCTGTCTTCCAGTGATCCGAACCTGCAGAACATTCCGGTGCGCACCGCCGAAGGCCGACGCATTCGTCAGGCGTTCGTCGCACCGAAGGGTTACAAACTGCTGGCGGCGGACTATTCGCAGATCGAACTGCGGATCATGGCCCACCTGTCCCGCGACGAAGGCCTGATGAACGCCTTTCGCAACAATCTCGACGTGCACACTGCAACCGCTGCCGAAGTATTCAAGGTCGAGCTTGATCAAGTGACCTCGGACCAGCGCCGCAGCGCCAAGGCGATCAACTTCGGTCTGATCTACGGCATGGGCGCGCAGAAGCTCGGCAAGGACATCGGCGTCGACACCAAGACCGCCAAGGCTTACATCGACACCTACTTCGCCCGTTATCCAGGCGTGCGCGAATACATGGAGCGTACCCGCGCGCAAGCGGCGGATCAGGGTTACGTCGAAACTTTCTTCGGTCGTCGCCTGTACTTGCCGGAGATCAACTCGAACAAGCCGCAGGAACGCGCCGCTGCAGAACGCACAGCGATCAACGCGCCGATGCAGGGCACGGCAGCGGACATCATCAAGAAAGCGATGGTGGCTGTGGATAACTGGCTGGCCACGTCGGGGCTGGATGCCCGGGTCATCCTGCAAGTGCACGACGAACTGGTGCTGGAGGTTCGCGAGGATCTGGTCGAGCAGGTCAGTGCCGAAATTCGTACGCACATGAGCGAAGCGGCGAAACTGGATGTGCCGCTGCTGGTGGAAGTTGGCGTGGGCAACAACTGGGATGAGGCGCACTGAGTTTGTAAAGGTGCCGCGACGCGACGTCGCGGCAAGTCCCGTAAACCGGCTTAGAACGATAAATGCTGAGGCTATTCCAAAGCTTTTTGAAAAAAATCTGAACTAATCTGTCGACCGAACACTCAGAGATACTGAATGGCTGGTGAAGCCCTTCGATGCTCCTATGTTGTGTTAAGTGTTGGCAGATATCTGAACCCCGCCCTAGCGGTTCGGAACTTAAACCCCGGAACTTCTCCCTCCCCAATGAAGTCCGGGGCTTTTTTTGCCCCAAAACTGGCTGTGATGCCGTCATGCTGCGTTAAAAGCACCGCTAAAAATGCTCATTTAGGTACCCTAAACTCCGCTTTTTAGCGGTGCTTTCGCCTTGCCTGACAGCACCACAGTCAGTTTTGAAATTGTCTTACTCGGCTGCCGCCTCGGTGTTTTTGTCTGCCAGTTCCATCCAGTCGGCCAATACGGTGTAGGCCTCTTCCAGGCCCATGCGTTTTGGTGCCGAGAACAGTTGGATGGTGATCGAGTCGCCCCAGCCTTTGCGGATTTCCGACTGTACTTTCAGCAGGGTGTTCTTGGCTGCGCCGTAGGTGAGTTTGTCGGCTTTGGTCAGCAGGATGTGCATCGGCATGCCAGCGGCGACGGCCCAGTCGAGCATCAGCAGGTCGAAGTCGGTCATCGGATGGCGGATGTCCATCATCAGAATCAGACCTTTCAAACTCTCCCGACCACCGAGGTAAGCCTCGAGGTGGCGCTGCCAGTGTTGCTTGAGCGGGATCGGCACTTTTGCATAACCGTAGCCCGGCAGGTCGACCAGACGGCGATCTTCGTCTAGCTTGAAGAAGTTCAACAGCTGTGTGCGGCCCGGAGTTTTCGAGGTGCGCGCCAGGCTGGCGTGGGTCAGGGTGTTCAGCGCGCTGGACTTGCCGGCGTTGGAACGACCGGCAAACGCCACTTCGAAGCCTTCGTCGTCAGGGCATTGATCGACTTTGGCGGCACTGAGCATGAACGTGGACTGTTGGCACAGGCCGAGGATGGGATTCTTGAGTTGCATGGGATTTCCGATGTGGGCGGCGCCGGGATTGGGCGCGGAACGCGGTGTCGCTTCCGTTTCAGTGACGCCAGTATATAATGCCGCAGATTTTGTGTGTGCTTTGTCCCAGCGAAGGATGAAGTTCACGAGAGCGACAGACTTTGATTGCGCATTAGAACGCAGAACGCTCTCAACCCTGAAAAGGTCGTTTTATGACGAAATGGCTGCTGGCTGCCGGAGTCTTGATGCCGCTTTACAGCGCACAGGCTACACAGGATCCGGAAGCTGTGTACAACCGTGTTTGTGGTGCCTGTCATTCCGGCCAACTACCCATGGCGCCCGCAAGAGGCGATCAGGAAGCTTGGACGCCGAGGTTGGCGAAAGGTATGGGGACGCTGGTGCAACACGTGACCCAGGGTTTCAAGGCGATGCCGCCGCGTGGTTTGTGCATGGACTGCAGTGCCGAGGATTACCAGGCCATCATCCTTTGGATGAGCGAGAGTAAGCCCGGTCCATAACTTAACCCTTAGCCGTAGTTGGATTAGCTGATGAACAAATTGATCGTGAGTCTGCTGTTGACCGTGGGAATTTCAGGTGTCGCCCATGCTGCCGGCGATGCCGCAGCAGGCCAGGCCAAAGCTGCCGTGTGCGGAGCCTGCCATGGCCCGGACGGCAACAGCATGGCGCCAAACTTTCCGAAACTGGCCGGTCAAGGTGAACGCTACCTCGACAAGCAATTGCACGACATCAAGTCGGGCAAGCGCGTGGTGCTGGAAATGACCGGGCTGCTGACCAACCTGAATGACCAGGATCTGGCCGACATCGCTGCGTACTTCGCCAGCCAGAAAGGCAGCGTCGGCGCCGCCGATCCGAAGATCGTCGCTCGCGGTGAAGCGCTGTTCCGTGGCGGCAACCTGGAAAAAGGCCTGCCAGCCTGCACCGGCTGCCATTCGCCGAACGGCGCCGGCAATGCTGCAGCAGGCTTCCCCCATCTGGGTGGCCAGCATGCGCAATACATCGCCAAGCAGCTGACCGATTTCCGCAAGGAAGAAGGCGGTCGCGCCAACGACGGCGACGCGATGACCATGCGCACCATCGCGCGCAAGCTGAGCGATGAAGACATCGCTGCGGTTTCCAGCTACATCCAGGGCCTGCACTGAGGCCCTGAATCGAGGGCTGAACGAGGCGCGCAGCGCCGGCCACGTTAACGCTCGATTAATCCTTCGCAGCAAGTATAAAAAGGGTGGCTTTGGCCGCCCTTTTTTGTGGCCGCTGCCGTTACACTACAGCACTCATGCCCGCCAGGATCTGTGTCGCAACAGGTCGAGCGAGGCGACCCAAATTGTTCAGGAGTAAAGCATGCGTAATCTGATCATCAGCGCCGCCCTCGTCGCTGCCAGCCTGTTCGGCGTCACCGCCCAGGCCGCTGAAGCCCCTGCCGCCCCTTATGTCGAACTGGCCAATCCGGTGCCGGTTGCAAAGCCTGGCAAGATCGAAGTGGTCGAGCTGTTCTGGTACGGCTGCCCGCATTGCTACGCTTTTGAGCCAGTGATCAATCCATGGGTTGAAAAATTGCCGTCCGACGTCAACTTCGTGCGCATTCCCGCCATGTTCGGCGGCCCATGGGACGCTCACGGCCAGATGTTCCTGACTCTGGAAGCCATGGGTGTCGAGCATCAGGTACACAACGCCGTGTTCAACGCGATCCAGAAAGAACACAAGAAGCTCACCGACAAGAACGACATGGCTGACTTCCTCGCCACTCAAGGCGTGGACAAGGACAAGTTCCTCGCCACTTTCGACTCGTTCGCTATCAAAGGCCAGATCGTCAAGGCCCGTGAGCTGGCGAAGAAGTACGAAATTACTGGCGTGCCAACCATGATCGTCAATGGTAAATACCGCTTCGACATCGGCTCTGCCGGTGGTGCCGAGCAAGCATTGAAGCTGGCTGACGATCTGGTCGCCAAAGAGCGAGCGGCGAACAAGGCTGCTGCCAACTAAGCGCGGCATTCGCCATGCGCCGCTGGAAGTCCGAACGCATCGTTGGCCTGCATGATCCGCAGGTCAACGAGCATCACCTGGCGTCTACGGGCCTGCCCGCAGACCAGCGTCTGCGCTTGCTCAGTTTCAACATTCAGGTCGGCATCAGCACCGAGCGCTATCGGCATTACCTGACCCGCAGCTGGCAGCATCTGCTGCCGCACACCGGGCGTTCCGGCAATCTACAGAAGATCGGTGACCTGCTCGGCGACTTCGATCTGGTCGCGCTGCAGGAAGCCGATGGCGGCAGCCTGCGTTCGGGCTACGTCAATCAGGTCGAACATCTGGCCCACCTCGGCGCCTTTCCCTACTGGTATCAACAACTCAATCGCAACCTCGGTCGACTGGCCCAGCACAGCAATGGCGTGCTCAGTCGCCTGAAGCCGTGGGCGATCGAGGATCATCCGCTGCCCGGCCCGAAAGGTCGCGGCGCGATCCTGCTGCGCTTCGGCGAAGGTCCGGAAGCGTTGGTGGTGGTAATGATGCACCTGGCCCTCGGCGCGCGGACGCGCAGCCTGCAACTGGCCTACATTCGTGATTTGATCAGCGGCTACAAGCATCAGGTGCTGATGGGCGACATGAATACCCATGCCAGCGACCTGCTCGAACACTCGCCATTACGCGATCTCGGCCTGCTGGCCCCGCAGGTGGAAGCGACCTTCCCCAGCTGGCGCCCACAGCGTTGCCTTGATCATATTCTGCTCAGCCCGACCCTGACCCTGGAAAAGGTCGAGGTACTGGCCCAGCCCATTTCCGATCACCTGCCGGTCGCGGTGGAAATTCGTCTGCCGGGTTCGCTCACGGCCGACGCATTGCCCGCGTTGAGCCCTGCCCCTCGCGGAACCTGTGAATGAGCGACGACGCCCAGCGCTGGAAAGAGAAGTACCTCAAGAGCATCGAACAGCAGGACAAGCTCGAACGCCGCTGGGCCGCGCGACTCGACCTGCTGCGGCGCGGTCTGGTGCGCAGCACGCTGGCGGCCGAAGGCACCGACAAGGCTGTCGATCAGTGCATGAAAGAAATGCGCGAAGTGGTGCGCACCGATGACATGGACGCCGGCCTCGCCGCCCTGCTGCCGCGTCTGGAAAAAGCCGTGCTCGACTCCGAGCAGCGCCGTGAGACCCGCATTGATCAGGTCAGCACCGCGCTGACCGCGCTGGTCACCCAGTTGCAGGCTTTGCCATTGCCGCGCGAAGTCGCGCAACCGCTGAAGAAATTCGCCAAACAACTGGACAGCCGCGTCGGTCAGGCGCGGGAAATGCCACTGCTGCTGAGCGAGCTCAGTGGCTTGCAGGGCAAGGCCTTGAGTCAGTTGGAGACGCCTGCCGAGCCGGGTCGGCCGGGGTTGTTGCAGCGTTTGTTTGGTAGTCGCGACAGTGAAGAAACCGTTGCACCGGCGGCCGACATACCAGCAACACCAGTGCCGCAGCTGGTCGAAGCTCAGCAGCCTGAACCGGAGCCTGCGCAATCGGCACCGGTGGCCAACGCGGAGCCAGCGATCGCAGCGCCCGAGACCATCATCGAAACGTCCGCCCAGACGCCGCCTGATGAGCCGCAAGTCGTTGCGTTCGCTGCGCCTGTGGTCGTCGTTGAAGCCGAGCCAGCGCAAGTTGAACCCGCCGCGGACGCCGAGATGACCGTCGCTGCGCCAGCAACCGAGGCGTTCAACCCCGATGAACTGATCCACCCCGGCGATCCCTCGCCGCTGCTCCTCGACAGCCTGCCCTTGCCCGAGCCAATCGCTCAAGCATTGGCCGCTATCGACCCGGAGCAGTCGGAACACGACATCCTCTTCGCTCTGCCGGATTCCCCGGAGCCGTCCTACAGCTCCGTGGCCAGACACATCGAAGACACGCTGATCGGCCTGCTCGATGACCTGACCCTGCCCGAGCGTCACCGGCCGCAAGCCGAAGCCATGCGCGAACGGCTCAAACACGGGTTGAACTGGTACGAACTGCTGCCAATCCTCGACGATCTTGCAACCTTGATGCTGGCGATTACCGATAGCGGTCAGCACGAATTCGAAGCCTATCTGCAACAGCTCAACGAACGCCTTGAAGCGTTCCAGAGCAACCTGCAAGCGGCCAGCGAAGGGCATGCCGACAACAGCTCGGCGGCGCGGGCCATGGACACGCAGATTCGCGAGCAGGTCGACGGCTTGCAGAGCAGCGTCCAGCAAGCAGCCGACCTCGATGACCTCAAGCATGTGCTGGAGAATCATCTGGAAGGCCTGCTGGGAACGATGGACCAGCACCAGAAGCAGCGCGACGCACGCGAACAGGAAGTCGCCGCCAGATTGAAGAGCCTGTCGGAGCGGGTCGCGCATATGGAGCAGGAAGCCTTGGGTTTCCGCGAACACCTTGAGGAACAGCGGCAGAAAGCCCTGATCGATCCGTTGACCGGCCTGCCTAACCGCGCGGCGTGGAGCGAACGCCTGGAGCATGAAATCCAGCAATGGCAGCAGCACGGCAACACCCTTAGCCTGGCCATGCTCGACCTCGATCACTTCAAGCGGATCAACGACAGCTACGGCCACCTGGCGGGCGACAAAGTCCTGAAGATCATCGCCACTGTGCTGCGCAAGCGCCTGCGCGGCTCGGATTTCATCGCCCGTTTCGGCGGTGAAGAGTTTGTGCTGTTGCTGCCGGCGACGCCGCCAGCGGTTGGCGCAAAGCTGCTGGAAACCCTGCGCGCGGCGATCGAAGCCTGCCCGTTTCATTTCAAGGGCGAGCGAGTGACCATTACGATTTCCATGGGACTGGCATCGTTCAGGGTCGGAGAACACAGCGATCTAGTGTTGAAAAGAGCCGATCAGGCGCTGTATCGGGCAAAAAACGCCGGACGCAACCGAGTGGAGCTCGGCTAAGGCAATTGTTCCATTTTGTTTAATTCCGCCCGCTGGCGAACGCTGGCCAAACCGGTACGTTACACTGTTGCATTACTGTCTTCTGCGTATTGTCCTCTGCCATGAAATTCTTTGCCCTTGTTGCCTCGCTGTTCGTCCTCGCTGGTTGCGCCAGCGGCCCGCGTTACGACACCAGCCACCCTTCGGCCAATTACGACAGCCGCATCCAGTTTGTCGTGGTGCATTACACCTCGGCGTCGCTGGAGCGTTCGCTGCAATTGCTGACCCATGGCGACGTCAGCAGCCATTACCTGATCGGCGATGACAACAACGCCACAATCTACAAGCTGATGGACGAAAACCAACGGGCCTGGCACGCCGGCGAGAGTCAATGGCAGGGCCGCACCTGGTTGAACTCCAGCTCCATCGGCATCGAAATCGTCAATCCCGGCTACAAGGACACCCCGACCGGGCGCCTGTGGTATCCGTACAGCGAAGCGCAGATCCAGTCGCTTATTACGCTGCTCAAGGACATCAGCAAGCGCAACGGCATCAGCCCGCGGCACATCATCGGTCACAGCGACATCGCGCCGCTGCGCAAGCTTGATCCGGGGCCACTGTTTCCGTGGAAACGTCTCGCCGCCGAAGGCCTTGGCCTGTGGCCGAACGAGCAAGCGGTGGCGCGTCAGCAGGCGGTGTTCAACACCAATCCGCTGCCGGAGATCGGCTGGTTCCAGGCGCAACTCGCGCGTCTGGGTTACGACACACCGCAGACCGGCGAGCTGGACGTCGCCACGCGCCATGTCCTCGCAGCGTTCCAAATGCATTACCGCCCTGCTCGCTTCGACGGGACGCCGGATGCGCAAACCGCAGCACTTCTTCTGGTCCTCAATCAGACAAAATAATGACGCCCGCCCGACGGTCAGGGCGAAATCGCAATCAGCAGCTATAACTCATGGTAATTCTTCGGAAAATCCTTGATGGCTGCGACCCGAGAGACGCTGCGTAGCTGGTTTTATCGCCCTGTTTTTTTGGCGATGATCGCGGCTGTCCTCAGCGCCAGCCTGTTGATCGCCGGCGGTATGTTCGCGGCGATACGCCAGATGGAAGTGCGCGAGAGCCAGGAAATGAACGCCCAGGGCGAGCGTTTCCTCGCTCGCCTCGAACAATTGTTCGGCCAGTTGCGCGAAAGTCTCGACGATCTTGAAGCCCAGCCCTTGCGTGGCTGCGACGAAGAAATGATCGCGACTCTGCAGCAAGTCACCTTCAACTACCGCTTCGTCTATGAAGCGGCATATATGGACGCTTCGCGATTCTGCTCCAACCGTCCGCGCCAGGAAGGTCTGTCATTGGTGCGCGCGCCGGACATTCAGGGCCCGACCTACAGCTATTGGCTGAACACCACCACCGAACCCGATGAAAACCGCGCGGCACTGATGCTCGGGCGCGGTAACTTTCGTGTCGCTACCTCGCGCGGCCATTTGACCGACATGGTCGATCTGTCGCCCGGCAGCAGCCTGCTGGTGGTACTCGATCACGGCACTCGCGCGATTCCGGTGCTCGGCACCGCACAGACCTGGCCACCGACCGAACCCTGGCCACCGAAGAGCCGTGATGCGCTGCAAGTCACGCAAACGCGGCTGATCTATCGCATGCCCACCGACAACCCGGAATATCAATTGGTGCTGATCACGCCGCGCACGGGCATGCACGTCCCGGCTGTGTGGTGGTGGCTGTTGCCGGTGTGCCTGATCGCCGGCGCCGTTGTCGGCTTTCTGACCTTGCTGCTGGTGCGTCAGCGCCAGTCACTGGATGCCGAGCTGCACGGTGCGATCCGCCGGGGTGAGTTGCAGGTGCTGTATCAGCCGATCTTCGACCTCGACAGCCGCCACTGCGTCGGCGCCGAAGCGCTGCTGCGCTGGCGGCGCCCGGACGGCACCCTGACCAGCCCCGACCTGTTCATTCCCATGGCCGAGAACACCGGGCAGATCCGGCAGATGACCGACTTCGTGTTGCAGCGTCTGCTCGAACAACTGGGCCAGTTACTGCGCGCCAATCCGCAGCTGTATATCTCGGTGAACCTCGCGGCCTGCGACGTCATGGTGCCGCGCATCGGCCAGGTCATGGCGCGGCTGCTTGCCCTGCACCGTGTCGCCGCGCGGCAGATAGCCTTCGAAGTCACCGAGCGCGGCCTGATTGATGTGGTGGTGGCGCGGGAAAACCTGCAAGCCTTGCGCGACGTCGGCCATCAGGTGCTGATCGATGATTTCGGCACCGGCTATTGCAGCCTTGCCTATCTGCAGACTTTGCCGGTGGACTGCCTGAAGATCGACAAGGCGTTCATCGATGCGCTGGGCCATGACGCGGCGAGCAGCGGCGTCGCTCCGCACATCATTCACATGGCGCAGGCGCTGGATCTGAAAGTGATTGCCGAAGGCATCGAGCTGGAATCCCAGGCAGCGCTGCTCAGCAGTGAGGGGGTCAAGTTCGGTCAGGGCTGGCTGTTCGCCCACGCCTTGAGCGCCGTGCAATTCATCGAACTGATCACCCGAGGTCGACGCCTGGCCGGGCGGCGTATGGACGACGAGGCTTAAACGGCCAGCGCCATGTAGAACTGGGTGCCCTGCCCAGGCCGCGAGTAGACGCCCATGCGCCCGCCGTGCAACTGGACGATTTCCTTGCACAGCGCCAGGCCGAGCCCGGCGCCGCCCTTCTTGCGCCCGACCTGCACGAACGGCTCGAAAATCCGCCCCTGCTGGCCGTAGGCAATGCCTTCGCCATTGTCTTCGACGCTGATGATCACCCGCTCGCCATGGCGGCGCGCCTGCAGACGGATCTGGCCGTCGCGGGCGGTGTGGCGCAAGGCGTTGTCGATCAGGTTGTCGAGGACGCGATCGAGTTGCGCCTGATCAGCCTGCAACCTCGGCAGCGGGCCTTGAATCTCGACGTTCAGCGCAACACCTTTGGCCGCAGCCACGTCGGCAAAGCGCAGTTGCGCCTGCTCCAGCAGGTCCTCAATGGAACATGGCGCCAGGGTGAGTTTCTGTAGACCGTTCTGGTAGCGCGAGAAATTCAGCAAGTCGTTGATCAATTGCATCAGCCGCTGCATTTCTTCGTTGACCGTATCCAGCAGGTCAGCTTCGCGCGATTCAGCCGGGAATTTCGCCCTCTCGCGAAACAGTCCGAAGGCCATGTGCATGCCGGTGACCGGCGTGCGCAGCTCATGGGAAGCGCGCAAGACAAACTCACTGCGCACGCGCTCGAACGCGCGTTGCTCGGTGACGTCGTGCAGCACCATCACCGCGCCGAGTATATGCCCCTGGGTATGACTGACCGGCGTCAGGCTGTAAGTCAGCAGGCGCGATTCGCCATCGACTTCGATACTCAGATCTTCCGGCGCGCGCTCCAGCGTGCCGCCGCGCAGGACCAATTGCAGTTGTGCATCCAGTTCCGGGCGGCCGAGCGCGGTGCCCAAGCCTTGGCCCAGTCGATCGTCTTCCCAGCCCAACTGGCGCTGAGCAACAGGGTTGAGGTGCTCGAGCTGGCCCTGGCGATCAATCATCAATAAACCGTCGTCGATGCTGTCGAGCACCGCTTGCAAGCGCTGCTGACCGGCCAACAGTTCGTCGACATTCATCGCCTGGTGTTCGCGCAACGCCTCGGCCATCAGGCCGAAGCGGCGCGACAGCAGGTTGACTTCCATGGCCGTGGAAATCGGCAGAGTCACGTCATAGTTGCCCTGGCCGATGTTGTCGGCAGCCTTGGCCAGCGCTTCGATCGGTGCGCCGAAGCGCCGAGCAATGCCCTGCGCCGTGACAAAACCGATGATCAGCACTGCCAGCCCGACCAGGCCAAGCAGCCCGGCTATCAGCAGGGCGCGTTCGCGAGCGGCGTGCTGCACCTCATTGATACTGTCCAGCGCGTGCTTGTGCTCAGCAATCAACCCATTACGCAGGATATTGAAGCGCTCGCGGAAATCCGCGCTGGTGCTGGCGTTCTTTGCCGCTTCGGCGGTGACGTCGAATGAGGCGAGGAAGTTCAGGTAATCGGCCTTGGCCTGGCGGAAACCGTAAGGCTGGCCATCGCCCTCCTGCTGCTGGGCGATGCCTTGGTCGAGCAACTCGAAGTAGTGCTGCTTGGACGCTTCGAACGCGACGGGGTCGGGCTTCTCGGCGAGCATGATGATCAATTGATCACCGAGGGTCTGGCGCAGCTTGAGGCCCAGATCCAGAGTGACAAAGTTGCTGCGCACCAGCGCTTCCTGCGACCCGGCCATCTGCATCACGCTGACCAGCCCGAGCAAGAGCCCGAGCAAGGCCACGGTGATCAACGCAGAAATGCTCAGGAACAGGCGCGTGCGCAGCTTGATCGCCAGTTTCATCGCGCAGTGCTCACAGGTTGTACTGCTTGCGTTTGCGATACAGGGTCGAGGCGTCGATGCCGAGGGTTTTCGCCGCTTGATCCAGAGTGCCGGCGGTGGCCAGAACCGCGCCGATGTGCGCTTTCTCCAGCTCGTCCAGGCTCAGCGCCGCGCCGACCCGTGGCGCGTTGTTGGCCGGTTGTTCGGCCATGCCCAGGTGGCTGATTTCCACGCGTTCCTGCGGGCAGATGATGCTCGCTCGCTCGACCACGTTGCGCAGTTCGCGAATGTTGCCCGGCCAGCGATAACCGAGCAGTGCTTCGCGGGCCTCGTCGCTGAAGCCCCGCGCCGGACGCGCGTACTCTTTGACGAAACGTGCGAGGAAGCGATCGGCAAGGGTCAGGATGTCTTCGGCGCGCTCGCGCAATGGCGGCAGATGCAGGGTGATGACGTTGAGACGATAGAGCAGGTCTTCGCGGAAGCGTCCGTCGCGGACCATGTCTTCGAGGTTGAGGTTGGTGGCGGCGAGGATGCGCACATCGGCGCGGCGAGTGACCGGATCGCCGACCCGCTCGTATTCCTTGTCCTGGATGAAGCGCAGCAATTTTGGTTGCAACGTCAGAGGAAAGTCGCCGATCTCGTCGAGAAACAGCGTGCCGCCATCAGCCTGATTAACACGCCCCAAGGTGCTTTCACTGGCACCGGTAAACGCGCCACGACTATGGCCGAACAGTTCGCTTTCCATCAGCTCGGCAGTCAGCGACGGGCAGTTGATAGTGACGCAGGATTTCTTCTCGCGCTTGCTCCAGCCGTGGATCGCACGGGCCAGTTCACCTTTACCCGTGCCGGACTCGCCAAGGATAAGAATGTTGGCGTCGGTGCTTGCGACCTGACGGGCCGTTTCCAGCACGACTTTCATCGCCGGGCTGTGGGAATCAAGACCGTCTTTCGGTTTGCGGATCTCGCCTTCCAGCGCTTCAAGGCGCGCGGAGAGCTGGCGCACTTCCAGTTGCTTGGCGGTGGCCAAGCGCAGTTGATCAGGGCTGCACGGCTTGACCAGATAATCGGCGGCGCCAGCCTGGATGGCATCAACAGCGGTGTCGACCGCCGAATGGGCAGTGACGATCACTACGCGCATCCACGGCGCCTGAATGCGCATCTGTGCAAGAACGTCGAGACCGTTGTCCTCGCCCAGACGCAAATCGAGGAAGCACAGGTCGAAGACCTGACGTTGCAGCAAAGCATCGGCTTGGGCCGCGCTATTGGCGGTGGCTACCGTATAGCCTTCGTCTTCGAGGCAATAACGAAACGTACGCAGGATGGCGGATTCATCGTCCACCAGCAGAATGCGGCCTTGTTGCTCAGTGGCAGATTCCATTTTTCCTACGCTCCATAGTGATTAGTCTTGGGTTAGTCCCGGAAAAATCGGGCAAGTTGCATGGTTGATTCTGAACGATACCAGCCATAGGAGGGTAGCTCTCTACTGCCATAACGGCCAATTCATTGATTTCGTTGAGTTTTAAAACATTCGGCGTTTTGCAGGGCAGATCCTGCGTCCTCTTCTGACATCTGCGTACCGGTAGCAATTCCATATCATCGAAATTTCCCACGAAATAATCGTGCATTGCGCACGACCGCAGAAGAGCCATCGTGCAGGATGCGTCGCAGGAAATTTCCGAAGAGTACGTAACTTATTGTTTTTATTGATAATTTCTGACATCAAAAAACTGGCATGCAGGCTGCAATACCTCACTCAGCCCGGGCAGAACAGCACTGCCCCAACAGAACAAGCGTGAGGAACACAGGATGACTCGCCCAATCGCCGCCCAAGTACGTATTTCGCCACTGCAGATCCAGCAAGGTCTGTTCGGTGTACTGGCGTTGCTGATCACCCTGATCGTCTGCCAGCAGTACATGAGCTGGGAAAACAGCCGTAAACCCGAGCCATTGATTTCGATGCAGCACAGCACTCAGACGCACTTCAGTGCCGTGAGCAGCAGCCAGGCCGAGAACGCTTCGATGCACATGATCGATGTCGACCAGGCGCAACCGCTGGATCAATTGCCACGGGAAGAGCGCTGGGTTTTCTAAGTCAGTGAATACATTCGGGCGCGTAGCGCCGGAAACCGGAAACACCCCTAAATAGAGAAGTAAGGAGAATCACCATGTTGAGCTGGGCAATTACATTCTTGATCATTGCCATCATCGCCGCCGTTCTGGGCTTCGGTGGTATCGCGGGCACCGCCACGGGTATCGCCAAGATTCTCTTTGTCGTGTTCCTGGTGATGTTCATCGCTTCCTTCTTCTTTGGCCGTCGCGGCCGAGGTTAACGATGATCGGTCTCAAGACATTGGCCGCCGCCCTGCTTCTGGGCGGCAGTGCCATGGCCATGGCGGCCAATGATGGCCAGACTCGGGTCAACGAACTGCTCGCCTCCGACGCGCAGTACCGTGAAACCTGGGAAGGCGTGATCAAAAAGGAAGAGCGCGTACCGGAATGGGTGATCAACCTGTCCGGCACTTCCGAGCAACAGATGCACGCCGTTACGGAAGATGGTGATCAGTATCTGGTCGGCCCGCTCTGCGAGAGTCAGGACAAGTGCCTGAATCACCGGTTGATCGTGGCCTTCAGCTTCGACAAGGATGACGCCTACGCCATGCTGGTCGATGTGCCGGAAGGTCTGCCGCAGGACAAGTCGCCGACGCGACACGCGACTTATCGCTTCTTCGGCAAACCTGATCAGGGCATGCAGGATCTGCTGATGGAAACCCTGAAGAAAGATCCGAAGTGGTACTGACGCAGGACGCGCAAAGGTTTCGAACACGAAAGCAGCGCCCCGCTGCTTTCCATTGCGCCGCCCGATGACGGTCGGTGCATGACCAGGGGGCCGGGACGTTCTGACTGATGCAGAGTCGGAGTGACCTACGGGTACAGGGAGTACCTGCGCAAGGGCCGGGTCAGGGTAAAAGCTGCGCCGCAGGTTCGTCGACCCGATGGTCCGACGAATCTGCGCTGGGCTTTGAATCAGCTAAACCATTGATCCAGCGCGCCAATCCCCTTCTTAGAATCGTCGACACTGTGCGGAAAAACATTTCGCGGTGTTTCCTGACGACCGTATATCGACAAAGATCGCGCTCGATTCGTGTGACTCCTAGTCTTTCGATTTGGAGTTTTTCTGGAAATTTCCGCCAATTCCCGCTGTACAAAATTTGACCACCCTAAGCTGTAATGGCCGGTTCACGGCACTTATGCCGGCCGAAATGTCACAATCGAACCGCTTGGGACGCCAGTTTCAATTGAAAAAGCTCATGCCGATTCGGCATAGGGTAGGCGTTTACGGCATTAGACGGCGCCACCTTGCATCGGAATAGTTGCGCCTTTTTTCGCCTGCCGAAGAGCCGTAAACACGCGCTTCGGGGCACCTTATACGGAGGCAGATGCACAGACTTTTCCGCTGATGAGCGTTCCAGTTCCTGCATGTGCCTGAGTCAAACGCAAGTAAGGGTAAAGATAATGAAGAAGGCAAAAATCAGCCTCGCCTGGCAGATCCTCATCGGTCTGGTTCTGGGGATTGCACTGGGTGCGTTGCTCAACCACTTCAGCGCCGAGAAGGCCTGGTGGATCAGCAACGTCCTGCAACCGGCAGGCGATATCTTTATCCGTCTGATCAAGATGATCGTGATCCCGATCGTCATTTCCTCGCTGATCGTCGGCATCGCTGGCGTGGGCGACGCCAAGAAGCTCGGGCGTATCGGCCTGAAGACCATCATCTACTTCGAGATCGTCACCACCATCGCCATCGTCGTCGGCCTGGTGCTGGCCAACGTGTTCCATCCGGGCACCGGCATCGACATGAGCACCCTGGGCACGGTGGACATCTCCAAGTACCAGGCTACCGCCGCCGAAGTGCAGCATGAACATGCGTTCATCGAGACCATCCTCAACCTGATCCCGTCGAACATCTTCGCGGCCATGGCTCGCGGCGAAATGCTGCCGATCATCTTCTTCTCCGTACTGTTCGGTCTCGGCCTGTCGAGCCTGCAGTCGGACCTGCGCGAGCCGCTGGTAAAGATGTTCCAGGGCGTTTCGGAAAGCATGTTCAAAGTCACCCACATGATCATGAACTACGCTCCGATTGGCGTATTCGCACTGATCGCGGTGACCGTCGCCAACTTCGGCTTCGCTTCGCTGTTGCCGCTGGCAAAACTGGTGATCCTGGTTTATGTCGCCATCGCTTTCTTCGCCTTCGTCGTGCTGGGCCTGATCGCCAAGCTGTTCGGCTTCTCCGTGCTCAAGCTGATGCGCATCTTCAAGGATGAGCTGGTGCTGGCCTACTCCACCGCCTCCTCGGAAACCGTGCTGCCACGTGTCATCGAGAAGATGGAAGCCTACGGCGCGCCGAAAGCCATCTGCAGCTTCGTGGTACCGACCGGTTACTCGTTCAACCTCGACGGCTCGACCCTGTACCAGTCGATCGCGGCGATCTTCATTGCCCAGCTGTACGGCATTGACCTGTCGATCAGCCAGCAACTGCTGCTGGTGTTGACGCTGATGGTCACCTCCAAAGGCATCGCCGGCGTACCGGGTGTGTCCTTCGTGGTGCTGCTGGCCACTCTGGGCAGCGTTGGCATCCCGCTCGAAGGCCTGGCGTTCATCGCTGGTGTCGATCGCATCATGGACATGGCGCGTACTGCACTGAACGTGATCGGTAATGCCTTGGCAGTGCTGGTTATCGCGCGCTGGGAAGGCATGTACGACGACGCCAAGGGCGAGCGTTACTGGAATTCCCTGCCGCACTGGCGCAGCAAGGAAAAACTGCCGGCTGGCGAGATTTCCAAGAACTGACACCCCCCTGTAGGAGCTGGCGCAGGCTGCGATCTTTTGATCTTGCTTTTAAAAAACAAAATCAAAAGATCGCAGCCTTCGGCAGCTCCTACAGTAGATTGAGGCCACCCAGTAAATCGGGGGGCGGCAGATCCATACGAACCCCGGAGCAATCCGGGGTTTGTCGTTTCTGGTGACCCCGCTATCATTCGCCGCATTCTTCGGGGGATTTGACTGATGCTTAATGGCCTGTGGCTTGGCTTCTTCATCGTGGCAGCCGTGTCGGCGCTGGCGCAGTGGCTGATCGGCGGCAACGCCGGGATCTTTGCGGCGATGGTGGAAAGCATTTTCGCCATGGCCAAGCTGTCGGTCGAAGTCATGGTGCTGCTGTTCGGCACCCTCACCCTGTGGCTGGGCTTTCTGCGCATCGCCGAAAAGGCCGGGATCGTCGAGTGGCTGGCCAAGGTGCTCGGTCCGCTGTTTCTGCGGCTGATGCCGGAAGTCCCGGCCGGCCACCCTGCCCTTGGCCTGATCACGCTGAACTTCGCCGCCAACGGTCTGGGCCTGGACAACGCCGCCACGCCGATCGGCCTCAAGGCCATGAAAGCGCTGCAGGAGCTGAACCCCAGCGCCACCATCGCCAGCAACGCGCAGATCCTGTTTCTGGTGCTCAACGCCTCGTCGCTGACCCTGCTGCCCGTGACCATCTTCATGTACCGCGCCCAGCAAGGCGCGCCGGATCCGACGCTGGTGTTCCTGCCGATTCTGCTGGCGACCAGTTGCTCGACCATCGTCGGCTTCCTCTCCGTTGCCTTCATGCAACGCCTGCGCATCTGGGACCCGGTGGTGCTCGCCTATCTGGTGCCCGGCGCGCTGATCCTCGGCGGCTTCATGGCCCTGCTTGGGACGCTTTCTGCGACAGCACTGGCGGGATTGTCGTCGATCCTCGGCAATCTCACGCTGTTCGGCTTGATCATGCTGTTCTTGCTGATCGGCGCGCTGCGCAAGGTCAAGGTGTACGAGGCGTTCGTCGAAGGCGCGAAAGAGGGCTTCGATGTGGCGAAGAACCTCTTGCCGTATCTGGTGGCGATGCTCTGTGCGGTTGGCGTGTTGCGCGCCTCTGGTGCGCTGGATTTCGGCCTGGACGGTATTCGTCATCTGGTCGAGTGGGCCGGCTGGGACACGCGCTTCGTCGATGCGCTGCCGACGGCGATGGTCAAACCGTTCTCCGGCAGCGCCGCGCGGGCGATGCTCATCGAGACCATGCAGACTTCCGGCGTCGACAGCTTCCCGGCGCTGGTCGCGGCGACGGTGCAGGGCAGTACCGAAACCACGTTCTATGTGCTGGCGGTGTACTTCGGCGCGGTGGGGATTCAGCGCGCACGGCATGCGGTGGGGTGTGCGTTGCTGGCGGAGTTTGCTGGTGTGGTGGGCGCTATCGGGGTCTGCTACTGGTTCTTCGGCTAACCACAAATCCACTGTGGGAGCGAGCCTGCTCGCGAAGGCGTCGTGTCAGCCACATCAATGTGAATGACACTCCGCATTCGCGAGCAGGCTCGCTCCCACAGGGGTTGTGTCGGGCTTAAGGTTTTGGGGGGGCGAGCTTTTGGCCTTGGTCGACGGCCCACGCGACGACCTTGGCCGTAAGGCGATCACTGGCCTGGCCAAACCCGGCGACCACCGCTGGCACCTGCACATCATTCAGCGCCTGGCGCTCTTCAAAGCGGCGACTGGCCAGAATTCGCTGGTCATAGCCACGCACCAGCAACGCATCGACCCGCACCACGACGCCGGCCTGGGTGCCCTGATATTCGGTCTGGAAGGCCTGCAAACTGCCGCCCAGTTCAAGATCCGCCTGGAAGTTGCTGTCGTCGGTGCTCAGCAGCGTCACCCGACCATCACGCTGGAATCCATCGAGCAAGCGATTGCGCAGCAGTACCGGCGCCGGATCGCTCCAGCGCGAGCCCTTGTAGCTGCTGATCACATCGCCCTGCGGAATCACGGCAATGCTCGGCCGGTTCAGTGCTTCGCTGGCCTGCAATTTATTCAAGCGCAGCGACCACGACTGCGCCGCCGCCGGGCTGGCCGAGGCGGGCGCTTGCGCGGCGGGCAGGCGGTAGACATCCGAAGGTTCCGACTGGGGCAAGATCGAGCACGCGCCGATCAGGGTCAGGCCAGCGCCGAGCAGGGCGATTCGAGTCAGTTTCATGGGGTGAATTCCTTGTTCTTGTCGCTGCCCAGCAGGTAGCCGCTGGGGTTGGCCTCAAGGCGCTGGGAAATCGCGCGCAGCGAGGTCAGCGTCTCGCGCAGTTCGCGAATCGCCGGGGCCAGGCCGTTGAGGCCCTGCATGCCGTTATCCAGCGAATTCTGGTTTTTGCTGAGCAAGCCGTTGATGGTCACGCTGCTTTGCTCCAGCGACTTCATCGCCTGTTCGGCACTGCCAAGGGCCTGTTTGCCCTGATCGTTGAGCAGGCCGTTAGCGTTGCGCATCAGCAGTGAGGTCTGCTCGAGCATGCTGCCGGCCTGTTTGCCGACGGTCGCCAGTTGCTGCATGGCTTGTTTGATGTCGCCGCGCTGGTCGTTGATGGTGCCGGTGGTCTGTTCCAGATGGGCGAGGGTCTTGCTCACGCGCTCGACGTTTTCCGCGGAGAACATGTGGTTGGCGTTCTGCAGCAGGGCGCTGATGCCGGTCATCAAATCGCTGCTGTCGTTGAGCAGACGCGAAATAGGCGAGGGCGAGGCGACCAGCGTTGGCAGCTTGCCGTCATGCCCGCGCAATTTCGGGCTCTCTGGCGTACCACCGCTGAGCTGGATGATCGACGTGCCAGTAATGCCGGTCAGTGCCAGCTTGGCCTGGGTGTCTTCCTTGACCGGCGTGTCGCCCGCCAGACGAATCCGCGCCAGCACCCGGCGCGGGTCCTGCGGGTCAAGGCGCAGGCTGACCACGTCACCGACCTTGATCCCGCTGTACTGCACCGAGCTGCCCTTGGACAGACCGCTGACCGCCTCGTTGAACACCACTTCGTAATCCTTGAACTCGGTGTCGACGCTGGACTTTGCCAGAAACAGGCCGAAGAGCAGGGCGCCGGCCACGACGATCACCGTGAACAGGCCGATCAACACATGATGGGCTCGGGTTTCCATATCAGACCTCGTTGAGCAGTTTGGCGGCGTCCAGCGCCGAGCGGCCGCGCGGGCCGTGGAAGTATTCGTGAATCCACGCGTCGGCGGTTTCCGAGACGACGTCGATAGGGCCGGCAACCAGCACTTTCTTCTGCGCCAGCACCGCCACGCGATCGGTGATGGTGTACAGCGTGTCGAGGTCGTGGGTGACCAGAAACACACTCAGACCCAACGCGTCACGCAGGGTCAGGATCAACTGATCGAACTGCGCCGCGCCAATCGGATCAAGGCCGGCGGTGGGTTCGTCGAGAAACAGAATGTCCGGATCCAGCGCCAAGGCCCGCGCCAGCGCCGCGCGCTTGATCATGCCGCCGGACAGCGACGCCGGGTATTTGTCCGCCGCCGACAACGGCAGCCCGGCCAGCGCCAGTTTCACCGCCGCCAGATGCTCGGCGTCGTGACGGCTGAGGCCGGCGTGTTCGATCAGGGGCAGGGCGACGTTCTCGGTCACGGTCAGCGACGAGAACAGCGCGCCCTTCTGGAACAACACACCAAAGCGCCTTTCGATCAGCGAGCGCTCATGCTCGGGCAGATTCGGCAGGTTCTGGCCGAAGACCTTGACCATGCCCTCGCTGGGCCGATTCAGCCCGACAATGCTGCGCAGCAGCACCGATTTGCCGGTACCGGAGCCACCCACCACGGCGAGGATCTCGCCCTTGTACACGTCCAGATCAAGGTTCTCGTGCACGCTCTGCGGGCCGAAGCGATTGCACAGGCCACGGACTTCGATCACCGCCTCCGAGGGCGCGCGGGGTAGACGACTCACCAGCCCATCTCCATGAAAAACAGCGCGGCCACCGCATCAAGCACGATCACCACGAAAATCGACTGCACCACGCTGGAGGTGGTGTGCGCGCCGACCGATTCGGCGCTGCCGCTGACCTTGAAGCCTTCCAGGCAACCGATCGCCGCGATCAGGAAGGCGAAGATCGGCGCCTTCACCAGCCCGACCAGAAAATGCTGAATGCCGATGTCCGATTGCAGCAGCGAGAGGAACATCGCCGGCGAGATGTCCAGCGACACCGCACAAACCACACCGCCGCCGACGATCCCCGAGAGCATCGCCAGAAACGTCAGCATCGGCAGCGCCACCAGCAGCGCCAGCACACGCGGCACCACCAGCAATTCGATCGGGTCGAGGCCAAGGGTGCGGATCGCGTCGATTTCTTCGTTGGCCTTCATCGAGCCGATCTGCGCGGTGAATGCACTGGCGGTGCGCCCGGCCATCAGGATCGCCGTGAGCAACACGCCGAATTCGCGCAGGAACGAGAAGCCGACCAGGTCCACGGTGAAAATCGTCGCGCCGAAACTGGCCAGCACCGTGGCGCCAAGAAACGCCACCACCGCACCGACCAGAAACGTCAGCAAGGCCACGATCGGCGCAGCGTCGAGGCCGGTCTGCTCGATGTGCGCGATCATCGGCGTGATCCGCCAGCGCTTGGGCCGCAACAGACCACGGGCGATGACTTCGAGAATCAGGCCGACGAAGCCGAGCAGTTGCAGCGTGTCGGTCCAGACCTTGTCCACCGCGCGGCCGATGCGCGTCAGCAGTTGCACGCTGACGCTGACTTCCGGCTCCTTGATCGGCACGCAGAAATCACTCAGCGAGCAGTACACGGTTTGCAGCAAGGCGCGGTCGGCAGTTGAAAGGGTGCAATCGGGGTGTTCGGCGGTTTTGCCCAAGCGCTCGGAACCGAGCAGCTCGACCAGCAACGAGGCGCCGGCGGTGTCCAGGGCTCCGAGGCCGTTCAGATCGATGGAAGTGTTGGCGTCGTACTGGCCGCGGAGCTTTTCGCTCAGATGCTTGAGCGCGGTGTAGTGGGCGAGCGTCCAGTCGCCGCTGACCCGCAGACGGGCAGGGCTGAGCGCGGTGTCCAGGTGGGCACTGCCGGGGGTTGGGCTGCTGGTCATAAGCTCCGTGCTTGTACGGCCGTTACGAGATCCTACGTAATAGCACGAACCGGATTACTTTTCTTTGGCCGGTGTGCTGTCGGTAATTGCGAAACGCAGCACGCCGATCAACTGGCCATCCTCGGTCAGCACCCGCACCTGCCACTTGCCCGCCGGGTTGCCGGGGAAATTCTGTTTGTGCGTCCACGCCCGGTAGCCTTCCTTGCGCCCGCCATGGATGTCGAGGGCGATGCGGTCGACCTCTTTGCCGTTGAAGGTCCACACGTGATAAATCCGCTCGTCGAGACCGCGCGGCGCGTTGATCGCAGTGTAGGCGTAGAGTCCGCCGCTGCGGATCTGCTCGGCACTGACGGTGTCGAGGCTGGCGCCGGGGGTGCGATCCTGCAACTGCGTGCTGATCGCTACGTCGGTCATCCACAGCGTTGCCGGCGGCACCCACGAACGCAGCGCCCAACCGACGCCGCCGATGCCGAAGGTAATGAACAGAATCGCCAGGGCATTGCGCACCGTGCGGATCGGGAAGATCGACGCCAGGCTCGGGAACGACAGCAGCACGGCAATCCCCAGCGCCCATTTGAAACTCTGCGCAGTGGTCAGGTGCATGATCACCGGCAACGCAGTGAGCAGGGCGGCGAACAGGGTCAGGGTGTGCAGCGCGAGAAACGCCCAGCGCCGTGGCGCCAGCCATTTGTAGTACAGCGGATCGACGATAGAGATCAGTGCGGCAACGCTGAGCAGTCCCGTAAAGACAAACTGGCCGCTGTTCCACGTGGTGGTGATGAAGAAGAATGGCAGAACGAAAAACAGGCTTTCCTGATGGATCATCTGCGTCGCGTAGCGCAGCAGCGGCTGGGGAATCTCGCGCTTGAAGATCCGTGTGAACAACCCGGTCAGGGTGTTTTCCAGCATCAGCCAGATCCAGCTGAGCAGCATGATCACCGTGATCCAGCTGGCCAGGCCCTGTTGGCGATCGACGAGGATGAAACTGCCGACCCCGGAAATGAAACCACCCGCCGCGATCAACCCGGGGTAGCGCTTCATCAGCTCGAGAAGGCGCTGGATAAGGAGGGTCAGTTTTGGCATTTTGGCGGTTCACGACGATATGGGGAAAATCCCGGAAAGGTTAACGCCGCATGCCCCCTGTGGCGAGGGGATTTATCCCCGATCGGCGGCGCCGCCGTCGTAGATCCTGCAAGCGAATTTTGTCTGGATATACCGAGCTGCCCTTATTGGGGCTGCTGCGCAGCCCATCGGCGACAAATCCCCACGCCACAAGTGCTCACTCACCACAGGATTAATGGCTTCCAGCAATTTTGTGGCGGCGATACACACGCCAGCCGATCAACATCAGCAGCACCAGACCGACCCCGCCTGCAGCCAGCCACAACACCTGATCATCACTGATCAACGGCTTCTCGATCCGGATATACCCCGGCTGCAGCAACAGTTCGCGCATCGCCTTGTTCGCCGCTTCCAGCGTCACCCCTTGCAGCTCGCGCGCGGGATTGGCAAAGCGGCCATCCTGATAGTCGGCCAGCGCGCTCCAGTAATAGTCCGCCAGTGCGCTGTTGCCTTGTACGGCCCAAGCTTGATGGGCGATGGCGGCTTGTTTGATGCGGGCGAAGGTGCTCGGGTCGAGGCCGTTTTGCAGCAGGTCGGCCTTGAGGTCTTCAAGCACCTGGATGGCTTCGTCGACGTCATCGCGATCCAGGTCAGCGTTGAGGCTCATGAAGCCGACACCGCCGAACACTTCGCGCTCGGCCCACGGCCCGTACGACAAGCCATGGTTGAGGCGAATCTGCCGGTACAGCGCCCAGTCGAGGTAATCCTTGAGAATGTCGAACGTCTGATCGTACTGATCGTCGAGCACCGGTTCCGGCACCAGCCAGTGCAGCTTGGCGCTGTCGCCGATAAAGCCACGGGTGAGGGTGCGTTCATGGGCGGCGCTGGTGCGGATGTCCGGCAGCGCCCGATGCTCGCTCGGCTCGACCGGCTCCAGCTCACCCCAGGTACGCTCCAGATAGGCCGGCAGCAGTTTGTCGAGTTCGCCGACGACGATCAGGGTCATGTTGTTCGGCGCATACCAGGCCTTGCGCACCTTCTCCAATTGCTCCTGGGTCAGATGGCCGACCTCGGCGCGCTGCGGGCATTTCAGTCCCAGCTCGACAGCCAGTTGATTGCTCGCGGTATGACCGAGGTCCTGACGGTCGAGGAAACGTTGCAGCCTGGTGTAATGCCCGCCGTCCTCACGCTCGACCACTCGTTTCGCCGCGTTGATTGCGTTGTCGTCGATGCGTGTCTGGGTCAGCAGCGCGAGCAGCAGGTCGAGCACCTTGCGCTGGTTTTTTGCCGGGGCCTCGATGACGAACGTGGTGTCGGCATTGCTGGTGAACGCATTCCAGTCCCCGCCCAGCGCCTGCATGCGTTCTTCCAGGCCGCCTTCGCCAGTGGCGTCGATACCGCTGAACAGCAAGTGTTCGAGCAAATGCGGCAGCTCTTTTTCGTCGCAGTCGAAGTCATCGAGGCCGACGCCGACCACCAGCCGGATCGCCACATGCCCACGCTCGGTGCCGGGTTTGAGCATCAGCTGTAAACCATTGGGCAGCGCATAGCCTTCGACCTGAAACCGATCCAGGGCAAAAGCGGGCAGGGAACCGAGCAACAGACAGGCGAACAACAGGCAACGCATAACAGGCTTCCATACGGCTGATTTGGAGATCCGTGTCGTCAGTCAGGGCCCCATCGCTGGCAAGCCAGCTCCCACAAGGATCTGCGGCGCTTACAAAACCCTGTGGGAGCTGGCTTGCCAGCGATGACGGTCTCAAGGCTGAACCACTGTAACTGACTGGCCCCAGCCCCAGACGTTCAAGGCGAATGCGTAATGTCGGCCATGTCATCCACCGCCAGCGCGCCGGTGTCCGCCGTTTCCAGCACCACATAGGCGCTGCTGCAGAACAAAGAATTGAGCCGTTTCATGTCGGCGATCAACTCCAGATGCAGCGAGCTGGTCTCCAGGCTCTGAACGATCTTGCGTTGCAAACGGCTGACATGCGCATGGGCCAGACGCCGTTCCTGCGCACGAAAGCGGCGTTTCTCCCGTAACAACTGCCGCGCGCTTTCGCGGTCGCCGCTGAGAAACACCGACAGGCCCAGGCGCAGGTTGGCGATCAGTTGCTGTTGCAGCCCGGCAAGATCTTCCAGGCCTTCTTCGGAAAACGAACGGCGCTGCGAGGTCTTCTGCTGCTGGATCTTGCGCAGCATTCGCTCGATCAGGTCGGCGGCGAGTTTCAGGTTGATCGCCAGTTCGATGATCTCGGCCCAGCGCCGACTGTCGTGCTCGCCGAGATCCTCGCGGGGCATCTGCGCCAGATACAGCTTGATCGCGCTGTACAGCGCCTCGACGTCATCGGTCAGTCGGCGCATCTCCTGCGTGACGGCGGTCTGCTTGCCGCGCAGCACATCGAGGGAGGCGTCGAGCATGTTGTCGAGCAGATCGCCCATGCGCAGGGTTTCCCGCGCGGCATTGGCCAGCGCCAGGCTCGGCGTGACCAGCGCGGTCGGGTCGAGATGGCGTGGTTTGGCGGCGCCGTTGACCTCCGGCCGCTCTGGCAGCAGCCACGCACAAAGCCGCGCCATCGGCCCGACGCTCGGCAGCAGGATCAGGCAGCGCGCGGTGTTGTAGAGCAGGTGGAAGCCGATGACCATTTCCTGCGGGCTGAAATCGAGGCTGTCGATCCAGTGCACCAGCGGGTCGAGTACCGGGATGATCAGCAGCAGGCCGATCAGTTTGTACAGCAGACTGCCCAGCGCAACCTGGCGGCCGGCAGCGTTCTGCATGCTGGTGCTCATGAAGGCGAGAACGCCACTGCCGATGTTGGCGCCGATCACCAGACCGATCGCCACCGGCAAGCTGATCACCGCAGCCCCGGCCAGCGTGGCGGTGAGCAGCACGGCGGCGAGGCTGGAGTAGGAAATCATCGCGAACAGGGCGCCAATTAGGGCGTCGAGGAGGATGTCGCCGGTCAGCGAGGCGAAAATCACCTTCACCCCCTGCGCATGAGTAATCGGCGCAGCGGCCTCGACGATCAATTGCAGGGCGAGAATGATCAGCCCCAGCCCGATCGACACCCGGCCCATTTGCCCGAGCCGCGTCTGTTTGCGCGACAGAAAGAAAATCACCCCGAGGAAAATCAGCAGCGGCGATAGCCACGACAGATCGAGGGTCAGCACCCGCGCCATCAACGCGGTACCGACATCGGCGCCCAGCATGGTCGCCAGCGCCGGGGTCAGCGCCATCAAACCCTGACCGACAAACGAAGTGACCAGCATCGCCGTGGCGTTGCTGCTCTGCACCATGGCGGTGACGAGAATACCGGCGATGAACGCCAGCCATCTCTTCGACATGTTCTGGCCGATGACATGTCGCAGATTGGTGCCATAAACCCGCAGGATGCCGGTTCGGACGATGTGCGTGCCCCAGATCAACAGGGCGACGGCGGACAACAGATTGAGCAGGGTGAGCATGCAGACCCCCTGTAGTAGCAGCGCCCCAGAGGGGCAAGTGGAAGGCACCGCGCGGTTTCTACGTTCTTGATACTTAAGCTGTAGTTGGCTAACGGCCTCGGCGCCAGCATTGCACAGCTAAAGCGTGGATTGAAACAAAAGTGTCATGAAAAGCGCTTCATACACTCCCTTTAAATCAACGCCGTCTCCTGTGGGAGCTGGCTTGCCAGCGATGGCGTCAGCACAACCAACATTGATGTCGCCTGACACTCCGCTATCGCTGGCAAGCCAGCTCCCACAAGGTCCGCAGTGACTGAATGTTGCACAAACAAATGTGGGAGCGAGCCTGCTCGCGAAAGCGGTGGGCCAGCCAACATTGTTGTCGACTGGCACTCCGTCTTCGCGAGCAGGCCCGCTCCCACAGGGGTGTAGCGTGCTGCCGGGACTACCGGGTTACTGGCCCGGCACATCCTTGCGCAGTTTCACCGGATCCTGCTGTTTCTTTTTCCGGGCCATCGCGCCGCGCAGTTTGATGTTGATCGCTTCCACCGCCAGCGAGAACGCCATGGCGAAGTAGACGTAGCCTTTTGGCACGTGCACGTCGAACGATTCGGCGATCAGCACGGTACCGACCACCAGCAGGAACGACAGCGCGAGCATTTTCAGCGACGGGTGCTTGTCGATGAATTCGCTGATCTTGCCCGACGCCAGCATCATCACCAGCACTGCCACGACGATCGCCGCGACCATGACCGGGACGTGGGAAACCATGCCGACGGCAGTGATCACCGAGTCCAGCGAGAAGACGATATCGATGATCGCGATCTGGATGATGGTGTAGAGGAAGTTGCCGCCCTTGCCCGATGGCGCGTCGTCGCTTTCATCTTCACCTTCCAGCGCGTGGTACATCTCCTGCGAACTCTTCCACAACAGGAACAGGCCACCGAAGAACAGGATCAGGTCGCGGCCGGAGATGCCCTGGCCGAACACTTCGAACAGGTCGGCAGTGAGGCGCATGACCCAGGTAATCGACAGCAGTAACAGGATCCGCGTGACCATGGCCAGGCCAAGACCGAAGATCCGTGTGCGCTGCTGCATGTGTTTCGGCATGCGGCTGACCAGGATCGAAATCATGATGATGTTATCGATACCGAGGACGATTTCCAGGGCGGTCAGGGTAAAAAAGGCAACCCAGATTTCGGGGTTGGTCAGCCAATCCATGTGTATTCCTTTGAGCGAGTGTTAAACCGAAAAAGGTCCGGGCTTCAAACCGCGAAGCCGGGACCCGTAACGGTGAGTCTTGGGCTTATAGAGTGCTGAACAGCGGGAAAGTCCCCAACAGCAGTGCAGCAATCAGAATGCAGATGCACACCAGGATCGCCCATTTCAGGGTGAAACGCTGGTGATCACCGAAATCGATGCCGGCCAGCGCCACCAACAGATAGGTCGACGGCACCAACGGGCTCAGCAAGTGGACGGGCTGGCCGACGATCGAGGCACGGGCCATTTCCACCGCAGTGATCCCATAGTGGCTGGCCGCTTCGGTCAGCACCGGCAATACACCGTAATAGAACGCATCGTTGGACATGAAGAAGGTGAAGGGCATGCTCACCAGCGCCGTAATCACCGCCAGGTACGGGCCGAGGAATTCCGGGATCACCGCCAACAGGCTCTTCGACATCGCATCGACCATGCCGGTGCCCGACAGGATACCGGTGAAGATACCGGCCGCAAAGATCAGCCCGACCACTGCCAGCACGCTGCCGGAATGCGCGGCGACGCGATCCTTCTGCATTTGCAGGCATGGGTAGTTGACGATCATCGCAATACTGAACGCCACCATGAACAGCACCGGCAGCGGCAACAGGCCGCCGATCAGCGTGCACATCAGGCCGAAAGTCAGTGCGGCATTGAACCAGATCAGCTTCGGACGGCGTGCGTCGGGGAATTGCGAGACGCTGATTTCACTGTGATCGATCTCGTCGCCAACCAGGTGCAGCTCGCCGAGGCGGGCACGTTCACGCTTGCCGTAGAAGTAGGCAATCACCAGGATCGCCAAGACACCGGCGGCCATGGCCGGGATCATCGGTACGAAAATGTCCGAAGGATCCACATGCAGGGCACTCGCCGCGCGGGCGGTCGGGCCGCCCCACGGGGTCATGTTCATTACGCCACCGGCGAGGATGATCAGACCGGCCATGATTCGCGGGCTCATGCCGATGCGGCTGTACAGCGGCAGCATCGCAGCCACGCAGATCATGTAAGTGGTCGCGCCGTCACCATCGAGGGAAACGACGAGCGCCAGAACGGCGGTACCGACCGAAACTTTCAACGGGTCGCCCTTGACCAGTTTGAGGATCTTGCGCACGGCCGGGTCGAACAGACCGGAGTCGATCATCAGGGCGAAATACAGAATGGCGAACATCAACATCACGCCGGTCGGCGCCAGTTTGGTGATGCCTTCAAGCATCATCGGGCCGATCTTCGGCGCGAAACCACCGAACAGGGCGAACAGGATCGGGATGATGATCAGGGCGATCAGCGCGGACAGGCGCTTGGTCATGATCAGGAACATGAACGTGATGACCATGGCGAAGCCAAGGAAAGTCAGCATGGGAATACTCCAGGCGTAGCGCGGCTAGTTGAATGAGCGGATCGGGCGGGATCAGCGCAGAACGGGAGGCGCGAGGCGTACGGGCGGAGTGACCAGCAGGAAGCGAGAGAAACGGCGGGTTGCAGAAGACATCAGAATCACCATTGTTGTTGTTAATTGGGCCGGGCCTGTGGAAAAAACACAGGGCTTGGGCCAACCGGTCTGTTGCCGGGAGTGGGGCGATCCTAATCGGGGAAGCTTTCAGCTACCTTTCGCGACCGAAAGCGATGAATGAATGGTCAACCGGCGGTCGGATGCAGCGACAGCCAATGAATACGGGCCAAGAAGCGATGCGAGGGAACGGACAGACAACGCTGGCTGGCAGTCTGGACATATTCGTTATCAGTTCAGCGTCAGCATCTGGTTAAAAAATCGACAGGTCCAGCGGCCGCACCGCGCCCATCCAGATCGCGTGTTCGGTGTGGTCGAGCAGGTCGTTGCCAGTGTCCGGATGCAGGAACACCACCAACCCCTTGCGGTTAAGCGCCAGCCACGGCAGCACCTCGCCGATCAGCTCGGGACCGAAAGCCAGTTGGCAGCTCCAGTCGGGGTGCGGCCCCACCGGGCGTTCGTGCACGCGGCCCATTTTCAGCGCAAACAACTGCGCGGCCTGCTCGCACAAGGCCCGCGCCTGGTCGATGCTTTGTGCGTCGAAATAGACATGGGCGTGATAACCCTTGATCCCTTGCATCGTGTCGCCTCTCAATCGGTTCGAACCCTTGGCTGTTTACACCGTCACAGGTCATATAGGACAACAATAAGGAAAACAGCCATGAAAAATGCCGAGACCCCAGTGGTCAAAGTGGTGCTTTATGGTGCCATGGCCAGCCTGGGCGGTGCATTGATGGCTGAATTGCTGCGTCGCCAACACGAAGTCATCGCCATTCTCGACGATCTCACCGCACTCGCGCCGCGTCCGGGGTTGCGCACCAAGACCGGCGATCTATTCGATGCCGAGCGGGTCAATCAGAGCGTCGCCGGCAGTTCGGCGGTGATCTGCCTGCTGGACGCGCCGGGGCTGCCGTTCAGCAGCGACCACGTTGAGCGCTCGGTGACGCTCGGCCCGGTGGAGCAGGTGCTGGCAGTCGACGCCTTGGTCGAAGGTTTGCAACTGGCCAGCGTGCCGCGCCTGTTTCTGGTCGGCAACTTCGGTGTGCTCGACGAGCCTGACAATGACGAGCGCCTGCAACGTCACGCTGCCGAAGAAATCCTCGAGGCGGTACAAAGCAGCTCACTGCGCTGGACCTTGGTCAATGCGCCCCATGGAGTGGCCGGATTGACCATCGAGCACTTCAGTCAGGTCGGCGGCAATCTCGAACCGGGATTGGCCGAACCGCTGGAACGCTTGAACCGTGTCGCGGTGGGGATTGCCGATGAACTGCGGTTGAACCTGCATGTGGGGCAGCATGTGAATTTTGTGGCGGCTTCTGATTCGTAAAAGATCGGACGATCTTTTGCTCTTCACACCGCAATCGAGGGCAGGGCCAGACCGTTAAGCGATTCGGCACTGCTGGCCTGTTCCGCCATCAACCAATCAACAAATTCTTGAATCAACAAACCTCGACGTTTGCGTTGCGGTAACACCACGTAATACCCCAGCCGCGACAGCGTGGTTTCCGCCAGCGGTCGGCACAGCAAACCCTGCACCAGCAAGTTATCCACAAGGTGGCGCCAACCGATTGCCACGCCTTGCCCGCCGATCGCCGCTTGGATCAATAACGTGTAATTGTCGAAGCGCAGCTGCCCCGGCGCCGGCGGCGTGGTCAGGCCAAGTTGACGGAACAGCCCGCTCCAGTCGAACCAGTTGCTGCTGTTTTCACCACGCAGATGCAGCAGCGGCAATTCCAGCAGGGCCTGCGCGGGCAACGGCAATGAACGCTCCTTGAGCAGCAGCGGGCTGCACACCGGGAACACTTCTTCGCTGAACAGCCAGTGGCTCTCACCCTGCTTGAATCGACCATCGCCAAACAGGATCGCCACGTCGATGTCGGTGCGCAGCATGTTGTGGTTGCGCTCGCTGGTGACCAGGCTGACATCGATATGCGGATTGGCCTCATGGAAGCGATGCAGGCGCGGCATCAACCAATAAGCGGCAAAAGCGAAATCCGTGGCCACTTGCAGCACCTCATGTTGCTGCTGAGTGCTGATTGCGCTTAATCCTGCGTCGATATTCTGCAAACCGAGGGCAACTTGCTGGAAAAGCAGGCTGCCCACCTCAGTCAATTCGATGCCCCGGTAGATCCGATCGAACAGGCGCGTACCGAGCTGCTCTTCCAGACGTTTCATTTGCTGGCTGATCGCCGGCTGCGTGGTGCCAAGCTCCACCGCAGCAGCGGTAAAACTGCGATGGCGGGCCGCCGCTTCAAAAGCGCGCAGCAGATCGAGGGAAAGGTCACCGAGGGCGTCATACATAAGCTGTACTTATCCTAGTCATTGTCCGGCGCGGGCTTTACCGGAACAGGCATGGAATCCATGCTCGATCGCAGCACTCTCGCATAAATATTCAACATGGAATGCCGCGATCACATGAAGCGCAAGAACATTCTTTTCATCATGGCCGATCAAATGGCCGCGCCAATGTTGCCGTTCTACGGCCCATCGCCGATCAAACTGCCGAATCTGTCCCGCCTCGCCGCCCAAGGCGTGGTGTTCGATGCTGCTTACTGCAACAGCCCGCTGTGCGCGCCGTCGCGCTTCACCCTGGTCAGTGGCCAGTTGCCGAGCAAGATCGGCGCCTACGACAACGCGGCCGATTTCCCCGCCGACATTCCAACTTACGCGCATTACCTGCGGCGTCTCGGCTACCGCACCGCGCTGTCGGGCAAGATGCATTTCTGCGGGCCGGACCAGTTGCACGGTTATGAAGAACGCCTGACCAGCGATATCTACCCGGCCGATTACGGTTGGGCGGTGAACTGGGACGAGCCGGACGTGCGGCCGAGCTGGTATCACAACATGTCTTCGGTACTGCAGGCCGGGCCGTGCGTGCGCACCAATCAGCTGGATTTCGACGAAGAGGTGGTGTTCAAGGCGCAGCAATATCTGTTCGATCACATCCGCGAGGACGGCGACCAGCCTTTCTGCCTGACTGTGTCGATGACCCACCCGCACGACCCGTACACGATTCCCAAGACTTTCTGGGATCTGTATGACGATGCTGATATTCCGTTGCCTACAGCCTTGAACCAGGACGAACTCGATCCGCACTCGCAACGTCTGCTCAAGGTTTACGACCTGTGGGACAAGCCGCTGCCTGTGGATAAGATCCGCGATGCCCGTCGCGCCTACTTCGGTGCTTGCAGCTATATTGACGCCAATGTCGGCAAACTGCTGCAAACCCTTGAGGAAACCGGGCTGATCGACGACACCGTCGTCGTCTTCTCCGGTGACCATGGCGACATGCTCGGCGAGAAGGGCCTCTGGTACAAAATGCACTGGTTCGAGATGGCCGCGCGAGTGCCGCTGCTGATCAGCGCACCGGGACAATTCGAGGCGGGCCGGGTCAGCGCCGCCGTATCCACCGCCGACCTGCTGCCGACCTTCGTGGATCTGGCCGGTGGCACGCTTGAGCCGGGCCTGCCACTGGACGGCCGTTCCTTGCTGCCGCACCTGCAAGGGCAGGGCGGGCATGACGAGGTGTTCGGCGAATACATGGCCGAAGGCACTGTGAGCCCGCTGATGATGATCCGCCGGGGCGCCTACAAATTTATCTACAGCGAAAGCGACCCATGCCTACTCTTCGATGTGGATAACGATCCGCGCGAAGAAGAAGAGCTGAGCCAATCGCCGCAACATCGTCCGCTGTTCGAAGACTTTCTCGCCGAAGCGCGGGCCAAGTGGGACATTCCGGCAATCCATCGGGACGTGCTGGCCAGCCAGCGCCGACGCCGTTTCGTCGCCGATGCGTTAACCATCGGCAAGCTGAAGAGCTGGGACCACCAGCCGCTGGTCGATGCCAGTCAGCAGTACATGCGCAACCACATCGACCTTGATGATCTGGAGCGCAAGGCCCGTTATCCACAACCCTGCCAAAACCAATAACGTTAAGGGGAAGTCCATGCGCAAGTTATCCACAGCTGTCACCGTTGGCCTGATCGCATTGAGCAGCGCCTCGGCCTTCGCCGAGCAAAGCTGCGAAACCGTGAAGATGGCCGATCCGGGCTGGAGCGACATCGCCGCAACCAATGCCATCACCGGGTTTCTGCTGGACGGCATGGGCTATAAGGCGAAAGTCGACACCCTTGCGGTGCCGATCACCTTCGGCGGCTTGAAGGATGGCCAGGTTGACGTGTTCCTCGGCAACTGGATGCCGGCGCAGCAGGGCTTCTATGACAAGTTCGTCGCCACCGGTGATGTGACGCAATTGGCCAAGAACCTGGAAGGCACCGAATTCACCCTCGCCGTCCCCGACTATGTCTGGGAGGCGGGTGTGCATGATTTTGCCGACCTGAACAAATTCGCCGACAAGTTCGACAAGAAGATCTACGGCATCGGCTCAGGCGCGCCGGCGAACATTTCGCTGCAGGAGATCATCAAGAAGAACGACTTCAACATGGGCCAGTGGAAGCTGATCGAGTCCAGCGAACAGGCGATGCTCGCCGAAGTGTCGCGGGCGGTGAAGAAACAGAAATTCGTCACCTTCCTCGGCTGGACCCCGCACCCGATGAACGTGCAGTTGAAAATGCGTTACCTGAAGGGCGGCGAAAAATACTTCGGCGACACCGGCAGCGTATTCACACTGACCCGTAAGGGCTACGCCGAGGCCTGCCCGAATGTGGGTAAATTGCTGACCAATCTGGCGTTCACCCAGGACATGGAAAACAGCATCATGGCCGAGGTGGTGAACAAGAAGATCAGCAATGCCGAAGCGGCGAAGGCATGGATCAAGGCCAATCCGGCGGTGCTGGACAAGTGGCTGGATGGGGTGAAAACGGTGGATGGCAAGGATGCGTTGGTGGCGGTGAAGGCCAAGCTTTGATCTCAGGGTTGCTGGGATAGCATTCGGCTGGAGATTTTTTCCCCCTCACCCCAGCCCTCTCCCCCAAGGGGGCGAGGGGGAAAGGGAGCCGATCGCTGTTGAATCAAAACTTGCGTTCAACGCCGAAATCGCAGGTCGGTGAATCTTCAACAAACAGCTCGGTCAGTCCCCTCTCCCTCAGGGAGAGGGCTAGGGTGAGGGGCTTTTACACCTGACACCCTGATAACCTTGAACAAAACCCCAACCGCGAGGACCCATGGCCTTCCCCAGCCGCCATTCACTTTTTCCTTTTCTGAGCTGGTTGCCACGGCAAACCCGCGCCAGCGTCGGGCGGGACCTGATCGTCGGCCTCAGCGGTGCGATTCTCGCCTTGCCCCAGTCGATTGCCTACGCGCTGATTGCCGGGCTGCCACCGGAATACGGTCTATACGCCGCAATCATTCCGGTATTGGTCGCGTGCCTGTGGGGGTCGTCATGGCATCTGATCTGCGGCCCGACGGCGGCGATTTCGATTGTCCTGTACGCCAGCGTAAGCCCGCTCGCGGTGCCGGCTTCCGAGGACTACATCACTCTGATCCTGCTGCTGACGTTTCTCGCCGGGATTTTCCAATGGTTGCTCGGCTTGCTGCGCTTTGGCGCACTGGTGAATTTCGTTTCGCATTCGGTGGTGCTCGGCTTCACCCTCGGTGCCGCCGTGGTGATCGCCATCGGGCAATTGCCCAATCTGCTCGGGCTGGAATTGCCGGCCAACACCACAGCGCTCGCCAGCCTGATGGACCTGTTGCGGCATCTGGGGGCTGTGGATAAGCCCTCGCTGATGCTCGGCGTCGCTACAGTGATCGTCGGCGTGGCCCTGAAAAAACTTCTGCCGCGCTGGCCGACGCTGTTGCTCACGCTGGTGCTGGCCAGTCTGCTGGTGTGGATCTGGCCAGCGATGTTCGGCCATGTGCATCTGGTCAGCGCTTTCGTCGGACGCCTGCCGCCGTTCAGTACGCTGCCGCTGGATCTGGAGGTTATCCTGCGCCTGCTGCCAAGCGCGGTGGCAGTGGGCATGCTCGGGCTGGTCACCAGCCTGTCGATTGCCCGCTCGATTTCGGCGCGGTCGCAGCAGTTGCTTGATGCCAATCAGGAAGTCCGCGCGCAGGGTTTGTCGAACATCGTCGGTGCGTTCTTTTCCGGGTCGCTCTCAGCCGGATCGTTTACCCGCTCGGGATTGAGTTACGAGGCGGGTGCCTGCTCGCCGCTGGCCGGGGTGTTTTCGGCGCTCTGGGTGGCGCTGTTTGCGGTGTTCGGCGCAGGGCTGATCGCGCACATCCCGATCCCGGCCATGGCCGGCAGCATCCTGTTGATTGCCTGGGGTCTGGTCGATCACCGGGGCATTCGCGCCTTGCTGCGGGTCAGCCGCGCCGAGTTCGTGGTGATGGCCCTGACTTGCCTGGCGACTCTGCTGCTGGAATTGCAGACGGCGATCTACGCCGGGGTGCTGGCGTCATTGTTTTTCTACCTCAAGCGCACCTCGCAACCACGGGTGCAGCATTGGCGCGATGGTGACGACGATGTGTTGCGCGTGGGTGGTTCGATCTTCTTCGGCGCCAGCCATTACCTGCAAGTGCGCCTGCAACGCCTGCATGGCGCACGGGTGGTGATCGAGGCGCAGCAGATCAACTTCATCGATTATTCGGGGGTGGAAATGCTGCACCAGGAAGCGCGACGCCTGCTGAGCCAGGGTCGCAGCCTGACCCTGCGCCGGGCGCGGCCGCCGGTGGTGGAGGAGTTGAGGAAGCTGGAGGGGGCGGAGAAGTGCCCAATCAGGTTTGAGGATTGATCTGATATCGCGGTGGTGATGCGATTCGCGAGCACGCTCGCTCCCACATTGATCGTATTTCAATGTGGGAGCAAAGCTTAAAGGGCCAGTTGGCGGCGCAGCTCGGCGAGTACCGGCGCGGTATCCGGGCGCACGCCGCGCCACAGCCAGAATGCCTCTGCCGCCTGTTCGGCGAGCATGCCCAAACCATCCATCGCCAGCGCCGCGCCGTGCTCAGTGGCCCAGCGGCAAAACGCGGTCGGTTCCTTGCCGTACATCATGTCGTAGCACAGCGTCTGGCCTGGCTCGATCAGGCTTGGCGCAATCGGCGGCACGTCACCCGTCAGGCTGGCGGAGGTGGCGTTGATGATCACGTCCACCGGTTCGCGCAGCCAGTCGAAACCACTGGCCGACACCGGCCCGAGGTCGCAGAACAACTCGGCCAGCAGTTCAGCCTTGTCCACGGTGCGATTGGCGATGATCACCGAGGCCGGCTTCTCCGCCAGCAATGGCTCCAGCGCACCGCGCACCGCGCCGCCAGCGCCGAGCAAAAGGATGCGCTTACCGGTCAGGCTGAACCCGGCATTCACCGTCAGATCGCGGACCAGGCCTGCGCCATCGGTGTTGTCGCCGAGCAGTGAGCCATCGTCCAGTTTGCTCAAGGTGTTCACCGCACCGGCGCGCTGCGCGCGGGCGGTCAGACTGTCGGCCAGACGGTAGGCGTCTTCCTTGAACGGCACCGTCACATTGGCGCCGCGCCCTTCGCGAAAGAACGCCTTGGCGTAGCCGACAAAATCATCCAGCGGCGCCAGCAGCGTGCTGTAGTCGAGGCGCTGGCCGGTCTGTTCGGCGAACAACTGGTGAATCATCGGCGACTTGCTGTGGCCGATCGGATTACCGAAAACGACGTAACGATCCATCACCCGTCCTCAGGCCTCGGCCAGCCAGTCGCGATCCTGCAGGAAGTAATCGGTCAGGCGCGCTTCTGCGCTGCCCGGCTCGGCCTTCCAGTCATAGCCCCAGCGCACTTGCGGTGGCAGCGACATCAGAATCGATTCAGTGCGGCCACCCGATTGCAGACCGAACAGCGTGCCACGGTCGTAAACCAGGTTGAATTCGACGTAGCGGCCTCGGCGGAATTCCTGGAATTCGCGCTGCTGAGCGGTGAAGGCGTCATTCTTGCGCCGCTGCACGATCGGCAGGTAGGCCTCGATATAGGCATCGCCGATGGCGCGCATGAAGGCGAAACTGGTGTCGAAATCCCACTCGTTCAGATCGTCGAAGAACAGACCGCCAATGCCCCGTGGCTCATGACGATGCTTGATATGGAAATAGGTGTCGCACCAGGCCTTGTAACGCGGATAGACGTCCGCACCGAACGGCGCACAGGCTTGCTCGGCGACGCGGTGCCAGTGGATGCAGTCTTCTTCGTTGCCGTAGTAGGGCGTCAGATCGAAACCGCCGCCGAACCACCAGACCGGTTCTTCGCCTTCTTTTTCAGCAATGAAAAAACGCACGTTGGCGTGGGAGGTCGGCACATGCGGGTTGTGCGGGTGGATCACCAGCGACACGCCGAGCGCCTCGAAACCACGCCCGGCCAGTTCCGGCCGATGGGCGCTGGCCGAGGGCGGCAGGCCGCTGCCGAATACGTGGGAAAAGTTGACCCCGCCCTTTTCGATCAGCGTGCCGTTTTCCAGCACGCGGGTGCGCCCGCCACCGCCCGCCGGCCGGGCCCAGGCGTCTTCGACGAAGCATTTGCCGCCGTCTTCGGTTTCCAGTGCAGCGCAGATGCGGTCTTGCAGATCGAGCAGATAGGCCTTTACGGCGTCGGTGCGGGTCGTCATGGCTTCACCTTGAATCGGGCGGCGCCCCGGCAGGCGGGCGGCGCAAATGGGCGCGTAGCATACCATCGCAGACCGGCGCGCCGCAGTTGACGAAGATCAAGCAGGGGAGTTGGATAGAGGGCTTAGCAACGACCCAAGGAGAGCAGACAGATGGCAAAGCGTATCCAGTTCCGCGCCCACGGCGGTCCCGAAGTGCTCGAATATGTAGACTACGAACCGGCTGCGCCCGGGCCGAATCAGGTGCGCGTGGCCAATCAGGCAATCGGCCTGAACTTCATCGACACCTATTACCGCAGCGGCCTCTATGCACCACCCGCGTTGCCGTCCGGCCTGGGTTCGGAAGGCGCCGGCACGGTCGAAGCGGTAGGCAGCGAAGTCACCCGTTTCAAGGTCGGCGATCGCGTGGCATACGGCAGCGGCCCACTCGGTGCCTACAGCCAGCTGCATGTTCTGCCGCAGGACAATCTGGTGCACCTGCCCGATGAAATCAGTTTCGAAACTGCCGCCGGGGTCATGCTCAAGGGTCTGACCGTGCAATACCTGCTGCGCCAGACCTACCAACTGCAGGGCGGCGAAACCATTCTGTTCCACGCCGCAGCCGGTGGAGTCGGCTCTCTGGCCTGCCAATGGGCCAAAGCGCTGGGCGTGAAGCTGATCGGCACCGTCAGCTCGAAGGAGAAAGCCGAACTGGCCAAGACCAACGGCGCCTGGGCCACCATCGACTACAGCCATGAAAACGTTGCCGAGCGCGTGCTGGCGCTGACTGACGGCAAGAAAGTCCCGGTGGTGTATGACGGCGTCGGCAAGGACACCTGGCTCACGTCCCTGGACAGCGTGGCACCACGTGGCCTGGTGGTGAGTTTCGGCAATGCTTCGGGCGCAGTCGACGGCGTCAACCTGGGCATTCTTGCCGCGAAGGGCTCGTTGTACGTCACCCGGCCTACGCTGGCGACCTACGCCAACAACGCCGAGAACCTGCAGCGCATGGCCGACGAGCTGTTCGAGATGATCATCAGCGGCAAGCTGAAGGTCGACATCAGCCAGCGCCATGCATTGGCCGATGCGGCAAAAGCACAAACCGAACTGTCGGCACGGCGCACTACCGGTTCCACGATTCTGTTGCCATAACGCTTCAAGTTGATACTCGGTGAACTCTTCCATGAGTTCGCCGAGTATCTTTCAGCTATATCAAGTACATCTTCCGGTGAAGTTTCTTCGCCGCTGGCCTACGACCGGAAAACTTCCTGCGCAACTTCTTCGACTCGTATACAAGCCATTTCTCTGCCCACTCTTCGATTATTGGCGGATCAATACTGACGGTTATGAACATCACGATACTCCGGCTGATGCACGTTCATGTTCACTGGCTGATCCAGGGCCATCAGAATTTGCCGCCATTCGGCGGACAACAGCCAATAATCGCCCCGGGCACGCTGCTCGATATGCATGGCGTGCGAAGCGATCGGTGTCAGGCCGAAGCGCTGAAACAGTTGCCGCTGTGGCGATCTGCACAAGGCCGTCACCCCCTGATATCCGCGATCGATCGCCCATTCGGCGGCGGTGGCGAGCAAGCCATTGATCGACACCGGCCGGTGCTGCTGGGAATGGGTAATCAAGCGACTGAATTCGACATGCCGCGCCAATGCCACAGTGGGAGACACATGATGCTGCGCCAGTGAGGCCCATTCGAACGGCGCCGGGGTTGCCCGCAGCACTGCAATGAGTTGATCTCGCTGGTAGAGCAGGAAGTGCGTACTGCGCGAGGTGATCGCCAAGCGGGTTTCCAGCGCCCGGGCTCTGGAGGTGAGCATGTAATGCTGCAATCGCAGGCGAAACTGCCGACCAATGAAACGCTCGAATTCTCCGGCGTCCGACCCCGCCTCAAGAATGGCCACTCGATAGTCGGCCTGTTGATTCTTGAGTGTCTCCTGAAAGCCCTGCAGATAATCCTTGAGGTGTAAATCCGTAATATCCATTACTTCTCCGCAGCCATTAACATTTCGAAGTTGTATCAAGCACATTGAAAGAATGGATGCTTTTGAAAATCTCGCCACTGCACGCGTTCTGATAATCGCGTGGGAAAACTTACAGATATTCCAGAGTCGAAGAACCGTCTGACGCATGCAAGAACAATGGCAACGGATAAGTTTTAAGCGAGTGCAGGAATAAACTGCAGGCATGCGCAGAACTCCTCGTCGATAGCGCCGAGGAGTCCGCAAAAAATAAAAAGAATGGCGTCAGTCAGGACGAACGACGTTACCGGTGGCCAGGTCGCGGATCACGCTGGGATTCTTGCGCCCGCCAAGGCTCCCGCCGAGCACCAGATCGACCTGCCCACGGAAATACTGCTCGATGCGCAAACGCGTGCGCGCGGGCGGTCGCCCCTGTGGATTGGCTGATGTCGAGATCAGCGGCCCGACCAGCGAGCACAAGTCGCGCACCTGCGGGTGATCGCTGACTCGCAGCGCTACGGTGTCATGCACGCCTGTGACCCACTCCGGCAACAGGTTCTGGTGCGGCACCAGCCAGGTGTTCGGCCCAGGCCAGGTGCTGGCCATGCGGTCGATCCAGTCCTGCGGGAAGTCCTCGAAGAGGAAATCGAACTGGCGGATATTGTCGGCGACCAGGATCAGCCCTTTGCTCACCGAGCGATTCTTGATCGCCAGCAAGCGGTCCACTGCGTCTTCGTTCCACGGGTCGCAACCCAGCCCCCAGACGGCTTCGGTTGGATAGGCAATCACCGCGCCGGCGCGAACTTCACGCGCGGCTTGTTGCACACGCCAACTGTTGACCATGAAAAACTCTCCACAAACAGGTTTCGCGCAGTTTACCGATCTTCATCGTAAAACCTAGCTCGACCGCGCCAGCCAGCGACCGTTTTCGCATACCGCACGGCCTTCGATTTCCAGCTCGGTCAACGTTGCCAGCACTTTCGGCAACGCCCAGCCACAGCTCGCGGCCAACGCCTCGCTGGTGTGCGGCGCGGCGTGAAGCAGCGCCAGCAACGGGTGATCGGCCTGCGGCGGCGCTGTGGATAACAACGGTTGCTGCCAGCCGCGCAGCGCTTCGAGGATATGTTCAATAGTCTCCACCAACACCGCCCCGTCGCGAATCAACTGATGACAACCGCGCGCGCCGGGGTGATGGATAGAGCCTGGAATGGCATAAACCTCGCGCCCTTGCTCTGCCGCCAGCCGCGCGGTAATCAACGAACCGCTGGCAACACTGGCCTCGACCACCAGCACGCCGAGGGACAAACCGCTGATGATGCGGTTACGCCGGGGGAAGTTGCTCGCGGTTGGCCCGGCGTCCAGCGGAAATTCGGAGAGCACCGCGCTGCCCGACGCAATCATCGCCTCAGCCAAGCGTTTATTGCGTTGTGGATAAAAATTTTCCAGGCCCGTGCCAAGCACCCCCACGGTCAAGCCGCCAACGTCCAGTGCGGCCTGATGGGCAGCCGCATCGATGCCCAGCGCCAGACCACTGGTGATGACAAAACCGGCCCCGGCCAGACTGCGAGAAAACGCCGCCGCCGTGTCCATGCCCGGGCGCGAAGCGCGGCGGCTGCCGACCATCGCCAGTTGCGGTTTTTCCAGAATCGACGGATCGCCGGCGACGAATAACAGTGGCGGCGGGTCAGGAATCTGCGCCAGCAACGCTGGATAGTCCGCCTGGTCCCACATCAGCAAATGTTGACCGGGGCGCTCTAGCCAGCGCATTGCGTGGCTGGCGCCGTCGCGCACCGTCGGACAACGCCGTGCCTCGGCGCACGCCGCCGGCAATCCCAGCGAGCGCCAGGCACTGGCCGGCGCGCTGAGGGCTTTGGACGCCGAGCCGAAGGCTTCGAGCAGTTTGGCAAAACGCTTGGGGCCGATATCCGGCATGCGGTGCAGGCGCAGACGCGCCTCCAGTTCCGCCGGGGAAATGGCTGTACTGACAGACAACATGAATGGATCATCCTTGATCGTTCGATGCTCCGAACCATTCGGAACAAGCTGTGGATAACTCTGTTGGTAACTTGTTAAGCAAGCTTACGGATTTCGCACCTTGTCGAGCACCGCCAGCGAGCGTGAAGCATTGAGGACCAGGCCGTAACTGAGTTTGTCGTAGGTGCGGAACACCATCAGCAGGCCGGCTCGTTCATCGGGAATCTTCAGCGGTTGGCCGGTAATCCGGTCGCGCACCGTTTCGCCGGTTTTCATCACCGCCAGGACATTGCCTTCGGCCAGACCGTCACGTTTGCCTTTGTTCAGGGTAACCACGTCCATCACACCGATCTGCGTGACGCCGCGTGGCACGTCGATGATCAGGCCGTCGATGGAACGCTTCGGCGCGCTGGGCATGAAAGTCGAATTGATCGAGCGTTCTTCACCGCCGAACAAGCGGTCACCGAGGCGCACTTCCTGGGTGGTGCGTTGCAAGGCGAGAGTGGCGACGTCGCCTTCGGTGGCAACAACCTCGCCGCCGCCGATATCGTCGGCGTTGATGCCGAGGAATTCCTTGGTCTGCGGGTCAGTGTAGACCTTGCCCTGGCGGAAGATGCCGTACACCGGTTGCTCCGGATCGAAATGGCCACGGGCGAAGATGCGGTCACCGGTACCGCTGAGCACCCGTTCGGCATCGCCGGCGACGATGTACGGCGCCTTGTCGAAGTCTTCGGCCTTGTCGACGATGCGATTGCTCAGCAGAAAACTGTTGATCGATTTCAGCGGAATGCTCGGAATCGCCTCGGCCACCGGGCTGGTGCGAATCCGTGGCGAGAGCTTGATGGTGCCGCGCGACTCGCCACGCTGGACGGTCAACTGCGGCTGGCCGTTGACGTAGCTGAGTGTCAGCGTGTCGCCGGGATAGATCAGGTTGGGGTTTTCGATCTGCGGGTTGGCCCGCCACAGTTGTGGCCACTGCCACGGCTCGCGCAGGTATTTGCCGGAAATGTCCCAGAGCGTGTCTCCGGAAACCACCGTGTATTGCTGTGGAAAACCATCCCTGAGTTGCACTTGCCCTTGCGCGGCGCCGGCCGAAGCCAGAAGCAGCAGGGCGAGTAGTGTTTTCCTCATGCAGTGAATCCCTTTATCATGTGCATTCGCGTGAATCGTCAGAGCCCCCGTGGCTCGCTTCTGTTTTTCAGAAGCTACGCTTCACAACGGTAGCCTGCATCTTCGGACCCGCCAGGCCATCGACCCGACTTTACTCAACGTGTGCAGCAATCGAAGCCTATGGCCATTTTAAACATCCTCGAATTTCCGGACCCGCGTCTGCGCACTATCGCCAAACCAGTGGCTGTAGTGGACGACGAAGTGCGTCAGTTGGTCGACGACATGTTTGAAACAATGTATGAAGCGCCGGGCATCGGCCTTGCCGCGACCCAGGTCAACGTGCACAAACGTATCGTCGTGATGGACCTGTCCGAAGACCGCACCGAGCCACGGGTGTTCATCAACCCCGAGTTCGAATCGCTGACCGAGGAGATGGACCAGTATCAGGAAGGCTGCCTCTCGGTACCGGGCTTCTACGAAAACGTCGACCGCCCGCAGAAGGTCAAAATCAAGGCGCTGGACCGCGACGGCAAGCCCTATGAGCTGATCGCCGAAGGCCTGCTCGCGGTGTGCATCCAGCACGAATGCGACCACCTCAACGGCAAATTGTTCGTCGATTACCTGTCCACGCTCAAACGCGACCGGATCAAGAAGAAGCTGGAAAAGCTGCACCGCCAGAACGCTTGATGCCCCTCTTCAAAGGCTTGCTGCGGCAAGCCTTTTTCTTTTTATGAGACGCCTTTCATGACTGAGCCACTGCGCATTGTTTTTGCCGGCACCCCGGAATTCGCCGCCGAACACCTCAAGGCCCTGCTGAGCAGCCCGTACGAGATCGTCGCGATCTACACCCAGCCGGATCGCCCGGCCGGCCGTGGGCAAAAACTGATGCCAAGCCCGGTCAAACAACTCGCCCTGGAAAATAATATCCAGGTGTTGCAGCCGCCGACCTTGCGCAATGCCGAGGCCCAGGCGGAGCTGGCCGCGCTGAAGCCGGACTTGATGGTGGTGGTCGCCTACGGTTTGATCCTGCCGCAAGCGGTGCTGGATATTCCGCGTCTGGGTTGCATCAACAGCCATGCGTCGTTGCTGCCGCGCTGGCGCGGTGCGGCGCCGATCCAGCGCGCGGTCGAACACGGCGATGCCGAAAGCGGTGTAACGGTGATGCGCATGGAGGCCGGGCTGGATACCGGGCCGATGCTGCTCAAGGTCGTCACGCCGATCAGCGCGCAAGACACTGGCGGCACCCTGCATGATCGCCTCGCCGAGATGGGTCCGCCCGCAGTGGTGCAGGCGATTGCCGGTCTGGCTGCCGGCACCCTGCAAGGTGAGGTGCAGAACGATGAGCTCGCCACTTACGCGCACAAACTGAACAAAGACGAAGCACGCATCGACTGGAGCCGCCCGGCGGTGGAGCTGGAACGTCTGGTCCGCGCCTTCAATCCATGGCCGATCACCCACAGCACGCTCAATGGCGAAGCGTTGAAAGTGCTGGCCGCGACCGTGGCCGAAGGCACTGGCGCTCCGGGTGAAATCCTCAGCGCCAGCAAGGACGGCCTGATTGTCGCCTGCGGTGCACAAGCGCTGTGCCTGACCCGCCTGCAATTGCCCGGCGGCAAGGCGCTGAACTTCAGCGACCTGTTCAACAGCCGCCGCGAGAAATTCGCCGTCGGCAGCGTCCTCGGCGCTGCGGTGGAAGCGCAATGAACCCGCGTCTGGCCGCCGCCAAGGCGCTCGCCGCCGTACTCAGCGGCAAGGCTTCGCTGAACAGCTCCCTGCCGACGCAACTGGACAAGGTCGAGGATCGTGATCGCGGTTTCACTCAGGATCTGGCCTTCGGTACCGCACGCTGGCAGCCACGCCTGTCGGCATTGGCGGAAAAACTCCTGCAGAAACCGTTCAAAGCCGCCGACGCTGATGTCGAGGCGTTGCTGCTGGTCGGTCTGTATCAACTGCTATACACCCGGGTACCGGCCCATGCCGCGATCGGCGAAACCGTCGGCTGCGCAGACAAGCTGAAAAAGCCCTGGGCCAAAGGTCTGCTCAACGCCGTGCTGCGCAATGCCCAGCGCGAAAGCGAGACGATCTTCGCCGAACTGGAACGCGACCCGGTGGTGCGCACAGCTCACCCGCGCTGGCTGCAAAAATCCCTGAAGGCATTTTGGCCCGAGCAGTGGGAAGCGATCTGCGCAGCGAACAACGCGCATCCGCCAATGATCCTGCGGGTCAACCGTCGTCATCACGGCCGCGATGCTTATCTTGCGTTGCTGGGCGAAACCGGGATCGCCGCGACACCGTGCGTTTACAGCCGCGACGGCATCGTCCTCGAAGCCGCTGCCGACGTGCGCAGCCTGCCGGGTTTCGCCGAAGGCTGGATCAGCGTGCAGGACGAAGCCGCGCAACTGGCCGCCGACCTGCTCGATCTGGCCCCGGGCCAGCGCGTACTCGACGCCTGCTGCGCCCCTGGCGGCAAGACCTGCCACATCCTCGAAGCCGAACCGGCGCTCGCTGGCGTGGTAGCGGTGGATCTGGAAGCCAAGCGTCTGGTGCGGGTGAAGGAAAACCTTGAGCGCCTCGGCCTCGACGCTGAACTGATCGCCGCCGACGGTCGCGATATCGACAAATGGTGGGACGGCAAACCGTTCCAGCGCATCCTGCTCGATGCGCCATGCTCGGCCACCGGGGTGATCCGCCGCCATCCGGACATCAAGCTGACCCGCCAGCCGGACGACATCGTCGCCCTCGCGCAACTGCAAGGCGAACTGCTCGACGCCATGTGGAAAACCCTCGAAGTCGGCGGCATCCTGCTCTACGCCACGTGCTCGACGCTGCCGACCGAGAACACCGAAGTCATCGCCGCATTCCTCGAGCGCACCCCCGGCGCCCGTGAACTGGATCTGGCCACAGCGGCCGGCATCAAGCAGCCCCACGGCCGCCAGTTGTTGGCCCAGCAGGGTGGGCATGACGGGTTCTACTACGCCAAGCTGATCAAGATCGCCGCCGCGCGCGGCTAAACGGATTCATGGAGTGACTGGATGAAAATCATCATCCTCGGTGCGGGACAGGTCGGCGGTTCGCTGGCCGAACATCTGGCCAGCGAGGCCAACGACATCACTGTGGTCGACACCGATGGCGAGCGCCTGCGCGACCTCGGCGACCGCCTCGACATCCGCACCGTGCAGGGCCGGGGCTCGCTGCCGTCGGTGCTGCGTCAGGCCGGTGCCGACGACGCCGACATGCTGGTAGCGGTGACCAACAGCGACGAAACCAACATGGTTGCCTGCCAGGTCGCGCACACGCTGTTCCACACGCCGACCAAGATCGCTCGCGTGCGCGAAGCGTCGTACCTCAATCGCGAGGAACAGCTGTTCCAGAACGAAGCGATTCCGGTCGACGTGCTGATCAGTCCCGAGCAGGTCGTGACCAACTACATCAAGCGCCTGATCCAGCATCCCGGCGCCTTGCAGGTGATCGACTTCGCCGAAGGCGCGGCGCAACTGGTGGCGGTGCGCGCCTATTACGGCGGGCCTTTGGTCGGCCAGCAACTGCGCCAGTTGCGCGAGCACATGCCGAATGTCGAAACCCGCGTAGCGGCGATCTTCCGCCGTGACCGGCCGATTTTGCCGCAGGGCGACACGGTGATCGAGGCCGATGACGAGGTGTTCTTCATCGCTGCCCGTGAGGACATTCGCGCGGTGATGAGCGAAATGCGTCGCCTCGACGAAACCTACAAACGCATCGTTATCGCCGGGGGCGGGCAGATCGGCGAGCGCCTGGCCGAGGCCATCGAAAGCCGCTATCAGGTGAAGATCATCGAGATGAGCCCGGCGCGCTGCCGCTACCTCTCCGATACCCTCGACAGCACTGTAGTGTTGCAGGGCAGTGCCTCGGACCGCGATCTGCTGCTGGAAGAGAACATCGCCGACGCCGATATCTTCCTCGCCCTGACCAACGATGACGAAGCCAACATCATGTCGTCGCTGCTGGCGAAACGGCTGGGGGCGAAGAAGGTCATGACGATCATCAACAACCCGGCCTACGTCGACCTGATCCAGGGCGGCGACATTGATATCGCCATCAGCCCGCAACTGGCGACCATCGGCACCTTGCTCGCCCACGTGCGCCGTGGCGATATCGTCAGCGTGCACTCACTGCGGCGCGGCGCGGCGGAAGCGATCGAGGCGATTGCCCACGGTGATGCGAAATCGAGCAAGGTCATCGGCAAACCGATCGAGAAGATCGGCCTGCCACCAGGCACCACCATCGGCGCGGTGATCCGCAACGAGAACGTGATCATCGCCCACGACGACACGGTGATCGAAGCGGGTGACCATGTGATTCTGTTCCTTGTGGATAAAAAGCATATTCGCGATGTGGAGAAGCTGTTTCATGTGGGGTTGAGCTTCTTCTGACCTGAAGACAGCGTTGCCCGTGATGGCCCCTTCGCGAGCAGGCTCGCTCCCACAGTGGAATGCATTCCAAATGTGGGAGCGAGCCTGCTCGCGAAAGCGGTTTGACAGACTCGCAGGTTCTCTGACGAACAATAGAAAGGAATCCGCCAATGCTCGAATCCCTGGAAAAAATGCTCGCCAAGGGTGTGGATAACGCGCTGTTGCGCTTCGGTCTGGGCAAGGGTTATCTGGACTTGGGTGAAAACGCCAAGGCTGCCGAGCATTTTCAGCGTTGTGTCGCTTTCGATCCGAAATACTCGGCAGCGTGGAAGCTGCTGGGCAAGGCGCAGCTGGCGCTAGGCGATCATGCCGCTGCGCGTCAGGCCTGGGAACAAGGCCTGGAAGCGGCCCGCGCCCACGGTGACAAACAGGCCGAAAAGGAGATGACGGTGTTCCTGAAAAAGCTCGAGCGACAGGCGCCTTGAGCTATAGACAGCACAAGGCGTCTCCATTGACCGTCATCAGATCGAAGCCGCTCAGTACCAGCGCGCCTCGCCCGGCGGACGCTTCTTGAAGCGTTTCATGCTCCACATGTACTGGCTCGGATACGCCGCAACATAACGTTCCACTACCTTGCTCATCGCCGCGCAGGACTCTGCGGTATCGGTGCTGTACATGGCTTCTGGCGCGGCTTCGAGAATCACTTTGTAGCCCGAGCCGTCAGGCAGGCGCAGGGCGTGCAGGAACACACCGACCGCTTTGCCGCCGGCCAACATGTTCGGCACGAATTTGCTGGTCAGCGCCTGAGTTGCGAAGAACGGCACGAAAATCCCGGCGGATTCGGCCGGTTCCGGGTCGGCGGGAATGCCCACGGCACCACCCTTACGCACTTCCTTGATGACGCTGAGAATGCCTTCCTTGGTCGACGCCGCGACCTTGTTGCCCAGCTGCACGCGCTGTTTGCGCAGCAATTCATCCACTGCCTTGAGCTTCGGCGGACGATAGAAAATGATCGGTTTGCACTGGCTGCAATAGAAGTGGTTGAGCACTTCCCAGTTGCCGAGGTGGCTGGTGATGCCAACCACGCCTTTGCCCGAGGCCAGCGCGTCTTTCAACACATCGAGGCCTTCGACTTCGCGGACCAGATCGATCGAGCGCTGCGCCGGCCAGATCCACGCGCAGGCGCTTTCGGTCAGCGACTTGCCGATGTCCTTCAGACTCTGCCCGACCAGACGCTCACGTTCGGCCGCATCCATCTGCGGAAAACACTTGGACAGGTTGATCCGCACCACGTCGCGGGAACGATTGGGGGTTTTCCACATGATCCAGCCGATCGCCGAACCCACGGCCTGCACGGCCCGCCATGGCAGCAGGGCAAACAGCCGCAGAGCGCCTACCAGCAAGGCGCCTTTAAACTTTTCCACAGGTCACTCCTGATCTTTGTGCTGTGCGCGAGGCGGGCATTCTAACCGGCGTTGGCGAGCTGCGCGTAGCGGTCGCAATCCTGGGTGTGGTCCATGACCATGCCCGAGGCCTGCATCAGCGCGTAGCAAATGGTCGGACCGACGAAGGTGAAGCCGGCTTTTTTCAGCGCCTTGCTCATCGCCAGCGCTTCGGGGGTGATCGCCGGGACTTCGCTGCGATCCTTGAAATGATTGATGATCGGTTGGTCGCCAACAAACGACCACAGAAATGCCACCGGATCCTCCAGCGCCAGCCACGCCTGGGCATTGCGCCGGGCGGCGTTGAGTTTCAGGCGATTGCGGATGATGCCCGGGTCGAGCATCAGTTCGTCGATCTCGGCGTCACTCATCTGCGCCACGCGCTGCACATCGAAGCCGAACAGCACCTGACGGTAACGCTCGCGTTTGCGCAGCACAGTGATCCACGACAACCCGGCCTGGAACCCTTCGAGCAAAAGCAACTCGAACAAACCCTGCGCATCGCGCAGCGGCGTGCCCCACTCCTGATCGTGATAAGCCATGTACAACGGATCTTCGGTACACCAAAAGCAGCGTGGCATAAGGCTCCAGGGGGCGTGCGCAGCAACGAATCGGGTATACTCCCGCTCTTTAAATCGCAGCCCAAGAAACAGGTGAATTTCGTGAGCCAGCCTACGCCAGCCGTGCGTACCTTCCAAGACTTGATCCTCGCGCTCCAGCAATACTGGGCCGAGCAAGGTTGTGTGGTACTTCAGCCCTACGATATGGAAGTAGGCGCCGGCACTTTCCACACCGCGACCTTCCTGCGCGCCATCGGCCCGGAAACCTGGAACGCCGCGTACGTGCAGCCAAGCCGCCGTCCGACTGACGGCCGTTACGGCGAAAACCCGAACCGTCTGCAGCACTACTACCAGTTCCAGGTAGTCCTGAAGCCGAACCCGGACAACTTCCAGGAACTGTACCTGGGCTCGCTCAAGCATGTCGGCCTCGACCCGCTGGTGCACGACATCCGCTTCGTCGAAGACAACTGGGAATCGCCGACCCTCGGCGCCTGGGGTCTGGGCTGGGAAGTCTGGCTCAATGGCATGGAAGTCACCCAGTTCACCTACTTCCAGCAAGCGGGCGGCATCGAGTGCTACCCGGTGACCGGCGAGATCACCTACGGTCTCGAGCGCCTGGCGATGTACCTGCAAGGCGTCGATTCGGTCTACGACCTGGTCTGGGCTGACGGCCCGTTCGGCAAAGTCACCTACGGCGATGTGTTCCACCAGAACGAAGTGGAGCAATCCACCTACAACTTCGAACACGCCAATGTCGACAAACTGTTCGAGCTGTTCGACTTCTATGAAAGCGAAGCCAAGCGCCTGATCGAACTCGACCAGCCGCTACCGTTGCCGAGCTACGAAATGGTGCTGAAGGCGTCGCACACCTTCAACCTGCTGGATGCGCGCCGGGCAATCTCGGTGACCGCGCGTCAGCAATACATTCTGCGCGTGCGCACCCTGGCGCGTTCCGTTGCGCAAGCCTACCTGCTGGCCCGCGCCAAGCTGGGCTTCCCGATGGCGACCCCGGACCTGCGTGACGAAGTACTGGCCAAGCTGGAGGCTGCACAATGAGTGCGCAAGATTTTCTGGTTGAACTGGGCACCGAAGAACTGCCACCCAAAGCTCTGAACACTTTGGCTGATGCGTTCCTCGCCGGTATCGACAAGGGCCTGCAAGCCGCTGGCCTGAGCTACGAAAGCAAAACCGTTTATGCCGCGCCACGTCGTCTGGCTGTGCTGATCACTGCGCTGGCCACTCAGCAGCCGGATCGCAGCATCAACCTCGATGGCCCGCCACGTCAGGCCGCGTTCGACGCTGACGGCAATCCGACTCAGGCCGCCCTGGGCTTTGCCAAGAAGTGCGGCGTCGAGCTGAGCGAAATCGACCAGAGCGGTCCGAAACTGCGTTATAGCCAGAACATCGCCGGCAAGCCGACCGCGAGCCTGCTGCCGACCATCGTCGAAGATTCGCTGAACGACCTGCCGATCCCGAAACGCATGCGTTGGGGTGCGCGCAAGGAAGAATTCGTGCGTCCGACCCAGTGGCTGGTGATGCTGCTCGGTGACCAGGTCATCGACTGCACGATCCTCGCGCAGAAGGCTGGCCGTGAATCCCGTGGTCACCGTTTTCATCATCCGGAGAGCGTGCGCTTCGGTTCGCCGTCGAGCTACCTCGCCGACCTGCGTGCCGCGTATGTATTGGCCGATGCCAACGAGCGTCGCGAGATCATCAGCAAGCGCACCGAAGAGCTGGCCACCCGTCAGGAAGGCACGGCGATCGTGCCGCCGGCACTGCTCGACGAAGTGACTGCGCTGGTCGAATGGCCGGTGCCGCTGGTGTGCTCGTTCGAAGAACGCTTCCTCGACGTGCCGCAGGAAGCGCTGATCACCACCATGCAGGACAACCAGAAGTATTTCTGCCTGCTGGATGCCGACGGCAAGTTGCTGCCACGTTTCATTACCGTGGCCAACATCGAAAGCAAAGACCCGCAGCAGATCATTGCCGGTAACGAGAAAGTGGTTCGCCCACGCCTGACCGACGCCGAGTTCTTCTTCAAGCAGGACAAGAAGCAGAAACTCGAAGACTTCAACCTGCGCCTGCAAAACGTGGTGTTCCAGGAAAAACTCGGCAGCGTCTACGACAAGGCCGAGCGCGTTTCCAAACTGGCCGCGTACATCGCCGCGCGCATCGGCGGCAACGCCTCGTGGGCTGCCCGTGCGGGCCTGCTGTCGAAGTGCGACCTGGCCACCGAAATGGTTGGCGAGTTCCCGGAGATGCAAGGTGTCGCCGGTTACTACTACGCCCTCAATGACGGCGAGCCGCAGGACGTCGCGCTGGCGCTGAACGAGCAATACATGCCACGCGGTGCCGGTGCCGAATTGCCGGCGACCCTGACCGGTGCAGCCGTCGCCATCGCCGACAAGCTCGACACTCTGGTCGGCATCTTCGGTATCGGCATGCTGCCAACCGGCAGCAAAGACCCTTATGCCCTGCGCCGTGCGGCACTGGGCGTGCTGCGTATCCTGATCGAAAAGAAACTCGATCTCGACCTGAACGACGCCGTGGCGTTCGCCGTGACTGCATTCGGCGGCAAGGTCAAGGCGGCCGGTCTCAACGAAGCCGTGCTGGAATTCATCTTCGACCGTCTGCGTGCGCGTTATGAAGACGAAGGCGTCGACGTCGCCACCTACCTGTCGGTACGTGCACTGAAGCCGGGTTCGGCGCTGGACTTCGACCAGCGTGTGCAGGCGGTGCAGGCCTTCCGCAAACTGCCGGAAGCGGCAGCGCTGGCGGCGGTGAACAAGCGGGTGTCGAACCTGTTGAGCAAAGTCGAAGGCTCGGTACCGACCGTGGTCGAGGCGAAGTATTTCGACAATGCCAACGAGTTCTCGCTTTATTCGGCGATCCAGCAAGCGGATCAGGCGGTGCAGCCAATGGCCGCGGCGCGTCAGTACAACGAATCGCTGGCACGCCTGGCGGCACTGCGCGAGCCGGTCGACGCGTTCTTCGACGCGGTGATGGTCAATGCCGACGATGCCAATGTGCGAGCTAACCGCTACGCGCTGCTGGCGCGCCTGCGTGGCCTGTTCCTCGGTGTTGCCGACATTTCGCTGCTGGGTTGAGGGATTGCTGTTGAAACTGCTGATTCTCGATCGTGACGGCGTGATCAATTACGACTCCGATGCCTACATCAAGTCGGTGGAGGAGTGGATTCCGCTGCCCGGCTCGATCGAAGCGATTGCGCAGTTGAGCAAGGCCGGCTGGACGGTGGCGGTAGCCACCAACCAGTCGGGCATTGCTCGCGGCTATTACGACCTCGCCACCCTCGAGGCCATGCACGCGCGCCTGCGCGAGCTGGTCGCGGAGCAGGGCGGTGAAGTCGGTTTGATCGTGTATTGCCCGCATGGCCCGGATGAAGGTTGCGAGTGTCGCAAACCGAAACCGGGAATGCTCAAAACCATTGCCGAGCATTACACGGTGCCGTTGACCAACGTCTGGTTCGTCGGCGACAGCCTTGGTGACCTGGAGGCCGCCAAAGCCGTCGATTCACAGCCAGTTTTGGTGAAGACCGGGAAAGGCGAAAAGACTCAGGGTAAAACCCTGCCGGTTGGCACCCTGATTTTTGACGATCTGGCGGCGATTGCCGCAGAACTTATCCACAACTAGAGTACTTCTGAATTTCCTGGCCAGGGATTGCTCGGGAGTGCGCTTGAACAGTCGGGGCATTGCCCCGTAACGGTAACCGTCGCCATGTCGATACTGCGGGCCTTCAGAATCTTTGTTTTTTACCTGCTGCTGGGCACAACAGCGTTGCTGTGGTGCAGTCTGAGCTTTTTCATCGCGCCGTTTCTGTCCTTCAAGGCGCGCTATCGTTTCATCAACGTGTACTGGTGCCGTTGCGCCCTGTGGCTGACCAAGGTTTTCCTTGGCATCCGCTACGAAATCAAAGGCGCGGAAAACGTGCCTGACCGGCCCTGCGTGATTCAATCGAACCATCAGAGCACTTGGGAGACCTTCTTTCTCTCCGCTTATTTCTCGCCATTGAGCCAAGTGCTCAAGCGCGAATTGCTCTACGTGCCGTTCTTCGGCTGGGCCATGGCAATGCTGCGCCCGATCGCCATCGACCGCGACAACCCGAAGGCCGCGCTCAAACAAGTTGCGGCCAAAGGCGACGAGCTGCTCAAGGATAACGTCTGGGTGCTGATCTTCCCCGAAGGCACACGAGTCCCCTACGGCACTGTCGGAAAATTCTCCCGCAGTGGCAGCGCATTGGCGGTGAATGCGGCGCTTCCGGTGCTGCCGATTGCACACAATGCCGGCAAATTCTGGCCAAAAATCGGCTGGGGCAAACAGGCCGGAGTGATCACCGTGGTCATTGGCGAACCGATGTATGCCGAAGGCAGCGGGCCGCGCGCCATCGCTGATCTGAATGACCGTGTGCAGGCGTGGAACGAAAAGACCCAGCGCGAAATGGGTTCGCTGCCACCGGCGCCACAGGCACCGGCCGCGAGTGACCAGCTGGCTGTTTGAATTTTGTGGATAACCTGTGTACGCTTTTGCTAAAAAAGACCGCAATTGTTTTCTAACTTATTGATTTTCATAGATATTTATAAATTTATGAATTGAACAAAATCCGTGCATAAGTTTTATTCGGATGTAAAAAAACCGGCCGTTATAGCCGGTTTTTTTGTGCCCCTTTTTCATTCAGCAAGCAGCGGCAACTCAATAAGGAAAGTGGTTCCCGCATCGACCACACTACGACACTCGATCGTACCGCCATGATGATCAATCACGGCTTTGACCATCGATAGACCCAAGCCCACGCCGTCGATGCCCTGGGCCGAAGAGAAACGCCGATACTGGCTGAACAGGTCAGGCAATTCATCGGCGGCAATGCCCTTGCCCTGATCGGTCAATTCGCAGCGCAGCCACTGTCCATCACAGCTGACCTTCAGTTGCACAGTGCTGTCTGCGGGGCTGTACTTGATCGCGTTTTCCAGCAGGTTGAACAGGGCGCGCGTCAGCAATCCCTGATCGGCCAGAATCAGCCGCTCCTGGCATTGCTCATCGACCTCGTTGAGCAGCTCGATGCGTTTCTGCTGAGCGATCGGCAGGGCCTGATCCAGCACGTCCAGTACCAGCATGGCGAACAATGTCGGGCGGAACTGGTAGGTCTCGGATTCAGCCCGCGCCAACAAGACAAAACCATCGGTCAGATCCAGCGCGCGGCGCACCTGGCGCTCAATCTGCTCGAACAGCGGCGCATCAGCACCCGCCTGATGACGATGCACATCCAGCAGGGCGAGGATCGCCGAATGGGGGGCTCGCAGGTCGTGGGAAAGAAAACGCAGCAGGACGCCGCGCTGCTCCTCAGCCGCACGCTCGGCACTCAAGTCCGTCAGGCTGAGCAGCCAACCGATCGGCGTATCGCCGTCGACCGGCAGCAGCGCCGCTCTTTCCAGGCGCAGACTGCGTTCCTTGTGATCGCGAAATTCCAGCAGCGGCAGGGTGGCCAGCGGCGGCCGCGGCGCTGTGGATAATTCCGGATAGCCGAGCCGTGCCAGTTGATCGAGTACGTCATCGCCCACCAGCGGAACCTCGAACAACTCTCGAGCTTTGCGATTACCCAGCAGGATCTTGCCCTGCGGATCACTGATCAGCGTCGCCACCGGCAGGTATTCCAGGCCATCGGCAATGAAGCGCCGGGTGTCGCGGGTGCGGCTCATGGCTTGTTCGAGCGCCATGATCTGGCCCTGCAAACGGTCGGCACCGGTGAAGCGGGTCCGCCGACGTTCAGGGAAGACTTTCGGTTCGCTGTCCAGACGTGCCAGCTCCCAGCCGAAATACGTCAGCACAACACTCAAGCGTCGCCAGTTCCAGATCAGGTAACCGAACAACATCCCCAGGGCTGCTGGCGTTGGCGACCACCAGTAGCGGACTTCGGCCAGCAGGGCGCTGGCGATCAGCGCACAGGCCATACCGGCCAAGGTTACCCAAAGCGCCCAACGCGGCCGCCACAGCAATAATCCCAGCACACCCGCGACCATCGCCACGGACAACAGAGCGCCGGGCGCTGGCGACGGATTGTGCAGATTGATCTGGGCGCGATAAGACAACAAGGCAGTCAGCGGCAACAGCACTAGACTTATCCACAACCACTCGCGCACCAGCCGCCGGAACAGACGCTGGACCTGGCTCGGCTCACGACTTTCACGTCGGCGTTGAGGGTTACGCATGAGGCAAAGGGCAGGGCAGTGGATAGGGTTTCATAGGTCTCGGGTCGGAGGCGTAGACCCGAAGAATCATAGCGGACGTCGACCACCGACGGGCTGCTTCTTTCATCGCGGCCGGGGAGTCGCTATTGTCGACATCCCAGCCCCAGCGACAAGGAACACCGCCGATGCGCGTTGCCATTCTGGACGACGAACCCGCCGAACTGCGCCGGGTCGAGCAAACCCTGGAGCAAATGGCCGAAGCGGGCGAGCAGCCGTGGTCACTGCACAGCTTCGAGCGCGGCGAAGACTTGTTGCGCCAGCTGCGCCGGGAAACCTTCGACCTGTTGATTCTCGATTGGCAACTTCCTGATCTCACGGGTCTGGCACTGCTGCGCTGGACCCGCGAACACATGGACGCGCCACCCGCTGCAATCATGCTCACCAGCCGCGATGGCGAGAGCGATATCGTTCAAGCCTTGAATGCCGGGGCTGACGATTATGTCAGCAAGCCGTTTCGCCCCAATGAGTTGAAGGCGAGGGTGGCAGCGGTATTGCGTCGGCATAGCCAACCGCGCAGCGCGGCGGGCGAAATACAGACGTTTCACGATCTGACTTTCGACGACGCCGAACTGACCGTCACCCGTGAAGGCAAACCGATCCTCATGACCGAACGCGAATACCGCTTGGCGCGCTGCCTGTTCAGCAACCTGGGGCGGCCATTGTCGCGGGATTACTTGTACGAGCGCTTCTGGCCGAACGAGGAGACAACTTCCTCGCGGCCACTGGATACGCATATCTACCGATTGCGCAACAAGCTCGGGCTGACAGCGGATCGGGGTTGGCAGTTGCTGACAATTTATGGGTATGGGTATCGGTTGGAGAGTGTCGGCACTGGGAATGAGTGAGGCAACAAAAAAACCCCGGCATTGGCCGGGGTTTTCCATGAGCGGGTAGCAAACAGGATCAGAAGTCCAGGTTGGAAACCGCCAGTGCGTTGCTCTCGATGAAATCTCGGCGAGGTTCGACCGCATCACCCATCAGGGTGTTGAAGATCTGGTCTGCACCGATGGCGTCTTCGATGGTGACTTTCAGCATGCGCCGCACGCTTGGGTCCATGGTGGTTTCCCACAGCTGATCCGGGTTCATTTCGCCCAGACCTTTGTAGCGCTGGATGGTGTGGCGCTTGGTGCTTTCGGCCATCAGCCAGTCGAGGGCTTCCTTGAACTCGGTAACGGCTTTCTTGCGCTCGCCACGCTGGATGTACGCGCCTTCATCGAGCAGGGTGCTCAGTTGCGCGCCCAGGGTGACCACGGTTTTGTAGTCGTTGCTGCCGAAGAAGTCGCGGTTGAAGGTGACGTAGTTCGACAGACCGTGGGAGATCAGTTCGACCTCTGGCAGCCAGACGCCACGTTCGCGATCCTCACGCAGGCTGGCCTTGTAGACCAGACCCGACTTCTCGTTGGTACGCAGACGGACTTCATACTGCGCCAGCCACTCTTGCATCGCCGCGTGGTCGCCCAGGGTTTCCAGACTGACGGCCGGCAGATAGATGAAGTGCTCGGTCAGCTCCTGAGGGTACAGACGCGACAGACGCTTGAGGGTCTTCATCACCATGCGGAAGTCGTTCACCAGACGTTCCAGCGCTTCGCCGGAAATGCCCGGGGCTTCTTCGTTCAGGTGCAGGCTTGCATCTTCCAGGGCCGACTGCGTCATGTACTCTTCCATGGCGTCGTCGTCTTTGATGTATTGCTCTTGCTTGCCTTTTTTGACTTTGTACAGCGGTGGCTGGGCGATGTAGATGTAGCCACGCTCGATCAGCTCGGGCAACTGACGGAAGAAGAAGGTCAGCAGCAGGGTACGGATGTGCGAACCGTCGACGTCAGCATCGGTCATGATGATGATGTTGTGATAGCGCAGCTTGTCGATGTTGTACTCTTCGCGACCGATGCCACAGCCCAGCGCGGTGATCAGCGTGCCCACTTCCTGGGACGAGATCATCTTGTCGAAACGGGCTTTCTCGACGTTGAGGATCTTGCCCTTCAACGGCAGGATCGCCTGGGTCTTGCGGTTACGTCCCTGCTTCGCAGAACCGCCCGCGGAGTCACCCTCCACCAGGTACAGTTCGGACAGCGCCGGGTCTTTTTCCTGGCAGTCGGCGAGCTTGCCCGGCAGACCGGCGATGTCCAGCGCGCCTTTGCGGCGGGTCATCTCACGGGCCTTGCGCGCGGCTTCACGGGCACGGGCGGCGTCGATCATCTTGCCGACTACCAGCTTGGCTTCGTTCGGGTTCTCCAGAAGGAAGTCGGAGAAGTATTTGCCCATCTCCTGTTCCACTGCAGTCTTCACTTCGGAAGACACCAGCTTGTCTTTAGTCTGCGAGCTGAACTTCGGATCCGGCACTTTCACCGAGATGATCGCGGTCAGGCCTTCACGAGCGTCGTCACCGGTGGTGGCGACTTTGTGCTTCTTCGCCAGACCTTCCTGCTCGATGTAGTTGTTCAGGTTACGCGTCAGTGCCGAGCGGAAGCCCACCAGGTGAGTGCCGCCGTCGCGCTGCGGAATGTTGTTGGTGAAGCACAACAGGTTCTCGTTGAAGCTGTCGTTCCACTGCAGGGCGATTTCCACGCCGATGCCGTCTTCACGCTGGATGTTGAAGTGGAACACCTGATTGACCGCAGTCTTGTTGGTGTTCAGGTATTCAACGAACGCACGCAGGCCGCCTTCGTACTTGAACAGCTCTTCCTTGCCGCTGCGCTCGTCCTTGAGGACGATGCCGACACCGGAGTTGAGGAAGGACAGTTCACGAATGCGCTTGGCGAGGATGTCCCAGCTGAAGTGAATGTTCTTGAAGGTTTCGCTGGAAGCCTTGAAGTGGATCTGGGTACCGGTGGTTTCGCTGTCGCCAACGATGGCCATCGGTGCCTGAGGAACGCCGTGGACGTAGGTCTGTTCCCAGATCTTGCCACTGCGGCGAACGGTAAGGACCAGTTCTTCGGACAGCGCGTTCACCACCGACACACCTACGCCATGCAGACCGCCGGATACTTTGTAGGAGTTGTCGTCGAACTTACCGCCAGCGTGGAGGACGGTCATGATGACCTCTGCGGCGGAAACGCCTTCCTCTTTATGCACGTCTACCGGGATGCCACGACCGTTGTCTTTAACGGTGATGGATTCGTCCGGGTGAATGATGATGCTGATGTCGTCGCAATGGCCGGCGAGGGCTTCGTCGATCGAGTTGTCGACCACCTCGAACACCATGTGGTGCAGACCGCTGCCATCGTCGGTGTCACCAATGTACATACCGGGACGTTTGCGTACGGCATCCAGGCCTTTCAGCACTTTAATGCTCGTTGAGTCGTACGTATTTTCTTCGCTCAATGCCTTCACTCCCGATGGTCGTGGGTCTGGGTGATACGGCCCTGTTCCACGTGGAACAAAGCGACTGGCGTTTCCGTCTGCCAGCCTTCCCTCAGTAATTCGTGATCTACACAGGTGATAAACACCTGGCAGCGTAAGTCTTCCAGCAAGCGGCACAGCGCGCGGCGGTGGCTCTCGTCCAGCTCGGACGGCAAATCATCCACCAGATAAATACACTGTCCGCGACGGGCCTGGCTGACCAGGTGCCCTTGGGCAATCCGCAGTGCACACACCACCAACTTCTGCTGACCCCGGGACAAAATGTCCGCGGCATTGTGTGCGCCCAATCTGAGACGCAAATCAGCTCGTTGCGGTCCGGCCTGAGTGTGCCCCATCTGCTGGTCCCGTTGTACGGAAGCGGCGAGTACGGCGCTCAATTCGCGGTCCTTGTCCCAGCCTCGGTAATAGCTGAGCGTCAAACCCTCGAGCTCAACCAGTTCGCTCAAGGTCTGTTCGAAGACCGGTTTCAAGGCTGTGATGTAAGCGCGGCGGTATTCATCGATTTCAGCGCTGGCCTGGCACAGTTCCCTGTCCCAAACCGCTTGCGAAACGGCGTCAAGTGTACCATGCCGCAGCCAGGAGTTTCTCTGGCGCAGCGCCTTCTGCAAACGCTGCCAAGTGGCCATGAAACGCGGTTCGACGTGGAACACGCCCCAGTCGAGAAACTGCCGGCGAATCTTCGGTGCGCCTTCCAGCAGACGGAAGCTGTCCGGGTTGATCAACTGCAGCGGCAGGATCTCCGCCAGCTGCGCAGCGCTACGGGCGTTCTGGCCGTCGATGCGAATCTGGAACTCGCCCTGACGGTCGCGGGAAATCCCCAGCGCACTGTGTCCGCCTTCAGCCAGTTCAACCTGACCGAATACGGTACAGGCGAGCTGTTCGTACTGAATGACAGGCAACAGCCGCGTACTGCGAAACGAACGGGCAAGCCCCAGCAGATGAATGGCTTCCAGAACACTGGTTTTGCCGCTGCCGTTGGCGCCGTAAAGAATGTTGATGCGGGGGGAGGGGGAGAAGGTCACCGGGTGCAGATTGCGCACCGCGGTGACCGAAACACGACTTAACGACATTCAGGATCAGCTGATTACAGACGCATCGGCATGACAACGTAAGCCGAATCGTCATTGTCGGACTCTTGCACCAGCGCACTGCTGTTGGAGTCGGACAGGATCAGGCGAACCTGCTCGGTGGTCATCACGCCCAGCACGTCGAGCAGGTAGCTGACGTTGAAGCCGATCTCCAGCGAGCCGCCGTTGTATTCAACGCCCACTTCTTCTTCCGCTTCTTCCTGCTCCGGGTTGTTGGCCTGGATCTTCAACTGACCGCTGGCCAGTTGCAGACGGATACCGCGGTACTTCTCGTTGGACAGAATCGCGGTACGGCTGAACGCTTCACGCAACGCCTGACGATCGCCGAGTACCAGCTTGTCACCACCTTTCGGCAGGACGCGCTCGTAATCCGGGAATTTACCGTCGACCAGTTTCGAGGTGAAAGTGAACTCGCCAGTGGTGGCGCGGATGTGGTGCTGGCCGAGGACGATGCTGACATTGCCATCCGGCTCGGTGAGCAGACGCGCCAGCTCGAGGATACCTTTGCGCGGCACGATCACCTGATGGCGATCCGGCTGACCGATATCGGCCTGCATCGAGCACATCGCCAGACGGTGTCCGTCGGTGGCCACGGCGCGGATCACACCAGCGGAAACTTCCAGCAGCATGCCGTTGAGGTAGTAACGCACGTCCTGCTGGGCCATGGCGAAGCTGGTGCGTTCGATCAGACGACGCAGTTTGCTTTGCTCCAGGCTGCAGGTCAGCGAGCCCGGGCCTTCTTCGACGGTCGGGAAATCGTTGGCCGGCAGGGTCGACAGGGTGAAGCGGCTACGGCCGGCCTTTACCACCAGCTTCTGCTCGTCGACCTTGATGTCGATCAGCGCATCGTTGGGCAGGCTTTTGCAGATATCCATCAGCTTGCGCGCCGGCACGGTGATGGAACCGGTTTCGGCCGGCTCTTCGAGTTGCACACGACCGACCAGCTCGACTTCCAGGTCGGTACCGGTCAGCGACAGTTGCTGGCCTTCGACGACCAACAGCACGTTGGACAGTACCGGCAAGGTCTGTCGGCGCTCGACGACGCCTGCGACCAGTTGCAGGGGTTTCAACAGGGCTTCGCGTTGAATGGTGAAATGCATGGTCTAGTCCCTTGCCTTAATAAGCTGCGCTGGTGTTCATCAAGTGGTCAGTGTACGCAGCAGGTTCTTGTAGTCCTCGCGGATGTCCGCGTCGGATTCCTTAAGTTCGTTGATCTTGCGGCAGGCGTGCAGCACGGTGGTGTGGTCGCGGCCGCCAAACACATCGCCGATTTCCGGCAGGCTGTGGTTGGTCAGTTCCTTGGACAACGCCATGGCCACCTGACGCGGACGAGCCACCGAGCGCGAACGGCGCTTGGACAGCAGGTCGGAAATCTTGATCTTGTAATACTCGGCGACGGTGCGCTGAATGTTATCCACAGAAACAAGTTTGTCCTGCAACGCCAGCAAGTCTTTCAGGGATTCGCGGATCAGCTCGATGGTGATGTCGCGGCCCATGAAGTGCGAGTGGGCGATTACGCGTTTCAGCGCACCTTCCAGCTCACGGACGTTGGAGCGAATGCGCTGGGCAATGAAGAATGCGGCATCGTGAGGCAACTCGACTTTGGCCTGATCGGCCTTCTTCATCAGGATCGCCACGCGGGTTTCCAGCTCAGGCGGCTCGACCGCAACGGTCAGGCCCCAGCCGAAGCGGGATTTGAGGCGTTCTTCAAGGCCTTCGATTTCTTTCGGGTAGCGGTCACTGGTGAGAATGACCTGCTGACCACCCTCAAGCAGCGCGTTGAAGGTGTGGAAAAACTCTTCCTGGGAACGCTCCTTGCGGGCGAAGAACTGAATATCGTCGATCAGCAAGGCATCCACCGAACGGTAGAAACGCTTGAATTCGTTGATGGCGTTCAGTTGCAACGCCTTGACCATGTCGGCCACGAAGCGCTCGGAATGCAGGTACACGACCTTGGCATTCGGATTCTTCTTTAATAGATGGTTGCCCACTGCGTGCATCAAGTGGGTTTTACCCAGGCCGACGCCACCATAAAGGAACAGCGGGTTATAGCCGTGCTTGGGATTGTCCGCCACCTGCCAGGCCGCCGCACGGGCGAGCTGGTTGGATTTACCTTCAACAAAATTCTCGAAGGTGAACGTGCGGTTCAGGTAACTGGTGTGCTTGAGCGCACCTTCTACCTGCACGGTGCGCTGCTCCGCGCGAACCGGGGCCTGCTGCGAAGCGGCGCCGGCCATCGGGTCGAAGCTGTCGCGGGAAGGTTCTTCGCTGACTTCAGCGGCCTTCTGTGTGGAACGTTTGGCCGGAGCAGGGGCTGGCGTCGGTGGCGGATTGCTCGGCGGCACATTATTGGCCTGCGCCTGAGCAACCTGCGCGGCCGCCAGCGGCGCATTGGGTGCGGCACGAGGTGCCGAGCTGCGCTTGCTGCCTATTAACAAGGACAGCGCCGGCGTCGAGCCATTGCCGTGCTCATCCAGCAATTCAAGGACGCGGCCCAGGTACTTTTCGTTGACCCAGTCCAGCACGAAACGATTCGGTGCGTAGACGCGCAACTCGTCGCCTTCGGCTTCGACCTGTAGTGGACGGATCCAGGTGTTGAATTGTTGGGCAGGCAGCTCTTCGCGCAAAAGCTCCACGCACTGCTGCCAAAGTTCCACTGACACGGATATCCCCTAAGTTGAAAGCCGGTGAGGCAAAAACAAGCGGCCATTGTAGCGGCGAGCGGTTCACTTATCCACATGCAGGTAGGTCCATCTCCATCATTTATCAATGCGTTAAAGCATTAAAAGGCGACCAACGGCACATGAATAAGCCCTGTGGATAAACACCTCTGAGGGCACTGGACAACTGGGGGCTAAACCCGGTGGATAACCAGCCTGTGGATAACAAGCCCTTTCACACACAGCTTTTCCGATAGCGCAGCACAGGCTGAACACGGTTTTCCACTGTAGTTGTCATTCTCTGTACACCACACAAAATAAGGCCTGATAGCAGTTATCCACAGAAGATGACGTGTCTAGCTTTTACAAGCTTTACAGAAAAGCTTTAAATAATTCCCTTCTTTATTTCTATATCTGGCTGACAGGCTTTCGAGCTCAAACCCTGCCCTGATCTATTTATAAGGAAACGCTGGTTGGAAATTGACCTGAAGGCTTGCTTTCTCTAGAATCCCCGGTCTCTTAAAACGGGGGCCATTCCGGCCCGTTGTGGACGAACCAGGTAACACGACATGAAACGTACTTTCCAACCAAGCACTATCAAACGCGCTCGTACCCACGGTTTCCGTGCTCGCATGGCTACCAAGAACGGCCGCGCAGTCCTGTCGCGTCGTCGCGCCAAAGGTCGTGCGCGTCTGGCAGTTTGATAATCCGGTACTGGAGGTGAGTCAGGACTTCAGTCGGGAAAAGCGTCTGCTTACCCCCCGGCATTTCAAGGCAGTCTTTGACTCCCCTACCGGCAAGGTTCCGGGGAAAAATCTCCTGCTCCTTGCACGCAACAACGATCTTGATCACCCCCGTCTCGGGCTGGTTATCGGGAAAAAGAGCGTGAAGCTCTCCGTTGAGCGCAATCGCCTCAAACGTCTGATGCGCGAATCGTTCCGTCTGCACCAGGATTCACTGGTCGGCTGGGACATCGTTATCGTCGCGCGCAAAGGTTTGGGTGATGTAGAAAACCCCGAATTGATTCAGCATTTCGGCAAACTCTGGAAGCGTCTGGCACGCAACAAGCCCGTTCCGGCAGTCAAAACCGAAACTGTAGGGGTAGACAGTACCGATGCGTAAACTGGCCCTCGTTCCGATCCAGTTTTATCGCTATGCCATTAGTCCTTTAATGGCCAGCCACTGTCGCTTCTACCCCAGTTGTTCCTGCTACGCGTATGAAGCCATTGAAAATCATGGCCTTCTGCGCGGTGGCTGGCTGACCTTTCGTCGTTTAGGTCGCTGTCATCCGTGGAATCCCGGTGGTTATGACCCGGTTCCACCTGTCCCTACCTCCCGTTCTTCTTCGATGGCCGAGTAATCATGGATATCAAACGCACGATCCTGATCGTCGCCCTGGCAATCGTGTCCTACGTCATGGTTCTTAAATGGAACCAGGATTATGGCCAGGCTGCCCTGCCGACTCAGAATGTTGCTTCCAGTACGACTACATCCGGTTTGCCGGACACCGCCACTGGCACAAATGCTGCCAGTGACGATATTCCGCGCGCCGCCAGCGATACCAGCGCACCTGCCGAAACGCCGGTCGCCGCCAGCAAGGATCTGATTCAGGTCAAGACCGATGTGCTCGATCTGGCGATCGATCCACAGGGTGGCGACGTTGCGCAACTGACTCTGCCTTTGTATCCACGTCGTCAGGATCGTCCTGACGTTCCGTTCCAGCTGTTCGATAACGGCGGCGAACGTGTATATCTGGCGCAAAGCGGTCTGATCGGTACCAACGGCCCGGATGCAAACCCGGCCGGTCGTCCGGTTTATTCCTCGGAGAAGAAGGTTTACCAACTGGCTGACGGTCAGGATCAACTCGTCGTTGACCTGAAATTCAGCAAGGACGGCGTCAACTACATCAAGCGTTTCACCATGAAACGTGGCCTGTACGACGTCGCTGTCTCCTACATTGTGGATAACCAGAGCGCTCAGCCCTGGAACGGCGCAATGTTTGCCCAGTTGAAGCGCGACGCCAGCGCTGATCCTTCGTCGACCACGGCTACTGGCACCGCGACTTACCTGGGCGCCGCCCTGTGGACAAGTTCCGAGCCGTACAAGAAAGTGTCGATGAAGGACATGGACAAGGCGCAGCTCAAGGAAACGGTCACCGGTGGTTGGGTAGCCTGGTTGCAGCACTACTTCGTGACCGCGTGGATTCCGGCCAAGGGCGAAAACAACATCGTCCAGACCCGTAAAGACAGCAAAGGCAACTACATCATTGGTTACACCGGTCCGACTCTGACCGCTGCTCCGGGTGCGAAAGTTGAAACCAGTGCTGTGCTGTACGCCGGTCCGAAGAGTCAGGCTGTACTGAAAGAGTTGTCCCCAGGTCTGGAACTGACCGTCGACTACGGCATTCTGTGGTTCATTGCCCAGCCGATCTTCTGGCTGCTGCAACATATCCACGCCATTGTCGGTAACTGGGGATGGTCGATCATCTTCCTGACCATGCTGATCAAAGGGATTTTCTTCCCGCTGTCGGCCGCCAGCTACAAATCGATGGCGCGCATGCGTGCCGTGGCTCCGAAACTGGCTGCGCTGAAAGAGCAACATGGCGATGACCGGCAGAAAATGTCGCAGGCCATGATGGAGCTGTACAAGAAAGAGAAGATCAATCCACTGGGCGGCTGCTTGCCGATCCTCGTGCAGATGCCGGTCTTCCTGTCGCTGTACTGGGTTCTGCTGGAAAGCGTGGAAATGCGCCAGGCGCCGTTCATGCTGTGGATCACTGACCTGTCGATCAAGGATCCGTTCTTCATTCTGCCGATCATCATGGGCGCAACCATGTTCATCCAGCAGCAGCTGAACCCGACGCCTCCGGATCCGATGCAGGCGAAGGTCATGAAAATGATGCCAATCATCTTCACCTTCTTCTTCCTGTGGTTCCCGGCGGGCCTGGTGCTGTACTGGGTTGTGAACAACTGCCTGTCGATTGCACAACAGTGGTACATCACGCGTAAGATCGAAGCGGCGACGAAAAAAGCCGAGGCGTAACTTGCACTGTGGATAACACCACTCAAAGCGCCCCCTAGTGGGGCGTTTTGCTATCTGCCACTTTTGTCTGGATGCCGCTTTATGAGCACACCCCGTGAAACCATCGCCGCTGTCGCCACCGCTCAAGGGCGCGGCGGTGTGGGCATCGTCCGTATTTCCGGGCCGTTGGCCAGCGTTGCGGCAATAGCCATCAGCGGCCGAGAACTGAAACCACGTTACGCCCATTACGGACCGTTTTTCAGTGACGACCAGCAGGTGCTGGACGAAGGTCTGGCTTTGTATTTCCCGGGGCCGAACTCGTTCACCGGCGAAGACGTCTTGGAATTGCAGGGCCATGGCGGCCCGATCGTTCTGGACATGTTGCTCAAGCGTTGTCTGGAACTGGGCTGCCGTCTGGCCCGTCCAGGTGAATTCAGCGAGCGCGCCTTCCTCAATGACAAACTCGATCTGGCCCAGGCCGAAGCAATAGCCGATTTGATCGAAGCCAGTTCTGCACAGGCTGCGCGCAATGCGCTGCGTTCATTGCAGGGTGCGTTTTCCCAGCGTGTGCATAACTTGACCGAGCAGCTGATCGGTTTGCGTATCTACGTCGAAGCCGCCATCGACTTCCCGGAAGAGGAAATCGACTTTCTCGCCGACGGTCATGTATTGGGCATGCTCGATAAGGTACGCGATGAGTTATCCACAGTGCTGCGCGAAGCGGGGCAGGGCGCATTGTTGCGTGATGGTATGACAGTCGTCATCGCTGGGCGGCCGAATGCCGGTAAATCCAGCCTGTTGAATGCATTGGCCGGTCGCGAAGCCGCCATCGTCACCGAAATTGCCGGTACTACGCGGGATATTTTGCGCGAACATATCCACATCGACGGGATGCCGTTGCATGTGGTCGATACTGCAGGGCTGCGTGACACCGATGATCATGTGGAAAAGATCGGTGTGGAACGGGCGTTGAAAGCCATCGGTGAAGCGGATCGGGTTTTGCTGGTGGTCGATGCGACCGCACCGGAGGCACTGGATCCTTTTGCCTTATGGCCAGAATTCCTCGAATCACGACCGGATCCGGCGAAAGTCACCCTGATCCGGAACAAAGCCGATCTGACCGGTGAAGCGATTGCTCTGGAAACCAGTGACGACGGCCACGTGACCATCAGTCTCAGCGCCAAGTCCGCTGAAGGCCTCGATCTGCTGCGTGATCATCTAAAGGCGTGCATGGGTTACGAGCAGACCTCGGAGAGCAGCTTCAGCGCACGTCGGCGGCATCTGGAGGCACTGCGCCACGCCAGCGCGGCATTGGAACATGGCCGCGCGCAACTGACCCTGGCGGGCGCTGGGGAGTTGCTCGCTGAGGATTTGCGCCAGGCTCAACATTCCCTGGGTGAAATTACCGGGGCGTTCAGCTCTGATGATTTGCTCGGAAGGATTTTCTCCAGCTTCTGCATCGGCAAATAACCCTCCTGCTATTCACAGACAGGTCCGTTCGCGACCTGTCTGCTTCCCTCTTTTCTAAAATCCTCCAAGAGTGCCGGGCAGATTTTTTCTCCCTGAGCGGTTTTCGGCTGCCCGGTACCTCTTCCTCCATCAAATTTCTGTGGATTAAGCCCTGTGAATAACTGCCACTGAGGGCAGTTGATAACAGGGCCTCAAAACTGGAGATAACCCACGCTGTGGATAACCACCCCTTTCATCCACAGGCTTACACCGGTTATCCAAGGGCCTCATTGCCACATGAGCACAGGGTTTTTAATCTCTGTACACATTGTAAAACATGGCCTGTAGAGATCTATCCACAGAAATGGTGCTCAGTAAGAATAAACATAAAAACAAAGGTTTTATAAATTTCTCTTTTTTTTATTCTTTTAACCTCGAGTTCTCCACAGCTGGTTAAATTTTGTGCAAAGGGTTCTTTAGAAAGGGCGAAGTCCCTATACTTGCCGACCAGGTCCAGAAACCTGGTTTCAATATTTCCTGAATGACCTACTTAAGCAGGCACGAGGTGCGTGGTGGATTTCCCTTCCCGTTTTGAAGTGATCGTCATCGGCGGCGGTCATGCCGGTACCGAGGCAGCACTGGCGTCAGCACGCATGGGGGCAAAAACCCTGTTGCTGACGCATAACGTGGAAACCCTCGGCGCCATGAGTTGCAACCCGGCCATCGGTGGCATCGGCAAAAGCCATCTGGTCAAGGAAATCGATGCCCTCGGCGGCGCGATGGCCATGGCTACCGACAAGGGCGGCATCCAGTTTCGTGTGTTGAACAGCCGCAAAGGCCCGGCAGTACGGGCCACCCGTGCGCAAGCCGACCGAATTCTCTATAAGGCCGCTGTCCGCGAAATCCTGGAAAACCAGCCAAACCTGTGGATATTTCAACAGGCTGCTGACGACCTGATCGTCGAGCAGGAGCAAGTCCGTGGTGTCGTCACACAGATGGGTCTGCGTTTCTTCGCCGATTCCGTGGTGTTGACCACCGGTACATTCCTCGGTGGACTTATCCACATTGGTTTGCAGAATTTCTCTGGCGGTCGCGCCGGTGATCCACCGTCGATTGCTCTGGCCCACCGTCTGCGTGAGTTGCCATTGCGTGTCGGGCGCCTGAAAACCGGTACACCGCCGCGTATTGATGGCAAATCTGTGGATTTCTCGGTGATGACTGAGCAGCCGGGTGACACTCCGATCCCGGTGATGTCGTTTATGGGCAGCAAGGAGCAGCATCCCCGTCAGGTCAGCTGCTGGATCACCCATACCAATGCGCGTACCCACGAAATCATCGCGGCGAACCTTGATCGTTCGCCGATGTATTCCGCTGCCGGTGAGATCGAAGGTGTCGGCCCGCGTTATTGCCCGTCGATCGAAGACAAGATTCATCGCTTTGCCGACAAGGAAAGCCATCAGGTGTTCATCGAACCGGAAGGTCTGACCACCCATGAGCTGTATCCGAACGGGATATCCACAAGCCTGCCGTTCGACGTGCAATTGCAGATCGTGCAGTCGATCCGCGGTATGGAAAACGCGCACATCGTGCGTCCGGGTTATGCGATCGAGTACGACTACTTCGATCCCCGCGACCTCAAGTACAGCCTGGAAACCAAAGTCATCGGCGGTCTGTTCTTCGCCGGGCAGATCAACGGCACCACCGGTTACGAAGAAGCCGGCGCTCAAGGTCTGCTCGCCGGCGCCAACGCTGCGCTGCGGGCCAAGGGCAAAGAAGCCTGGTGTCCGCGCCGCGATGAAGCGTACATCGGCGTTCTGGTCGACGACCTGATCACCCTCGGTACCCAAGAGCCGTACCGCATGTTCACCTCTCGCGCCGAGTACCGCCTGATTCTGCGCGAAGACAACGCCGACCTGCGTCTGACCGAAAAAGGGCGCGAGCTCGGTCTGGTCGATGACGCGCGCTGGGCGGCCTTCTGCAAGAAACGCGAAAGCATCGAGCTTGAAGAACAGCGTCTGAAAAGCACTTGGGTACGGCCAAATACTCCGCAGGGCGATGCTATTGCTGACAAGTTCGGCACGCCGCTGACTCACGAGTACAACCTGCTCAACCTGTTGAGCCGTCCGGAAATCGACTACGCCGGTCTGGTCGAAGTGACCGGGCAGGGCGCCGAAGATCCACAGGTCGCCGAGCAGGTTGAGATCAAGACCAAATACGCCGGTTACATCGACCGCCAACAGGACGAAATCGCCCGTCTGCGCGCCAGCGAAGACACGAAATTGCCTGTGGATATCGATTACACCAACATCTCCGGTCTGTCCAAGGAGATCCAGAGCAAGCTCGGCGCCACACGTCCCGAAACGCTGGGCCAGGCTTCGCGGATCCCGGGCGTAACCCCGGCGGCGATTTCGCTGTTGATGATTCATTTGAAAAAACGCGGCGCGGGCCGTCAGTTGGAGCAAAGCGCTTGAGTGCCAAGGTCACTTCGCAACACGCCGAAGAGTTATCCACAGGAGCCCGCGAGCTCGGTGTCAATCTCACAGAAACCCAGCACAAATTGCTGCTGGGTTACCTGGCCCTGTTGATCAAATGGAACCAGGCCTACAACCTGACCGCCGTGCGCGATCCGGACGAAATGGTTTCGCGGCACTTGCTCGATAGTCTCAGCGTGATGTCGTTTATCGAAAACGGTCGCTGGCTCGATGTCGGCAGTGGTGGTGGCATGCCTGGTATTCCGCTGGCGATCCTGTATCCGGACTCGCAGGTGACCTGTCTGGACAGCAATGGCAAGAAAACCCGCTTTCTGACTCAGGTCAAACTCGAACTGAAGCTGGATAACCTGCAAGTTATCCACAGTCGCGTCGAAGCGTTCCAGCCTGCGCAGCCATTCAACGGGATCATTTCCCGGGCCTTCAGCAGCATGGAAAACTTCACCAACTGGACTCGCCACTTGGGCGATGCCGATACACGCTGGCTGGCAATGAAGGGCGTTCATCCGGCCGATGAGCTGGTAGCATTGCCGGCAGATTTCAAACTCGATAGCGAACACGCCCTGGCCGTCCCCGGTTGCCAAGGCCAACGCCATCTGCTGATACTGCGCCGCACGGCATGATTGGGAACACAAGCAAGAATGGCTAAGGTATTCGCGATAGCGAACCAGAAGGGTGGTGTGGGCAAAACCACCACCTGCATCAACCTCGCAGCATCCCTGGTCGCGACCAAGCGACGGGTGCTGTTGATCGATCTCGATCCACAGGGCAACGCCACCATGGGTAGCGGTGTGGATAAACATGGTCTGGAAAACTCGGTCTACGATCTGCTGATCGGTGAATGCGACCTGGGTCAGGCCATGCACTTCTCCGAGCACGGCGGTTATCAATTGCTGCCGGCCAACCGCGATCTGACCGCGGCCGAAGTGGTGCTGCTGGAAATGCAGATGAAGGAAAGCCGTCTGCGCAGCGCGCTGGCGCCGATCCGTGACAACTACGATTACATTTTGATCGACTGCCCACCGTCGCTGTCGATGCTCACGCTCAACGCACTGGTCGCCGCTGACGGGGTGATTATCCCCATGCAGTGCGAATACTTTGCGCTGGAAGGTTTGAGCGACCTTGTGGATAACATCAAGCGCATCGCCGAGCTGCTCAACCCGAACCTGAAAGTCGAAGGCCTGCTGCGGACCATGTACGACCCGCGCTTGAGCCTGATGAACGATGTTTCGGCGCAGCTCAAGGAGCACTTCGGCGATCAGCTGTATGACACGGTGATCCCGCGCAACATTCGCTTGGCCGAAGCACCGAGCTACGGCATGCCGGCGCTGGCTTACGACAAGCAATCGCGTGGTGCCCTGGCCTATCTGGCTCTGGCAGGCGAGATGGTTCGTCGTCAGCGCAAAAATTCACGCATTGCTGCTGCTCAGCCAACTTAAGGAATCCCCATGGCCGTCAAGAAACGAGGTCTCGGACGTGGACTGGATGCACTGCTGAGTGGTCCGACGGTCAGCGCGCTGGAAGAACAAGCCGCGCAGGCCGACACCCGCGAACTGCAACACCTGCCGCTGGACCTGCTGCAGCGTGGCAAATATCAGCCGCGCCGTGACATGGACCCGCAGGCCCTGGAAGAGCTGGCGCAGTCGATCAAGGCCCAAGGCGTGATGCAGCCGATCGTGGTACGCCCGATTGGTGGCGGCCGGTTTGAGATCATTGCCGGTGAACGCCGCTGGCGCGCCAGTCAGCAGGCCGGGCAGGAAACCATCCCGGCGATGGTTCGCGATGTGCCGGATGAAACCGCCATTGCGATTGCGCTGATCGAGAACATCCAGCGTGAAGACCTCAACCCGATCGAAGAAGCCGTCGCCTTGCAGCGCTTGCAGCAGGAATTCCAGCTGACTCAGCAGCAGGTCGCCGAGGCTGTGGGTAAGTCGCGGGTGACTGTGGCTAACCTGTTGCGACTTATTGCACTGCCTGAAGTGATCAAGACAATGCTGTCGCACGGTGACCTGGAAATGGGTCACGCGCGTGCCTTGCTCGGTCTGCCGGACAATCAGCAGGTCGAAGGGGCGCGACATGTTGTCGCACGAGGACTGACTGTGCGCCAAACCGAGGCACTGGTTCGCCAGTGGTTGAGTGGCAAACCGGAGCCTGTGGAAGCTGCAAAACCTGACCCGGACATCGCTCGCCTCGAGCAGCGTTTGGCCGAGCGCCTAGGCTCTGCGGTGCAGATTCGCCATGGCAAGAAGGGCAAAGGCCAATTGGTGATTGGTTATAACTCGCTCGACGAGCTTCAAGGTGTGCTCGCACACATCCGCTGAAACATTTCCTCATGTAGCGCGCAGTCGGAAATCACTACCTGACAGTTGAATAGGGGCAGAACCGCCCCTATACTCTGCGCGCATTTTGTCGGCACAAATTATGCCAAGTTATTGAATTTCGGCAGCCGACCATTGGAGAGCAACTGTGATGGAAACCCGCACGCCAAACCGCTTGCCTTTCCATCGCCTGGCGGTTTTTCCGGTGTTGATGGCTCAATTTGTCATTCTGCTCATTGCCGCTTTGGCGCTCTGGCAATGGCATGGAGTCGTTGCCGGATACTCGGGACTTTGCGGAGGCCTGATAGCCTTGCTGCCCAATGTTTATTTCGCTCACAGGGCATTTCGGTTTTCCGGCGCCCGAGCAGCCCAGTCCATCGTCCGGTCTTTTTATGCCGGCGAGGCAGGCAAACTTATTTTGACGGCAGTGCTGTTTGCACTGGTGTTCGCAGGTGTGAAGCCACTGGCGCCGATCGCAGTATTCGGCGTGTTCGTGCTGACGCAGTCGGTCAGCTGGTTCGCTCCCCTGCTGATGAGAACAAGACTTTCGAGACCTTAGGGCGTTTGAGGCAACCATGGCAGAGACAACCGCTTCGGGCTATATCCAGCACCACTTGCAGAACCTGACTTTCGGTCAGCTACCCAACGGCGGCTGGGGCTTTGCCCACACCGCAGCAGAAGCCAAGGAAATGGGCTTCTGGGCTTTCCACGTCGATACCCTCGGCTGGTCGGTCGCGCTGGGTCTGATCTTCGTTCTTCTTTTCCGCATGGCGGCAAAGAAAGCGACTTCGGGTCAGCCGGGTGCCTTGCAGAACTTCGTTGAAGTATTGGTCGAATTCGTCGATGGCAGCGTGAAAGACAGCTTCCATGGCCGTAGCCCGGTGATTGCACCGCTGGCACTGACCATCTTCGTCTGGGTGTTCCTGATGAACGCCGTCGACCTGGTACCGGTCGACTGGATTCCTCAGCTGGCCATCCTGATCTCCGGCGATGCCCACATCCCGTTCCGCGCCGTGTCGACTACCGACCCGAACGCGACTCTGGGCATGGCGTTCTCGGTGTTCGCACTGATCATTTTCTACAGCATCAAGGTCAAGGGCATCGGCGGCTTCATCGGCGAACTGACCCTGCACCCGTTCGGCAGCAAGAACATCTTCGTTCAGGCCCTGCTGATCCCGGTGAACTTCCTGCTGGAATTCGTCACCCTGATCGCCAAGCCGATCTCTCTGGCTCTGCGTCTGTTCGGCAACATGTATGCCGGCGAGCTGGTGTTCATTCTGATCGCTGTGATGTTCGGCAGCGGCCTGCTCTGGCTCAGCGGCCTGGGCGTAGTTCTGCAGTGGGCGTGGGCTGTATTCCACATCCTGATCATCACCCTGCAGGCGTTCATCTTCATGATGCTGACCATCGTCTACCTGTCGATGGCGCACGAAGAAAACCATTAAGACCAGTCTCGACTAGTCTGATGTTCCTCCCGGTCAAACGGGAGGGAGCTCCTTGCGGGGCAGCTGAAACGATTTGTTTTACCGCTTTAATCTAAAAAACCTAAACCATACGACGTAAAAGTCGGGAGGAAAGATGGAAACTGTAGTTGGTCTAACCGCTATCGCTGTTGCACTGTTGATCGGCCTGGGCGCACTGGGTACCGCAATTGGTTTCGGCCTGCTGGGCGGCAAGTTCCTGGAAGGCGCAGCGCGTCAGCCAGAAATGGTTCCAATGCTGCAAGTGAAAATGTTCATCGTTGCCGGTCTGCTCGACGCCGTAACCATGATCGGTGTTGGTATCGCTCTGTTCTTCACCTTTGCGAACCCGTTCGTTGGTCAGATCGCTGGCTGATTACTCGGATCTTCCGGGTAATTTGGTGTGATGGACAACGTAACTGCGAGGTGTTGGCGTGAACATTAATGCGACCCTGATTGGCCAGTCCGTTGCGTTCCTGATTTTTGTACTGTTCTGCATGAAGTATGTATGGCCTCCGGTCATCGCTGCTCTGCACGAACGTCAAAAGAAGATCGCTGATGGTCTGGACGCTGCCAGCCGTGCAGCTCGCGACCTGGAGTTGGCCCAAGAGAAAGCGGGTCAGCAACTGCGCGAAGCGAAAGCTCAGGCAGCTGAAATCATCGAGCAAGCCAAGAAACGCGGTAACCAGATCGTCGAAGAGGCTGTTGAAAAAGCCCGTATCGACGCTGACCGTGTGAAGGTTCAGGCTCAAGCCGAGATCGAACAGGAACTGAACAGCGTCAAAGACAAGCTGCGTGCCCAAGTGGGCTTGCTGGCTGTTGGCGGCGCCGAGAAGATCCTGGGTGCCACAATCGATCAAAACGCGCACGCAGAGCTGGTTAACCAACTGGCTGCTGAAATCTAAGCGAGGGCGATCATGGCAGAACTGACCACGTTGGCCCGACCTTACGCTAAGGCGGCCTTCGAGCACGCTCAGGCCCACCAGCAACTGGCCAATTGGTCAGCCATGCTCGGCCTGGCAGCAGCGGTGTCGCAAGACGACACCCTGCAGCGCGTGCTCAAGGCCCCGCGACTGACGAGCGCAGAAAAGGCCGCCACGTTCATTGACGTGTGCGGCGACAAGTTTGATGAAAAGGCACGCAATTTCATCAACGTCGTTGCCGAGAACGACCGTCTCCTGCTTCTGCCGGAGATCGCCGCTCTGTTCGACCTGTACAAGGCCGAACAAGAGAAATCGGTAGACGTTGAAGTGACCAGTGCATTTGCATTGAACCAAGAACAGCAAGACAAACTCGCCAAGGTTCTCAGTGCACGACTCAACCGGGAAGTGCGCCTGCAAGTTGCGGAGGACGCTGCCTTGATTGGTGGTGTCGTGATCCGCGCCGGCGACCTGGTTATCGATGGCTCGATTCGCGGCAAAATCGCGAAACTTGCCGAAGCATTGAAATCTTGAGTTTGAAGGGGCAGCAGAGCAATGCAGCAACTCAATCCTTCCGAAATAAGTGAAATTATCAAGGGCCGCATCGACAAGCTCGATGTGACCTCCCAAGCCCGTAACGAAGGCACTGTCGTCAGCGTATCTGACGGCATCGTGCGGATTCACGGTCTGGCCGACGTCATGTACGGCGAGATGATCGAGTTTCCGGGCGGCGTCTACGGTATGGCTCTCAACCTGGAGCAGGACTCCGTAGGTGCCGTGGTATTGGGCTCCTACCAGTCGCTGGCTGAAGGCATGAGCGCCAAGTGCACCGGCCGCATCCTCGAAGTTCCTGTTGGTAAGGAATTGCTGGGCCGCGTCGTCGATGCTCTGGGTAACCCTGTTGACGGCAAAGGTCCACTGGGCAACACCGAGACCGACGCGGTCGAGAAAGTTGCTCCAGGCGTGATCTGGCGTAAGTCGGTAGACCAGCCTGTACAGACTGGCTACAAGGCTGTCGATGCCATGATCCCTGTCGGCCGTGGCCAGCGTGAGCTGATCATCGGTGACCGTCAGATCGGTAAAACCGCTCTGGCGATCGACGCGATCATCAACCAGAAAGACAGCGGCATTTTCTGCGTCTACGTAGCCATCGGTCAGAAGCAATCGACCATCGCCAACGTGGTTCGCAAGCTGGAAGAAAACGGCGCCCTGGCCAACACGATCATCGTGGCTGCCAGTGCTTCGGAATCTCCTGCGCTGCAATTCCTGGCACCGTACTCCGGTTGCACCATGGGTGAATTCTTCCGCGACCGCGGTGAAGACGCGCTGATCGTTTATGACGATCTGTCCAAGCAGGCAGTGGCTTACCGCCAGATTTCCCTGCTGCTGCGCCGTCCACCAGGCCGTGAAGCTTACCCAGGCGACGTGTTCTATCTCCACTCCCGTCTGCTGGAGCGCGCATCCCGCGTTTCGGAAGAATACGTAGAGAAGTTCACCAACGGCGCAGTGACCGGAAAAACCGGTTCCCTGACCGCACTGCCGATCATCGAAACCCAGGCTGGCGACGTTTCCGCGTTCGTTCCGACCAACGTGATTTCCATCACCGACGGTCAGATCTTCCTGGAATCGGCCATGTTCAACTCGGGCATCCGCCCTGCAGTGAACGCCGGTGTTTCGGTATCCCGTGTGGGTGGTGCCGCTCAGACCAAGATCATCAAGAAGCTCTCCGGTGGCATCCGTACCGCTCTGGCTCAGTACCGTGAACTGGCGGCATTCGCCCAGTTCGCTTCTGACCTGGACGAAGCGACCCGCAAGCAACTTGAGCATGGTCAGCGCGTTACCGAGCTGATGAAGCAGAAGCAATACGCACCAATGTCGATCGCTGACATGGCGCTGTCGCTGTATGCCGCTGAGCGTGGGTTCCTGACTGACATTGAAATCGCCAAGGTCGGCAGCTTCGAACAAGCGCTGATTGCTTTCTTCAACCGCGATCACGCCGATTTGATGGCCAAGATCAACGTTAAAGGTGACTTCAATGACGAAATCGATGCTGGCATGAAAGCCGGTATCGAGAAGTTCAAGGCCACCCAAACCTGGTAAGCCGCAGCGGGAGCCGCGAGGCTCCCGCTTGCTAACCTGATAGGTGTTACATGGCAGGCGCAAAAGAGATTCGCAGTAAGATTGCGAGCATCAAAAGCACGCAAAAGATTACCAGCGCCATGGAAAAAGTGGCGGTCAGCAAAATGCGCAAGGCACAAATGCGCATGGCTGCTAGCCGTCCTTATGCGGAGCGTATCCGCCAGGTAATTGGGCATCTGGCCAACGCCAACCCGGAATACCGCCACCCGTTCATGATCGACCGCGAAATCAAGCGCGTCGGTTATGTCGTCGTGAGCAGTGACCGTGGTCTGTGCGGCGGCTTGAACACCAACCTGTTCAAGGCCCTGGTCAAGGACATGGCGGTAAACCGCGAAAACGGCGTCGAGATTGATCTGTGTGTAGTCGGTAGCAAGGGTGCGGCCTTTTTCCGCAACTTCGGCGGTAACGTCGTTGCAGCTATCAGCCACCTGGGTGAAGAGCCGTCGATCAATGATCTGATCGGCAGCGTCAAGGTGATGCTGGATGCCTACCTGGACGGCCGTATCGACCGCCTGTCCGTGGTGTCCAACAAGTTCATCAACACCATGACACAACAGCCTACCGTGGAGCAGTTGATTCCACTGGTGGCAACCCCGGATCAGGATCTCAAGCACCACTGGGACTATCTCTACGAACCGGACGCCAAAGAGCTGCTTGACGGCTTGATGGTCCGTTACGTCGAGTCGCAGGTCTACCAGGCGGTGGTCGAGAACAACGCGGCTGAACAGGCTGCGCGGATGATCGCGATGAAGAACGCTACCGACAACGCCGGTGATTTGATCAGCGATTTGCAGCTGATCTACAACAAGGCGCGTCAGGCTGCGATCACCCAAGAGATCTCGGAAATCGTCGGCGGCGCTGCCGCGGTTTAACGGTTCAAATATTCAGAGGATCCAGCTATGAGTAGCGGACGTATCGTTCAAATCATCGGCGCCGTTATCGACGTGGAATTTCCACGCGACAGCGTACCGAGCATCTACAACGCGCTGACTGTACAAAGCGCGGCCGCAACCACCCTGGAAGTTCAGCAGCAGCTGGGCGACGGCGTGGTGCGTACCATTGCGATGGGTTCCACCGAGGGCTTGAAGCGCGGTCTGGAAGTCACCGACTCTGGCGCAGCCATCTCCGTACCGGTCGGTAAAGCGACCCTGGGCCGGATCATGGACGTCCTCGGTAACCCGATCGACGAAGCTGGCCCGATCGACACCGAAGAGCGCTGGGGCATTCACCGCGCAGCACCTTCGTTCGCCGAGCAAGCAGGCGGCAACGACCTGCTGGAAACCGGCATCAAGGTTATCGACCTGGTCTGCCCGTTCGCCAAGGGCGGTAAAGTCGGTCTGTTCGGTGGTGCCGGTGTAGGCAAAACCGTAAACATGATGGAACTGATCCGTAACATCGCCATCGAGCACAGCGGTTATTCCGTGTTCGCCGGTGTGGGTGAGCGTACTCGTGAGGGTAACGACTTCTACCACGAGATGAAGGACTCCAACGTTCTGGACAAAGTGGCACTGGTTTACGGTCAGATGAACGAGCCGCCGGGAAACCGTCTGCGCGTAGCTCTGACTGGCCTGACCATGGCCGAGAAGTTCCGTGACGAAGGTAACGACGTTCTGCTGTTCGTCGACAACATCTATCGTTACACCCTGGCCGGTACTGAAGTATCCGCACTGCTGGGCCGTATGCCTTCGGCAGTAGGTTACCAGCCGACCCTGGCTGAAGAGATGGGCGTTCTGCAGGAACGTATCACTTCGACCAAGGAAGGTTCGATCACCTCGATCCAGGCGGTATACGTACCTGCGGACGACTTGACCGACCCGTCGCCAGCGACCACCTTCGCCCACTTGGACGCCACCGTCGTTCTGTCTCGTGACATCGCTTCCCTGGGTATCTACCCGGCGGTAGATCCACTGGATTCGACTTCGCGCCAGCTGGACCCGAACGTGATCGGTCAGGACCACTACGACACCGCTCGCGGCGTTCAGTATGTTCTGCAGCGTTACAAAGAGCTGAAAGACATCATCGCGATCCTGGGTATGGACGAGCTGTCGGAAGCCGACAAACAGTTGGTTAACCGTGCTCGTAAGATCCAGCGCTTCTTGTCGCAGCCGTTCTTCGTGGCTGAAGTCTTCACCGGTGCTTCGGGTAAATACGTTTCCCTGAAAGACACCATTGCTGGCTTCAAAGGCATCCTCAACGGTGACTACGACCACCTGCCAGAACAAGCGTTCTACATGGTTGGCGGCATCGAAGAAGCGATCGAGAAAGCCAAGAAACTGTAATCCCGGCGCCCGGCAACGGGCGCTAATTTAGGTTGAGGCAATCAGATGGCTATGACAGTCCATTGCGATATCGTCAGCGCGGAAGGGGAAATCTTTTCCGGCCTGGTCGAGATGGTGATTGCGCACGGTGCACTGGGTGATCTTGGTATCGCTCTGGGTCACGCGCCGCTGATCACTAATCTCAAGCCGGGTCCGATCCGCCTGATCAAGCAAGGCGGGGAAGCCGAGGTGTTCTACATCTCCGGTGGTTTCCTCGAGGTTCAGCCGAACATGGTCAAGGTACTTGCCGATACCGTGCAACGTGCCGCCGACCTGGATGAAGCTCAGGCTCAGGCAGCTCTCAAGGCTGCCGAGAATGCCCTGAACGAAAAAGGCGCGGACTTCGATTACGGCGCCGCTGCCACTCGTCTGGCCGAGGCTGCAGCCCAGCTGCGCACCGTCCAGCAGATCCGCAAGAAGTTTGGCGGTTAATCCGTCATCCGCTTGTTGTGCGATTGATAAAAAAGGGTAGCCTCGGCTACCCTTTTTTCTTTTCCGAATTTCAAACCCGGTCGCAGTTGCTGACCACCCAGGATTGGTAGCCAGTCATGTCTCTCGAAATCGTTATCCTCGCGGCCGGTCAAGGCACTCGCATGCGCTCGGCGCTGCCCAAAGTGCTGCACCCGATTGCCGGCAACTCCATGCTCGGCCATGTTATCCACAGCGCCCGGCAACTTGATCCACAGCGCATCCACGTAGTGATCGGGCACGGTGCCGATGTGGTGCGTGAGCGTCTGGCAGCTGATGACCTGAATTTCGTGTTGCAGGACAAGCAACTGGGCACTGGCCATGCCACCGCCCAGGCGGTGCCGTTCATTGATGCCGACACTGTGCTGATTCTTTACGGCGATGTGCCGCTGATTGAAGTCGAAACCCTGCAACGTCTGCTCAAGCATGTCGTGCCGGGCCAGATGGGTTTGCTCACTGTCGAGCTGGATGACCCGACCGGTTACGGCCGCATCGTGCGTGATGCTGACGGCAAGGTCGCGGCAATCGTCGAGCACAAAGACGCCAGCGAAGCGCAACGTGCGATCACCGAAGGCAACACCGGCATCCTCGCTGTGCCGGCCAATCGCCTGGCGGACTGGATGAGTCGCCTGTCGAACAATAACGCGCAGGGCGAGTACTACCTTACCGACGTGATCGAAATGGCGGTCAGCGATGGTCTGGTGGTTGCCACCGAACAGCCGCACGACCCGATGGAAGTGCAGGGCGCCAACGATCGCAAGCAGCTCTCTGAACTGGAGCGTCATTACCAGTTGCGCGCCGGCCGCCGCCTGATGGCTGAGGGCGTGACCCTGCGTGACCCGGCCCGCTTCGACGTACGCGGCGAAGTCAGCGTCGGTCGCGATGTGCTGATCGACATCAACGTGATCCTCGAAGGCAAGGTCATCATCGAAGACGACGTACAGATCGGCCCGAACTGCGTGATCAAGGACAGCACCCTGCGCAAAGGCGTGGTAATCAAGGCCAACAGTCATATAGAAGGCGCCATTCTCGGTGAAGGCAGTGACGCTGGTCCCTTCGCGCGGTTACGCCCGGGCACTGTGCTCGAAGCGCGCGCCCATGTGGGTAACTTCGTTGAGCTGAAAAATGCACACATGGGCGAAGGTGCCAAGGCTGGCCACCTGACCTATCTGGGCGATGCAGAAATCGGCGCACGCACCAACATCGGCGCCGGCACCATCACCTGCAATTACGATGGCGCGAACAAGTGGAAAACCGTGTTGGGCGCTGACGTTTTCATCGGCTCCAACAACTCGCTGGTCGCCCCTGTGGATATCTCCAACGGTGCAACCACTGCGGCCGGATCGACTATCACGCAAAATGTGGATAACGCTCAGTTGGCGGTAGGCCGAGCCCGCCAGAAGAACATCGACGGCTGGAAGCGGCCGGAAAAAATCAAAAAATCCTGATTTATCCACAATCCCCTGTAGGAGCGAGCCTGCTCGCGAATGCGGTCTCTCAGTCACGTCTTGAGTGGCTAGGACTCCCCTTTCGCGAGCGGGCTCGCCCCACAGTCATTTCAATTTTTCTGAATTTTTCTCCCCGCGTCTTGACGGCAACCTTTCGATAGAGTTTCATTGCTTGCGTTATCTTTCGAATCGAAACTTAAGCTGCCATGTCCAAGCGCAATACTCCTCAACGTCGCCATAACATCCTCGCCTTGCTCAATGAGCAGGGCGAAGTCAGTGTCGACGAGCTGGCCAAGCGTTTCGAAACTTCGGAAGTTACGATTCGCAAGGATCTCGCCGCGCTGGAAACCCATGGTCTATTGCTGCGTCGTTACGGCGGTGCGATCACCATGCCGCAAGAGCTGGTCGCAGAAACGGCGCAGAGTATTTCCAAATACAAACAGGCGATCGCTCGCGCGGCGGTAAAACGCATCCGCGAGCACGCGCGCATCATCATCGACAGCGGCAGCACCACCGCCGCGATGATTCCCGAGCTGGGCCAGCAACCGGGTCTGGTGGTGATGACCAACTCGCTGCATGTTGCCAACGCCTTGAGCGAACTGGAACACGAGCCGGTGCTGCTGATGACCGGTGGCACCTGGGATCCGCACTCGGAATCCTTTCAGGGCCAGGTCGCCGAGCAGGTACTACGCTCTTACGACTTCGACCAACTGTTCATCGGCGCCGACGGTATCGATCTGGTTCGCGGCACCACAACCTTTAACGAGTTGCTCGGCCTCAGCCGGGTGATGGCCGACGTTGCGCGAGAAGTGATCGTCATGGTCGAGGCCGACAAGATCGGTCGCAAGATTCCCAACCTGGAGCTGCCCTGGAGCAGCATCCATACCCTCATTACCGATGATCGCCTGTCTGTCGAGGCACGCGATCAGCTTCAGGCCCGCGGGATCACTTTGATCTGTGCGGCTGTCAGTCAGGAGAAATAACCATGTGTGGCATTGTCGGCGCTGTAGCTGAACGTAATATCACCGCCATCCTTCTCGAAGGCCTGAAGCGCCTCGAATACCGGGGCTATGACAGCGCCGGTGTGGCGGTTTATACCAATGACCAGACCCTGGAACGCATGCGCCGTCCGGGCAAGGTCAGTGAGCTGGAAACCGCCCTGACCGAACAGCCGCTGTCCGGTCGTCTCGGTATCGCCCACACCCGTTGGGCGACCCATGGCGCGCCGTGCGAGCGCAACGCTCACCCGCATTTTTCCGGTGACATTGCAGTGGTGCACAACGGCATCATCGAGAACCACGAAGCTCTGCGCGAACAACTCAAAGCCTTGGGTTACTCTTTCAGCTCGGACACCGACACTGAAGTCATCGCGCACCTGCTGACCCACAAGCTCAAGGAACAACCGGACCTGACTGCCGCGCTCAAAGCGACCGTCAAGGAACTGCATGGCGCCTACGGTCTCGCAGTGATCAACGCACAGCAACCGGATCGTCTGGTCGCCGCGCGCAGTGGCAGTCCATTGGTGATCGGCCTGGGTCTGGGCGAGAACTTCCTCGCTTCCGACCAACTCGCTCTGCGTCAGGTCACTGACCGCTTCATGTACCTGGAAGAAGGCGACATCGCTGAAATCCGTCGCGACAGCGTGCAGATCTGGGACGTGAACGGCAACGCTGTCGAGCGCCAGACCGTGCAGTACACCGATGGTGCCGAAGCCGCCGACAAGGGTGAGTTCCGCCATTACATGCTCAAGGAAATCCACGAGCAGCCGGCCGTGGTCCAGCGCACCCTCGAAGGTCGCCTGGGCAACAATCAAGTGCTGGTTGAGGCCTTCGGTCCACAAGCTGCCGAGCTGTTTGCCAAAGTACGCAACGTGCAGATCGTCGCCTGCGGCACCAGCTATCACGCCGGCATGGTCGCGCGTTACTGGCTCGAAGAACTGGCCGGTATTCCGTGCCAGGTGGAAGTCGCCAGCGAATTCCGTTATCGCAAAGTGGTGGTGCAGCCGGACACGCTGTTTGTGACCATCTCGCAGTCCGGCGAAACCGCTGACACCCTCGCGGCCCTGCGCAATGCCAAGGTGCTGGGCTTCCTCGCCAGCCTGGCGATCTGCAACGTCGGCATCAGCTCGCTGGTGCGCGAATCCGATCTGACCCTGTTGACCCAGGCCGGCCGCGAAATCGGCGTGGCCTCGACCAAAGCCTTCACCACGCAACTGGTTGGCCTGTTGCTGCTGACTCTATCGCTGGGTCAGGTGCGCGGCACTCTGGCTAATGGCGTCGAAGCCACACTCGTCGAAGAACTGCGTCGCCTGCCGACCCGCCTCGGCGAAGCGCTGGCGATGGACAGCACCGTGGAAAAAATCGCCGAGCTGTTTGCCGAGAAAAACCACACCCTGTTCCTCGGCCGCGGCGCGCAATTCCCGGTAGCAATGGAAGGTGCCTTGAAGCTCAAGGAGATCTCCTACATCCATGCCGAAGCCTACCCGGCCGGCGAGCTCAAACACGGGCCGCTGGCACTTGTGGATAACGACATGCCAGTGGTGACCGTCGCGCCGAACAACGAGTTGCTGGAGAAGCTCAAATCCAACCTGCAGGAAGTCCGCGCTCGCGGCGGCGAGTTGATCGTGTTCGCGGATGAGAAGGCTGCGATGACCAACGGCGAAGGTACCCACGTGGTGCAAATGCCGCACATCCACGACATTCTCTCGCCGATCCTTTATACGATCCCGCTGCAACTGCTGTCGTATTACGTCGCCGTGCTCAAGGGCACCGACGTTGATCAGCCGCGCAACCTGGCGAAATCGGTCACCGTGGAATAAGTTATCCACCGTTGATCTACGCTCCCACAATCGCAGCCTCGGCTGCGATTGTCGTATCCGCCGCCGAGGAATCCCATGGACCGCTTTCAGGAAATGCAGATCTTCGTTGTCGTCGCCCAGGAGCAAGGCTTTTCGGCGGCGTCGCGGCGTCTGGGTCTGTCGGCGGCGAGTGTCACCCGGGCGGTGGCGGCGCTGGAGCAGCATATCGGTACGCAGCTGCTGGTGCGTACCACGCGCACCGTGCATCTCACCGAAGCCGGGCAGCGTTATTTCGATGACTGCCGGCGGATTCTTGCCGAGGTGCAGGAGGCCGAGGATTCGGCGGCAGGCAGCCATGCCTTGCCGCGCGGGCAGTTGACGATTACTGCGCCGGTGCTGTTTGGCGATCTGTTCGTGACGCCAGTGATGGCCGATTACCTTTGTCGTTATCCGGATGTGTCGATCAACGCGCTGTTGCTGGACCGGGTCGTCAACATGGTCGAGGAGGGCATTGATGTCGCGGTACGCATCGGTGAGCTGCCGGACAGCAATCAGCATGCGATTCGCGTCGGGGAAGTGCGGCGGGTAATCTGCGCTTCGCCGGGGTTTCTGGCTGAACATGGCCGCCCGGAGCATCCGCAGGCCTTGGCCGGGCTGCCGGTGGTGGCGACGTCGGCGATCGGTCAGCAACGCAACTGGCCGTTTCTCGACGGCGGTGAAGCACTCAGTGTGCGCACCGAACCGCGCCTGACCGTCACGGCCAATCAGTCGGCGATCACCGCTGCGCGCAAAGGCCTGGGCCTGACGCGAGTGCTGTCCTATCAAGTGGCGGACAAAGTCGCGGCGGGGGAGTTGGAAATCGTCCTCGCCGAGTTTGAATTGCCGCCGTTGCCGATCCATGTGGTGTATCAAGGCGGGCGCAAGGCACCGGCGCGGATCCGCAGTTTTGTCGACTTCGCCGTGAAGGCGCTACGCGAGCATCCGGCCTTGAGCGCAGCGGCGTTATTGCACGAGATGAAATAATCGATTGCAGCGGCTGGTTATTCTGTTGTTCCGGCAACCCATAGATGATGACTCCATCGGCGCGCTCATTCCCGTAGCGACGTCACTTTTCAGCGGAGTCGACCATGCAAGCGATCAAACTCTACAACTTTCCCCGTTCCGGTCACGCCCACCGCGTCGAGTTGATGCTGTCGCTGCTGCAACTGCCGACCGAGCTGATCTTCGTCGATTTGGCCAAAGGTGAGCACAAGCAGCCGCAGTACCTGGCGATCAACAGCTTTGGCCAAGTGCCGGCGATTGATGACAACGGCGTGGTGCTGGCCGATTCCAACGCGATTCTGGTTTATCTGGCGCAGAAATATGGCAACGGACGCTGGCTGCCGGCCGACCCGGTGGGCGCAGCGCATGTGCAGCGCTGGCTGTCGGCAGCGGCGGGACCGATTGCATTTGGCCCGGCGGCGGCACGCCTGATCACGGTGTTTGGTGCGCAACTGAATGCCGAGGAAGTCATTGGCCGTGCGCACAACCTGCTCAAGGTCATGGAGCTGGAGTTGGGTAAAACTGCGTATCTGGCGGGCGAAGAGCCGACCATCGCTGACGTGTCTGCCTACAGCTACATTGCGCATGCCCCGGAGGGCAATGTCTCGCTGGACGACTACGCCAACGTTCGCGCCTGGCTGGCACGGATCGAAGCATTGCCGGGTTTTGTCGCTATGCCGCGCACGGTGGCCGGGTTGCAGAAAACCGCGTGACCTCCACTCAAGCGTAGGACAGAGCCTTTTCAGCCAGCAGTTCCTGATACAGCTCTGTCCACTTGCGACCCATCTCATCGGCGGTGAACAGCTGCCGATAGCGCGCTTCCGCTTTGACCCCCATCTCGGCAGCACGCTCAGGGTTGTCCCATAGCGTACGCATGGCTTCCCGAAAGGCCTGTGGATTGCTCGGCGGCACCACCAGTCCGGTTTCGTTGTGGATATTGATGAAACTGGTGCCGGTGCCGATTTCGCTGGAGATCATCGGTTTGCCGTACATCGCGCCTTCGAGCAACGAAATCCCGAAAGCCTCGGAGCGCAGGTGCGAAGGAAAGACAATCGCATAGCTCAATTGCAGCAACGCCACTTTGTCCTCGTCACTCAGACGGCCGAGGAAATGAATATTGCGCAGGCCCAGCGCGGCGGCCTGTGCATGCAGTTCCTGCTCCAGCGGACCGGCACCGACAATCACCACGGGATAATCGATGTCTTTGAGCGCGTCGAGCAGGATGTGCAGGCCCTTGTAATAACGCATTACCCCGACGAACAGAAAAAACTTATCCCCAAGCTGTTGGCGCCAGCGGTTCATGCGTTCGATATCGGGCTGTGGATAACCTGCTTTATTCAGGCCGTAGGGGATAACGCGGGTCTTGTCCTGAAACTGCTGCAGCACATCGCTGGTGTGCAGATAGTTCGGCGATGCAGCAACGATGCGGTCGGCGCTGGCGAGGAAGCGATTCATCAGTGGCCGATAGAGCTTGAGCAGATGCTTCTGGCGAATGATGTCCGAGTGATAAGTAACTACGCTCGGCTTGTTCACAGCGCTGGCGAAATGCACCAGGTCCATGAATGGCCACGGGAAGTGATAGTTGATCACGTCGGCTTCGGCGGCCAGCTCACGGAACTGCTTGAACACACTCCAGGAAAAGCCAGTGGAGGCGAACTGGACATCCAGCTTCGCCCGATGTACTTCGTGCTGACCCAGTTGCACCACGGGCGGTGTCGGATTGGTGCTGAGGGTCAGCACTTGCCCATCGATGCCATGCTGAGCGCCGCTTTCGCACAACTGAAAGATGACTTGTTCGATGCCGCCGACCGAATCGGGCAGGTACGTCTTGAAGAAATGAAGAACGCGCATTCAACCTCCCATGGCCTGGCGGTAGGCACCAGCCGTAGCCTGTGCACAACGTTGCCAGGAAAAAAGTGCCGCCTGCTGCAATCCCGCTTCGCGGCAGGCCTGCCAATGCAGCGAGTCGTCGATCAACCGGCCCATTGCATCACGCAGACCCTCGGCATCGTCCGCTTCAATATAGTTGCCAGCCGCGCCAGCCACTTCCGGCATCGCCGAAGAACGGGTGGTCACCACCGGCGTGCCACTGGCCATGGCTTCCAGCACCGGCAAGCCAAAGCCCTCATACAACGACGGAAATATCAGCGCCCGGGCGCCGGCCAGCAGTTGCGCCAATTGCTCATCGGGCAGATAGCCGAGCAGGCACACGTGGCCGCTGGCCAGTGCCTGGCGCAGTGGCTCGTTGAACTGTTCGCGCTGCCATCCGGCCATGCCTGCAATCAACAAGGGAAAGCGCTGGCGCACGGCGTCTGGCAGCAGGGCGTGGGCCTGCAACGCCAGGCTCAGGTTCTTGCGCGGCTCCAGAGTCCCGACACAGAGGAAATATTCCCGTGCCTGGACGGCGTGAGCCTTGAGCACACTGTCGATTTCCTCAAGTGGCCGGGGACGGAAGCGCTCGGACACACCCAACGGCGCCACCACGAATCGCTGTGCAGGGAGATTAAAGTAGGCCTGCGCCTCGTCAGCGATCGCCTGCGAATCGGTCAGAATGACCCGCGCCTGCTCCACGCCGGCGGCCAGACGACGTTCGATTTCCCTCAAACGTGCTGGTGGCTGGGTCTCTGGAAAATGCAGGTGCGTCAGATCATGCAGGGTGATCACGGTCGGACCGTCGAAGGCCAGCGGCCACAGGCTTGGCTCGTGATAAAGATCAATCTTTTGTGCACGCACCTGATCGAAACGTTTCTGCTCCAGCCAGCGGCGTGCCTGATAAGCCCCGGGAATTTTTCGCAGCAATGGCGTCATGCGCGAGTAGCCGGGCATGGCCGCGTCCGGCAGGGCCGAACTCCAGCCCCATCCGTGAAACAGGCTTACGTCCACATCGGGTTCGCTGCGCAAGGCGTTGACCAGTTCGGCGACGTAGTGGCCAATGCCGGTGCGCGGCGCTTGCAGGATGCGGGCGTTAAGAGCAATGCGCATGCGGCCTCGCTTGCACGCGCAGGGCCTGCTGAACATGGGCAAGGCTGCGTGTCGCCAACTGCTCACTGGCCTCGCGCCAGCCGATCCAGCGCCAGTCAGCGACGTCGCGGGCGGCGGGAAACTGTCCGCTGCGCTGATAGGTTTCGATCAGATCGGCAAGGCTTTGTGGATCCAGCAGATCGAAATACGCCATGAACTCGCCACCGATTTCGCGGAATACCGCGACGTCGCTGCCCATCGCTGGCAAACCGCGCTGCATGGCTTCTACCAGTGGCAGGCCGAAGCCTTCGACAACCGAAGGAAACACCAACGCGCTGGCCTGCGCATAGGCGTATTCGAGGCTGGTGTCGCTCAGGTCATTGAACATGAACAGGCGCCGATTCAGTTCCGGATGATTGCGGATTCGCTCAAGCAGCGCCTCGCATTTCCAGCCGATACGCCCGGCGATGCACAAGCGTGCGGTCGAACCGGCAGCCCAGGCGCGTTCGAAGGCGTCGAGCAGGTACCCATGGTTCTTGCGCGGCTCGATGGTGCTGACCATCAGAAAAACCGCTTCGGTCGCAGTGAACAGGTCACTCAGGCGCGGTTCGACCGTGGCTTCGCTGTGCTGCAGATCGAGCTCGGACCCCAGATAAAAGTAATCGAACCAGCGCTTTTCAGTCTGCTCGGCACCGACTCTGCGTTGCAATTCACCACGCACCTGATCACGCACTGTGGCGGAAATCGCCATGTAGCCATCGGCCGTGCGGGTGATCCAGTCGAACCACTCATTGAAAACTTCGACCAGCCGCGTGTCGTAAAACTGCGGATGCGTCAGCGGAATAAGGTCGTAGATCACCGCGATCATGCCGACGCCGTCGCGTTTGAGCTGCTCGACATGGGCGAAAAAGTCCGAGTGCCAGGATGAATCCAGCAGCACCAGTTGATCGCCCGGGTGGTGTTGAAGCGGCGAGCAACGTTTAAGCAGCTGCCTGCGATTGATCCGTCTGACGAGCCGAATCGGCAGGCCGAGCACGGCAAACTGGGTCAACCGATAGCTGGCGTAAAGGAGCCGCCGCGCCAGTTTCGAAGTGCATAGCGCATCGCGGCGCTGATGCCACTGCCAGAAACGATGGGCGAGGCGCTCCAGGCGTTCACCGAAGGTTTCGAGGCTGTTCCAGAACGGTGTATCGAGTGGCGCCAGTTGCAGCACGCGGTAGAGCTGGCTATTGATCACCACCACCGGCATGCACTCGACGCCTTCAGCGCTGGCGGGCAGCTGCTTGATGACGTTGCGCACCACGCGCTGGATTCCGGAATTGACCTTGGGGTGTTTGAATACGTGAGTGCATTCGACCAGCAGGCGGGTCATGGCGCGCGCTCGACAGACAGGGCCTCGGTGTCGCGGCTGATGGTGGTTTTGGCGTCCAGCCAGGTACAGCCGACGAAGTCTTCCCGACGGCTGTTGATCACCTGGAACACCATCCCGTAGTCACGCCACTCGAAATTGCGATCCAGATGTGAGTCCAGACGCGACAGGCTCAGCGACACCGAATAGTTGCCTTTGCCCAGGCCCATGATGAAGGCGAAGCGATAGGTGAAGCGTTCACCGGCGCGCAGATCGGTCAATGCCTTGTTCAGCCGGTGGGTGTTGATGCCGTACATCATCTGGCCGAGGCGATCCTTGAGAATGAAGCCCAGCACCAGCCGTTCGATGTCCTTGCGCACTTCGACCTGCACTTCGAGCACCACCGGTTGGCCGACTTCGACAGCCTCAATGCTGCGCTGGTTTTCATCGAGCAGGCGTACGCTCAGAATCGCTGCCTCGCCGGTGCCGGAGACCGTTTGCACCTCGCCGCCGGCGAGCGTTTCCTGGCGAACGACCTGACCCTCACGTTCGGCCATCAGCGCATTGTAATAATCGAGAACCGGCTCCGGTTTGCCGCGCATGGCCACGCACCCATCCTTGAGCAGGATCGCCGAGTCGCAAATCGACTGAATCGCGAAGCGATCATGGGACACGATCAATAACGTCGTGCCGGATTTGCGAAAGCTGCGGATGCGTTCGAAGCTCTTGTGCTGGAAATAGGCATCGCCCACCGACAGCGCTTCGTCGACGATCAGGATGTCCGGGCGCCGGGCGGTGGCGACACTGAACGCTAAACGCATCTGCATGCCGCTGGAGTAAGTGCGGACCGGGTGGTCGATCGCATCGCCAATTTCAGCGAAGTGCTCGATATCGGGCATCAGCGCTTCGATTTCCTCGAGCTGCATGCCCAGTAACTGACCGGCCATGATTGCGTTCTGCCGACCGGTAAAGTCCGGATGGAAACCCATGCCCAGCTCCAGCAGCGCTGCGACGCGCCCTTGCAATTCAATCTTGCCTTGGGTGGGTTGAGTGGTGCCGGTGATCATTTTCAGCAAGGTGCTTTTGCCTGCTCCGTTGGCGCCGACGATACCCACCGCTTCACCCGGAGCAATCTCGAATTCGACATCTTGCAGTACCCAGTGCTGTTGATGCCGAAGCGGCGAAAACGGAATCAGCCACTCGGCCAGCCGTGCCCAGCGGTTTGGGTATTGCTTATAGGCCTTGCCCAGGCCGGTGACGCGAATATGTCCCATCAGAGTTCATCCACCATTTCGCCGACGCGCTGGCGAAACAGCCGCAGACCGATCAGACAGAACACCACGCCAGTAATGAATACCGGCAGCAGCGAACTCCATACCGGCCACTGACCGTAGAGAAACAGGTTCTGATAACTGCTGAACAGCTTGGTCAGCGGGTTGAGTTGCAGCAGGCGCTGCACCCATTCCGGCAGGATCGTGATCGGGTAGACGATCGGTGTCAGCCAGAACCAGAACTGCAGGCAGATGCCGAACAACTGGCCGACATCGCGAAAGAACACGTTCAACACGCCAAGGACCATACCCAGCCCGGCGCAGAACATCATTTGCAGAGCAATCAGCGGAATCAGCGCCAGCAAAGCCATTCCCGGCCAGCGCCCGGTGATCAGCAGAAAACCGAGAAACAGACTGATGATGATGGCGAAATTGATCCCGGCATTGATCAATACAATCACCGGCAGGCAGATCCTCGGGAAGCTGATTTTCTTCAGCAGGTTGGCGTTTTCCAGAAACATGTTCTGACTGCGCAGGGTTATTTCGGAAAACAGTCCCCAGGCCAGCAGACCAGCGCACAGGTAGACGCTGTAGGCCATGCTGTCGTCCACACCCGGTAAACGCGCGCGCATGATCTGGGAAAAGATCACCGTGTAGACAATGATCATCGACAGCGGATTGAAAATCGGCCATAGCGCGCCGAACAGCGAATTGCGATAACGCGCTTGAAACTCGCGCTGCACGCTGCCGAGGATGAATCCACGGTAGCTGTGCAGCGAGCGGTACAGGGAAAGCAGCATTCAGACCGTCCTGCCGTATTGATCTTCGAAGCGAACGATATCGTCCTCGCCCAGGTACTCGCCGCTTTGCACTTCAATGATGACCAGATCTATCACCCCGGGGTTCTCCAGGCGATGCTTGTGGCCGGCGGCAATGAACGTCGATTCGTTCTTGGCGACCAGAGTCGTGCCGGAACCGTTGTTGGTGACCTTGGCCATGCCTTCGACCACCACCCAGTGCTCGTTGCGGTGATGGTGCATCTGCAACGACAATTTGCCACCGGGTTTGACCACGATGCGCTTGATCTTGAAGCGCGGGCCTTCTTCAAGAACGGTGTAGGTGCCCCAGGGCCGGCTGACGGTGCGGTGCAGGCGATAGGCTTCGTGGGATTTGTCCTTGAGCTGCTTGGCGACGCGCCGCACATCCTGAGCGCGGTCGGCATGGGCCACGAGCACCGCGTCGGCGGTGTCGACGATGATCAGGTTATCCACACCGACGGTCGCCACCAGCCGGCCTTCGCTCTGCACGAAGTTGTTGTGGCTGTCGATGAAGATCGCTTCGCCGCTGGCGCGGTTGTTATCAGCATCGGCGGGAATCAGCGCGGCGACCGCGTTCCACGAACCGATGTCGCTCCAATCGAAACCGGCGGGCACTACCACGACTTTTTCCGAGCGCTCCATCAATACGTAATCGATGGAGATGTCAGTGATCTCGGCAAACAGGGTCGACGACAACTCCTGTTGCAGGCAGCCGACCGTTTCGACCGGTGCGCTGACGGCCATGCAGGCGCGGGTCTGTTCCAGCAACTCGGGTGCGTGCAGTTGCAGTTCGGCAATGAGCGTCGCGGTGGTGAAGCAGAACATCCCCGAATTCCACAGGAAGTTGCCGCTCTCCAGGTAATGCGTGGCGGTCTGCAGGTCGGGTTTCTCGACGAAGCGCTGCACCTTGGCCGCGCCTCTGGCGTCCAGCGGCGCACCGGTTTCGATATAGCCGAAGCCGGTTTCCGGCGCGGTAGGGACCACGCCGAAGGTCACCAGATAACCGTCCTTCGCCAGATTCACTGCGTGCTCGACCGCACACTTCAAGGCGTCCTGATTGACGATCAAATGATCCGCCGGCATCACCACCATGATTGCGTCGTCACCATGCAGCGCCTGCAATGACAGCGCTGCCGCTGCGATCGCCGGTGCGGTATTGCGCCCGCTCGGCTCCAGCAGAAAGTGCCCGCGATGGCGCGACACCTGCGCCGCGCAATAGTGATCCTTGCTCTGGAAGTAATACTCGCGGTTGGTCACCGTGACGATGTCGCCCCAGCCGTCCAGCAACGCCGCCGCTCGCTGGTAGGTCTTGCCCAGCAGCGACTGGCCGTCGGGCAGGGTCATGAACGGCTTGGGGTGGCCCTCACGGGACACCGGCCACAAACGGGTGCCGGCACCGCCGGACAGAATCACCGGAATCAGCATGGCCTACTCCTTGGCGACGCGTTTCATGTCCGCATCCATCATCATGCGGATCAAGGTATCCAGGTCGGTTTTCGGTTTCCAGCCCAGCACACGCTGGGCCTTGGCCGGGTTGCCGAGCAGCACTTCGACTTCGGCCGGGCGGAAGAACGCCGGGTCGATCTTCACGTAATCGCGGTAGTTCAGGCCGACGTGATCGAAGGCAATGCGGCACATCTCGCGCACGGTGGTGGTGACGCCCGTGGCGACCACAAAATCGTCGGGTTTGTCCTGTTGCAGCATCAACCACATGGCTTCGACGTAATCGCCGGCAAAACCCCAATCGCGCTTGGCGTCAATGTTGCCAAGCGCCAACTCGTGCTGTTTGCCCTGCTTGATGCGCGCGGCGGCGTCGGTGACTTTGCGTGTGACGAACTCAATACCGCGCAACGGTGATTCATGGTTGAAGAGGATGCCGCTGCTGGCGTGCAGGTTGAAGCTTTCGCGGTAGTTGACGGTGATCCAGTGGCCGTAGAGCTTGGCCACCCCGTAAGGGCTGCGTGGATAGAACGGGGTGTTTTCGTCCTGCTGCTCTGCCTGGATGAGGCCGAACATTTCGCTGGTCGAGGCCTGATAGAAGCGCGTGTGCGGGCTGAACTGGCGGATCGCTTCGAGCAGGTGCGTCACGCCCAATCCATCGACGATGCCGGTGGTCACCGGTTGATCCCAGGAGGCGGCGACAAAACTCTGTGCGGCGAGGTTGTAGACTTCGTCCGGTGCCGATTTGATTACCGCACGCTGCACCGAGCAGGCATCGGCCATGTCGCCGTCGAGGTAGACAATGTCGGCTTCGACACCCATCTCGCGCAGGCGCCAGCGTGAATCGCTGCTGCGTCGAGCAACGAGGCCGTGAACCTTGTAACCCTTGTCCAGCAGCAGTTTGGCCAGATAGGCGCCATCCTGGCCCGTGATCCCGGTAATCAGTGCACTTTTTGTCATTGTTGTCGTACTCGCATCTCCCAGTCGGACAGGATCGCCCGCAGGGATTGTTGTGTGGTGGTGGCTGGCGCCCATCCTGTGGCGTTGGCCAGTTTTGCGTGGCTGCCGCAGACGCGGCGCTGTTCGGCGCGACGCATGCGCGCCGGATCCGGCACCAGTTCAACGTCGACTTCGGCCAGATCGGCCAATTGCTCGATCAGGCTGCGAATGCTTTGCTCGCGGCCCGAGCAGATGTTGTAGACCTGCCCCGGTGTGCCGTTTTCCAGCAATGCGAAGTACGCGCGAATCACATCGCCGACATCGAGGAAATCGCGGGTCACGTCGATATCGCCGACTTGCAGTTGCGGTGCTTGCAGGCTCTGTTTGATGCGGCAGATCTGCCGGGCTGCGCTAGCGATGACGAAGCTGTCTTTCTGCCCGGTGCCGATGTGGTTGAACGGACGCGCCACCAGCACCGGCCAGCCTTCACTCAGGCCCCATTGCAAGCTGAGGAACTCCGCTGAAAGTTTGCTCACCGCGTAAGGATTGCGCGGCAGCGGCGGTTGTTGCTCGGTGATCGGCAGGTGCTGCTCGCCGACTTGCCCGTAAACGTCGCCGGAGCTGACGTACAGGAAAGTGCCGGCAAAGCCGCGAGCCTTGAGCGCCTGCAACAGATTGAGGGTGCCGAAGAGATTGATGTCGAGGGTGCGGGCCGGGTCACGAAAGGCTTCCGGCACGAAGGTCTGTCCGGCCAGATGAATGACTGCATCCGGCATCTCGGGCCAAAGGTCGATGAGGCTGTCGGCGTTCGTAAGGTCGTAGGCCGATGCGGCAGGCAGCAGCGCCCACGACGATCCCGGCGAAGCCAGACGAGACTGAATGTGTTGTCCCACGAAGCCGCTGAGGCCCGTGACGAACAGACGTTTTTTCAAACAGCGACCCCTTGGTCATGACTCGCGCCGCTTTCCTTGCACGCTTTGAGGAAAGCCCTGTCAGACCGGAGGAAATATCCGGTGAAACAGCAGGCGAAGCCGTTGTTGTAGTTGTTTGGTTGCCAATCTGTGCCAATTGCTCGGCAATTTCAACCGGGCAAACCGTGACTGGTCAGTTCTCGTCAGCATAGTCCGATTTATTCTCGCCCGGCGGTTCCCGGACTCGCGATGGATGTGTTTAGAATGGCCTTCGTCGCGAGTTGGCCGATTGTTTTCCGGACGCCGCGACGCGGGGTGAAACTGACCACTAAAACAAGAACAGAGACGTGCCCGATGATGACGGACGAGTGCCGGCCCTGCCGACCCGATCCGACGCGCGGCCGTCATAGCATGAAGTCGCCGGGATGGCGCTTCATCGTGGGATGCCATGAATTTCATTCTCTACTCGGACGTCAACGACAGCTCCATCAGTGCCAGTCTGGGGCGTCCGGAATACAGCTATTACTTTGTCCTCAAAGCCTATCGCCCGGTGCTGGAAAGCCTGGGGCGCGTGCACGTGGCCGGATCTGTCGCCGACGTCGATGTGATTTACCGGCAATTGCTCGCCGCAGGTGAAGACACTGTGTTCCTGTCCTTCACCCCACCGCAGAAGACCCCGGTTGATCTGGAATGCCCGACGATTTGCGTGGTGGCCTGGGAGTTCGATTCGATCCCCGATGAACAGTGGGACGACGATCCGCGTCAGGACTGGACACGCATGCTCGCACGCCACGGCCGGGTCATCACTCTGTCGAGCCACACGGCAACGGCCATCCGCCGCGCCATGGGCGAAGCGTTCCCGGTGCTGGTTTTGCCGACGCCGTTGTGGGACAGCTTCGCAACGATTCGTCAGCAACACCAACCCATGCCGGTCAATCCCAGGACTGCACTGGCGATCAAGGGCTGTATTTTCGATTCACGCACCCTCGGCCTGTCAGCCGATGCGCTGATCCCAACGCCAATCAGCCCTGAAGAGCAGGCTGCACTGGCCGCAGCAATTGAAGCCGCGCGCCCGCCACCGTTGACGTTCAAACGCCGACTGGTCATTGCTCGACATTATCTGCGCCTGTGGGTGCTGGATCTGGAACACGAGCAGGCGGAACCAGTGCCACGGGTGAAATTTCTGCACAACTGGTACTGGGAGGGCATTCGCGATCTGCTGCCGGACGCTTTGCATGGCTGGCTGCAACAGCGTTGGCCTGAGGTGTGCGGCGCTGCGCCGGTGCCCGTGATCGAACCGGCGCCACTCGATCTGCCGGACACCTCATCGGTGGTCGAAACCACAGTCGAGGGTGTGGTGTACGTCTCGGTATTCAATCCCAAGGATGGCCGCAAGAACTGGCATCGACTGATCAGCGCATTCTGCTGGGCGTTCCGCGAAACGCCCGACGCGACGCTGGTGCTCAAGATCACCCAGAATGATCTGGCGTCCTATTACAGCGAGTTGATGACCCTGCTGGCGCAACTCACACCGTTCGCCTGTCGGGTCGTGGTGATGCACGGTTACCTCGACGACGCGCAGTACGCCAGGCTCTATCAGGCGGCCAGTTTCTACGTCAACGCGTCACGTTGCGAAGGGCTATGCCTGCCCTTGATGGAGTTCATGTCCAGCGGTAAACCGGTGATCGCCCCCGATCACACGGCGATGGAAGATTACATCGATGACTCGGTGGCGTTCGTGGTCAGGTCCAGTGAAGAGCTGACGATCTGGCCGCAGGACACGCGGATCATCTACCGCACGCTGCGGCACCGCCCCGACTGGGGCTCGCTGAAAAACGCCTACGAAAACAGCTATCGAATGGCCAAGGCCCAGCCGCAGGAGTATCAGCGGATGTCTGCCGCCGCCGTCGCGCGCATGCAGCAATACTGCGCCTTCGCGCCGGTGCGCAAACGGCTCGCGGAGTTCTTTGCGCTGACAGCAGGCCCCACCGATGCTGCGCCTGTGACGGATAACGCCTCATGCTGATCATCATTCATTCGGAAACCAACCGGCACACCATTGCGCAGAACCTCGGGCGTTCGGAGTACAGCTATTACTTCGTGCTCAAGGAGTATCGTCCGGTGCTCGAACGCATCGGTCGGGTCGTGGAAGTGGCCGATCCGCAGACAGAAGTCGATGCTCTGTATCTGGAATGTCTGAGCCGTGGCGAGCCCTGCGTGTTTCTGTCGTTCTCGCCGCCGCATCGCACTCCCGTTCACCTGGCCTGTCCGACGCTGCCGGTGTTTGCGTGGGAGTTCAGCACGATCCCCAATGAAGCCTTCGCGGGCGAGCCGCGCAATGACTGGCGTAGCGTCTTGCATGCCTGTGGCGCAGCGATCACCCACTCCAGCTACACGGTCAATGCCGTGCACGAGGCGATGGGTGCCGAGTACCCGATCGTCGCGGTGCCGGCGCCGGTCTGGGACCGCTTTGCTGCCCGTGGCGCGAAAATGCCCGAGCAAGCCCTGGCCACCGCCTACAGCCTGACGATCAAAGGTCTGGTCGCGGACAGCCGCACCCTCAATCTGAATGCATTCGGGCCGGCGCACCTGCGCAGCGGCGACGGCATCGACTTCGCCGCGCCGGCCTCCGAGCAGACGCTGGTGCTTGACGGCGTGGTTTATACCTCGGTGTTCAATCCCGGTGACGGGCGCAAGAACTGGGAAGACATGCTCAGCGCTTTTTGCGTTAGTTTTCGCGATGTCGAAGACGCGACGCTGGTGCTCAAGCTCACTCACCACGACGCCGAAGAAGCGCTCAGCGATATCCTCCACCATTTGTACAAAAACCAGTCTTACCGCTGCCGCATCGTTCTGATCTACGGTTACCTTGCCGATCCGGACTACGAGCAACTGGTGCAGGCCACGCGGTATGTGGTCAACACCTCGTACGGTGAAGGCCAGTGCCTGCCGCTGATGGAATTCATGTCCTGCGGCAAGCCGGCGGTGGCGCCGCGTACCACGGCGATGATCGATTACCTGAGCACGGAAAATGCCTTTCTCATCGAGTCCACCGACGAGCTGACAGCCTGGCCCCACGACCCGCGCAAAGCCTTCCGAACCCTGCGTTATGTGACCAACTGGAGCTCATTGTGCGAGGCCTATCGGGCCAGTTACGACGTCGCGAAAAACCAGCCGCAGCGCTATGCCGAGATGTCGGCGCAGGCAGTCGTAAGTTTGCAGGCGTTCTGCAGCCAGACTGTGGCTGAACAGCGTTTGCGAGGGTTTCTGACGCAGTTGTTCGAGCATCGTGCGCCTGCTTTGGAAGCTCCCCAAGCATGAACGCCAAGCGCATCATGGACGTTGAAGTCCTGCGTGCGGTCGCGGTGCTCGCGGTGTTGTTCCACCATTTGCCGGACAATCTGTTCACTGACCCGGTGCCGTCGCTGGCCCGGATCCACGAATGGGCGCAGACGTGGTGGGGCGTCGACCTGTTTTTTGCGATCTCCGGTTTTGTCATCGCCCGCAGCTTGATCCCGGTGCTGCAAGGCTGCACGACGGGCCAGGAGCGCTGGCAACAGGTGCGCCATTTCTGGCTGCGCCGGGCTTTTCGCCTGTTGCCTTCGGCCTGGTTATGGCTGGCGGTGATCCTGCTGGCCTGTATGTTTTTCAACCGGTCCGGTGCGTTCGGTACGCTGTCCGCCAATCTTCAGGCGACCCTCGCCGGGGTACTGCAATACGCCAATTTCCGCTTCGCCGACAGCTTTTTCCAATACGAATACGGCAGCAGTTTCGTCTACTGGAGCCTGGCGCTGGAGGAGCAGTTCTACCTGCTCTTTCCGTTGCTGATCCTGTTGTTTCGCCGACACCTGGTCTGGGCATTGCTGGCGCTGGTGGCGGTGCAGATTCTGACTGTGCGCACGCCTTTGCTGATGGTAGTACGCACCGATGCGCTGGCCCTTGGCGTGCTGTTGGCGATGTGGAGTGCGCAGCCGGGTTTTCAGCGCTGGCAGCCCTCGTTCTTGCGCCGACCATGGCTTGGCATTTCAGCGTTGATGGTCATTGGAGCGCTGTTGAGCTTCATGGCCACGGACCGTTTTACCTTGGCCAGCTTCCGAATCGGTTCGATCGCCGTGCTCAGTGCGCTGCTGGTCTGGATCGCCTCGTACAACCGCAACTACCTGATGCCTGCCGGACGCTTGCAGCGGTTGCTGGCATGGATCGGCAGCCGCTCCTACGGTATCTACCTCATTCACATTCCGGCGTATCTATTGGTGCGTGAACTGATCTTTCGCTTGCAGAGCAGTGGCCTGCCGAGCCCCGCCGGACATCCCATCATTACGATGCTGATTGCCTTTGGCCTGATCGCGCTCCTCAGTGAACTCAACTACCGCGTGGTCGAAATGCCGATGCGCAATCGCGGTGCTGCACTGGTCAAGCGCCTCGGCACCTCCCGAACTGCAGTTACCTCACCCGGAGCCACCTCATGCTGAGCTTTTTGAAGAAACTCTCGGCGACAGCGCCTGCACAGCCTGCAGCAGAACCGGTCGCTGCGGTTGCCGACAAGGTTGATCCGTACTCGCTCGGCCTTTACGACGCGAAACTCAGCGGCTGGTACAACCAGGCGACCCACGAGCTGTACACGGGATTCCCTGTGAGTGCCGACGATACGTTGCTTGATGTCGGCTGCGGTGATGGCGGCAACGTGCACTTCTGCGGTATGCGTGGGGCGAAGATCATTCTTGCCGATATCGATACGGCCAAGGTCGAGGCCACGCGCCGGCGTCTGAGCGACACCCCGGCCCGGGACATCGAATGCCACGTTACCGACTGCAACCCGCTACCGATTGCCGAGGCAACGGCGACGCGTGTGGTCTCCACCGAGGTGATCGAGCATGTTGATGATCCCGCGCAGTTTCTCGCCGAACTGGTGCGTGTCGGCAAGCCGGGCGCTTTGTATCTGCTGAGCGTGCCGCATCCCAGCTCCGAGGACCTGCAAAAGGACATCGCCGCGCCGGAGTATTTCCAGAAACCCAATCACATACGCATTATCAGCGAAGACCAGTTCAAGGCCATGGTCAGCGACGCCGGGCTGGAGATCATCAGCCACAGTAAATATGGCTTCTACTGGTCGATGTGGATGATGTTGTTCTGGGAAGCCAAGGTCGATCTCAGCAACCCCGATCACCCGATGCTCGAGCACTGGGCCAATACCTGGCAAGCGGTGCTGGATTCCCCGCGCGGCGCGCAGATCAAGCAGGCGCTGGATGCGGTGGTGGCCAAGAGTCAGGTGATTATCGCGCGCAAGCCTGCGGCATCCCTGTAGGCGCTACGGCACGCTGCGATCTTTTGATCTGGAGTCTTGAAGCAAGATCAAAAGATCGCAGCCTCGTTTCACTCGTCAGCTCCTACACGGTTTTTGTGTAACCTTGCAGCCCTGTGGTTTCAGGGATTTTCAAGGTATGCGGTTGATTGTGTGTCTGTTCCTTGGCGTCTTGCTTGCGGGTTGCGAGCAACACGTCGCGCCGGCCCTCGACCAGCAACTCTACGTCTGGCAGCGCCAATGGACGCCTGCGCATGAACCGGCCTTGCGTGACAGTCGCGATGATTTCTCGACGCTGCGCGTGCTGGCATTGCAGGCCTTTCCCGGCGAACGGTGGAGCAGAGCGCGGGTTGATCCGGCATTGTTGAAAGCCGATGGCCGCCCTTTGATTGCAGTGATTCGCCTCGATGGCCAGCTGCAGTCGCTGGACCAGCAGCAGGTCACCGCGCAGATTCTGCAAGTCATCGCCGATTGGCAGGCGCAAGGCCTCACGTTGAGCGGCGTCGAGATCGATCACGACGCCGGTACAGCACGGCTGCCTGCGTATGCCCAATTGCTCAAAGATCTGCGCGCGACCTTGCCGCCATCGTTGCCTTTGAGCATCACCGCACTGCCGGCCTGGCTCGACAGCGCGCACTTGCCGGCGCTGTTGCAGAGCGTCGACAGCAGCGTGCTGCAAGTCCACGCCGTGAGCGATCCGCGACTGGGTCTTTTCGACGCCAGGCAGGCGTTGAAGTGGGCCAAGGCCTGGGCACATGTCAGCGACAAACCGTTCTATCTGGCGCTGCCGGCCTACGGCGTTGCGCTGTTGAGCGATGATGGTGGCGCGCCGGTAGTGGAAAGCGAAGTGCAACTGGAGCGCGGCGGGCAGCGCCGGGAATTGCTCGCCGATCCGCAGCAACTAAGCCAATTGGCCAAAACCTTGCGCGAGGATCCGCCTGAGCATCTGGCCGGGTTGATCTGGTTTCGCTTGCCGCTGACCAACGATCGTCGCGCCTGGAGCCTGACTACTTTGCGCGCCGTGGCGCGGGGCGATGTGCTGAAGAGTCATCTGCATCTGTCATTCAAAGGGCAGGGCGGACTCTATGACATCCAGCTCGATAACCGCGGCAATCTCGACAGTCCGTGGCCCGCGCAAATCACGCTGAAGGCGCAGGATTGTGCAGGCGCCGATGCGCTCGCCGGTTACTCGTTGCAACAAAGTGCCAATCTGCTTACCTTCACCCGCCTGCGTGACGGCCGCTTGCCGGCGGGCGGGCAGCGCGCTGTCGGTTGGGCGCGTTGTGCATATATTGATCAAGGAGGTTCGCATGTTGACCCGTAACTGGCCCCGCCATCTGCTCTGCCTGAGCCTCAGCCTGCCGCTGGGTTCGGCGCTGGCCTGCGGCCCGGACTTCCCGATGCGCTTGCTCGACAACCGCGCGCAGACCCTCGCCGATCTGCCCGAAGGCAGTTTCAGCTTCGAAATCAGTCGCCTGGGTAAAACCATTGCCGGGCTGAAAAACGTCACCGCAGCGACCCATAACCCCAACGACTATTCCGAAGACAACGCGTCAGAGCTGGCCCGCGAACAGGCTGAGCAGGTGGGCCTGAGCGCTGAGCAATACGCGGTGGTCAAGCGCCTGCGTGGGCTCAGCGATGCGCGTCAGGCCGAGGAGCAGGGCGCCAGTCTGCCGGCGGAAATACGTTTGTACGTCGCCGGCGCGGTGGCCTTTGCCACCGGTGATCATCAATTCGCCAGTGAGTATTTCAACAAGGTGCTGGCCCTGCCGGCAGACCAGCGTCCGTTGCGCAGCACGTGGTCGGCGTATTCCCTCGGGCGCATTGCCTTCGCCATGAGCAACGGGGCGCACGATCGCATCGAAGCGCTGGAGCAGGCGCGCGATGCCTTTCGCCAAGCCCGGCAACTGAGCATCGACGGCTTCAGCGATCCGCTGGAACTGGGCGTTGCCAGCCTCGGTGAAGAGGCGCGGGCGTTGCGCAGCGCGGGCGACTGGAGCGGCGCCATCGAACTGTACGAATCGCAGAACCTGCACGGTTCGGCCGTCGGTTATACCTCGCTCAAGCAACTGATGAACGAACTGGCCGAATTGCCGGAATCTCAGCTGGCCAAACTGCTGCAGCAGCCAGCAGTGCAGCAACTGGTCACGGCGTCGCTGGTCAGCCGCCAAGGCTGGTCATTTGGCGAGCAGCCGGCCAACGAAAAGAAATTGGTAACGCTGTTGCAGAGCAGCACCCGTGGCAGCCTCAACAATGCCGATCGACTGGCGGCGATGAGTTATCAACAGGGCGACTACGCGTCTGCCAAGGCCTTTCTGGTAAACGCCGGGGACGGCGGACTGGCCTGGTGGCTGCGGGCAAAACTGGCAGTGCGTGAGGGCGACACGACTGCCGCCGCTGCCGCCTACGCCAAAGCCGCCCAGGCCTTTCCGCAGAATGAAGACTGGGGATATCGCCGCACGCCGGACTGGGCGTTTGAAACGGTGCAGCCCAAATGTCGGGTGGAAGGCGAAAGCGCGATCCTGGCGCTGCAACGCGGCGAATACCTGCAAGCATTCGTGCAGCTGTATCGCAGCAACAGCCTTTACTGGTTCGATGCCGCCACCGTTGCCGAGCGGGTGCTGACGGTCGATGAGCTCAAGCGGTACGTCGATGAGAACGTGCCGGCGCCGCCGCCATTGACGCAGCAAGAGCGCGATAACTATGTGCCGCTGTCGGTGGCCGCCAACCTGCGCAATCTGCTCGGTCGGCGCTTGCTGCGTGAGGGCCGTTACGAGGAAGCGGTCGGTTATTTCGCCAGTGACGATCTGCAGCACAAGGCCCGGCTCTATGGCGAGCAACGGCTCAAGGCCGAGTCGGCGTGGTGGCCGAGCAAACGCGCCAGTGCGTTGTACAACGCCGCGTGGACAGCCCGGGAGTGGGGCATGGACATCCTCGGTTATGAGATGGCCCCTGATTACGCCACCTTCGGCGGCAATTACACGCTGGAGAGCACGAAGCTGGATGTCGGCCCGCTGATTTCCACGGCGGAAGTGCAGCGCCAGCAGGCCAGCGCCGCGCAACCGGATCAGCGTTATCACTATCGTTTTGTCGCCACGGCACTGGCCAGTCGCGCCGCCGATAACCTGCCGCACACCAGTCAGGCGTTTGCCGCCGTGTTGTGCAACGCGGCCGGCTGGAACAGCAGCCTTGAGGACCAGAGTGCGCTGTATCAGCGCTACGTCAAGGAAGGCCCTTATGTGCCGTGGGCGCAAGACTTCGGCAATCAATGCCCGTACCCGGACTTCGAAAATGCCGACAAGCGTTACGTTACCCAAGTGACCGATGCCGTGCGTGGGACGCTGCGGCCGTACAAGTGGCCGGTGCAGATCGGCGCGATCGTCGTAGTCGCGGCCATCGCGTTACTGCTGATCACCCGTCGTCAGCGCAAGGTGCGCAAAGGCTAGGCCTGTTGAATAAAGCTCAGGCGTACGGCGAAGCCAATCAACAGACTGCCGAACAACCATTGCTGAACGCGCTGGGCGGTTGGACTGTGTTGCAGCCAACGGCCCAGTGCCGCGCCAGTCAGGGCAACCACGCTGTCGAACAGCAGACCGACGGCGACCAGCACCATGCCAAGCACGGCAAACTGGCTCAGCACCGGCGCGCCGTGACTGACGATGAATTGCGGCAGCAGCACCGAGCAGAACAGCAACGCCTTGGGATTGAGCAGGTTGGTCAGCAAACCGCGACGGATCGCATCGCGCCACTGGCCGGGAACAGGTGCCTGCTCTTGGTTTTGCAGACGCGGTACCAGCGAGGTGCGCAAACACTGGATACCGATCCACAACAGATAGGCCGCGCCAGCGATGCGCACCACGTCAAAGGTCCACGGCGCTGTTTTGAACAGCGCCGCCAGCCCCAATGCTGCCAGTGCCACGTGGCAGGCGCGGGCGATGGCCAGGCCCAACGCCGTGGCCAGTGCCGCCGCTCGACCTTGCCGCGCACCGGTTTGCAATAGCAGGATCATGTCCGGTCCCGGCAGTAGCAGAACCACAGCCAAGGTCAGAATAAACAGCCACAGAGTTGCCACATCACACCCCTTTTCGATATCGATTTGCTCGGGCCAGTCTAGAGCGAGGGGGCGGGGCAGGTGCTTGCGTAATCAGCTTCAAAATTCTATTTGTTTGGCATAACCTGCTGGTTTTCCAGTCTGTAACTATCGGGATCTGCCAAAGATGAAACTCGACGCTTATGACCGCAAGATTCTCGCTGCGCTGCAGCGCAACGGCCGCCTGAGCAATGTCGAGCTGGCGGAACAAATCGGCCTGTCGGCCTCACCGTGTCTGCGCCGGGTGCGCATGCTGGAAGAGGCGGGGGTGATCCGGGGCTACCAAGCCAATCTGGATCGCGATGAAGTCGGGCTGGGGCTGACGGTGTTTGTCGGGGTCAAGGTCGAGCGGCACAACGAAGAACGCGCCGAGGCTTTTTATGCCGCCGTCACTGCACTGCCCGAGGTGGTCTCGGCGTTTCTGGTGTCCGGCGAATCGGACTTTTTGTTGCAGGTAGTGGTGCCTGACTTGCGCGCTTATGACCGCTTTGTCAGCGGCCATCTGCTCAAGCTTCCGGGTGTGAGCGATATTCGCAGCAACTTTGCCATTCACACGGTGAAAGCGCCGGGGGCGTTGCCGTTGGGGCATCTGCCGCTGTAGATCGGGTGGCGCCATTCGCGAGCAGGCTCGCTCCCACAGGGGGAACGCATTCCAAAGTGGGAGCGAGCCTGCTCGCGAAGACGGCGGCAAGATTTGGAACCTACATCTGCGTCGCCATCCCCTCGACATTCATCGCTGCCTGCCGCAATGCTTCCGAACGCGTCGGGTGCGGATGGCAGGTCAGGGCAATGTCCTCGGCCGAGGCGCTGAACTCCATCGCCACACAGAACTCGCCGATCATCTCGCTCACGCTCGGCCCGACCAGATGCACGCCGAGCACTTCGTCCGTGCGCTCGTCGGCGAGGACTTTGGCAAAGCCTTCTGTTTCGTGATTGATCTTCGCCCGGCTGTTGGCGGTGAAGGGAAACTTGCCGACCTTGTAGGCACGGCCCTCGGCCTTGAGCTGTTCTTCGGTCTGGCCGACGCTGGCCAGTTCCGGTTGGGTGTAGATGACGTTGGGGATCAGCGCGTAATTGACCTCGCCGGCCTTGCCGTGGATCTGCTCGACGCAGGCCATGGCCTCGTCTTCTGCCTTGTGCGCGAGCATCGGCCCGGACGTGACGTCGCCGATCACCCAGACCCCGGCGGCTTCGGTGCGATGTTGCTTGTTGGCGAGCATGCCGCGTTTGTCGGCACTCAGGCCGACGTTCTCCAGCCCCAGGCCCTTGGTGTACGGCCGGCGCCCGATGGCCACCAGCACATAGTCGGCTTCGATCAGCTCAGCCGTGCCACCGGCGGCAGGCTCGACGCTCAGCTGCACACCTGTAGCTGAGCTGGTGGCGCTGGTGACCTTCGAGCTCAGTTTGAAGGCAATGCCTTGCTTGCTCAGCGCGCGCTGCAAGGTCTTGCCGGCCTCGCCATCGACGCCGGGGCAGATGCGATCAAGGTATTCGACCACGGTGACCTGCGCGCCGAGTCGGCGCCATACCGAACCCAGCTCCAGGCCGATCACCCCGGCACCAATGACCACCAGATGTTTGGGCACTTCACTCAACGACAGCGCGCCGGTGGAATCGAGGATGCGCTGGTTGTCGATCTCGACGCCGGGAAGGGGAGTGGGTTCGGAGCCGGTGGCAATGATGATGTCCTTGGCGCTGAGTTCGCTCTTGTTGCCTTGGGCGTCGGTCACCGTCACTTTGCCCGGGCCGTCGATATGGCCCCAACCCTTGATCCAGTCGACTTTGTTCTTGCGAAACAGAAATTCGATGCCCTTGGTCAGGCCGGCGACGCTTTCGTCCTTCTGCTTCATCATCTGCGCGAGGTTCAGCGTCGGTTTGACCTCGATGCCGAGATTGGCGAACTCTGTCCCCACCGCAGCGGCGTACAGCTCCGACGCGTGCAGCAAGGCTTTGGACGGCATGCAACCGACGTTCAGACAGGTGCCGCCGAGGGTTGCACGTCCTTCGACGCAAGCGGCCTTGAGCCCGAGCTGACCGGCGCGGATCGCTGCGTTATAACCGCCGGGGCCACCGCCCAGAATTACCACGTCATAGTTGCTCATGCGCTTGCTCCAGATTGCTCGATGGGGATAGCCAAGATTAGTTGCGATAAAGATTATGTGCGTAATATGAGCTTCGTCGAACATTTCGGTCAAGGCTTCAGGCAAGCGACAGCTGCGGCATCTTTGAATAGATGCAATTGTGTACGAATATTTCACAGTGTCCGTTATATCGTAACGCTATGAACGCTGAGCCTACATTTTCGGGGTGTTATGCAAGTCGATCTTGAGTTGGAAGCCACGCCAGTCACCGGGCTGCCGCGCTTTCAGCAGGCAGCCGCGCAGTCACGCAAATTGCGTCGGTTGGCGTATGGACTCGGCGCAGTGGCCGCGTCGGGCTGGGTGCTGGCGTTTTTCGTCGGCCTGTTTGCGCCGCAGTCCCTGTGGTTATCGTTATTGGTCAATCAGAGCGCGGCGTTGCTGGTACTGGTCGCCGGGTTGCAATCGGCGTGGTGGGTGACGCAATGGCGCGCGCGGGTGATGCATCCGCCCGCCTCGCAATCGACCGTCGTGGAAGAGGGCGGCGCAGCCGAGGGCTGGTACGAAAGGCTTCTGGAGCGCTTGAGTCAGCAGAGCCGCCATGTGCTTGGACAAATCGGCGCGCCGACGTTGTGGCTCGGCGGTTGGGCGTTGCTGGTTCTGCTTGGTATTGAGCAGGTGTGGAATCTCACGTTGCCTGCGGCGGCCTTGGGGCTGTCGGCGAGCATCGGTGCGGCATTGGCGTTGTTGCTGGCGTTTGCCCTGCTGGTGCTGGAGCGGCAACTGGCGCAGGTACCGCCGGCGCAATGGCCGGAAGCGGCTGCGCTGGCACAACTGACCCGGGCGGTGATCATCACCCTGTTGATCGGTGCGCTGTGTCTGTTGTTTGCCAGCGAAAGCGCAGTCTGGCCGGTACGCGTGGCGGTGCTCAGCGCAGTCCTGCCAATGTTGGTTACCGTCGAACTGTTGTTGCGCGCGGTGCTGTCTGTTTTCAGCCCGCGCCGCGAACAACTCGAACCGACCCTGCTGGCGCGCAGTTTTATCGCCGATATGCTGCGTTGGCCGCCGCAGCCGTGGCTGGCGTTACAGCATGAAATGCACAACCGTTTCGGCATCGATTTGCGCCAGATCTGGGCCTTCAGTTACATGCGCCGGGCGTTGTTGCCGGTGTTGGCAGTGGTCGCCCTTTGCGGTTGGCTGCTGACAGGGGTACATGAAATTCCCCTGCAAGGTCGCGGCATCTATGAGCGCTTCGGTAAACCGGTACAGGTTTTCGGCCCGGGTTTGCATAGCGGGTTGCCTTGGCCATTGGGGCGTGTGATCTCCGTTGAAAACGGCGTGGTCCATGAACTGGCAACCAGTGTCGGCGACAAGCCAGTCGCCGTGCAGTCCGACTCCGCTGAAGGCCCGGCGCCGCTGACCGCCAACCGTTTGTGGGACGCCAGCCACGTCAATGACAAATCCCAGGTCATCGCCAGCAGCCGCGGCGCGCAACAGGGCCTGCAAATCGTCAACATGGACGTGCGCTTCGTTTATCGCATCGGTTTGAACGACGAGGCGGCACTCGCCGCGACTTATAACAGCGCCGATGTAACGACGCTGATTCGCAGCACCGCCAGCCGCATCCTGGTTCACGATTTTGCCTCGCGCACCCTCGACGGTCTGCTCGGCGACGACAGGGCAGGGCTGGCCGAGGAAATCGGTCGCTCGGTGCAAAGCGATCTGAACAGATTGAACAGTGGTGTGGAGATCCTTGCCACAGTCGTCGAAGCGATTCATCCACCGGCCGGCGCGGCGAATGCCTATCACAGTGTGCAAGCGGCGCAGATCGGCGCGCAGGCGTTGATCGCTCGCGAACGCGGGGCGGCTGCGCAGGCCACTAACGAGGCGCAGTTGCAGGCGAGCGCGGCGCGGGATCAGGCAATGGCAAACGCGCGGGAGATCAACGCCGCTGCGCAAACCGCCGACCTGAAGTTCAGCGCCGAGCAGAAAGCCTTCGCCAGTGCTGGCCAGGCGTTTGTGCTGGAGCAATACCTCAGCCAGCTCAGTCAGGGCTTGAGTAAAGCCAGGTTGCTGGTGCTCGACCATCGACTTGGCGGGAGCGCAAATGCGCCAACCATCGATCTGCGTACTTTCACACTGCCGACTGATCCGTCGCCCGCCCGTACCACCGCTCAACCAGGAGCCACCCATTGAGCCAGTCGCCTGTTCATGACGTTCACGACCACAGCGGCCACGACCACGGCCACGGCGGGCATCACCATCATCATGGTCATCATCACCATCACGGCGAGGTGCCAGAAGCCGGACCATTTCCATGGCGGCGTATGGCCTGGGCTGCGTTGCTGGTGGCGTTTGCCATTACCGCCGCGAGTCTGGTGCAAGTGCGCTCCGGCGAAGCCACGGTCATCACCCGTTTCGGAAATCCGTCGCGGGTATTGGTTGATCCCGGTTTGAGCTGGCGCTGGCCTGCGCCGTTCGAAGCGGCGATTCCAGTGGACTTGCGTCTACGTACCACCTCAAGTGGTTTGCAGGACGTCGGCACCAAGGACGGTTTGCGCATCATCGTTCAGGCCTACGTGGCGTGGCAGGTGCAGGGTGATCCTGAACACGTGCAGCGTTTCATGCGTGCCGTGCAGAATCAGCCGGATGAAGCGGCGCGGCAGATTCGCACCTTTGTCGGTTCAGCACTGGAGACCACGGCCAGCAGTTTCGATCTGGCCAATCTGGTCAGCACCGATGCCAGGCAAGTTCGCATTGGCGATTTTGAAGCGCAGTTGCGTCAGCAGATCGACCAACAGTTGCTCGCCACTTATGGCGTGCGCGTGGTGCAGGTCGGTATCGAGCGGCTGACTTTGCCCTCGGTCACGCTCAGTGCCACGGTCGATCGCATGCGCGCCGAGCGTGAAACCATTGCTACGGAACGTACAGCGATCGGCAAACGCGAAGCGGCGCAAATTCGCTCCGCCGCCGAGCGCGATGCGCGAATCGTCCAGGCTGATGCGACGGTGAAAGCCGCCGACATTGAAGCGCAATCGCGAGTCGAGGCTGCGCAGATTTATGGACGCGCCTACGCCAGCTCGCCGCAGCTTTACAACCTGCTGCGCTCGCTCGATACCCTCGGCACCATTGTCACACCGGACACCAAATTGATTCTGCGCACCGATGCTGCGCCGTTCCGTGTGTTGGTCGACGGCCCACCGATGCTCGACAACAAAGCCGGATTGCAGCCATGAGCGAAGAAGTTCCACGTGGAACACATGCGTTGAACAGTCCATGGATTCAGGCGGGGCGGCTGGCTTTTATCGCGCTGTATGCGATCACGGTGCTGGCGGCGCTGGCATGGGCATTCTCCAATGTCCGGCAGATTGATCCGCAAAACCGCGCAGTAGTACTGCACTTCGGCGCGCTGGATCGCGTTCAGAATGCCGGGCTGTTATGGGCGTGGCCGCAACCCTTTGAGCAGGTGGTTCTGTTGCCGGCGGCTGATCGGGTGATCGAGCGTCGAGTGGAAAATCTGTTGCGCAGTGACGAGGCGCTGAAGGCTGACCGGGTGGCGTCCTTCGCTACGCCATTGAGCGATGCACTTGCCGGGTCTGGTTATTTATTGACCGGTGACGCCGGCGTAGTGCAACTGGACGTGCGAGTGTTTTACCAAGTCTCCGATCCCTATGCGTTCGTGTTACAGGGTGAACATGTGCTACCGGCGCTCGATCGGTTGGTGACGCGCAGCGCCGTGGCCCTGAACGCCGCGCGAGACCTCGACACCATTCTGGTCGCTCGCCCGGAATTGATCGGCGCCGACAATCAGGCAGCCGAGCGCCGTGAGCGATTGCGCGGTGATCTGGTGCAAGGCATCAACGCGCGTCTTGCTGAACTGAAGGCGAGCGGGCAGGGCATCGGTATCGAGGTGTCGCGGGTCGATGTGCAATCGAGTCTGCCGGAGCCAGCGATCACTGCTTTCAATGCGGTTCTGACGGCCAGTCAGCAGGCTGACAAAGCAGTGGCTAACGCGCGCACCGATGCCGAGAAACTTGCCCAGTCCGCCAACGAACAGGCAGACCGCACGCTCCAGGTGGCTCACGCGCAGGCAGGCGAGCGTCTTGCAAAAGCCTCAACCGATACCGCAACCGTCACGAGCCTGGCCACGTCTGCCGACCCGCAAATGCTCCTGCGTCTGTATCGCGAGCGCATACCGAAGATCCTGGATCAGGCCGGGTCGGTCACCACCGTCAATCCGAAAGACGATTCCCGGTTGATCATTCAAGGAGCCAGTCAATGACGGCGACCACCGCTGCTCCAAGTCTGTTGTCCTCGGCCGAACAACGTCGCGCCGCGCGCCAATTGACCCTGGCGATGCTTGCGCTCGGGCTGCTGGGTGTGGGGCTGGTCTGGCGCTGGATACTCCCGGAGCAAATCGGTGTCAGCCAACTGCTGCTGGGTTTCGCTTCTTTGCTCGTAGCGGTTCCGGTGATGCGGTCGGCCTGGTACAGCCTGCGTTATCCAAGCCTGCACGGCATTACCGATCAATTGATTGCGCTGGCCATGCTCGGTGCCTGGGCGACCGGTGATCTGCTCACCGCGGCGTTGTTGCCAATCATCATGATCTTCGGCCATGTGCTCGAGGAGCGCAGCGTCATCGGTTCCCAGGAAGCGATCAATGCGCTTGGCCGGCTGACCCGCAGCCATGCGCGCAAGCTGCAGGCAGACGGTTCGATCATCGAAGTGGACAACCGCACGCTCAGTGCTGGCGATATTGTCGAGGTGCGGGCCGGTGATCGGGTGCCGGCGGACGGTCGGGTATTGTCCGGCCAGGCGAGTCTCGATACGGCGTCGATTACCGGTGAATCGGTACCGGTGGAAGCGGGCGTGGGCATGCTGGTGTTCGGCGGCGCGATCAACCTCGATGGATTGCTGCGCGTCGAAGTCACCCGCATCGGCGACGAATCCACCTTGGGCAAAGTCATCGCCCTGATGCAAAACGCCGAGCGCTCGAAACCGCCGATCACGCGATTGCTCGAACGCTATGCCGGCAGTTACATGGTGCTGGTCTTGTTGCTGGCGGCGGTGACCTGGTTCGTCACCCATGATGCACAGGCGATGCTCGCGGTGCTGGTGGCGGCGTGTCCGTGTGCGTTGGTGCTGTCGGCGCCGGCCACGGCGATTGCCGGTGTCGCCGTCGCCGCGCGCCACGGGATTCTGATTCGCAGCTCGGCGTTCCTCGAAGAACTTGCCGATCTGACCTCGCTGGTGGTCGACAAGACCGGCACGCTGACTTACGGCACGTTGCGTTTGCAGTCGATCGACAGCCTCAGTGTGGACACTAAAGAAGTGCAGGCGCTGGCCGCCAGTCTTGGCGCGGCGAGCAGTCATCCGGTGAGCCGGGCACTCGCCGGGATGGCCGATCAGGAAGCCTATTGGCCTCTGACCAAAATCCATGAGCGCCAAGGCTTGGGCGTAGTGGCGACGACAGAGAAGGGCGAAGCTGCGCTCGGTCGTCCAGAGTTGTTCGCGCAACTGGGCATCACAACGCCCCTCGTTCCTGAACACGATGGCCCGATTGCCGGCCTGGCTTTGAACGGTGAATTCCTCGCCTGGCTGCTGCTAGCAGACAGCATCAAACCGGAAGCGCGCTTTGCCTTGAGCGAATTGCGCGAACTGGGGCTGGGACGCCAACTCCTGTTGACCGGTGATCGTCAGAGCGTTGCCCTAACCCTGGCGCAGGAAGTCGGGCTGAACGAAGTGCAGGCGCAAGCGCTACCGGAGGACAAACTCAATCGCGTGCTCAAGGAAATCGATCACGGCTTCCGCCCGATGGTGGTCGGTGACGGCATCAACGATTCACTCGCGCTCAAGGCCGGCGTGGTCGGCGTGGCGATGGGCGCTGGCGGGGCCGATATTGCGCTGGCTTCAGCGGACATTGTGTTGATCGGCAGCGATTTGCGCCGCCTCGGTACCTGCGTGCGCTTGAGTCGTCAGTGCCGGCGTACTTTGCAGGTCAATGTGATCATCGGTCTGGGCTGGACCCTGGCGATCGTGGTCTTCGCGGCTTTCGGTTGGCTTGGCGCGGCCGGGGCGATGATCGCGGCGCTGCTGCATAACCTGAGTACCTTGTTGGTGTTGGGCAACGCCGGACGTTTGCTGCGCTTTCAGGAGCCATTGCTCCGGCTCGACCCTCAGGCTAAATGAAAGAAAATTCATCGAACCGCCGAGTGCACAGGCAGTCATCTATCGTAAGGCACGCCGCCTGTGGCGTTCAGCCGATGTGCCGATCACGATAGACAAGGCCGATCGAATCGATAGCCTGCTATTTTTCAAGGTTGGTCTACCCTCAGATCAGACGTCTGAAACAAGGGGGGATTTTCCATGCTTGCGCAACTTCCACCGGCCTTACAGAATCTGCAGTTACCGCTTCGCCTGCGACTCTGGGACGGCCACGAGTTCAATCTGGGGCCGGCGCCCAGCGTAACCATCGTGGTCAAGGACCCGCAGATGGTCACTCAATTCACCCACCCAAGCCTGGATGCGCTGGGTGCGGCGTTCGTCGAAGGCAAACTGGAACTGGAGGGCTCGATCAGCGAGGTCATCCGGGTTTGCGATGAGTTGAGCATTGCGCTGCTCGACGAAGACGAAGACAGTCAGCCGGTCCGCGCGCAACACGACAAGGACACCGACGCCAAAGCCATCTCCTATCATTACGACCTGTCGAATGCCTTTTATCAGCTGTGGCTGGACAGCGACATGGCGTATTCCTGTGCCTATTTCGAAACCGGCAGCGAAACCCTCGAACAGGCTCAGCAAGCCAAATTCCGCCATCTGTGCCGCAAGCTGCGCTTGCAGCCGGGCGAATATCTGCTGGATGTCGGTTGTGGTTGGGGCGGTCTGGCGCGGTATGCGGCGCGAGAGTTTGGCGTCAAAGTGTTTGGTATTACCTTGAGCAAGGAACAATTGGCCCTGGCGCAGGAGCGAGTCAAAGCCGAAGGGCTGGACGATCAGGTCGAACTGCAATTGCTCGACTATCGCGATTTGCCGCAAGACGGCCGCTTCGACAAGGTTGTCAGCGTCGGCATGTTCGAACATGTTGGTCATGCCAATCTCGCCGAGTATTGCGCAACGCTGTTTGGTGCGGTGAAGGAGGGCGGCCTGGTAATGAACCACGGCATTACCGCCAAGCACACCGATGGCCGCCCGGTTGGACGCGGCGCAGGCAACTTCATCGAAAAATACGTGTTTCCCAACGGCGAGTTACCGCACCTGGCGATGATCTCTGCCGAAATCAGTGAAGCGGGACTGGAAATTGTCGATGTCGAAAGCCTGCGCCTGCATTACGCGCGCACGCTCGATCACTGGAGCGAGCGACTGGAGGACAACCTCGAAGCTGCGGCGAAACTGGTGCCTGAGCAAGCACTGCGTATCTGGCGTCTGTATCTGGCCGGTTGCGCTTATGCCTTCGCGCGGGGTTGGATCAATCTGCATCAGATCCTCGCTGTGAAAGCGCATCCGGATGGCAGCCACGAACTGCCTTGGACCCGCGACGACATCTACCACCCCTGAAGCGGGGGCTCAGAGAATCGGCGAAATCAGCCGGGCGATCCGCATGCCGACCTGTTGCAGGCGGTGGATCTCCCGGCTTTCTTCTTTGGCCACCTCATCGGCCTGGGCGAAATCGTCATTGAGCATGTGTTCCACAGCAGCGGCGAACTCGCTGTCGACGGTCAGCAACATCACTTCGAAATTCAGGCGGAACGAGCGATTGTCCAGGTTGGCGCTGCCGATGGCGCTGATTTCGCTGTCGATCAACACCACTTTCTGGTGCAGAAAACCCGGTCGATAACGGAACACCCTAACGCCGGCCCGTACCGCTTCAAAGGCATACAGGCTTGAGGCGGCGTAGACAATGCGGTGATCAGGCCGTGACGGCAACAGCAGGCGCACATCGACACCACGCAATACCGCCAGCCTCAATGCCGCGAATACCGCTTCGTCCGGGACAAAGTACGGGCTGGTGATCCATACGCGTTGCGTTGCTGCGTGGATGGCTTCGACGAAAAACAGCGAGCAGGTTTCGTAGGCATCCGCCGGGCCGCTGGCAAGCAATTGGCAAAGCACGCCATCCTCCGGGTACGTATCCGGCAGGATCAACGGCGGCAGAGTGCGAGCAGCCCAGAACCAGTCTTCCGCGAACGATTCCTGCATGCAGGCCACCACCGGCCCGCGGACTTTGACGTGGGTGTCACGCCATGGCGCCAATGGTGGCTTCTCACCCATGTATTCATCGCCGACGTTATGCCCGCCGACAAAGCCGACTACGCCATCGACCACAACGATTTTGCGGTGGTTGCGGAAGTTGACCTGAAAGCGGTTGAGCCAGCCGCTGCGCGTGGCAAAGGCTTTGACCTCGACGCCGGCATCACGCAGCGCCTGCACGTAATGATGGGGCAGGGCATGGCTGCCGATGCGGTCGTAAAGCAAATGAATTGATACGCCTTCGGCGGCTTTCTTCAACAGCAAATCACGCAAGCGCTGGCCGAGCCGGTCGTCGTGAATGATGAAGAACTGGATCAGCACGGCTTCCTCCGCTTGTGCGATCGCCTGAAAAATCGCCTCGAAGGTCGCGGTGCCGTTCACCAGCAGTTGCACCTCGTTGTTCGCCAGACACGGCATGCGCCCCAGTTTCGGCATCGCGCGCAGTGAGGCGTAGGCACTCGAAGCGCGAGCGGCCAGGGCTTCCTCCACCCACGGACGCCAGTTCAGTTCGGAAATGGCCAGGCGCATCTGCTCGTTGGCCTGGCGCCGGGCCTTGATGTAGCCATCGAAGGTGCTGCGACCAAATACCAGATACGGAATAAGCGTGAAGTAGGGAATGAAGATCAACGACAATGCCCAGGCGATCGAGCCTTGCGCTGTGCGCACGGTGAGCACCGCATGGATCGCCGCGATCGAACCGAGTGTGTGCAACAGGGCGATCAGGTAACCGAAAATGTGCGGTCCGAAAAAATCCATGGGGCAGCCTTGCTCCGCGAGATGCAATGCTTAACAGACCATGTTCTGCGGCGAATGTCTCTATTTAATCGGCGCATGAACCGACACAATCGGCCGGCGTCTAACGGCCACAACTGATCAGGAGTTACTCGATGAACGTTCGTCTGCTGGGTTTGGCGCTGGGCCTGGGTTTGGCATTACCGGTGGTTGCGCAGGCACAAATGCTGCAGCCGGGGTTGTGGGAAATGTCTTCGAGCAATCTGAAGGTCGATGATCAGGCCATGGACGTGCAATCGATCCTTGGCCAGATTCAAGGCCAGATCACCCCGCAGCAGCGCGCTGCGCTCGAGAAAAACGGCATCAATATTGGCGGCAAGGGGATCCGTGCCTGCCTGACGCCGCAGCAGGTGGCAACCAACGATATCCCGCTGGCCGATCCGCAATCGGGCTGCAAACAGCAGATCACCGAGCGCACCGGCAACCAGTGGAAATTCCGCTTCAGCTGCCCGAAAGCCCAAGGCACCGGCGTGGCAACATTCCTCAGTGACCGCGAATTCACCACCGTCGCCAATGGCACCTTCAACGCTATCGGCATCAACCAGAAGGGCAGCCTGGAAACCCGGGCAGTCTGGCTGGGTCAGGATTGCGGCACGGTAAAACCCCGCGCTTAAAACCTTCGCAGCGCTCCACAGTTGGAACCCATTCCAACTGTGGGAGCGAGCCTGCTCGCGAGTAGATCGGAAGTTCGCCTCAAGTCATGGCTGACTCAACGCCTTGTACAACGTATTGAGGTTGTATTCGAACAGCCCGGTAAAGGTGCTCGCCGGTCCACTCGCCGCCAGCGCATCCGAGTACAGCGTGCCGCCGATGTGTGCGCCGCTTTCATCCGCGATCTGCTTGAGCAGACGCGCGTCCTTGATGTTCTCCATGAACACCGCTTTGACCTTCGCCTGGCGAATCTGCGTGATCAGCGCAGCGACTTCGGCGGCAGAGGGTTCGCGTTCGGTGGACAAACCCTGTGGCGCGATAAAGTCGATGCCATAGGCCTGACCCAGATAGCCAAAGGCATCGTGGCTGGTGACGATCTTGCGATTACCCGGCGGCAGCGCGCCGAGTTTGTTTTTGGCTTCGGCGAGCAGGGCATAGATCTGCTTGAGGTAGGTCTGGCTGTTGCGATCGTAGTCAGGCTTGTTGGCCGGGTCGGCGGCGATCAGCGCCTTGGTGATGTTGGCGACGTACAACTCAGCGTTCGCCAGATTGTGCCAGGCGTGTGGATCCGCAACAGTCTCGCCGTCTTCATCGAGCGAACGTGGAATCACCCCGCGACTGGCGCTGATCACCGTCGCCTTGCTGTCGGTGCTGGTCACCAGGCGATCCAGCCAAGGCTCGAAACCGAGGCCGTTCTTGATGATCACTTTGGCTTTGAGCAATGCCTTGGCATCGTCCGGTGTTGGCTCGTAGGTGTGCGCATCGGCATCTGCGCCGACCATGTTGGTGATCTCAACGTGTTCGCCGCCGACCTGATGAACCATGTCGGCAAGGATGCTGAAGCTGGTAACCACCGGCAGTTTTTCGGCAGCCGACAGTGACATCGACAGCATCAGGCTGAACAGCACGAGTAGAGCGCGCATCGGGAAACACCTCATTGGGATGTGAGCAAAGGCGGGCGGCGCAGCAAACCGTGAACCGGTCCAAACACCACCGACAGCAGATAGCCGGCCCCGGCAACCAGGACGATGGCCGGGCCGCTGGGCAGCGAGTAATAGAACGACAGCAGCAAACCGAGCCACACCGACACGCAGCCCATGACGGCGGCGACGGCAATCAGTATTGGCAGACGGCGACTCCAGAATCTCGACGCGGCAGCCGGAAGCATCATCAGCCCGACTACCATCAGTGCGCCGATGGCCTGAAAGCCGATCACCAGATTCAGCACGACCAGGGTCAGGAACACGCCATGAGCCAGTGGCCCGAGACGACTGACCGTGCGCAAGAACAGCGGGTCGAGTGTGTCCAACAGCAGGGGTCTGTAGATCGCGGCCATAGCCATGAGGCTGATGGCCGAGACCCAAAGCATGCCGGTCAGCGTCGGTCCATCCACGGCTAGCGCCGAACCGAACAGCAAGTGCAGAAGGTTGAGGCGCTTGCCGGCAATACCGAGAATCAGCACGCCGCTGGCGAGTGAAATCGGATAGATCGCGGCGAGACTGGCGTCCTCGCGCAAACCCGTACGCCGGGTTATCCAGGCTGCAAGTCCGGCCATACTCAGGCCGGCGCCGAGGCCGCCGAGCGTCAGGGCAGGAAGGCTCAAACCGGCAAACCAGAATCCCAGCGCTGCACCAGGGAGAATGCCGTGGGCGACAGCGTCGCCGATCAGGCTCATCCGTCTGAGAATCAGAAACACGCCCAAGGGCGCCGTGCTGCACGCCAACACCAGGCCGCCTAGCAAGGCCCGGCGCATGAACACAAACTCGCTGAACGGCTGCCAGAAATGGCTGACGGTGGCGAGCATCAGGCGACCTGCATGTGCGGTGTCGGCTGGATCAGTTCTCGGCTGGTTCCGTACACGCAGTGGCCGTTTTTGATCAGCAGCGTATGCGGAACATGTTCTCGTACCGCCGCCAGGTCATGGCAGACCACGACCAGTGTCCGGCCCTCGGCGTGCCAGTGGTGAATGTGTTGCCAGAGCAATTGCTGGCCGAGTTCGTCGAGTGCGGCGTGAGGTTCATCGAGCAACAGCACCGGGGCGTCAGCGAGGCTCAGTCGTGCGAGCAGGGCGCGTTGTAGCTCACCGCCGGACAGGGCCATCAACGGACGCTGTTCGAGTCCACTCAAGTGCCAGTCTTCCAATGCGTTTTTCAGTCGCTGCGTGCGCAGTTGCGTCGACAGCCGGCGGCCCCAGAAACCTGCGGCGATGAGTTCTTCCAGGCTTATTGGAAATTGCCGATCCAAGTGCTGCTGTTGCGGCAGAAAGGAAATTCCGCTTTGGCGTGGAACAGCCATTTCCACTTTGCCAGCGAGAGGCTTCTGCAATCCGGCGATGACCTTTAGCAGGCTGCTTTTGCCGCAGCCGTTGGCGCCGATGATGGCGGTCAGGCTGGCGCTCTCGAACTCAAGACTCAGAGGCGTCGTCAGCGGTTGGCCGGGAGCGCCCCAGACCAGCGATTGGCAGCGGATCATTGCTGCTCCCGGTGCCAGCTGCTTTCGGCGACGGCATCATGGGCATGCAGGCTTTCGGCGTGGATCACGCGGATATGCAATTGTTTGATGCCGGGCGTGCGCTGCAGTGCCAGATTGAGGCGGCGCGCGGCGTCTTCGCAGAACATCAGGTTTTGCCCATTGGCGAGAGCGAACGCTTGCTCGTCGGGGCGCTTTACTGCGGTCTGCACGGCTGTGCCGAGGGCTGCTTCAGCGTCATCGATGATCGCTGTCAGCGGTAGCTCGTCGATGAAATTGTCGAGATGCAGGTGCAGTTGCGCATAGCTACGTTGGCTGTGCGGCGTCGCTACGATCCCTTTGGTTGAGCCAAGCCATGCCAAAACATCTGCGTGTTGCAGAGCCTTGTTGGCGAAATCGTCGACGAATTGCTGCTGGATCAATTGCCTTGCCAAGGCTGCCGAGCAGGGGCATGTCGAGGAATAGGGCACCTCGAGTTTTAGTTCCACGTGGAACATTTGCTGTTTCAGGCTTGCTGAAATGGTTGTCGGATAGGATTTCCAGCCGGCTAGGGGGCTGACTAACGCCGGCCGTTTCAGCAATAAGTCGGTGTGAATGTTCAGATATGCGCAGGCGGATAGACCTTGGTGACTTATCAGAAAACCCTTGAGTACCTGATGCAGCAGAGCGGGAGAAAGGCTTCGCTGTTCGAGGGCTTCGAGTGCCAGATACAAGCGCGACATGTGAATACCACGCGCTTCACCATCATCGAGACTCACGCCAGCGTCGACTCTGGCGCTGAGGCGTTGGCTTTCGAGCACAACGGGTAGGGCAATCCCACGCATGCCTACCCAATCGAGTGGCAGTGCCTGGCGCGCAGATTGGGCGGCAATATCCGGGAGAGTAAGAGCATTCATGGTTGAGACCGTCGTATTGATCTCTATTTACGTTACATTATAACAATCCATTCAGCGATGCTTTTTTCATGAAAAGGTTTTCACTAGCAGCCCGTCATCCGGCTGCAAGTGAATCTGGCGCTGCTCCCTCCCGAGCTGGAAAAACGGTTGATGGTCGTCCAGCCGACACCACGGGTGTAGCCAACCCAAGCCTCGCCATCGGAGGCGATGCCGGTAAAGAAGGTTAATTGGCCGAAGCGGCTGTTGGTTTGCGCCCAATAGCGATGGCCGTCCTTCTCGAATCCGCGCAGGTAAAGCGTGGTGCCGACCGTATTGACGCTATAGGCATTGCCGTCGGCGTCTACACATGCCAGCAAATTAGCGCTGCGCGTGCAGTGCGCGAGCGCCGGCATTTGCGCTTGGGCTTGGCCGGCCAGCGACATAGCGCAGCTCAAAAGCAGGTATTTCAACCCATTGTTAATTGCGAGTTTCCACGATCGGTGGTGCGGCAATTTGCGAAATCTCCTGCGTCGGACTGGCAAGCTCAAGTTGTTATACTATAACATAAGCTGCCACCAACCTGAGCTGCCGATCACAATCGCTTGCCTTCATTGTCCCGAGTAAATGGAGCGCAACACGCCAAGCGCACACCTCAAAGCGCAAATCGGCTGCCATTTATGAGGATTATCCAATGTCAGCCAAATTGCCCGTCACCGTACTTTCAGGATTTCTCGGCGCCGGAAAAAGTACACTTTTGAATTACGTACTACGTAACCGAGACGGCTTGCGCGTTGCGGTGATCGTTAACGACATGAGCGAGATCAACATCGATGGCAGTGAAGTCCAGCGTGATGTCAGCCTGAACCGCGCTGAGGAAAAACTCATCGAAATGAGCAATGGCTGTATCTGCTGTACGTTACGTGAAGACCTCCTTGAAGAAGTCAGCAAACTCGCTCGCGAGGATCGTTTCGATTACCTGCTGATCGAATCAACCGGCATTTCCGAACCGCTTCCGGTCGCTGAAACCTTCACCTTCCGCGATGAACAAGGGCAAAGCCTCGCCGACATCGCGCACCTGGACACCATGGTCACGGTCGTCGACGGCGTGAATTTCCTGCTCGATTACCAGGCGGCCGAAAGCCTTGCCTCTCGCGGCGAGATTCTCGGTGAAGAAGACGAGCGCTCCATCACCGATCTGTTGATCGAGCAGATCGAGTTCGCCGACGTCCTGCTGATCAGCAAAATCGACCTGATCAGCCAGCACGAGCGCGAAGAACTTACCGCGATCCTCAAGCGCCTCAATGCCCAGGCTGAAATCATTCCAATGGTGATGGGCGAAATCCCCCTGGAGAAAATCCTCAACACCGGTCGTTTCGATTTCGAGAAAGCCGCACAAGCCCCGGGATGGCTGCAGGAATTGCGCGGTGAGCACGTCCCGGAAACACAGGAATACGGCATCGCCTCGACGGCCTACCGCGCGCGCCGGCCATTCCACCCGCAACGCTTCTTCAGCTTCATTGATCGGCCTTGGCTGAACGGCAAGCTGCTGCGCTCCAAAGGCTTCTTCTGGCTCGCCAGCAAACCCACCGACGCCGGTAGCTGGTCGCAGGCCGGTGGTTTGATGCGGCATGGATTCGCCGGGCGCTGGTGGCGTTTCGTAGCAAAGAATCAATGGCCCGAAGATCAGGAAAGCGTGCAGGCGATCATGGAAAACTGGACTCCAAGCGTAGGAGATTGCCGCCAGGAGCTGGTTTTCATCGGTCAGAACATAGATTTCCTACAACTGACCGCCGAACTCGATGCCTGCCTTTTGACCGACGAAGAAATGGCCATGGGTGTAGAAGGCTGGCGTTCGCTACCTGATCCATTCGGCCCTTGGCAAGAAGAGGCCGCCTGATGCTCGCACTCAAGGATCAGCCGCTTCTTACCCGTCAGCAGCACCAGGGTGTGACACCGCAAACGTTGACGCGAATCCTGGACGACCAGACCAATCTCGCCGTCTGGCAACGCCAGCTACCCGTGCACATCGCCGATTTTGCGCAATTGGTGCTGTCGCTCAACGAGCCCTTGGCCGAGTCGCTGTGTCTGGAATTGCCCGACGAAGATGCCGAACCGGATCTCGCCGGTCTGGCTGCAGGGCTGCGTGATCTGCACGGTTTCGAAGGTTTCATCAGCGACCTCAAATGGCTGATCAGTGCCTTCACCTGCCTGCTGGGCGCGCGGCGTATTGGCGTGCGTTTGCGCGTGCTGGACAAGGCCATGTGTCCGCGTTTCCACGTCGATCACGTGCCGGTGCGCCTGATCACTACTTACGCTGGCATCGGCAGCCAATGGCTTGAGGAGGGTGCGATGGACCGCGCGCAACTTGGCCAGGCCGATGCCGAACCGCAAGATCCAGCGTCGATTCGCCAGCTCAACAGCGGCGACGTCGCGCTGCTCAAAGGCGAAAAGTGGCACGGCAATGAAGGCTTCGGCCTGATCCATCGTTCGCCGCAACCGGCACCCGGTGAGCGCCGTCTGTTGCTGACCCTCGACTGGCTCGGCTGACACATCAGGGCTTGCGCCAGACGCCCTGGCTCTGGCCTTCGCAATATGGCTTGAGATACGCCGTATCGGTGGCCACGCCGTAATAGTGGATATCCTGGCGATAGGGCATATTGGCGACTTGCGCGTTGCTGCACACGCCGAAAGCGCCGCTCGGGCACTGGTCGACGTATTCCACCTCGACCTTCTGCCCGGCCAGCGTCGGTTGGCAGAAGCCGTCATTGAACAATTTCTGCGGAATCGTCCGGTTCTGCTGACAGACTTTGACGTCGAGCCGTTCGCCCTGTGTGTGCACCACGCAGGCCTGAGCCCACGCTTCACTCGACAGCAGCGCCAACAGCAACGACCATCCCGACCAGCGCATCTTCGATCTCCTCAATAACTGTCCGCAGAAAGTACCCGCCATGTTGCAGAACATTCCGACCCACGTCATCGCCGGCCCGTTGGGCGCCGGCAAGACCAGCCTGATTCGCCAGTTGCTGGCGCAACGGCCGGCGGACGAACGCTGGGCGGTACTGATCAACGAGTTCGGCCAGATTGGTCTGGACGCCGCGTTGCTGACTCGCGACGACGATGGTATCGCACTGGGTGAGGTGGCCGGGGGCTGCCTGTGTTGCGTCAATGGCGCGCCATTCCAGATCGGCCTTGGCCGCCTGCTGCGCAAGGCCAGGCCGGATCGACTGTTTATCGAGCCATCCGGGCTGGGCCATCCGGCGCAATTGCTCAAGCAACTTAACGAGGCGCCGTGGCTGGGCGTGCTGGCGGTTCAGCCCTGTGTTCTGGTTTTGGACGCTCAGGCATTGCACGCAGGTAGAGCCTTGCCGGACGCCCAGCAGCAAGCGTTGGCCAGCGCGGGGTTGTTGCTGTTGAACAAGGCGGAAGATCTCGATGAAACAGCTCGAGACAGAATCGCCAGCCAGTTGCCGCCCGTCAGGCTGATCTGGACGCAGCAAGCCCAGCTGCCTCTGAGCGAGCTTCCGGGGCTGGCAGTAAAAGCGAACGAAGGCGCAGGGCATCTGCCGCTGCCCACTGGATTGGCACAGCTGCCAGCGCTCTGGAGCGATCCGGCCGAACCGATTTGCCTGAGTCAGGCGCAGGAGGGTGGGTGGAGCATCGGTTGGCGCTGGCATCCGCAGCAGGTATTTGATCAAGCACGCATCGCCTATTGGCTGAGCGCGCTCGACTGGAAGCGGGCGAAACTGGTTATCCACAGCACGGATGGCTGGGTTTCGGGCAATGCCCTGGAGCATGCCGAGCTGAGTTGGCAAGCCAGCGAATGGCGAAAAGACTCAAGAATCGAGCTGATCTTCGCTGAACCGCAGAACATCGAACAGCTGCAAGCCGGTTTGGCTGAATGCCGGATTCAGTGAGTCAGCTCAAGGCTTCCACTTGGTATGTTCCTGGCGCCACTGGCTCAGCTCGATGACTTCTGCGCGAGGCTTGTGCACTTCGACCACCGGCGGCGTGTCGTCGAACGGCGCCGGGTAGGGCGCCAGTTCAATCTGCGCACTGTGCGCGCCGAACTGGGTGACGGTGCCGTTGTGGCGGCTTTCACCAGTCACGGTGAACTCGAAGTTGTAGACCCGCGCCAGTCGTCGGCGACCGTTGGCATCCCTGATCAGCCCGATCTTTTTCAGCGCGACGTTACCGTCCAGCAGCTCGACGCCGACATTGGTGCAATGCTGTTTGACCCGTTCCAGTGCACGCTCGCGCAAGCCGTGGTTGTGCCATAGCCAGGCACCAGCGGCGGCGAACAGCATCAGCACGAAGATGTTTTCCAGGGTCAGCATCGACATCGAACTCCAAAAGATGGCGTCAGCTTAACTGTCTCGCCGGTCTGTCGTACAGGCTGTGTTTCGTCGCATACTGCGCGGCTTGAATTTCAATCGTTTTACGGAATGACCCGAATGAAACGTACGCCTCATCTGCTCGCCATCCAGTCCCACGTGGTGTTTGGCCACGCCGGCAACAGCGCTGCGGTTTTTCCGATGCAGCGGGTCGGGGTCAACGTCTGGCCGCTCAACACCGTGCAGTTTTCCAACCACACCCAGTATGGTCAGTGGGCCGGTGAAGTGCTGGCACCGCAGCAGATTCCCGAGCTGATCGAAGGCATCGCTGCGATTGGCGAGCTGGGCAATTGCGACGCGGTGCTGTCCGGCTATCTCGGTAGCGCCGCGCAGGGCCGGGCGATTCTCAGCGGTGTGGCGCGGATCAAAGCGGTCAATCCAAAGATGCTGTATCTGTGTGATCCGGTGATGGGCCATCCGGAGAAAGGCTGCAGCGTGCCCACCGAGGTCAGCGATTTCCTTCTCGATGAAGCGGCTGCCGTGGCGGACATCATGTGCCCGAACCAGTTGGAGCTGGACAGTTTTTCCGGGCGCAAGCCGCAGTCGCTGTTCGATTGCCTGGCGATGGCACGGGCGCTGCTGGCGCGCGGACCGAAAGCGGTACTGGTCAAGCATCTGGATTATCCGGGCAAACCGGCGGATGGCTTCGAAATGTTGTTGGTGACGGCTGAGGGCAGTTGGCATTTGCGCCGTCCCTTGCTGGCGTTTCCGCGTCAGCCGGTGGGGGTGGGCGATCTGACATCCGGCCTGTTCCTGGCGCGGGTACTGCTGGGCGACACGCTGTTGGCGGCATTCGAATTCACCGCAGCGGCAGTGCATGAGGTGTTGCTGGAAACCCAGGCGTGCGCCAGTTACGAGCTGCAACTTGTGCGGGCGCAGGATCGCATTGCGCATCCGCGGGTGAAATTCGAGGCTACCGCGATCAGTCTGTAATCTCGTCGTTGTTCAAAAAAGATCGCAGCCTTCTGCAGCTCCTACATGGGTTTGCATTCCAAAATGTAGGAGCTGCCGAAGGCTGCGATCTTTTGCTTTTTGGTCTCAGGCGTCGCCCTTGATCTCCTGATAACGCTTCTCCAGCTCCTGACGAATCTGCCGGCGCTGCTGCGCCTGCATGAAGCGGCGTTTGTCTTCGCTGTTCTGCGGTTGCAACGGCGGCACGGCGGCCGGTTTGCGCTGATCATCCACCGCGACCATGGTGAAGAAGCAGCTGTTGGTGTGGCGCACCGAGCGTTCGCGGATGTTTTCGGTGACCACTTTGATGCCAACTTCCATCGACGTGTTGCCGGTGTAGTTGACCGAGGCGAGGAACGTCACCAGTTCGCCGACATGAATCGGCTCGCGGAAAATCACCTGATCCACCGACAGGGTCACCACGTAGCGCCCGGCATAACGGCTGGCGCAGGCGTAGGCCACTTCGTCGAGGTATTTGAGCAGGGTGCCGCCGTGGACATTGCCAGAGAAGTTGGCCATGTCGGGGGTCATCAGTACCGTCATCGACAGCTGGGCGTTTCCGGGTTCCATAACGTTCTCACGGATCAAGGCTGATTGCAGGAAGCGCCTCTGCGGGCACCTGGTGGCTTTTCAAGAAGCACCGTTATCGGGACGCCGCGCGGCGGGCCGCCGTCACGCCGGTAGCGATCTGTTTCCATATATTGCACCGGCTTCCAGAGCGAAGTCGCGGTGTTAACCTGCAAAAGCCCTGCCCAAGGGCAATTCCTACATTAAAAGCGGATTTTTACCCTGCTCGCGCAGAACGTCTGACGTCTGTCCGCGCGCCTCGTCATCAAGGAGCCCACGCCATGCATGCCATCAGTTTCATTCAGGATCTGGCAGTGATCATGCTGGTCGCGGGCGTGGTAACCGTACTGTTTCATCGTTTCAAACAACCGGTGGTGCTCGGCTACATCGTCGCCGGCTTCATCATCGGCCCGCATACGCCGCCGTTCGGCCTGATTCACGACGAAGAAACCATCAAGACCCTGGCCGAACTCGGGGTGATCTTCCTGATGTTCTGCCTTGGTCTGGAGTTCAGCCTGCGCAAGCTGTTCAAGGTCGGCGCCACGGCGTTCATTGCCGCGTTTCTCGAAATCATCCTGATGATCTGGATCGGCTACGAAATCGGCCGCTGGTTCGACTGGAACACCATGGATTCGTTGTTCCTCGGCGCGATTCTGGCGATCTCCTCAACCACCATCATCGTCAAAGCGCTGAATGACCTGAAGATGAAGAACGAGCGCTTTGCGCAGTTGATCTTCGGTGTACTGATTGTCGAGGACATCCTTGGCATTGGCATCATTGCGTTGCTGTCGAGCATCGCCGTCAGCGGCACGGTGAGCTCGGGGGAAGTGTTTTCCACGGTCGGCAAGCTGTCGCTGTTCATGATCGTCGCGCTGGTCATCGGCATTCTGTTGGTGCCGCGTCTGCTGGCTTATGTGGCGAAATTCGAAAGCAACGAGATGCTGCTGATCACCGTGCTCGGCCTGTGTTTCGGCTTCTGCCTCCTTGTGGTCAAGCTCGAATACAGCATGGTTCTCGGGGCTTTCCTGATCGGTGCGATCATGGCCGAGTCGAAGCAGTTGTTGAAAATCGAGCAGTTGGTCGAGCCGGTTCGCGACTTGTTCAGTGCGATCTTTTTTGTCGCCATCGGCTTGATGCTCGACCCGCTGATTCTCATCGAATACGCCTGGCCGATCGCGGTGATCACCGTGGCCGTGGTGCTGGGCAAGATGTTGTCCTGCGGCCTCGGTGCGTTTATCGCTGGCAACGACGGACGGACCTCACTGCGGGTCGGCATGGGTCTGTCACAGATTGGCGAATTTTCCTTCATCATCGCCGCGCTGGGCATGACCTTGCAGGTGACCAGCAACTTCCTCTACCCGGTCGCTGTAGCCGTGTCGGTGATCACCACGCTGCTGACGCCGTACCTGATTCGCGCGGCAGATCCGTTGTCGATCAAGCTCTCGGCCGCCGTGCCCAAGCGTCTCGGGCGTGTACTCGGCATGTATGGCGAATGGTTGCGCAGCATCCAGCCGCAAGGTGAGGGCGCGCTACTGGCGTCGATGATCCGACGGATCCTGTTGCAGGTCGGGGTCAATCTGGCGCTGGTGATTGCGATCTTCTTTGCCGGCGCATATTTCGCCGAGCGCATTTCGTTGTGGCTGCAGGACTGGATCAGCGATCCGAGCTGGCAGAAGGCACTGATCTGGGGCGGGGCGTTGCTGGTCTCGCTACCGTTCCTGATTGCCGCTTATCGCAAGCTCAAGGCGCTGTCGATGCTGCTGGCGGAGATGGGCGTCAAGCCGGAGATGGCCGGGCGTCACACGCAGCGAGTGCGCCGGGTGATCGCCGAAGTGATCCCGATTCTCTCGCTGCTGGTGATTTTCCTGCTGTTGGCAGCCTTGTCGGCCAGTATCCTGCCGACCAACAAGCTGCTGGTGCTGATCGCCGTCGTCGCGGCCGCCGTTGCGGCGCTGCTCTGGCGCTGGTTCATCCGCGTGCATACGCGGATGCAGGTGGCCTTGCTGGAAACCCTCGACAACCATAAGGAATCGTCGGGGCATTGACCCACAGGGGCGTTTGGCGGCTCAGCTTTCCAGCCAGACGTCCCGCGCCCAGTGCCACACCGATTCCCAGGTTTCTTCAGCAATCAGTTCTTCTTCGGCCTGCCACAGCACCACGGTGCCGTCTTCTTCGACACAGTAGTAGTCATCGCCGTCCTGACAGATCGGGATCAAGCTGCGATCAACACCCGCGTCCCATGCATTGGCCGCCACGTCCGGCAGATAGGTGCGCGATTGCGGATCAGTGACGGTCACCGGCTCGAGGCTGCCATAGACCACATCGCTGACGGTCAGCAAAAATTCTTTGAAGACGAACGGAATGTCGATGAACAGTTGTTCTTCGATTTCCACCAGCAGGTCTTCGTCAGGCAATTCCAAAGGAACCGGTACGGGTTCGTTGGCTTCGCGCAGTTGTTCGATGATTTCTTCCACGTCCGGGATCCTCTTGCTGAATGGCGCGGTTTATATGGGCCGGTTTATACAGTAGCTCGCCATAGATGCAACCGTGAAATGAAAAACCCCGGCCGAGGCCGGGGTTCTGTTACCGCAAGTGAAGCGCAGCAGGGATCAGCCGTTCTGGCGGATACCGGCGACCAGCCAAGGCTGGTTGTCGCCCTGCGGACGTTCCATGTTCCAGCTTTCGCTGAAGACTTCGCCCTGGTCGAAACGCGAGGTTTTCGACACGCCGGTGAAGGTCAGGGTGGCGATGGTCTTGTCGGCACGATCGTCGACGCCGTCCAGCTGCACCTGCAGGTTGTCGATGTAGGTCGACTGGAAGCCATCGCCCAGATCCGCACGCTCACGCTTGAGGAACTCAAGCATTTGCGGGGTCACGAACTCGGCGATCTTGTCCATTTCGTTGGCGTCCCAGTGCTGCTGCAGCGACTGGAAGTGGCTACGCGCAGCTTCAAGGAAGCGCTCTTCGTTGAACCAGGCCGGTGCGTTGATCACTGGACGGGCGGCAGCCGGAGCAGCCGAACCACCGAAGATCGAACCCATGGCGGCAGGTTTCTGCTCGAACACTTCACGCTGCATCGGCGCGCCGGCCGGAGCGAATTGCTCCTGCTGCTTGCGACGACGGGCGGCGATGAAGCGGAAGATCACGAACGCGATCAGGGCCATGATCAGGATGTCGAAGATCTGCATGCCCTGGAAACCGTCGCCCATGAACATCGACGCGAGCAGGCCACCGGCGGCGATGCCCGCCAATGGGCCGAGCCAGCGCGAAGCACCGCCGGCCTTGGCCGCGGCGCCAGCAGCACCGGCAGCGCCAGCGGTCGCTGCTGCGCCGCCCACGCCTGGAGAAGAGGGAGCCATCTGGCTGGTCTGGTGCGTCGGCGCAGCGCCGGCGCTTTTGCCACCACCAAAGCGCTTGGCGTTGGCGTCGAGGCTCATCGTCAGGCCGATGCACAACGCCATGGCGATGCTAAGAAAACGTTTCATAAAGGGTATTCCCGTTTTGTGGAGACACGCGCGCCATGTTGCACAGCTGAAGTGTTACTGGCTAGCGAGAGAGTGTTTCGGGCTTTTGCCTGACAGGTTGCGTTCAGCTTGGCGAGGCAATCAGCCGATGTACTTTTGTCTGTAGGAAAAGGCGATAGGTTCAGAGGGATTGATGCACTTGCGTCGCATAACCTGTGGGAGCGAGCCTGCTCGCGAAGGTGTCGTGTCAGGCAAATGATTGCTTGATGACACAGCGCTTTCGCGAGCAGGCTCGCTCCCACATGGGTTCAGTGCCGGTGATTAAATCGCTTCCAGCTTGGCATAGCCGAGCATCAGCCACTTGCTGCCTTCGCTGAAGTTCACCTGCACCCGGGCCTGGGCGCCGGAACCTTCGAAGTTGAGGATCACACCCTCGCCGAAGATCGAATGACGTACGGCCTGACCGAGCACAAAACCGGTTTCCGGAATCTCGCTGCCGCTGAACAGGCTGCTGCCGCTCATCGACTGGTTGCCGCCGAACGGTCGGCTGACGCTATTGGACAGGCGCACTTCCTGGATCAGGCCTTTGGGCACCTCGCGGACGAAACGCGATACCTTGTTATAGGTTTCGCTGCCGTACAGGCGCCGGGTTTCCGCGTAGGTCATGACCAGATTCTGCATCGCCCGGGTGATACCGACGTAAGCCAGACGCCGTTCCTCTTCAAGACGCCCCGGTTCTTCCAGGCTCATCTTGTGCGGGAACAGGCCTTCTTCCATGCCCACGAGGAACACGTACGGGAATTCCAGGCCTTTGGCGCTGTGCAGGGTCATCAGCTGAACGCTGTCTTCGTGCTCGTCGGCCTGAGTGTCGCCGGCCTCCAGCGAAGCGTGGCCGAGGAACGCCGCCAGTGGCGTGAGTTCTTCGTCTTCTTCGGTGTTCTCGAAGTTGCGTGCGGCGCTGACCAGTTCCTCAAGGTTTTCTACCCGGGCCTGGCCTTTTTCGCCTTTTTCCGCTTCGTGATAAGCGATCAGGCCGGATTGCTCGATGACGGTTTGCGTCATCAGGTGCAGCGGCATCTCGGCGCACTTGGCGGCGAGGTTCTCGATCAGTTCGATAAACGCACCGAGCGCGCTCGCGGCGCGCCCGGTCAGGCCTTTGTTGGCCACCAGTAGGCGCATCGCTTCCCACATCGACACGTCGCTGTGCCGCGCATGCTCGCGAATCGCTTCGACGGTTTTCTCGCCGATGCCCCGCGCCGGTACGTTGATCACCCGCTCCAGCGCCGCGTCGTTGCCGCGACCTTCAAGCAAACGCAGGTAGGCCATGGCGTTCTTGATTTCCGCGCGTTCGAAGAAGCGCTGCCCGCCATAGATGCGGTACGGGATACGCTCGCGCAGCAGGGCTTCTTCAAGCACCCGCGATTGGGCGTTGGAGCGGTACAGAATGGCGATATCGCTACGGGCCAGACCGGTTTTCAGCGCGCTTTCGATGGTTTCCACCACGTAGCGCGCTTCGTCGTGCTCGTTGAACGCGGCGTACAGGTTGATCGCTTCGCCGTCGCCGCCGTCGGTCCACAGCTCTTTACCGAGACGCCCGGTGTTGTTGGCGATCAGCGCGTTGGCGGCTTTGAGGATGCCGGCGGTGGAGCGGTAATTCTGTTCCAGACGAATCGTTTCGGAGTCCGGGAAGTCCGAAGAGTACTGATGGATGTTCTCGATCTTCGCCCCGCGCCAGCCGTAAATCGACTGGTCGTCGTCGCCGACCACCATCAGGCTGTCGCCGCCCTTGCCGAGCAGGCGCAACCAGGCGTACTGCACGGCGTTGGTGTCCTGGAATTCGTCGACCAGAATATGCCGGAAGCGCTTTTGGTAGTGCGCCAGCAGGCCCGGGTGATCGCGCCACAGATCGAGCGCGCGCAGCAGCAATTCGGAGAAGTCGATCACGCCAGCCCGCAGGCACGCCGCCTCGTAGGCTTCGTAGATGCCGCGCATGGTGGCGAGGAACAGGTCGCCGCTGGCCTGAATGTGTTGCGGCCGCAGACCTTCGTCTTTCTGGCCGTTGATGAACCACTGCGCCTGACGCGCCGGCCAGCGTTGCTCGTCCAGGCCCAGTTCGCGGATCACCCGCTTGACCAGACGCTGCTGGTCATCGCTGTCGAGAATCTGAAAGGTCTGGCTCAGGCCCGCTTCCTGCCAGTGCGCCCGCAGCAAGCGGTGCGCGAGGCCGTGGAAGGTGCCGACCCACATGCCGGCCGGGTTGATGCCCAGCAACTGCTCGATGCGATGGCGCATCTCGGCAGCGGCCTTGTTGGTGAAGGTCACCGACAGGATGGAGTGAGGCGAGGCGTTTTCGACCTGGATCAACCAGGCGATACGGTGCACCAGCACTCGGGTTTTACCGGAACCGGCGCCGGCCAGGACCAACTGACGGCCAACGGGGGCTGCTACGGCCTGGCGTTGGGCATCGTTGAGGGAGTTCAGCAGAAGGGAGAGATCATCGCGCATCGGGGCATTCTAGGGTGCGCCGCAGGCCCGGGCAAACCGTGCGTTGCATTAGCCGATGAAAGTGCTGCCGATGACGACCGGTCGGTCACTGGCTGCAGGCTTCGGCCCGTCTCGCCTGAGGGGTTGCAGCGGTGCGCAAGCGGCGGAAAATTTCCCCGCAATTGTGATCGGCAGCAGTTTGGCATCGGGATCGGCTTGTGTATGCTCCGTCCACGTTTCGGGCGCACGCCCTCCTATAAGAACAAGAACGTTGCCCATGATCCTCAGCGCCGAACTGTCGGGGCCCTCCGTGGACCCCCGGGTGATCCGCAAGCACTATGCCGTCGAAATGGCGGTGGAGCGCACGCGTCTGCTGTATCAGGGCTCGTTGTTGCCCACGCTGTTCATGTTGATCAATGGTCTGGTCTGCGCCGCTTTGCTCTGGAGCCCGCAGCGCTACTTCGTGGTCAGCGTCTGGCTGGTGTGGCTGCTGTCGCTGGTCGCGCTGCGGGTGATTCAGGTGGCCGCGTTCGATTCGGCGATTCCCGATCGTCAGGCCCGGCCAATCTGGTTCCGCATGTTCCTGCTCGGTTCGACCATGACCGGCCTGACCCTGGCCGGAGCCGGCATCGCTCTGGTGCCCGCTGACAACTTCATGCAGCAAGCCTGGGTGTTCGGCCTGATCGGCGCGGCAACGCTGTCGGCCAGCGTCGCCTACGCGGTGAGCCTGCCGGCGTTCCTCTCGTTTACCTTGCCGTGCCTGCTGCCAGCGATCGGCTACCTGTTCTGGGGCGGCGACGATCAGGCGCGGGGCTGGGGCTGGCTGGGGCTGATCCTGCTCGGTTCGCTGAGCGTGGTGGCATGGCAGGTCAATCGGCTGATCGACCGTGGATTGCTGCGGCGTTTCCAGAATCAGCACCTGATCGAGCATTTGCAGCAAGCGCAGACGCGCAGCGAACAACTCAATCAGGAGCTTGGCAAAGAGATCGAACAGCGCCGCTGTGCCGAGGCGCAGTTGCGTGAAGCGCAGGTCGATCTCGAAGATCGCGTGGCCCAGCGCAGCCGCGAACTGGATGCCGCCAATCAGGCCCTGAGCAAAAGCGAAGCGCGCCTGGCGCTTGCGCTCAAGGCCAGTGAGCTCGGATTGTGGGACTGGAACCTGCAGACCGACGAAGTCCATCACACACAGATTCAGGAACTGTTCGGCCTCGCCCCGGAGTACGTCACCGCGCTGCTGCGCGACCTCAAGCCACGACTGCACCCCGAAGACGTGCCGTCACTCAAGTTCGCCCTGGTCGAGCATTTGAAGGGGCGCACCGAGGATTATCAGGTTGAGTATCGCCTGCGCCACGGCGACGGCCACTGGGTGTGGATCGAGGACCGTGGCCGCGCCGTAGAGCGCAGCGCCAGCGGCCGGGTGATCCGCATGGTCGGCACTCGCCGCGATATCAGCGCCAGCAAAAGCCTTGAAGAGCAGCAGCGGCTGGCGGCCACGGTGTTCGAAGCGGCCAGCGAAGGCATCGTGATTCTCGACCCGAACTACGCGCTGATTGCGATCAACCAGGCGTTCAGCCGGGTCACCGGTTACGAGATCGACGACATGCTCGGGCGCAACGTCGTCGAGTTGCCCTGCAGCCGCGATGCCCATCGCCACTATGTGGCGATCCGGCATGCACTGGAGCAGCACGGCAGTTGGCAGGGTGAGTTGGTGGAAACCCGCAAGAACGGCGAGTTGTACCCGCAGTGGTTGCAGCTCAACGCGGTGCGCGACAGCCGGGGCAATGTCAGCCATGTTGTCGGCTTCTTCGCCGACCTCTCGGCACGGCGTGCGTCGGAAGAACGCCTGCGTTATCTGACCCATTACGACGAGCTCACCGGCCTGGCCAACCGTTCACTGTTCCGCGAACGCCTGCACGAAGCCCATCAGCGGGTGCGGCAGGGCGGGCGCCGCAGTCTCGCATTGCTGCACATCAATCTGGATCGTTTCAAATTGCTCAATGACAGCCTCGGCCATGAAGTCGCCGATCAGCTGCTGCAAAAAATGGCGCGGCGGCTGGTCAATGCCTTGCCTGAGGCCGACACCATTGCGCGCTTGTCCGGAGACGAGTTTGCCGTGCTGTTCGATGCCTACGGCAATCTGTCGAGCCTGGCACGGGTGGCGACGCGGTTGTCGGCCAAGCTGCGTTTGCCGCTGAGCGTCGACGGGCATGAATTGGTGGTCAGCGCTTCGATGGGCATCAGCCTGTTGCCGGACAACGCGCGGGAGATTTCCGCGCTGGTCAGCCAGTCGAACATGGCCATGCAGCATGCCAAACATCTGGGCGGCAACAATTTCCAGTTCTTCACCGACAGCCTGCAAGCCAGCACACTCGAACGCTTGCAGCTGGAAAACCACTTGCGCCGAGCCATTGAAGAACAGCAACTGACAGTGTTCTACCAACCCAAACTGTGCCTGCAAACCGGCCGCATGAATGCCGCTGAAGCGCTGGTGCGCTGGGATCATCCGAGCATGGGCCAGGTGCCGCCGGCAGATTTCATTGGCCTGGCCGAAGAGACCGGTCTGATCGGGCCGATCGGCGAATTCGTTTTGCGTCAGGCGTGCTGGCAAGCCTGCGAATGGCAACGGCAGGGGCTGGCGCCGATCCGCGTGTCGGTGAACCTGTCGGTGCATCAACTGCGCCAAGGCAAGCTGGTCAGTCTGGTCCGGCAAGTGCTGGAAGAAACCGGGCTGGCGCCGCACTACCTCGAGCTGGAGCTGACCGAGAGCCATTTGCTCGACAGCGTCGAACACATCATTGCCACATTCCAGCAACTGCGCGATCTGGGGGTGAAACTGGCGATCGATGATTTCGGTACCGGGTATTCGTCGTTGAGTTACCTCAAGCGCATTCCGGTGGATTACGTGAAGATCGATCAGGCGTTCATTCGCGGCTTGAGCGAGGGCAGTGCGGACGCGGCGATCACTCGCGCGATCATCGCCATGGCCCACGGACTGGCCCTCAAAGTCGTCGCCGAGGGTGTCGAGCGTGAGGATCAGCTGGCATTTCTGCGCGCCGAACGCTGCGACGAAGTGCAAGGTTATCTGATCAGCCGGCCGGTGGACGCTGCCCGTCTGGCCGGGCTTTTGCGTGATCAGGCCAATCCGCAGTAAGGGCTACATGCACCTCAGCGCGCCTGATGCCGGGACATCGAGTTACGCATTGAGCAGGCAAAATGCCCATTCATGTAGTATAACTACAAGCTTGCTACATCCTTGCCCACAAGAAGAGTCCAGCCCCTTGAATCTGCTGCAACACATCGCCCAGTCACGTCACCTGTTACGCAAGTCGGAGCTCAAGGTCGCCGACCACGTGCTGCTTGACCCTGCGGCAGTGATGCACAGTTCCATGGCCGACCTGGCTCACAGCGTCGGCATCAGCGAGCCGACCATCGTGCGCTTCTGCCGCGCCATCGGTTGTTCCGGCTTTCAGGATCTCAAACTGAAACTGGCGCAAAGCCTGGCCGCCGGCGCCAGCTTCGGCCAGTTCGCGATCCACGAAGATGACTCCGTCGCCGACTACAGCCTGAAGATTTTCGACACCACGCTGCACACTTTGATGGAAGTGCGCGAGAAGCTCGACCCGGTCGAGTTGCAGCGCGCAGTGACGCTGATGTCGCAGGCGCAGCGTGTCGAGTTCTACGGCTTCGGTGCCTCGGGCGCGGTGGCGGCGGATGCGCAGCACAAGTTCTTCCGGTTGCTGCTGACCGCGGCGGCGTACTCCGACCCGCACATGCAGGCCATGTCAGCCGTTACCTTGAAACCGACCGATGTGGCGATCTGTATTTCCCAGTCGGGGCGCTCCAAGGATCTGCTGATCACAGCTAACCTCGTTCGCGAGAGCGGGGCGTCCTTGATCACCCTGTGCCCGAGCCAGACGCCGTTGGCCGAACTGTCGACCGTCAATCTGGCGATCGATGTGCATGAAGACACCGAGATCTACACGCCGCTGACCTCGCGAATCGCCCACCTGGTGGTGATCGACGTGCTGGCAATGGGCGTGGCCATGGCGCGCGGGCCGAGCCTGGTCAATCACCTCAAGAGCGTGAAGCGCAGTCTGCGCAGTCTGCGTTTGTCGCCCAAGGCCGTGAAAGCGCTGGACGATTGAGCAAGGTCGTTCCGACCTTGTTCGCGAGCAGGCTCGCTCCCACAGGGGGGCTTCTGAGAACATAAATTCTGGGTCATAACGGGATCAAATGTGGGAGCGAGCCTGCTCGCGAAAGCGTCCTCAACAACAGCACATCCCTGCGCACATTTCATCACATTGTCATCCCCGCGCAGCCAAACCGTCATCCCCCACGCCTATCGTGAAACTCCCGTACTCGCCCTGGGAGACTCGAAATGGCTCAGCCCTACGAAGAACGCAACAGCGCCGCGAAAACCCGTCGTCAGCAGGAAGATCAGCGCCGCATGGAATTTCGCCGCGCAATCGAGGATCGCTTCGAACTTCGCCAGCTTCAGGCCGAGATCGGCGATTTTCCCGAGATCACGCACTGGCAGGCAGTGCCCGCCGCTTCCCGTCGAAACGCTCAACCAGCGCAATAATCTGCGCCCGCTCGCTGCGGATGAACGCCAGGAAGGCGTGCGCCACCGGTGACAGCCGTTTGGCTTTGGCTTGCACCAGACACCAGCTGCGCATCAGCGGCAACTCCTCGACCGGCAGCTCGATCAGGCCGCCGGTCGCCAGCTCCAGGTTCAGGGCGTGGCGGGTCAGCAGCGCCAGGCCCAGACCCGCCAATACGCATTCGCGCTGAGCTTCGGCCGAGGCCACTTCCTGGGTCTGAGTGAAGTGCACGCGCTTTTCCTTAAAATATTCTTCGCAGGCCAGACGTGTGCCCGAGCCCGGCTCGCGGATCAGCAGCGTATACGGCTCCAGATCCTGCAAGCGCAACGGGCCCATGTGCGCCAGCGGGTGATCCGGGCGCGCCACGGCGACAATCGGATTGTTGAGGAACGGCAGGAATTCCAGGCCCATGTCCTGCGGCACCATCGACATGATCACCAGATCATCGCGATTGTCCGAGAGGCGACGGATGACCTGGCCACGGTTGACCACGGTCAGCTGCAAATTGACTTCCGGATGCTGGCGCTTGAACGCGGCGAACAGATGCGGCACGAAATATTTGGCGCTGGATTCCACCGCCAGTTTCAGCTGACCCTGCAGTGAACCCTGCATGTCCGACAGTTGCATGTCGAGGTTTTCCAGGCGCCCGAAAATGTCGCGGCTGGCGCGCTGAAGCGCTTCCGCCGCCTCGGTCATGTAGAGTTTTTTGCCGACATAGTCGAACAGCGGCTGGCCAATCAGCTCTTCCAGCTGACGAATCTGTAGGCTCACGGCCGGTTGTGTGAGGGACATTTCCTCGGCGGCGCGGCTGTACGAGCGTAAATCACACACCTCATTGAAGATCTGCAATTGACGCAACGTCATACGCATCAATGACTTACGCATATTTTTCAGGCTCGGTCAGCGGTCAGTTGCTTCAACTATAAGTGTTTGCTTATGCCTGACCCAATTTTTATTCATTTTTGTTAATCCCTCAGCAGCGCTAGTGTGGACCTGCGACTGAATTGAAACATTTGGTCACGCGTCGACCTGGGTCTAGCAGGTCGTGGTGCCACCGGCTCAAGGGAACCTCCAAGTGATAAAAAAGATCCTGATCGCCAACCGTGGTGAGATTGCCGTACGCATCGTACGAGCCTGCGCCGAAATGGGCATTCGCTCGGTTGCGATTTTCTCCGACGCCGATCGCCATGCCTTGCATGTGAAGCGTGCGGACGAGGCCCACAGCGTGGGTGCCGAGCCACTGGCCGGCTATCTGAACCCGCGCAAGCTGGTGAACCTGGCGGTGGAAACCGGCTGCGATGCGCTGCACCCCGGCTACGGCTTCCTTTCGGAAAACGCCGAGCTGGCGGAAATCTGCGCCGAGCGCGGCATCAAATTCATCGGCCCGTCGGCGGAGGTCATCCGGCGCATGGGCGACAAGACCGAAGCGCGCCGCAGCATGATCAAGGCCGGCGTACCGGTAACGCCCGGTACCGAAGGCAACGTCTCCGGCATCGAAGAAGCCTTGGTCGAAGGCGACCGTATCGGTTATCCGGTAATGCTCAAGGCCACCTCCGGTGGTGGCGGGCGCGGTATCCGTCGCTGCAACAGCCGCGAAGAACTCGAACAGAACTTCCCCCGGGTCATCTCCGAAGCCACCAAGGCGTTCGGTTCGGCGGAAGTGTTCCTGGAAAAATGCATCGTCAATCCCAAGCACATTGAAGCGCAGATCCTTGGCGACAGCTTCGGCAATGTCGTGCACCTGTTCGAGCGTGACTGCTCGATCCAGCGCCGCAACCAGAAGCTGATCGAGATCGCGCCGAGCCCGCAGCTGACCCCGGAACAGCGCGCCTACATCGGCGACCTGTCGGTACGTGCAGCCAAGGCTGTGGGCTACGAGAACGCCGGCACCGTGGAGTTCCTGCTCGCCGAGGGCGAGGTGTACTTCATGGAAATGAACACGCGGGTGCAGGTGGAACACACCATCACCGAAGAAATCACCGGCATCGACATCGTCCGCGAACAGATTCGCATCGCTTCCGGCCTGCCGCTATCGGTGAAGCAGGAAGACATTCAGCACCGTGGCTTTGCGTTGCAGTTCCGTATCAACGCCGAAGACCCGAAGAACAACTTCCTGCCGAGTTTCGGCAAGATCACCCGTTACTACGCCCCCGGCGGCCCGGGCGTGCGCACCGACACGGCGATCTATACCGGCTACACCATTCCACCGTTCTACGACTCGATGTGCCTGAAACTGGTGGTCTGGGCGCTGACCTGGGAAGAGGCGATGGACCGTGGCCTGCGCGCCCTCGACGACATGCGTCTGCAGGGCGTGAAGACCACCGCCGCGTACTACCAGGAAATCCTGCGCAACCCGGAATTCCGTAGCGGCCAGTTCAACACCAGCTTCGTTGAAAGCCACCCGGAACTGACCAACTACTCGATCAAGCGCAAACCCGAAGAGCTGGCCCTGGCCATCGCCGCCGCCATCGCCGCCCACGCAGGCCTATGAATGAAGCAGCTGCGAGCTTTCAGCTGCAAGCGGCAAGTAAAAGCAGATTGGCTTTTTCTTGCAGCTCGTAGCTTGAAGCTTGCCGCTATGAGGAGATACCAATGACTAAGAAGATCTTCGTTACCGACACCATCCTGCGCGACGCTCACCAATCGCTGCTCGCCACCCGCATGCGCACCGAAGACATGCTGCCGATCTGCGACAAGCTCGACAAGGTCGGCTACTGGTCGCTGGAATGCTGGGGCGGCGCGACGTTCGACGCCTGCGTGCGCTTTCTCAAGGAAGACCCGTGGGAGCGCCTGCGCCAACTGCGTGCGGCGCTGCCCAACACCCGCCTGCAAATGCTCCTGCGCGGGCAGAATCTGCTCGGCTATCGCCACTACAGCGATGACGTGGTCAAAGCCTTCGTCGCCAAGGCAGCGGTGAACGGCATCGACGTGTTCCGCATCTTCGATGCGATGAACGATGTGCGTAACCTGCGCGTTGCCATTGAAGCAGTGAAAGCTGCAGGCAAACATGCGCAAGGCACCATCGCCTACACCACCAGCCCGGTGCACACCATCGACGCTTTCGTCACCCAGGCCAAGCAAATGGAATCCATGGGCTGCGACTCGGTAGCGATCAAGGACATGGCCGGTCTGCTGACCCCGTATGCCACTGGTGAACTGGTGCGTGCTCTGAAAGCCGAGCAGTCGTTGCCGGTGTTCATCCACTCCCACGACACCGCCGGCCTGGCCGCCATGTGCCAGCTCAAGGCGATCGAAAACGGCGCCGATCACATCGATACCGCAATCTCCAGCTTCGCCTCGGGCACCAGCCACCCGGGCACCGAATCAATGGTCGCCGCGCTCAAGGGCACCGAGTACGACACCGGCCTGAATCTGGAGCTGCTCCAGGAAATCGGCCTGTACTTCTATGCCGTACGCAAGAAGTACCACCAGTTCGAAAGCGAATTCACCGCCGTCGATACCCGTGTGCAGGTCAACCAAGTGCCGGGCGGGATGATCTCCAACCTCGCCAACCAGTTGAAAGAGCAGGGCGCTCTGAATCGCATGGGCGAAGTGCTCGCAGAAATCCCGCGCGTACGTGAAGACCTCGGCTTCCCGCCGCTGGTGACCCCAACCTCGCAAATCGTCGGCACCCAGGCGTTCTTCAACGTACTGGCCGGCGAGCGCTACAAGACCATCACCAACGAAGTGAAGCTGTATCTGCAGGGCGGTTACGGCAAGGCGCCGGGGGTGGTCAATGAAAAACTGCGCCGTCAGGCGATCGGCAGCGAAGACGTCATCGACGTGCGCCCGGCCGATCTGCTCAAGCCGGAAATGACCAAGCTGCGTGCCGATATCGGAGCTCTGGCCAAATCCGAAGAAGACGTACTGACCTTCGCCATGTTCCCGGACATCGGCCGCAAGTTCCTTGAAGAACGCGCCGCCGGCACCCTTACCCCTGAAGTGCTGCTGCCTATCCCGGAAGCGGGCGCCGTTGCCTCGGCGGGTGGCGAAGGTGTGCCGACCGAGTTTGTCATCGATGTGCACGGCGAAACCTATCGCGTCGACATCACTGGTGTCGGCGTCAAGGCCGAAGGCAAGCGCCACTTCTATCTGTCCATCGACGGCATGCCGGAAGAAGTGGTGTTCGAACCGCTCAACGAATTTGTCGGTGGTGGCAGCAGCAAACGCAAACAGGCCTCGGCACCAGGCCACGTGAGCACCACCATGCCGGGCAACATCGTTGATGTGCTGGTCAAGGAGGGCGATACCGTCAAGGCAGGCCAGGCGGTACTGATCACCGAAGCGATGAAGATGGAGACCGAAGTCCAGGCTGCCATTGCCGGCAAGGTCACGGCGATTCATGTGGCCAAGGGCGACCGGGTCAACCCAGGCGAAATCCTCATCGAGATCGAAGGCTGAGATAACAGTCGCGATCCAATGCTTTAAACCTCGGGGGGGGCATGTGCTCCCCTTTTTTTTGCCTGTGATTTTCCGACCTTGTCAGGTCATTGTCAGGGACCGCATGTGGGAGCGAGCCTGCTCGCGAATGCGCCAGGTCAGCCAATAGCATCTTTGTATGATTCACCGCTTTCGCGATCAGGCTCGCTCCCACAGGAGGCGTGCTTAATCCATCAGAACGCCATGCGCCATTGACCCGCTACGCCATACGTTCGGCTGTCGCTGCCCAGCTCACCCGTCAAGCCCACGCCCAGTGTGTGCGCAGCCGAAAGACCAAGATCGAGCCCCGCATCCAGCGACAGACTGTTCCGATCCAGTGCCGCGCCGGTCACTTCGAAGCGCTTGCCGCCCTTGCGCAGTTGCTGGCGGGTGTCACTGTCGATGTCACCGTAGGTATGTTTCCAGCCTGCGCTCAATCGCGGGGTCAAATGCATGCCGTTATCCAGCGTATTGACCTGCGCAACACGCAGACCGAAGGTGCTGCTGAAGTTGTCGCGGGTCTGGCCGTAGACTTTCAACGCCGCGTCGCCGCCCTTTTCGTTGTAGCTGTCGCGCTGATAGCGCTGATAGCCGAGGCTGGCGAAGGGTTCGAGGGTCACGTTGTTGCGGCCCAGGTTGAACCCGGCCTCGGCAAATGCTTGCTGAGTATTGGCGTCGTAATTGCCCTTGAGACGATCGCTGAAACCCTTGAACGCTACCCGCCGTGTGCTGCTGCCGTCATGGCTGGCGTAGGTCGCGCCGAGACGCAGCGACAGCGGGCCGTCCTGACGCACGGCATAGGCACCGAGGTGCCAGCTGTCGAGGTCGCCGTCGTACTGGCGGGCATCGAGTTTCGTCTGCGATTTGCCGCCAAGCAGGCCGACATGCCAGTGCTCATCGAGTCGCCAGTCAGCGCCCACGACCAGCCCTTGCGTGGCATGTTGGAGGATGCCGTCAGCGTCGCGGTCAACCTTGCCGCCGTGGCCCAGCGCCTGAACCCACACCCGTCCGGAGTCTTCGTTGCCTGCGGCCTGACGCGGTGAACTGCGCGAGCCGTCAGTAGAGTCGGAACGGTTGTCCAGTTGGCGCATCGCCGAGAGCATGCTCGTACTGATCGGCGTGATACTGCTCAGCGTGGCTTTGGCGAGGTTGGCATTGCTGCCTGCGGCAAGTTGATCGAGGGCGATTGGCGCGGTGGTTTTATCGCTGGTCAGCAGTGCGGCGACGGCCCTGTTGGCGCCGATTTCGAAAGCTCGAGTGGAAGCCTCTCGATTATCCATGCTCCGCGCAATCGAACGAGCACTGCGCGTTTGGGCCAGTTCTTCGAACCCTACATCGTTGCGCACGTAGTGCAGTTTCACGGCGTTTGGCTCATAGGAGAGCGTTGGTGTCATGTAGGCCAGATTCGTGGTGACCTCACCGAACTCGCCATCAATGACGTTTGCAGACAACAGCCGATACTCATTGGTACGAGCGTAGTCGCCCGGTACGCCATAAATCTCGACACGCGCACCTCCCAGGCTTGCGGTGCCCTTAACATGCACGGGATCTGAGCCGCGGTCGGCAGATACGGCGTAAGAAAACACAGCGTCCTTTTGGAGCGTCAGATTGCCTTTGATATTGGGAGAGCCGTGTTGCTGGCTGGCAAGCAGTGTTCCTGCGACATACAGCCCCGTCACATGTCCATAACCGCCAAAAACCGCTCCCGGGTCGACATCGACACCATTGATCGATGCGTAGTTGATCAGCACGGCGTCGGCTTTGACGTCAGCATCACCCTCGAAAGCGTGACGCAGGGTCCACTGTCCACGTGCGATACGCATGGCTGAGAAATTGCGCGTTTCACCGATCTCGCCGCCTTCTATGGCATTGAACAGCAGCCCGTTCGCACCTTCGCCACCGTCCAGGCGACCGTCCCAACGGGCGCCCTTATTGATCACCAGCAAGTCATCTCCATCGCCTAGTTGCAGGGATACGCCGCCGACATTCTCGAGTGGGCTCGAGACAAAAGAGCGCTGCGTCGTGACCGCAAACATGTCGCGTTCAAACGGGTCGACAAGATCGAATTCCTCATCGTCGGTTTCCTCCACCACGAACTCTGGAAACTCCAGCCCTTCATAAAAGGCCGGACTGAAATCCTCGATCGCAACCGTCGCGCGTACGGCATCGACCGAAGGCGCGTCAGAGGCCTGTCCGGGCGACGGAGAAGTGTGCTCCAGCGGGCCGATGAATTCCTTGATCGCAAACAAGTCATCAGGATCCGCTTTCGGCGTGGGCGTTTTCTTCTTTCGAGGCTTGGCGGTTTTGTCTTCGCTGATCTCTGCAGAAACCTGGACGTCAGGTTGCTGTTCGATGGACGCCTCGGCAGATCCAATGGTCAGCGCGATCGCCAAAGCGAGGTGATGGGGACGGTATTTGTGTAGGGCAGGCATCGAGTTCAACCTCCTTGTATGAAAGGCTCAACTCTATTGCTGCCTTGAAAAACACGATGTCGGTCGGTTCCTGATGCTGTGCAGGCGACGTCGGACCGTTCTGTCGAAAATCCTCACGGGATTTCGCAAACAAGACTTTTGCGCGGTGGCGGCGGTTCGTTTTCCTACAGCCGATATGGGTCACAGCGACATACGTCGGGGTACATCTGCATTGTTTTGCGTCGATTGAAGCCCCAGCGGCTCCCGTCTGCATTTTGTTGCAGTTTAATTACCAAAACTGTCATCACGCTGCATTAAATTGCGTCTTTCACAAAACGAATTAGCCGCGTCATGAGTAAACTCAAATCTGCACGGGACCTTACTGTCCTTGATCGAATGGCGCTCATCGAAAGCATTCAGCAATCACTGGCCGAAGGCACTCTGGAAATCGGTGACGCCGTGCGCCGTTTACGGGTCGAAGTCACCGGTCTGCATCAGACCCAGTTCGCGAAGATGTGCAAGATTTCAGTGCGCACGCTGGTGCATATCGAACATGGCGAAGGCAATCAGACCCTGAAGTCGCTGAACGCGGTGTTCCGCCCATTCGGCATGAAAATGGGCGTAGTGCGGATTCGCCGGGACACCATTTGAATGCACCTCAACTACGGCGCACATACGCCTTGCCGTAATGCCGCTCCATCCGTGCCTGAATCAGCTCCAGCCCGATCGACATCAGCCAGTAGATGATCGCCGCCGTGGTGAGCATTTCGATGTAGCGATAGCTTGAGCGCCCGTAGGACTGGGCGAGAAACATCACTTCCCAGACGCCCATTACCGAGATCAGCGACGAGTCCTTGAGCATCGAGATGAACTGGTTGGTGGTCGGCGGGATAATCGTGCGCATGGCCTGGGGCAGGGTGATGCGCCAGAAGATCACGCTTTCGCGCAGGCCCAGCGCCAGGGATGCTTCGCGTTGGCCGTGATCGATGCCGAGGATGCCGGCGCGGAAGATTTCGCTCAGGTAGGCGCCATAGTTCAGCGACAGGGCAATGATGCCGGCGACGATGGCGCCGGGGACGATGCCCAGTTGCGGCAGGCCGAGGTAGATCAGCAGGATCTGGATCAGCAATGGCGTGCCGCGAAAGAACGAGGTGTAGAAACTGGCGATGCCAAACGCCACGGCGCTGCTCGACAGGCGCGCCAGCGCGGTGATGAAACCGAGCAGCGACGAGGCGATGATCGAGCAGGCGCAGAGAAACAGCGTCAGCGCTGCGCCTTGCAGGAAGCCGTTTGGCGCCAGCTTCAGGCCAACGAGGTTGGGCAGTTTGTCGAGGATGATCGCGAACTTCAGGTCGAAGCTCAGGAAGAATCCGGCGAACAGGCAGAACAGCGCCGCCCACGTCAGGTACAGGCGCGTGCGGAAACCAAAGAGCTTTTGCAGGCGTGTTTCAGCCACCGGTTGCGGTGGCTGTGGCGGGGTCGGAAAAGAAGTCATTGGCTGATGTCGGCGCCGATCCATTTCTGCGACAGCTTGCTCAGAGTGCCGTCCTGTTTCAGCTGGGCGAAAACCTCGCGCACCTTGGCGTCCCACTGCGGATCACCCTTTTCGATGGCCACCGAGTTGGGTTCCGAGTACAGCGGTTCGCCGGCCAATTTGAAGCGCTGGTCCTGATTCAGACGCGGCTGTGCGGTGACCAGATTGGTAAGGATTGCATCCAGGCGCACGCCGGCGCCCAGGCCCAGATCCTGGAAGGCGACGTTGTCGGTGTCATAAGGAGCGATCTGCACATCCTCGAACGGATACTGCAACTGCGTATCCTCGGCGCCTTCGATCACCAGATTTTTGTTCAGATAACTTTCGTAGCTGGAGGCGCTGGTCAGGCCGACTTTTTTGCCGCTCAGATCCTTGGCGCTGTGGATGCGATCGTCCTTGGCATTGACCACGATTACCGCTGGCGAGGCGTAGTACTCGACCGGGAAGTCGAACACTTCTGCGCGGGCCTTGCTCGGGGTCATCGAGCAGATGCAGATGTCGTAGCGCCCGCTCCAGCGGCCGGCGGCGATCACGTCCCAGGACGGCGTTTCGAGACGCAGTTTGACGCCAAGCTTGTCCGCCACCGCTTTGGCAACGTCGACATCGAAACCGTCGAGTTGATTCTGCTCATTGAGAAACGAGAAGGGCGGATAGCTTTCCATGAGCACGCCGACCAGCTCTTTTTTCTGTTCGACGCGGTCCAGCGTCGCGCCGCCGAAGGCTTGGGTGGAGGCCAGAATGGTCAGGCCCAGGGCCAATAGCGGTTGGAATTTCACAGTCGCTTCCTGTTGAAAAAAGAGGTTGTTATTAACCGAGTGGTGCGTATTAAATAGTTATAAGAACGACTCTGATAGTGAGTTATTTTCATAAGCATATGAGTGAAAAGCATATGGGCGCAGCAAGTACGGTCATTCTCGATGGCGGCATGGGCCGTGAACTGCAACGCGCCGGGGCGCCATTTCGCCAGCCCGAGTGGTCGGCACTGGCGCTGAGCGAAGCGCCGCAGGCGGTCGAGGCGGTGCATGCCGCTTACATCAACAGCGGCGCCGACGTGATCACCAGCAACAGTTACGCGGTGGTGCCATTTCACATTGGCGAGGCGCGCTTTGCGGCTGAAGGCCAGGCGCTTGCGGCACTGGCGGGGGAGTTGGCGCGGCGGGCGGTGCAGGCATCCGGCAAGCCAGTGCGTGTTGCCGGTTCGTTGCCGCCGCTGTTTGGTTCGTATCGTCCGGATCTGTTCGAAGCGGATCGCGTGACCGAACTGTTGACGCCTTTGGTTAACGGTCTGGCGCCACATGTGGACCTGTGGCTGGCAGAAACGCAAAGCTCGATCGTCGAGGCCCGCGCTATCCACGCCGGGCTGCCGAAGGACGGCAAACCGTTCTGGCTTTCATTCACGCTCAAGGATGAAGACACCGATGAAGTGCCACGCCTGCGCTCCGGTGAGCCGGTAGCCGAAGCGGCTGCGCTGGCGGCTGAACTTGGCGTCGAGACCCTGCTGTTCAATTGCAGTCAGCCTGAAGTGATTGGCGCGGCCATCGACGCGGCGCGCGCAACCTTTGAGCGTCTCGGCGTCAGGATCAATATCGGCGCGTATGCCAACGCGTTTCCTCCGCAACCGAAAGAAGCCACGGCCAACGACGGCCTCGACCCGTTGCGTGACGATCTCGATCCGCCGGGGTATCTGCACTGGGCGCTGGACTGGCAACAGCGCGGCGCCAGTCATCTGGGTGGCTGCTGCGGGATCGGGCCAGAGCACATTGCGGTGCTGGCGCAAGAACTGCGTCGTTAAGAAAGACCCCGCCCATTGTGGGAGCGAGCCTGCTCGCGAAAGCGGTCAGTCAGGCCACATTTGCAGTGACTGACACAGCGCCTTCGCGAGCAGGCTCGCTCCCACAGGGGTATCCGTGAAGTTCAGCTACGGCATTCGGCCAGACCTTTGAGTTGGCCAGCAGGCGTCTGGTTTTCATCGCTCAGCCAGCGCTCGAACCCTGCACCAATCGCCGGCCATTCCGCATCCAGAATCGAATACCACGCGGTATCGCGGTTCTGCCCCTTGACCACCATGTGCTGGCGAAACACGCCTTCGAAGCTGAAGCCCAGACGCTCGGCCGCGTATTTGGAGCGGGCGTTGCCGTTGTTGCACTTCCATTCCAGGCGCCGGTAACCCAGCTCGAACGAATATTTGGCCAGCAGGTACACCGCCTCGGTGCTTTTCGGCGAGCGCTGCATTGGCGCACCGAAAGTGACGTGGCCGATTTCGATGCGGCCCTGCGCCGGGACGATCGACATCAGGCTGAGGATGCCTTGGACCTGACCAGTCGCACGGTCGATGACGCTGAAGAAATACGGGTCGCTGTTGGCCGCATGATTGTTCAGCCAGTCGTTGAACGCGCTGCGCTCGCGAAACGGACCGTAAGGCAGATAATCCCAGAGTTTCGGATCAGCACCCGGACCTTCGAGAGCGGCGTAAAGCTGCTCGGCATGGCGTACCGGGTCAAGTTTTTCCAGGCGGATGAAACGGCCTTCGAGCAGCGTGGCGGAGGGGGCGGGGACGCCTTTCCAGTCAGCGAGTGAAGCAGTCATGTGCGCGTCTCCTTAAAGGGCTTTACGAAACTGGATGAAGCCCGGGCGTTCGGCAATGCGCTCGTAGAGCCGGATCGCCGTGGCGTTGGTTTCATGGGTCAGCCAGTGGACTTTGCAGCAACCATCGGCCTTGGCGGTAGCGTAGACATGCTCGATCAACAGCCGACCGACACCGATGCCACGGGCTTCCGGCACCACCAGCAGATCCTGCAAATAGCAGGAATTTTCGATGCTCCAGTTCGAGCGATGATAGATGTAATGCACCATGCCCAATGCTTTGCCATCGGCCCACGCGAGGGCGGCGTGGGTCGGTTCATTCGGGTCGAGCAAGCGCTGCCAGGTGCTCTGGGTGACGGCGTCCGGCAGTTCCGTGTTGTAGAAGCGCAGGTACGCCTGCCATAGCGGCAGCCAAGCGGCGTGGTCGTTGGCGCTGACCGGGCGAATATCGATCTGAGTCATGCGGATTTCCTTAGCGCATCAGGCGGGCGAGGGTTTGATCGTTGGCGTCGGGGCTGGCGGCAAGGCCTTCGCGCACGCCGGCAATATCTTCGGCGCTGCGGTTCTGGCTGAGCTTGCGTTTGCCTTCGAGGCGGTCGATGGGAATGGCAAACCCGACGATGGCCTTGAGCATGCCGTCGATGTATTCGGCTGGCGCATCGTCGACCGACCATGGCTGGGCACGGCCTGCCTCGTGACGGTCGGTGAGGGTGCTGACAATGTCGAGCAACCGGCCGCCATCACTGAAGGTCTCGGCCTGGCCGTAGGCGTGCACGGCGATGTAGTTCCAGGTCGGCACGACCTTGCCGTGCTCGGCCTTGCTCGGATAGAAGCCCGGGCTTACGTAGGCGTCTGGTCCGGCGAAGATCAACATCGCCTCGGCGCCGTCACGCAGGTCTTTCCACTGCGGATTGGCCTTGGCCAGATGGCCGTAGAGCGTGCCGTATTCACCTTGTTCGCGATGCAGCAGCACCGGCACGTGGCTGGCTTGCAATCCGCTGTCACCGTGGCTGACCAGAATGGCCAGGCGCGTGGCGAGGATCAGTTCGTGCAGTTGGGACAAGTCTTCGATGGCAAAGGCGCGTGGCGTGTACATGGACAGATTTTCCTTGGCGAATGCCTGCATCCTAGGCAGGCTATTGGTCCGTTGTAAGAGCCATTGCCGAGCCATTTCATAGGTCCATTCGCCATGCCCGATCTGCCACCCTTGTCGATGCCTTTCAATCCGGCCGGAATCGAACTCGATCGCCGTCAGGGCCTGAGTCGCCAGCTCTATCAGTCTTTGCGCCTGCGGGTGCTTGATGGACGTCTGGCCAGTGGCACGCGATTGCCGGCCAGCCGTGACCTGGCCTCGGCGCTGGGCATTTCCCGTAACAGCGTGGTGCGCGCCTACGATCAGTTGTATGCCGAGGGCTTTATCGAAGGGCGCGTCGGCGACGGTACTTACGTGGCGCAATTGGCTCAGACAGCCACGTCGAAGAAAAAACTATCCACAAATTCATCCACAGGCTTGTCAACAGGCTTACCCACAGCCTTATCCACAAATTGGCTGGATTTACCTGTGAATTCATCCAGCAAAGTTATCCACAGTGGTGGCTTTTCTCGCATTGAAAAGCACCATTTACCTCGACCACCGAGCGGTCCGCCGCGCGCTTTTCGGGTGGGTGTGCCTGCATTTGATCTGTTCCCGTTCGAGGTCTGGGCCAAGCTGAACGCGGCTTTCTGGCGTAAACCGGATCTGCAGCAGCTGTGTTACGGCGACCCGGCCGGTGATGCGCGACTGCGCAGCATGATCGCTGCCTATTTGCGCAGTTCGCGCGGCATGCAGTGCACGGCTGAGCAAATTGTGATCACCAGTGGCGCACAGCAGGGCATCAGCCTTTGTGCACAGTTGCTGGTCGAGCCGGGGGACGGGGTGGCGATCGAGAATCCGGGCTATCGCGCCGCCGGGCATGCCTTCGCTGTGGCGGGGGCGAAATTGCATGGGGTGGCGGTAGATAGCGACGGGATCGATTGCAGCGCCATGGCCCGGCTCAGCGATTGTCGGGTGGCTTATGTCACGCCGTCTCATCAGTACCCGACCGGAGTGGTGATGAGTCTGGCCCGGCGTCTGGAATTGCTCGCCTGGGCCGAGCGGGTCGGCGGCTGGATCGTCGAAGACGATTACGACGGCGAGTACCGCTACACCGGCGCACCGCTGGCGCCGTTGGCCGCACTTGATCGTCAGGGGCGTGTGCTCTACGTCGGCACCTTCGGAAAGGTCGCTTTTCCGGCATTGCGCCTTGGTTATCTGGTGCTGCCGCCAGCGCTGGTCGACGCGTTTGCGCAACGCCGCGCCGTCGATGTGCGGCATTCGGAGGTCAGCACCCAAGCGGTGATGGCCGAATTCATGGCTGCCGGGCATTTCCAGCGACATATCCGTCGCATGCGCCGGGCTGCGCTGAGCCGGCGCAACTGCCTGCTCGAAGGCTGGCCGATGATCGCCGGTGTCGGTCAGTTGCCCGCCGTGTCGGCCGGGCTGCACCTGACCGTCGCCGTGGACAGCATCGCGCGCGAGCAGCAATTGATCGCTCAGGCCGCTGATGTCGATGTCGAAATCAACGGCCTGAGCAGCTACTGGTTACCCGACTCGACTACGCCCATGGATCAGCGCGCCGGCCTGGTGCTGGGTTTTGCCGCCGTACCAGAGCCTGCGATCAAAGCGGCGCTGTCGCGTCTGCGGCAGGCTTGGCAAGATTGAAGAACAGCGTTTCGGCGCTGCGACTGGAAATTTCGCTGCGATGGATTTCAATCAGCCTCTGATTATCCACACCCGTTATTTCGGCGACGCCCCCCATGCGGTGCTGAGCGAGCGTTTTCATATGTCCACGCACAAATGCACCAACGGGCGCGTCGACGCTGCTGTAATGGAAATGCGCATAGCAGAGGACCTTGTCGGTATGCGCATCACGAATCTGATACTCGTCGAGAAAATCGTTTTGATGGCGCCTCAGACGCCGTCGGGTCAGGGTTTTCGAGATGTTCACTTCGCCCTTGTCCTTGAGCCACTCGACCCCGGCAGCTGTTGGCAGTTGTTGCTTGACCAGGCGGATTCGCGTGCTGGTGCCTTTTTGCTCCAGTGTCGTAGCCGCAGCGTCGAGCTTGTGGTTGAGCTCTTCGGACGGTTCATGCAGAGCAGCGGTGAGGTTACTCGCCGTTAACGCTTCATCGATCGCCGCACAGGCTTTGCGCAATAGGGTGGCGTGGTTGTGGTATTCCTCTTCGACCTCCACTGGAATGCGCGAGCCGCGTTTGAGACGCGCCTCGATGCGCCGATGAAACGCCGCCAGCCCGTCGATCAATGCCTGCCCTTCGCTGATGCTCTTGTTGAGGTTGGGCCGGGCTTTAGGCAACGGTGCAGGCCGTGCACTCTGCTCGACCCAGATACCTGGCGATTCCTCCTTGAATGTCGCGATCACTCTCGTCAGCGCCGTACCGACTTCGACCAGATCGGTGTTCTTGCCGTCGAGGCTTTTTTTCCGCTGGCCGACCAGGGTGCCCTTGTTGCGTGTCTTGATGATCTGCCGATTCGAAGCTGACGTTGCGGGTCTCGACGGACCGGCTTGCGGCACCAGTAGATGCCGGTAGCGCAACAGATCGGCGAGTCGATTGTCGGCGCTTTCCTTGAATGCGGCCACGCGCGCCTGCAATTGCCTGAGTCGTTCCGTGTGTATGTGTTCGGAATATTCACTCGCCAGGTCATCGAAACGCTTGTCCACGGAAGCGAACTGTTCGCTCACCTGACTCAGGGCGTCGATGCGTATGCGCAGATCACTGAGGCTTTCATCGGCGCTCAGGTCCCGCGAACTCTGAACGTTCAGCGCAGCATCTTCGAACAGACTGGCCAGCGCTTGTTGCGCCTCGACATGAGCGGTGGAATCGCCGGGCTTGATGCAGGTGTACTGGCCGAGACTGATCTGCAGAGTCTTCAGATCATCCAGCGGGTAGGGCGCCAGGCTGATGTTGTATTTCTGCTTTATCTCCAGGCCATCAGGTCCCAGCCTGGTCAGTTCATCCAGGCAGGCTTCAGCCGACTCCATTTTCTCGATAATGGTTTGAGTGGCATCGTTCAACTGTTCGAACGCAGAGGTGACCGCCTGCGATTCGCCGCGCAGTTCGTCGTCCAGTATCGCCTGCACCCTCAGTACGCGTTGCTGGTAATCCGAAGCGTTATTACTGAGCCACTCCTGCCCCAGAAACAACTGCATGTCCAACCGCTCCGGCATGACCGTGCGGTAGTTGGGAATCGATTGCTTGCAGTTGAGTGTCTTGATCAGCTGAATGTTCGCGGCATATTCGTTGTGCTGTGAATCGAGCGTGGCGAGGTACTGCGCAAGCGCTTGTTCGCGTGCCTGCGCAGGGGCATCGCGAAGGCTGTTGCGTTCGGTATCGAGAAGGCTGCCTTTGCTCTCCATCGTCAAATCGAACGCGGTGATCTGCTCGGACAATACGGCCACCTCCTGGTTTTTTTTGCCTTGCGCCACCTTGCGCCCGTCCTCCAGCCCGCCTCCGCGCAGGCGCAAACGCAGATCTATCACCCATTGGCCATTGGCGGTATAGGCAAGCCTGGGCCCGGCTGGTCGGGTGGGCTGACGCGTATCGACGATGTGCACATCGCCATGCACGTTGCGCGCGACTTCGAACCAGCGCTCACCGACCCGGGCGTACCATTTGTCTGCGTGGGCGTAGAGGTCTCGGTACGCGCCTTCCCGGGTGGCTGCGCCAAGGGCTTTGGGCTTGCCGACCTCGAACCCGTCCAACAGCGTGGCGAGTGCCGTCGGGGATCGCTTCAGCGCCGTGATGCTGTCGATCGATGTGCCATGGAATTGGGTCAATTGCGGGCCGGTGATATCGGGCTGGCGCAGCGCTTTGACGATTCTGGCGGCAGGTCTGGTCGTCGCTGCGTCCTCTTCGAGCTCCGTGGCCACGGGTGTCGATGGCGCATCGCCCACCGCCGCACGGTGGGCGAGCACCATGCCCAGCGCCAGGAGAATATCGGCGATGGCCGTCCAGGCGATCTTCCCCGATTGCTCGTTGGCGCCGTCGGTGATTTCCTGCAGATCATCCATGATCTGCCAGATCCACGCCGCTGTGCCTACGCTGCGGCCCAGGAACGGCAGCGCGGCATTGAGCATCACCCAGCCGCCCTGTTTCAGCGAGGCCCAGCGTGCTTCTGCATCGGAGACCGACTGCCGGTCGGCTTGAGTGACAAGCGCCTTGACGTTGCGTTCGTGCAGGGTTGCGAGGACATCGCTGGCGATCACCTGAGTGCCCAGCGCGACCGCGCCTGACATATCCAGCGCAGTGGTCGGATTGATCATCAGTTGCGGGATCGTCCACACCGACGGCAGCCTGGCGGTGAAGACGAACTGGCTGTAATTGAAGCGCACATCGTCCGGCAACCAGGCCAGTACCGAGTCACGCAAATGTCGCGAATGCTGGATCGCAAAAAGCAGATTCGCGGGCCCCGGATATTGCAGCAGAGTCTTGTCGAACAGCGGTCGATACAGCACGCACGGTCCTTTGTCGGCATCGCGCGGGCCTATGACATACATGTTGTCGACAGTGTCTGCGGTGGAGCGGCTGCGATGAGCGACGAAGGCCAATGGGCGAATGACGATTTCCTCGCCATCGACGTAGCGTTCCGCGCCAGTCGTGGCGAATGCGGCGACCACGTATCGATAACCCGATTCATCGAGGCCGGCTCTACCCCGGATCTTGTGCTGCAACGCCAGCAATGGCAGCTCAATGCGCAGCTGACTGGTGTAGAGCCCTTGCAACAGCGGCGCTTGCACGGGGTCGTCTAGCAGCATGGCCTTGAGATGCGCCGGGTAGGTCTTGCCGATGTCGACCGTGCTGACCAGTTTTTCCAGAAAAGTCGCGCTCATCCACTCGGGTACCGGGCTGCCATCCTTGTACCGCACAGTCTTGTTGCCCAACGGCAGGCCTGCGAGGTTTTGCAGGGCAAGCTCGGTCAGCGTCCATGTCTGAGCCTGAGTATTTCCCGGCAATACAAACGTGCCCCAGACCACGAGACTGGTGATGGTGATTTCGATGTTGTCGATGTTCACGTCTTTGGCGCCGGGCTGCTCCTTGAGAATCTGTTTGATCAGCGCTGCACGAGTGAACGCCTGCAGGCTGGTGATTTCGCTTTGAAAGGATTTGCCGTTGTTTTCGTGCTGCAGCGTTGTCAGATCCAGCAGGTGCCGGCTGTAACGCGTCTGATCCATGGGCAGTGCGTCGTTCAGCCAGTCCGGAAGCATCGGCTGCAAACGCTCGAAGTGCGCTTCGAGGCGCGGTGTCGGTTGAGCCGGTTTGCCGGCCGTGCCGGTATGCGGATAGACGCGTTTACCAGGGGAATCCTGAAAAAAACTGATTTCGCCCAAGGCATCTGCTTCCATGGAAATCAGCGTGCACGCCTGCTGGTCGAAGAAATTGCCCTGGGGTTCGACCAGCCGCCACTTGAGATCTTCGCCCGAGACGCTTGCGCCATATATCCGCAGCAGAGCCTCGCCGAGTTCCTCCAGTGAGTCGAAACGCTGAAAGCCCTGGGTGACCGCGTGGGTGAGAATCAACTTGCGGTCTGCGATTGTGCCGATCACTACTGCGGCATCGACCAGGGTCAAGTGCGATGGCTTGTCGGAGCTACCGCGATCGAGGTCAATCAGATATGCCTTTGCCGAGTACGGGGCGGGGGCCAGGCGTTGTTGCGGGTCGGGCTGTTTGAAAATCGCCCGGGCCATGGCGATCTCGTCAGCGTCCCAGCCGACGCTGGCATCGACGTTCCACAGGTTGCGCAGTGCCTCGGACAATTGCTGCCAGCGCGGTTGCCCGGGGTAGGTGAACTCGTCCCAGTATTCGACGTGCTGCTCCTTGTAGGCGATGAACAGCAGTGGCGCCAGTTCGTTGAGCAACAGGCCGATGGCATCGATCTTTACCGGCAGATGCGCGGGTGCGGGCATGCCGGGTTGCAGGGTCAGATAATGCTCGCCATCAAGGTACGTCACCGTGGTGCCGGACAGGCCGAGCCGCACCAGGGCGTTGGTCAGCGATCCAGCCTGATACCCATCGGGTACGACTCGACCATCCACAATAGCCCAGGTGGGTTGCACGACCATCGCCAGACGCGGGTCTATGTCGAGATTCGGATACAGCGTCTTGAGGGCATCGCGCAGCGTTTTTGAAGCGACTTCCTGCAGTGAGGGGCCAGTAACCAGCTGAGTCACGATATCGACGGCACTGGCTTTGGGAATGGCGGTCATGGTGGTTTCCTGCTCTGTCGGGACGCCGCAAGGGCGGCGGAGCAGGGCAAGTTAAAAGGCGCAACAGCGACCCGTGCGGTAGATAAAGCTGCCAGGCAAAAAAAAGACCCGCCGAGGCGGGTCTTGAGCAAACGAGCCGGTTTCAGGTCCCGGACTTGATTTTCGTCCACGCTCGCGTGCGTGCGCGTTCGGCATCCCGAGGCAGCGGCTGCAAGGTGTAGAGCGTGCTCATTGCCGCGTCGGTCGGGTACAGGTTCGGGTTGTTGCGAATGGCTGGATCGACCAGGCCGGTGGCGTCTTTGTTCGGGTTCGGATAGCCGACAAAATCGCTGACCGGGGCAATCACCGCCGGTTGCAGCAGATAGTTGATGAAGGTGTAGGCGTCCTCGGTGTTCTTCGCGCCCTTGGGAATGGCGAGCATGTCGAACCAGATCGGCGCGCCTTCTTTGGGCAAGCGCATTTCCACCACCACGCCGTTTTTCGCTTCCTTGGCGCGGTTGGCCGCTTGCGAGAAGCTGCCGGAATAACCGACGGCCACGCAGATGTCGCCGTTGGCGATGTCGGCCATGTACTTGGACGAATGGAAGTAGGTCACGTAAGGACGAATCTTCATCAGCAGCGCTTCGGCCTTGGCGTAATCCGCCGGCTTCTTGCTGTTGGGGTCCAGGCCCAGGTGTTGCAGGGCCAGCGGCAGAATCTCCGACGGCGAGTCGAGCAGGGCGACGCCGCACTGCTTGAGCTTGCTGATGTTCTCTTCCTTGAAGATCAGGTCCCAACTGTCTACCGGCGCGTTATCGCCCAGGGCTGCTTTGATCTTGGTGGGGTTGAAGCCGATCAGAATGGTGCCGTACATGTACGGCACGGCAAATTTGTTTCCAGGATCATTGGCTTCGATCAGCTTCATCAGCTTCGGATCGAGATGATTCCAGTTCGGCAACTTGCTGCGATCAAGCGGCTGGAACACTCCAGCCTCGATCTGCTTGGCGAGGAACACGTTGGACGGCACCACCACGTCATAGCCGGAGTTGCCGGTGAGCAGCTTGGCCTCGAGCGCTTCGTTGGTGTCGAAGATGTCGTAGATCAGTTTGGTCTGGCTGTTCTGTGCCTTGAAGTCGTCCAGCGCCTTGGGCGTGATGTAGTCGAACCAGTTATAGACGCGCAGCGTGCGTTCTTCGGCGTGGGCGCCAGCGCTTAGCAGGGCCGCGCACAGCGCCGAGGCGATCAGTCGCTTTTTCATTGTTCAAAACCTTCCAGCACGTTCACTGCGTTGATGCCGATTTCCTCCACCGCGTAGCCACCTTCCATGACGAACAGGGTCGGCTTGCCGAGGGCGGCGATGCGCTTGCCCATGGCCAGGTAATCCGGGCTGTCGAGTTTGAACTGCGAGATAGGGTCGTCCTTGAACGTGTCGACCCCGAGGGAGACGACGATGATGTCCGCGCCATAGCGATCGATCTCGTCGCAGGCCTGATCCAGCGCCGCGCTCCAGACATCCCAGCCGGAACCGGCCGGCAGCGGATAGTTGAAATTGAAGCCTTCACCGGCACCTTCGCCGCGCTCGTCGTCGTAGCCGAGGAAGAACGGAAACTCCGCTTCCGGGTGGCCGTGGATCGAAGTGAACAGGACGTCGCTGCGTTCGTAGAAAATCGACTGAGTGCCGTTGCCATGGTGGTAGTCGACGTCAAGGATCGCGACTTTCTTGTGGCCCTGATCGAGAAAGGCCTGAGCGGCGATGGCGGCGTTGTTGAGGTAGCAATAACCGCCCATCAAGTCGCTGGCGGCATGGTGCCCCGGCGGACGGCACAGGGCGAAAGCCGCGCGTGCGCCACGCTGGATTTCTGCCTGCGCGGTAAGCGCCACTTGCGCCGCGCTATAGGCCGCTTGCCAGGTGCCGGCGGTAATCGGCGCGCCGCCGTCGAAGCTGTAATAACCGAGCTGGCCGTGCAGGCTGGTCGGTTTGATCGCACGCAAGGTCCGCGCCGGCCAGGTGTAGGGCAGCAGGTCGCCGTCGGTGTTGAACTCGGTCCAGCGTTGCCATGCACCTTTGAAAAATTCCAGATAGTCGCGGCTGTGAATGCGCGCGATCGGCTCCAGGCCGAAATCCTTCGGCGCTTCGACCGCACCGAGGTTTTGCTTCTGCACGCGTTGCAGCACATGGTCGGCACGCGACGGCATTTCGAAGCACGGCTTGAGCTGGCCATCGATGAGTTCGCAGCGGCCATGGTGCAAGTGGTGATCGTCTGAGTAGATCGTCAGCATTTGTTGTTCTCCGCAAGGCTGATTCGGTGGCTTTCAGTGTTGCGGCGCAGTTTGAATCGGAGAATGTCGGGAGCGGCCAAAAGGGGATCGATATGGCCAAAACCTCTGACCGCAATTCGCCCCTCACAACCAAAGATCGCAGCCTTCGGCAGCTCACCGATCCCTGTAGGAGCTGCCGAAGGCTGCGATCTTTTGATCTTCAGGATCTGAACTGACTCGGCGCCACGCCACTCCAGCGCACAAATGCATGACGGAAACTCGCGGTCTCGCTGAAGCCCAGCGTCTCGGCGATCCGATAGATCGGCAACTGGTCCTCACACAACATCTGCTTGGCCCGTTCGAAGCGCAGTTCATCGAGCAGTTCCTGATAGCTGCTGCCCATGTCTTTCAAATGCCGGCGCAGGGTGCGCGGTGAGCACTTCATTTGCTGCGCGAGCCCCTCGAGCCCCGGCGCGGCATTCAATTGTGCGCTGAGCAACTGACGAATCCGCCCCAGCCAGGCCTGACGTCCAGTGAACTCAAGATTCTGCTTGCGGCAACGTTCGGCCATGGCCTGATGAGTGATCGCGTCGGCCAGCGGCAGCGGCTGATCGAGCCAGTGGCGGTCGAAGGCGAAGGCGTTGTCTTTGGCCGAGAAGTGCAGTGGCGAGTTAAAGGGTTCGGCGTAGCTGTCGCGGTAGTCCGGCGCTGCATGTTCGAAGCGCGTGGCGCGCAGCGGCAGGGAATGGCCGAGCAAGTCGTCGCAGATGACTTTCAGGGACACCAGACAGAATTCGGCGTTGAACACCGCCATCGCCGCGCTTTCACGGTAATCAGCAGCGACGAACCAGACCTGCTCGCCATCGTCTTCCAGGCTCAGTTCGAACAACGTGCCCAACAGCGCCGGATAACGGATTGCCAGACGCAAAGCGTCACCGAAGGTGGCACAGGTCAGCAGGGCGTAACCGAGCATGCCGTAACAGGACACGTGCATGCGCCGGCCCAATTCGAGACCGATGTCACGCTTGAGCGCGACCGCGTTGGTGCAGACCTGCATCTCTTGATGGGTGGTGATGCGCGTATCGGCACGCTGCAGATCCGCTGCCACGATGCCGCTGCCGGCCAGTAACGCCTCGCTCGACAGGCCTTCGGCCTTGAACGTGTTGAGGATCAGCGAGACCGCGTTGAGGGTGGTGAGGTGGGAGTGGAGCATGGGATCTTCCAGCCTTGAGGTGGCTGGAACGCAGCAAGTTGCATGCCGCAGGCCCTCACCCCAGCCCTCTCCCAGAGGGAGAGGGGGCCGAACGGGGGATATTGCAGAACTACACCGACGTGAGACACCGCCGCCGAATCCATAATCGACACTGTTTATCAGGTCGGTGTATAGCGCAAGACAACAGGGTCAGTTCCCTCTCCCTCTGGGAGAGGGTTAGGGTGAGGGGCAATCCAGCGCCGTGCTCAGATCAACTCACCACACAAATCCAGTTCGATCAATCGTCGCACTTCAGCCGTTTCCAGCCCGGCCCCCAGCAAGCCATGCAACTTGCCGAACGCCGCCTCGCGGGTCATGCCGCCACCGGACAACACGCCCACCCCACGCAAGCGGCTGCCAGCCTCGTAGACATCCAGCTCTACCCCGCCTTCATGGCATTGCGTCACTGCCACCACCACCACGCCGTTATCCCGTGCACGGCCAAGGCTGGCGAGGAACTCGGGGTTATCGCTCGGCCCGGTCCCGCTGCCGTAGCATTCCAGCACCAGACCTTGAATGCCGCTGTCGAGCAGGCCGTCGAGGACTTCGGCACTGATGCCGGGAAACAGCGGCAACACCGCGACTTTCGCCAGTTGCTTCGGCTGGTTGTAGTTCAGCGCGCCTGGAATCGAAGGCGCCTTCACACCACCGCCCTGACGCTCCAGGCGTTTGAACGGATGGCGGCCGAAGCTGCGCACTTTCGCGCAGCGGGTCGGTGCCAGCAGTTCGCCGTGGAAGTACAGGTGCACGCCTGGCGCCAGGCCCTGGCCGAGGGCGACCAGCGCGCCGCCGAGGTTTTCCCAGGCATCACTGTCGGTCACGCCCGCCGGCAGCATCGAACCGGTGAAACACACGCGGGCATGCAGGCCGAGCAACTGAAAACTCATCGCCGCCGCGCTGTAGGCCAGGGTGTCGGTGCCGTGCAGAATCAGCACGCTGTCGCAGCCTTGCACGTCCACGGCATTGACCACCGCTTCGCGCAGTTGCTGCCAGTAGGCCGGGGTCATGTTGGCGCTGTCGATCAGCGGCGACATTTCCCGAAATTGCCACTGCGGCACTACCAGCTCAGGCTGACTGTGCAGGTAGTCGCGCATCCGCGCTTCGAAACCGGACGCCGGGGCCAGACCGTTGGCGCTGGCCTGCATGCCGATGGTGCCACCGGTGTAGAGCACCATGACGTGTTGAGCGGCGGGATAGGTCGACGAGCTCATAGGATTCTCCGAAACGATGAGGGCCCTGTGGGAGCGAGCCTGCTCGCGAAAGCGGCGTGTCATTCAACAATGATGTTGGCTGAAAGTCCGCCATCGCGAGCAGGCTCACTCCTACAAGTTATTGCATCACAATAACTGACGGGCGCAGGGGATGCGCCCGTCATTCACCTGTCAGCGTTGCGCTGCAGGTACGCCTTGCGGCGCAGTTTCGGTCTGGCCCGCCGCTGCTGGCGGGTTCACCGGCCAGGCGTTGCGATCCAGATCCAGATCGGCGAATTTGCTCGAATCAAACACTGGCTGTTTGACGCCGGCGCGACGCTGCTCATCGTAGTCGCGCATCACCCGCAGGCCGACCTTGAACAGCATGGCCAGGGCCACCAGGTTGACGAAGGCCAGGCAGGTCATGGTGATGTCGGCGAAGGCGAACACCGTCGTCAGGTCCTGCATCGAACCCCATACCACCAGCGCCAGCACCAGGCCGCGGAACAGCATCAGCAGGGCGCGGTTGCGGCTGAGGAACTGCAAGCTGTTCTCGCCCAGGTAGTAGTTGTAGAGGATGCAGGTGAAGACGAACAGCGACAGCGCAACGCTGACGAACATGCGACCCCAGTCACCGACCACCGCAGCCAGCGAGTTCTGGGTCAGGACGATACCGTCACCTTCGAAACCCGGGGTGTAGAAGCCCGACAGCAGGATCAGCAGCGCGGTGCAGGTGCAGATCACGAAGGTGTCGAGGAATACGCTGAAAGCCTGGACCACGCCCTGCGCGCCCGGGTGCTTGACGGCGGCCACGGCCGCGACGTTCGGCGCACTGCCCAGGCCCGCTTCGTTGGCGAACACGCCACGCTTCACGCCCATGACAATGGCGCTGCCGAGCAGGCCGGCAAAGGCCGGGTCGAGGCCGAAGGCGCTCTTGAAGATGGTTTCCAGCATGGCCGGCACGTGTTCGATCTGGGTGCCGATCACGTACAGGGTCACGCCGATGTAGGCCAGGGTCTTGATCGGTACCAGCAGGTCGGAGACCGAAGCGATGCGCTTGATCCCGCCGATAAAGGTGATGGCCAGCAGCACCGCCAGGACGATACCGGTGTGTTGCGGGTTGAAGTCAAAGGCGTTCTGCAGCGAGTGGGTCACGGTGTAGGACTGCAGGCCGATGAAGGCGAAGCCGTAGGTGACCAGCAGCAGAACGGAGAACACTATCGCCATGCCTTTGAGCTTGAGCCCGTGCTGGATGTAGTAGGCCGGACCGCCACGGTACAGGCCGTCGCCATCCGCGCGCTTGTAGACCTGGGCCAGGGTGCACTCGAAGAAGCTGCTGGACATGCCGACCAGTGCGGTCACCCACATCCAGAACACCGCACCCGGACCACCGAGAGTTACGGCGATGCCGACACCGGCGATGTTGCCTGCACCGACGCGGCCGGCGAGGCTGAGCATCAAGGCCTGGAACGAGCTGAGTTGCCCGGCGCTGCCTTTGAGGCTGTCGCGGAACACCGCGAACATGTGGAAGAAATGACGCAGTTGAACGAAACGCGAGCGAATCGTGAAGTAACTACCGAGCCCGACAATGAGCACGATCAGTACTTTCCCTGAGAGGAAGTCGTTGATGACTTCGAGCATGGATTTATCCTCGCTGTTTTTTGTGGGTGCAAATGCTGGATCGGAGAAACATCGTGTTACACCGGCCTGCGCGCGGCACGACGGGTGAGGCGAAGGTTTCGTCCCGGATCCATATCGCGGGTTTTGTTATTAGTTCGGGTTTCGCATGGGTTATGGCCTCGTTACCGACGACCGCTCACGCGAAGAGGGGCGGCACTATACCGATCAGTGGCGCGCCCGTCTGCACGGTAGTGGTGCAAGCGACGAAACGAGGTTGCTGCAAATCAAAAGATCGCAGCCTTCGGCAGCTCCTACAGGTGCACGTCAATCCTGTAGGAGCTGCCGAAGGCTGCGATCTTGGCGGTATCGAATACACAAAGCATCTAACGTCCTGCCCGCAAAGAAGTTAAAAAAAAGGGCTCGGGGACAAAATCCCCAAGCCCTCAAAAGGTGAGAGGTGTCTAGTCCCTCGACCTGGTGAGCGGTGCTACAAGTTCGCGTCGGCTCAGGCTTTGAGCGGAACCAGACGCGGGGCAATCATGTTTTCCGGGCGCAGGATGTCGGCGAGCATGGCTTCGTCGAGCAGACCTTCTTCGCGCACCAGTTCCAGCACGCCGCGGCCGCTTTCGAGAGCGATACGGGCGATGCGGGTGGCGTTTTTGTAGCCGATGTACGGGTTCAGTGCGGTGACCAGACCGATCGAGTGCTCGACCAGTTCACGGCAGCGCGCTTCGTTGGCGGTGATGCCGACGATGCAGTGCTCGCGCAGCATGTCCATGGCACGTTGCAGCAGGCGGATCGAGTCGAGGATCTTGAAAGCGATCAGCGGCTCCATCACGTTCAGTTGCAGCTGGCCGCCTTCGGCTGCCATGGTCAGCGCCAGATCGTTACCGATGACCTGGAACGCGACTTGGTTCACGGCTTCCGGGATCACCGGGTTGACCTTGCCGGGCATGATCGAGCTGCCTGGCTGACGCGCTGGCAGGTTGATTTCATTGATGCCGGTGCGTGGGCCGCTGGACAGCAGGCGCAGGTCGTTGCAGATCTTCGACAACTTGACCGCGGTGCGCTTGAGCATGCCGGAGAACAGCACGAACGCGCCCATGTCGGAGGTCGCTTCGATCAGGTCGGCGGCCGGTACCAGCGGTTGCCCGCTGATCAAAGCCAGACGTTGAACAGCCAGTGCCTGATAACGCGGGTCGGCGTTGATGCCGGTGCCGATCGCGGTGCCGCCCAGGTTGACTTCGGTCAGTAGCTCCGGGGCCAGCGTCTTCAGACGCGCGAGGTCTTCGCCCATGGTGGTGGCGAAGGCACGGAATTCCTGGCCGAGGGTCATCGGCACGGCGTCTTGCAGCTGGGTACGGCCCATTTTCAGGACGTGGTCGAACTCTTTGCCCTTGGCCGCGAAGGCCTGAATCAGGCTGTCGAGACTGGCCAGCAGCGCGTCGTGACCCAGCAGCAGACCCAGGCGGATCGCCGTCGGGTAGGCGTCGTTGGTCGACTGCGCCATGTTCACGTCGTCGTTCGGGTGCAGGTACTGGTACTCGCCTTTCTCGTGGCCCATCGCTTCCAGAGCAATGTTGGCGATCACTTCGTTGGCGTTCATGTTGGTGGAGGTGCCGGCGCCACCTTGAATCATGTCGACCACGAACTCTTCGTGGTAATCGCCGCGGATCAATCGCGCACAGGCTTCGCTGATGGCAGCGTGCTTGGCTTCGCTCAGGTGACCCAGCTCGCGGTTGGCGTCAGCGGCGGCCTGTTTGACCATCGCCAGGCCCACAACCAGTTTCGGGTAATGCGAAATCGGAACGCCCGAGAGGCGGAAGTTATTCACCGCTCGCAGGGTCTGGATGCCGTAATACGCATGGGCCGGTACTTCGAGGGCGCCAAGCAGGTCGGTTTCTGTGCGGAAAGATGCAGCGGAGGACATGATAGAAATCATCTCGATAAGGACCCGGTCTGTGCCGGAACGCTGCGAATGCTAGGCTTGTGGGGATTTTTGGGCCAATGCTGTTCAGCACTGCCCTATGCACATTCGGCATAATGCCCGTGTGACGCCGCCTGTGCGGCAGACGTGTGACCTGTTTTGGTGCGTGTCCGGGAGGACGTGATGAATCTGGAAAGCAAATGGCTCGAGGACTTCAGTGCCCTGGCCGCCACCCGCAGCTTCTCTCAGGCGGCCGAACGGCGCTTCGTGACCCAGCCGGCATTCAGTCGGCGGATCCGCAGCCTCGAAGCGGCGCTGGGGCTGACTCTGGTCAATCGCTCGCGCACGCCGGTCGAACTGACGGCGGCGGGGCAGTTGTTTCTGGTGACTGCGCGCACCGTGGTCGAACAACTCGGTGAAGTGCTGCGCCACCTGCATCATCTGGAAGGCGGGCAGGGCGAGGTCATGCAAGTCGCAGCGGCGCACTCGCTGGCGCTGGGCTTTTTCCCGCGCTGGATCGCCCAGTTGCGCAACGAAGGGCTGAACATCGCCACACGGCTGGTGGCGACCAACGTTGGCGACGCCGTGCACGCTTTGCGTGAAGGTGGCTGCGATCTGATGCTGGCGTTCTACGACCCGGATTCGGCGATGCAGATGGACCCGGAGATTTTCCCGTCGCTGCACTTGGGCCAGACCGAAATGCTGCCGGTGTGCGCGGCAGATCTGGATGGCAAACCGCTGTTCGATCTGGAAGGCGAGGCGAGTGTGCCGTTGCTGGCTTACAGCGCCGGGGCGTTTCTTGGGCGTTCGGTGAACGGCTTGCTGCGCCAGCGCCAGTTGCGTTTCACCACGATCTACGAAACCGCGATGGCCGACAGCCTGAAAAGCATGGCCCTGGAAGGCCTCGGCATTGCCTGGGTGCCGCAACTGAGCGTACGCGCCGAACTGGCTCGCGGTGAACTGGTGGTGTGCGGCGGCCCGCAGTGGCATGTGCCGCTGGAGATTCGTTTGTACCGCTGCGCCTTGGTGCGCAAGGCCAACGTGCGGTTGCTGTGGCGCAAGCTTGAAGGCGGCGCTGCGCAAGGTACAACCGGAACCTGAGGTGAACGAAACACCCTGTGGGAGCTGGCTTGCCAGCGATTGCGGTGGTTCAGTCACCTTCTCTTTTTACTGATGCGACGCCATCGCTGGCAAGCCAGCTCCCACAGGGATCCGGAGATGTCTCGGTGCTGACCTTTAAGTCAATAAAACCGGGCGTTTCGCTCATTTGACAGATGGTCGTTTCGGGGGCTGTTTATTGCTTTCTTTGCGGTATACTGCGCGGCCTTCGGCCGGCACGTCCGGCCATTTTTCGTACAATCAAGCCACGCAACCTGCGTGGCTTGTTGTTTTATGACGCGCCTGCGGGCGCTCCAGAGAGAAGAGGCGCGACGATGAGTGCACTGGTTGGCGTGATCATGGGCTCCAAGTCCGATTGGTCCACCCTTAGCCACACCGCCGATATGCTGGAAAAGCTCGGCATCCCGTACGAGGTCAAGGTGGTTTCCGCCCACCGCACCCCGGATCTGCTGTTCCAGTACGCCGAAGAGGCTGAAAGCCGCGGCATTGAGGTGATCATCGCCGGTGCCGGTGGCGCAGCCCACTTGCCAGGCATGTGTGCGGCCAAGACCCACCTGCCGGTGCTGGGCGTGCCGGTGCAGTCGGCCATGCTCTCGGGCGTCGATTCGCTGCTGTCGATCGTGCAGATGCCTGCGGGCATTCCGGTTGCCACCCTGGCTATCGGCAAGGCCGGCGCAATCAACGCCGCCCTGCTCTCGGCGAGCATCCTCGGCGCCAAGCACCCGCAGTTCCACGCGGTACTGAAAACCTTCCGTGCCGAGCAGACAGACAGCGTCCTGGACAATCCAGACCCACGTATTGCCTGAGGTTGTTGAGATGAAGATCGGTGTAATCGGTGGCGGCCAGTTGGGTCGCATGTTGGCCCTGGCGGGCACTCCGCTGGGCATGAACTTCGCTTTTCTCGACCCTGCGCCGGACGCCTGTGCGGCCGCGCTGGGCGAACACCTGCGGGCCGATTACGGCGATCAGGATCATCTGCGCCAACTGGCCGATGAAGTCGATCTGGTGACCTTCGAATTCGAAAGCGTCCCGGCCGAAACCGTGGCGTTTCTTTCGCAATTCGTGCCGGTCTACCCGAGCGCCGAAGCCCTGCGCATTGCTCGTGACCGCTGGTTCGAAAAGAGCATGTTCAAAGACCTCGGCATTCCGACCCCGGCCTTCGCCGACATCCAGTCGCAAGCCGACCTGGATGCCGCCGTCGCTTCCATCGGTCTGCCGGCCGTGCTGAAAACCCGCACCCTGGGTTATGACGGCAAGGGTCAGAAAGTCCTGCGCAAACCGGAAGACGTGGCCGGTACGTTCGCCGAACTGGGCAGCGTTGCCTGCCTGCTGGAAGGCTTCGTGCCATTCACCGGCGAAGTGTCGCTGATCGCGGTGCGTGCCCGCGATGGTGAAACGAAGTTCTATCCGCTGGTGCACAACACCCACGACAGCGGCATTCTCAAGCTGTCGGTTGCCAGCACCGATCACCCGTTGCAGGCGCTGGCGGAAGATTATTCCAGTCGCGTGCTCAAGCACCTCGACTACGTCGGCGTGATGGCTTTCGAGTTCTTCGAAGTCGACGGTGGCCTCAAAGCCAATGAAATCGCCCCGCGCGTGCACAACTCCGGGCACTGGACCACCGAAGGCGCCGAGTGCAGCCAGTTCGAAAACCACCTGCGCGCCGTGGCCGGCCTGCCGCTGGGTTCGACCGCCAAGGTCGGCGAGAGCGCGATGCTCAACTTCATCGGCGTAGTGCCGCCGGTGGAAAAAGTCATCGCCATCGAAGACTGCCACCTGCATCACTACGGCAAAGCTTTCAAGGCCGGACGCAAGGTCGGCCACGCCAACCTGCGCTGCGCCGACATGGCCACGCTGCAAGCGCAGATCATCAAGGTCGAAGCGCTGATCGCCGAGTAAAAACGCTTTCATGTGGCAGCGGCGGAACCATTCAGGGGCCGCTGTTCTCTCATGGCAGGATGCGAAACACTGGCTAGTCTTTCGCATATCTTCCAAATCAGAGGGAAATGCCATGGGAATTATCGGAACCATCTTTATCGGCTTGATCGTCGGCCTGCTGGCTCGGTTCCTGAAACCGGGCGATGACAGCATGGGCTGGATCATGACCATCCTGCTCGGTATCGGCGGTTCGCTGGCGGCCACCTACGGCGGCCAGGCTCTGGGCATCTATCAGGCGGGCGAGGGCGCGGGTTTCCTCGGCGCACTGGTCGGCGCTGTGGTGTTGCTGGTGATCTACGGTCTGATCAAAAAGAACTGATCGAAAGCGACAAAGCCCTCTCGGCCAGCGCGGCCGGGAGGGCTAGAATGCGCGGCGACTCACCGTCCATTCCTTTGCCTGCCGAGCACCTTCATGCGCCGTCTTCTGTTGACTCTCCTCTTGCTGGCCAGCTATCTCGCCCACGCCGGCGAACTGCCGGAAACCGACTGGCTGGAACTGATGCCCAAGTCGGATCAAAAGGCCCTCGAGGCCATGCCGGAAATCGACCACAACTCTCCCGAAGCCACCGGCACCTTCACCGAGAAGGGCGGGATGAAGCAGGCCAAAGGTCTGCCAGCGGTGATGTATTCGACGAAAACCGTAGCGTCAATGAACGACAAGCACATCCGCATCGGTGGTTACCCGGTGCCGCTTGAGTCGGATGCCAAGGGCCGCAGCACGCTGTTCTTCCTTGTGCCGTATCCGGGCGCCTGCATCCACGTACCGCCACCACCGCCGAATCAACTGGTGCTGGTGCGATATCCGAAAGGGTTGAAGCTGGAGGACATCTACACACCGCTTTGGGTGACCGGCACGCTTAAAATCGAAAAGGTCAGTAATGACCTGGCGGATGCAGCGTATGCGCTGGAGGCGGAGAAGGTGCGGGTGGTGCAGGAAGCTGACCTCTAAAGCGCGCCGCGCATAAATTTGGGAGCGAGCCTTTGTGGTGAGGGGATTTATCTGTGGTGAAGGGATTTATCTGTGGCGAGGGGATTTATCCCCGCTGGACTGCGCAGCAGGCCCCAGCTTTTGATTTAAAAAAAAAGCGGGGGCCGCTTCGCGACCCAGCGGGGATAAATCCCCTCGCCACGGGGCTCTTTGCCCTTTTGTATTGCGCTAGAGCTTAGAGCGGCGTAGCGGCCACGCTAACACCCATCGTATGGCGCGCACCCGGCGCCAGGGTCACCAGATCATCCATCACATTCGCCGTTTCGATGCACAGCATGCGTTGCCAGCCATCGTTGTCCATGTCCGGCAGTGCGGCGGCGCGGTCGATCCATGGGTTCCAGATCACCGCCGTGCGCGAGCCGGTGGAGATCAGCACGATGCGTCGTTCCCAGGTCGGATCAACGATGCTCAATTGCGGCGGAACGTCGAGGTAGATGCGGTCGGTCTCGCCGGCGAAATGCAGATCGCCGCTCTGGCTGGCCGTGTTCCAGTCATCCAGGGTCTCGATATAATTCAGCCCGGCCACGCCGTCGACATGCACATTACGCACGTCACTCACGGCGAAATAGGTGTGCAGCGCCTGACTCAGCGTGACGGTGTCAGTACCACGGTTATGACTGGTCAGGCTGTAATGCAGTTGATCCGCCAGATGCAGGGTCAGGGTCAGATCGACCTCGTGGGGCCAGCCCGGCAAACCTCCTTCGGGGTAGGGCAGCTTGAACTCGACCTTGATGCCGTCAGCCTCTGATTCGATGTTGCCCAATTCCCAGTCCATCGCCCGCACCAGACCGTGCGCGGGGGCCGGTTGCGCGCCGGTGTACATGGCCTGCACGCTGCTCGGGTTGCGTTCGAATTTGCCGAACCACGGCCAGCACACCGGCACGCCGGCGCGGATGCTTTTGCCGGTCTTGAACTCGGCCTTGTCGTTGAGCCAGATGATCGGCGGCTGGCCGTCGATCTGATAACTGAGGATGTGCGCGCCTTGCTGGGCCACCAGCACTTCGGCCTTGCCGTGGCGGATGCGCCAGCAGTTCAGTTCATCCTGTTTCACGGCTTCAACGTTGGGCGTGTTCATGGGCAACTCTCGATCAGACACTGGGGACGACTATCGACCGCAAAACGGTCGCGAGGTTTAACGCGCGCGTGGCGGCACCGAACGGGTGCGACCGCTGCCGTCGATGGCGACGAAAACGAAAACCGCTTCGGTGACCTTGCGCCATTCGCTGGAGAGTGGGTCATCGCTCCACACTTCGACCATCATCTGGATCGAGCTGCGGCCGATTTCCAGGGTCTGGGTATAAAAGGACAACTGCGCGCCGACCGCGACCGGGACGAGGAACGCCATGCGGTCGATGGCGACAGTGGCAACGCGGCCACCGGCCACCCGGCTGGCCATGGCGGTGCCGGCCAGATCCATCTGCGCGACCAGCCAGCCGCCGAAAATATCGCCAAAGCCGTTGGTTTCGCGGGGAAGTGCGGTGATTTGCAGGGCCAGGTCGCCCTGTGGGATCGGATCTTCTTGTTCGAGCTCTATCATGCCGAGGGGCCTCTGACCCATGACTCTTCGTGGGTATTGCGAGTGGTAGCCGTCTTCAAGAAAAACGATTCAACACCGAACACACTGCGTTCGTCACGTTTTCCATCAGGCGCCTAAAGGGAAACTCTGCGAAAAAGGCTAAATCCCGAGCAAAGGACGGGCCAACAACGTTTTCGCACAGCAACCTCTTACAAATCCTGCGCAGGTGGCGAGTATATCGGTCGATAGACCCCGCGACGACCACCCGGTTCTGATTTCGACCGTCAATTACGCGCCTCTATGTGCTTTTTCGAACAATTTGCTATGGTGCCGAACCTGTCCAAGCCACCGCCAGCGTTGTTGTGGCGACAGATTCGACTATAAGAGAAGCCCTTGCCATGACCACAGCGCCTTCGAGCCTCGCGCAGCCCGAGCAACCCGCACGACCGTTGACCCGCAATGACTACAAGACTCTGTCGCTGTCCGCCCTCGGCGGGGCGCTGGAGTTCTACGATTTCATCATCTTCGTTTTCTTCGCCACCGTCGTCGGCAAGCTGTTCTTCCCGGCCGACATGCCCGAGTGGCTGCGCTTGATGCAGACCTTCGGCATCTTCGCCGCCGGCTATCTGGCGCGTCCTTTGGGCGGCATCGTCATGGCGCACTTCGGTGACCTGCTGGGGCGCAAGAAGATGTTCACCCTGAGCATTTTCATGATGGCGGTGCCAACGCTGATCATGGGCCTGCTGCCGACCTACGCGCAGATCGGTATCTGGGCGCCGATCCTGTTGCTGCTGATGCGGGTGATCCAGGGCGCCGCTATTGGCGGTGAGGTGCCGGGGGCGTGGGTCTTCGTTTCCGAACACGTACCGCAAAAGCACATCGGTTATGCCTGCGGCACGCTCACCAGCGGGCTGACTGCCGGCATCCTCCTCGGCTCGCTGGTCGCCACTGCGATCAACAGCATTTATACGCCAGCCGAAGTGTCGGATTACGCCTGGCGGATCCCGTTCCTGCTCGGCGGCGTCTTCGGCCTGTTCTCGGTGTACCTGCGCCGCTGGCTGCACGAGACACCGGTGTTCGCCGAACTGCAATTGCGCAAGGCACTGGCCGAAGAAGTGCCGTTGCGCGCGGTGCTGCGTGACCATCGCGGCGCCATCGCGATTTCGATGCTGCTGACCTGGCTGCTCTCGGCTGGCGTCGTCGTAGTGATCCTGATGACCCCGACCGTGCTGCAAACGGTCTACCACTTCTCGCCGACCACGGCGCTGCAGGCCAACAGCCTGGCCATCGTCTTCCTCAGCCTCGGCTGCATTGGCGCTGGCGCGCTGGCCGATCGCTTCGGCGCCGGTCGCGTCTTTGTCTTTGGCTGCCTCGGTCTGCTGATCAGCTCCTGGACCTTCTACCACAGCCTCGCCGACCACCCGGACTGGTTGTTCCCGCTGTACGCATTGACCGGCTTGCTGGTCGGCACCATCGGCGCGGTGCCGTACGTGATGGTCAAAGCGTTCCCGCCGGTGGTTCGCTTCAGTGGCCTGTCGTTCTCGTACAACGTCGCGTACGCGATCTTCGGTGGCCTGACGCCAATGGTGGTCAGTCTGCTGCTGAAGGAAAGCGCGATGGGGCCTGCCTACTATGTGGCAGTGCTGTGCGGGATGGGGATTCTGGTAGGCGCCTGGCTCTGGAAGAAGGGGCGCTAAAGCCCAGGATCTACTCCACCAATACCGGCCACTTCGCGAGCAGGCTCGCTCCCACAGTTGGAATGCATTTCAATTGTGGGAGCGAGCCTGCTCGCGAATGGGGACGCCACAAATCATCCAGCAAAACCCGATGCTGGCCTTTCATCCAATTGTCATATTTCAGCCATAGAGTGTTCACATGGCCTGCTGATACTTGGCCCCGACTTAACACACCCTATCTGCTAGGAGTAAGGCATGAAACTGAAGCGTTTGATGGCGGCAATGACTTTTGTCGCTGCTGGCGTTGCGACTGCCAACGCGTTCGCCGCTGTTGACCCTGCTATCCCGAGCTACACCAAGACCACTGGTGTGTCGGGCAACCTGTCCAGCGTCGGTTCCGATACCCTGGCCAACCTCATGACCCTGTGGGCTGAGAACTACAAAAAAGAATACCCGAACGTCAACATCCAGATTCAGGCTGCCGGTTCTTCCACCGCGCCACCTGCGCTCACCGAAGGCACCGCCAACCTGGGCCCGATGAGCCGCAAGATGAAGGACAACGAACTGCAGGCTTTCGAGCAGAAGTACGGCTACAAGCCGACTGCGATCCCGGTTGCCGTGGATGCCCTGGCCGTGTTCGTGCACAAGGACAACCCGATCAAGCACCTGACCATGGCTCAGGTCGATGCGATCTTCTCCTCGACGCGCCTGTGCGGTGCCAAAGCTGACGTCAAGACCTGGGGTGACCTGGGCGTGACCGGTGACCTGGCCAACAAGCCGGTCCAGCTGTTCGGCCGTAACTCGGTGTCCGGCACCTACGGCTACTTCAAGGAAGAAGCCCTGTGCAAAGGTGACTACAAGCCAAACGTCAACGAACAACCAGGTTCGGCGTCGGTGGTGCAGTCGATCAGCAGCTCGCTTAACGGCGTCGGCTACTCGGGCATCGGCTACAAAACTGCCAGCGTGAAAACTGTAGCCCTGGCCAAGAAAGAAGGCGGCGAGTTCATCGAAGACACCGAAGAAAACGCCCTGAACGGCAAGTATCCGCTGTCGCGCTTCCTCTACGTTTACGTCAACAAAGCCCCGAACAAGCCTCTGGCCCCGCTGGAAGCCGAGTTCGTGAAGCTGGTGCTGTCGAAGCAGGGCCAGGAAGTGGTAGTGAAAGACGGCTACATCCCGCTGCCAGCCAAGGTTGCTGCCAAAGCACTGGCTGACCTCGGTCTGCAAGAAGGCGGCGCTGTCGCCAAGAAGTAACACCGCAGATCCGGGGCAACCCCCCGGACCTGCTGGAACCGTGTAGGAGCTGACGAGTGAAACGAGGCTGCGATCTTTTGATCTGGCCTCTGATCGCAAGATCAAAAGATCGCAGCCTCGGTTCCCTCGACAGCTCCTGCACAGTTTTCACAACCTCGAATTCTCGACTCCGCTGCCGGACTTCCGGCTGGCGGATTTGCTGCGTCACTGCACTGTCATCTTTCTGTCATACAGGATCGCTAGGGTGTGCGCATGAATGATCTGGCCAATTCCCCAATGACTACGTCTTCCCCTCCCAAGCGCATTGATTTCAATACGCCTGAGCTGCAACGCAAGCGCCGCATCCGCGCGCTCAAGGATCGCTTCACCCGTTGGTACGTCCTCGTCGGCGGCCTGGCGGTGCTCGCGGCCATCACCCTGATCTTCTTCTTCCTCGCCTACGTCGTTGCGCCACTGTTTCAAGGCGCCGACCTGACCGCGAAAGACTCGATCACCCCGGCCTGGATGCAGGACGCGGGCAAGCCGCTGATGATCTCGCTCGAAGAGCAGAATCAGGTGGCCATGCGTGTATCCGACAAGGGCCAGGCGCTGTTCTTCGATCTCGACAGTGGCGCTGAATTGAGGCGTGTCGATCTGCCGCTGCCTGCGGGCGCCACTGTGACGTCTATTGGCGAAGACCAGCCGGGTCATCCGCTGGTGGCCGTGGGTCTGTCCAACGGTCAGGCGCTGGTGTTCCGTCATACCTATAAAGTCAGCTACCCCGATGGCAAGAAAACCATCAGCCCGGCCATCGAATATCCCTATGGCGAGGCGCCAATTGCGCTGAACGAAAGCGGCGGCGCGCTGGAGCATGTCAGCCTCAATGCCACCGATTCGACCCTGATGCTGGTCGGCTCCACTGGCTCGCAACTCAATGTGCTGTCGCTGACCAGCGAAGAAAACATGATGACCGGCGAAGTCACCAACGAGCAGACGCGCATCGATCTGCCGCAGATGACCGAGCCGGTGAAAAACATCTTCGTCGACCCGCGCCAGCAGTGGCTGTACGTGGTCAACGGTCGTGCTCAGGCCGACGTGTTCAGCCTGCGCGACAAGAGCCTCAACGGGCGCTACAAACTGCTGGAAAATGCCGACGCCCAAGTCACCGCCACCGCGCAGCTGGTCGGCGGTATCTCGCTGATCGTCGGCGATTCCAAGGGCGGTCTGGCCCAGTGGTTCATGGCTCGCGATACCGATGGCGAGCAGCGTCTGAAGCAGATCCGCACCTTCCAGATGGGCACCACGCCGATCGTTGAAATCGCTGCCGAAGAGCGCCGCAAAGGCTTCCTCGCCCTCGATGCCAGCGGCAAGCTCGGCGTGTTCCACAGCACCGCACACCGCACGTTGCTGGTCGATCAGGTGGTTGAAGGCCAGGGCCTGTTCGGTCTGTCGCCGCGCGCCAACCGAGTGATCGTCGAAGCCGGCGGCAAGCTGCAGCCGTTGCTGCTCGACAACCCGCACCCGGAAGTATCGTGGAGCGCGCTGTGGAGCAAGGTCTGGTACGAGAACTACGACGAGCCTAAATACGTCTGGCAGTCGACCGCCGCCAACACCGATTTCGAACCGAAACTGAGCCTGTCGCCGCTGACCTTCGGCACTCTGAAGGCCGCGTTCTACGCCATGCTGCTGGCCGCGCCACTGGCCGTCGCCGCTGCGATCTACACCGCGTACTTCATGGCCCCGGGCATGCGCCGCAAGGTCAAACCGGTGATCGAACTGATGGAAGCGATGCCGACGGTGATCCTCGGTTTCTTCGCCGGTCTGTTCTTGGCTCCATATGTAGAAGGGCATCTGCCGGGCATCTTCAGCCTGCTGATGTTGCTGCCGATCGGCATTCTGGTCGCCGGTTTCACCTTCAGCCGCCTGCCTGAATCGATCCGCCTGAAAGTCCCGGACGGCTGGGAAAGTGCGCTGCTGATTCCGGTGATCCTGTTTGTGGGCTGGCTCTCGCTGTACATGAGCCCGTTCATGGAGAACTGGTTCTTCGGCGGCGACATGCGCATGTGGATCTCCCATGACCTGGGCATCACTTACGACCAGCGCAACGCTCTGGTGGTCGGTCTGGCCATGGGTTTCGCGGTGATCCCGAACATCTACTCGATCGCCGAAGACGCCGTGTTCAGTGTGCCGCGCGGCCTGACCCTGGGTTCGCTGGCCCTGGGTGCGACGCCATGGCAGACCATGACCCGCGTGGTGATCCTGACCGCAAGCCCGGGCATCTTCTCGGCGCTGATGATCGGCATGGGCCGTGCGGTCGGCGAAACCATGATCGTGCTGATGGCCACCGGCAACACCCCGGTCATGGAGATGAACCTGTTCGAAGGCCTGCGCACCCTGGCCGCCAACGTCGCGGTGGAAATGCCCGAGTCGGAAGTCGGCGGCAGCCACTACCGCGTGCTGTTCCTCTCGGCGCTGGTGCTGCTGCTGTTCACCTTCGTCATGAACACCCTGGCAGAACTGATTCGTCAGCGTCTGCGCAAGAAATACTCGTCGCTTTAAGCAAAGGTAGAAGTCTGTGAAACAGAACTCCCTGAAAGGATGGTTCAAGAGCGGCGCCCCGGGCGTCTGGATCAGCGGTGGCGCGGTGTCCATCGCGGTCATCATGACCATTGGTCTGTTGGCGGTGATTGCCGTGCGCGGTCTCGGTCACTTCTGGCCGGCGGACCTGATCCACGCGCATTACGACGTACCGGGCCAGGCCAATCACCTGGTGATCGGCGAAGTGGTGCAGAAAGAAGAAGTGCCGCGCGCACGTCTGAAGAGCGCCGGTCTGCCGGTGCCGGACGAAGGTCCGGAATTCATGACCCGCGAGCTGATCAAGGTCGGCAACCGTGACCTGAACGGCAACGACTTCACCTGGATCGTCGGCGAGTGGCTGACCAAGCAGACCACACCGCCAGAATTGATGGCGATCGAGCGTCGCGAGTGGGGCAACTTCTACGGCTACCTGGTCAACGTCAAACAGGACGGCAAGGTCATCGCCGAAGGCGAGGCCGCTTGGCCTGAACTGCAAGCGCGCATCGATCGGGTGAACGATCTTGCGGCTCAACTGAAGACGCTGGAAAAAACCGACATCGGCGCAATCAATGCCGGCCTCGAGCGAATCCGTCTGCACGGGCGCAAACTGGAGCTGGAGGGCAAACTCGACGCCACCGCACAAGCGGACATGGAGTCCGAGCGCGCCGAGCTGGACGCGCGCTACAAAGACATCGAAGCACGTCTGTCTGATTTGCATGCACAGTTCAACCGCGACGCCTTGACCGCCCGTGACGCCAACGGCAAGGAAATCGAAATCGGTCTGGGCAAAGTCGTGCATGCCTACCAGCCAAACGGCATGAGCACCTTGACCAAGGTTGGTTTCTACTTCAGCAAGATCTGGGAATTCCTCTCCGACGACCCGCGTGAAGCGAACACCGAAGGCGGGATCTTCCCGGCGATCTTCGGCACTGTGATGATGACCCTGATCATGGCGATGATCGTTACACCGTTCGGCGTGCTGGCAGCGGTGTACCTGCGCGAATATGCCAAGCAGAACACCCTGACTCGCGTCATTCGTATCGCGGTGAACAACCTCGCCGGCGTACCGGCGATCGTTTACGGCGTGTTCGGTCTGGGCTTCTTCGTCTACGTGCTGGGTGGTTCGGTCGACCGCTTGTTCTTCCCTGAAGCACTGCCGGCGCCGACCTTTGGTACGCCGGGCCTGCTCTGGGCCTCGCTGACCCTGGCGCTGCTGGCAGTGCCGGTGGTGATTGTGGCGACCGAAGAAGGTCTGGCGCGGATTCCTCGTACCGTGCGTGAAGGCTCGTTGGCCCTCGGCGCGACCAAAGCGGAAACGCTGTGGAAAATCGTTATCCCGATGGCCAGCCCGGCCATGATGACCGGGATGATCCTCGCCGTGGCCCGTGCCGCCGGTGAAGTGGCGCCGCTGATGCTGGTGGGTGTGGTGAAACTGGCGCCGTCGCTGCCGGTGGACGGCAACTACCCGTACCTGCACCTGGACCAGAAGATCATGCACCTGGGCTTCCACATCTATGACGTCGGCTTCCAGAGCCCCAACGTCGAAGCAGCCCGCCCGCTGGTGTACGCCACCGCGCTGCTGCTGGTGCTGGTGATCGCGACGCTGAACCTGTCGGCGGTGTATATCCGCAACCACCTGCGCGAAAAATACAAAGCACTGGATAGCTGATTTTGCAGCACTGATTTTTATGTGGGAGCGAGCCTGCTCGCGAAGGCATCACCGCGGTTTCATAGACAAACCGCAGCGCCTGAATCGCGAGCAGGCTCACTCCTACAAAACCGAACCGAATTTGTTAGCACAGGGAGCCTCCCATGCAGCACGAAACACACAGCCACGGCATCAACATGTCTGCCTTGGGCCGCGACAAGCAGAGCCTCAACCTGGCGCAGGAAACCGTCGCCATCGAAGTGCCGGGCCTGAGCCTGTACTACGGCGACAAACAGGCACTGTTCGACGTCAGCATGAACATCCCGAAGCAGCGTGTGACCGCGTTCATCGGCCCGTCCGGCTGCGGTAAGTCGACGCTGCTGCGTACCTTCAACCGGATGAACGATCTGGTCGACGGCTGCCGTGTCGAGGGCGCGATCAACCTGTACGGCAACAACATCTATCGCAAGGGCGAAGACGTTGCCGAACTGCGTCGTCGCGTCGGCATGGTGTTCCAGAAGCCCAACCCGTTCCCGAAGACCATCTACGAAAACGTGGTCTATGGCCTGCGCATCCAGGGCATCAACAAGAAGCGCATCCTCGACGAAGCCGTTGAATGGGCGTTGAAAGGCGCGGCATTGTGGGACGAGGTCAAAGACCGTCTGCACGACTCGGCCCTCGGCCTGTCCGGTGGTCAGCAACAGCGTCTGGTGATCGCGCGTACCATCGCGGTTGAGCCTGAAGTGTTGCTGCTCGACGAACCGTGCTCCGCTCTCGACCCGATCTCGACGCTGAAAGTCGAAGAGCTGATCTACGAGCTGAAGTCCAAGTTCACCATCGTCATCGTGACCCACAACATGCAACAGGCGGCACGGGTGTCCGATTACACCGCGTTCATGTACATGGGCAAACTGGTGGAATTCGGCGACACCGATACCCTGTTCACCAATCCGGCGAAGAAGCAGACCGAAGACTACATCACCGGTCGCTATGGCTGATTGGGGCAGCTGCACGCCGCAAGCTTCAAGCGGCAAGAAAGAATTGGTGCGATATCAGGACTTACACATAACTGCTTGAAGCTTGCAGCTTGAAGCTTGCAACTTTCGCGGAGCGAACAATGATTTCCAAAGAAGGCCTTACCCATCACATTTCCGCGCAGTTCAACGCTGAACTGGAGGAAGTGCGCAGCCACCTCCTTGCCATGGGCGGGCTGGTCGAGAAGCAGGTCAACGACGCGGTCACGGCGCTGATCGAGGCCGACTCCGGCCTGGCTCAGCAGGTCCGTGAGATCGACGACCAGATCAACCAGATGGAACGCAACATCGACGAAGAATGCCTGCGCATTCTCGCCCGTCGTCAGCCGGCAGCCTCTGACCTGCGTTTGATCATCAGCATTTCCAAATCGGTGATCGACCTCGAGCGTATCGGCGACGAAGCCACCAAGATCGCCCGTCGTGCCATCCAGTTGTGCGAAGAAGGTGAAGCGCCGCGCGGTTACGTCGAGGTTCGTCACATTGGCGACCAGGTGCGCAACATGGTTCGTGATGCACTGGACGCCTTCGCGCGTTTTGACGCCGATCTGGCCTTGTCGGTGGCGCAGTACGACAAGATCATCGACCGCGAATACAAAACCGCCCTGCGTGAGCTGGCCACCTACATGATGGAAGACCCGCGCTCTATCTCGCGGGTGCTGAGCATCATCTGGGTCCTGCGTTCCCTGGAGCGCATCGGCGATCATGCGCGCAACATCTCCGAACTGGTGATCTACCTGGTGCGCGGCACCGACGTGCGTCACATGGGCCTCAAGCGCATGAAAGAAGAAGTTGAAGGCACAAGCGCTGAAACCGCTAATGTTCCGGGCGAAGCTGACGATAAGTAAGATTGCCTGAGAAAAGCGCCCGGCCCTCTGGCCGGGCGTTTTTGTTTCTGCTTTTCAGAAGCGGATTCGTATTAAAAGCAGCACCCGCGAACGAAAAGTCCCGGCGTGACTGAAGAGTTTTGGCAATGTGCCATCAGCCAGCGTTATGCTTGCCGGGATTTTAATAGGGGTGTTGGATGAGCAAGATCAGTGTGTTGGTCGTGGACGATGCTTCGTTCATTCGTGACCTGGTGAAAAAGTGCCTGCGTAATTACTTCCCGGGGATCCGCACCGAGGACGCCATCAACGGCAAAAAGGCCCAGGCCATGCTGGCCAAAGAGGCTTTCGACCTGGTGCTGTGCGACTGGGAAATGCCGGAAATGTCCGGCCTCGAACTGCTGACCTGGTGCCGCGAGCAGGACAACCTCAAGACCATGCCGTTCGTCATGGTCACCAGCCGTGGCGACAAGGAAAACGTCGTGCAGGCGATTCAGGCCGGCGTTTCCGGCTACGTCAGCAAGCCGTTCACCAACGAGCAACTGCTGACCAAGGTCAAGCAGGCACTGAACAAGGTCGGCAAGCTCGACACCTTGATGAACAGCGCGCCGACCAAGATGAATTCGGCATTCGGCAACGATTCCCTGAGCGCACTGACCGGCGGCAAGCCTGCCGTGGTCGGCGGCGCTGCGGCCAGGCCTGCCGCTGCCGCTACTGCACCCGCTCCAGCCGCTGCGCCGTCGCGCGGTTTGCTCAACAGCCCGCCAGTTCAGGCGCCCGGTGCATCCAAGGCGCCGGTGGGCGGTCGTGGTCAGGGCCAGTTGCGCCTGCCGAGCGGGACTCAGCAATGCGTGATCAAGGCCTTGAGCATCAAGGAAGCGCTGCTGGTAGTGAAGCGCACCGAGACCCTGCCGCAGATCCTCGACAGCGCCGTGCTCGATCTGGAGCAGGGCGACAACGCCGAGATCGCGCGGCTCAATGGTTACCTGCACGCCATCGTCGCCCACGAGCAGAAAGCCGACAGCGACTGGCTGCAACTGACCTTCCGCTTTGTCGACCAGGATGCGCAGAAGCTCGACTACATCTCGCGCCTGATCGCCCGGGGCACGGCGCAGAAGCATTTCGTACCCGGCGCGTAAGCTTCGTCGCCCGATAGGCCGCCTTCGCGAGCAGGCTCGCTCCCACCCTGGAACGCATTCCAAATGTGGGAGCGAGCCTGCTCGCGAAGGGGCCAGCCAAAACACCACTTGTCTCCCGTGCTCTGATCGTTCCCACGCGCAGCAAAGGAATGCCTCAACCGGACGCTCCGTGTCCTCTGTGCAGGGGACGCAGAGCGTCCCGGGCTGCATCCCCACGCAGAGCGTGGGGACGATCATTTGAAACATCTGTCGACTAGCCTGGTCTGTCTCAGCTGCTAGGCTGATTCCCAGGCCTTCCTTCGACAGACTTTTGCCCATGCTCGCGCGCCTGCTGTTTTTCTGCGGTCTCTGCCTGGCCTCCCAGCTGGCGATGGCCATGACCATCTACAAATCCACCGATGCCAACGGCGTGGTCTCGTACAGCGACCGCCCGAGCAAAGGCGCAAAGGTGTTCGTGTTTCAGGACCGTATGGTCGAGCGCCTCGACCGCCAGGTGTACCTGGACATCAAGAAGCAGAAGGGCGTCGACGTGGTGTTTGCGCGCAACGATCTGTACGCGCCGGTCGAGGTTGCCCTGGCCTTCATCGGCACGAGCAATGTGCGTGGCGTGCCTGCGCGGGCGATCCGTCGCGTGCTGCCGCCGCGCAGCAACACACGGCTGGCGCTGCTGACGGCGATCAGCCGTGACCAGCCGCTGGTGTATTCGCCGCAGTTCCAGTATTCGCTGGGCGACCCCGCAGGCACCGCGCAAAGCTATCGCTATCCGCTGCCCTGGCGTGGCGGGCCGTTTCGCCTGAGTCAGGGCGCCAACGGCCAATACAGCCACTACGGGCCGAAGAACCGCTACGCCATGGACATCGCCATGCCGGTGGGCACGCCGATCATCGCCGCGCGAGCGGGAGTAGTAGTCAAGACCGAGAACTCACAGAGCGGGCGCGGTACCGATGCCTCCGGCAATTTCGTTCGGGTGCTGCACGACGACGGCACCATGGGCGTGTACCTGCATCTGAAACAGGGTTCGGTGAGTGTGCGCGAAGGACAACGGGTCAAGGTCGGCAGCCCGCTGGCGCTGTCGGGCAACACCGGCAACAGCAGCGGCCCGCACCTGCACTTTGTGGTGCAGCGCAATACCGGAGAGGGGCTGGTGTCGATTCCCTATCAGTTCAACCAGCCACTGGGAGCCTTGCCCAACTTTGCGTTGGGCAAGCAGTAGGCGCGATAGGGTGTTGAGGGTTTTTGTGGCGAGGGGATTTATCCCCGTTGGGCCGCGAAGCGGCCCCAAATATTGCAACTCTGTACTAACTGACTGCATTCAATGGTTTTGGGACGGCTGCGCCGTCCAACGGGGATAAATCCCCTCGCCACAAGAGCCCCCCAAACTCCCATCAATCGAGCATCAACACCTTGGCCAGGACAATCTTCGGCCCCTTCATCTTCTTGATGATGATCCGCAGGCCTTCGACTTCCAGCACTTCTTCCTCTTCCGGCACCCGTTTCAGGGTTTCGTAAACCAGCCCGGCAAGGGTTTCCGCTTCGATGTGATCAAGATCGATGCCCAGCAGACGTTCGACCTTGAACAACGGCGTATCGCCACGCACCAGCAGCTTGCCCGGCTGATAGGCAAGGATGCCGCGCTCTGCCTTGCGGTGCTCGTCCTGGATATCACCGACCAGCACTTCCAGCACGTCTTCCATGGTCAGGTAGCCGATGATGTTGCCGTCAGCCTCCTCGACCACGGCGAAGTGCGAGCCGCCCTTGCGGAACTGCTCCAGCAGCTGCGACAGCGGCATGTGCCGCGATACGCGCTCCAGCGGGCGGGTCAGCTCGGCCAGGTTGAACGACTCGGGAATGTGGTCCAGCGCGGCCAGTTCCAGCAGCAGATCCTTGATGTGCAGCAGGCCGACGAACTCCTGGCGCTCGCTGTCGTACACCGGATAACGGCTGAACTTGTGGCGACGGAACATCGCCAGGATTTCCTTCAGCGGCGCGTTGAATTCGAGGGTGATCAGGTCTTCGCGGGAATTGGCCCAGTCGACCACTTCCAGCTCGCCCATTTCCACCGCCGAAGCCAACACGCGCATGCCCTGATCGCTCGGATCCTGGCCACGGCTGGAGTGCAGGATCAGTTTCAGTTCTTCGCGGCTGTAATGGTGTTCATGGTGCGGGCCGGGTTCACCTTGCCCGGCGATACGCAAAATCGCGTTGGCGCTGGCGTTGAGCAGGTAGATCGCCGGGTACATCGCCCAGTAGAACAGGTACAGCGGCACCGCGGTCCACAGCGACAAAAGCTCGGGTTTGCGGATCGCCCATGACTTGGGCGCCAGCTCGCCGACCACGATGTGCAGGTACGAAATGATGAAGAACGCGGTGAAGAACGACACGCCTTTGATGATCTCTGGCGAGTCGACGCCGACTGCGCTCAGCAGCGGCTCGAGAATATGCGCGAACGCCGGTTCACCGACCCAGCCCAGACCGAGAGAGGCGAGGGTGATGCCGAGCTGGCACGCCGACAGGTAGGCATCGAGCTGACTGTGCACGGTGCGCAGGATATGTCCGCGCCAGCCATGTTGTTCAGCGATGGCCTCGACCCGGGTCGAGCGCAATTTGACCATGGCGAATTCCGCTGCAACGAAAAAACCGTTGAGCAAAACCAGGATCAGAGCAAAAAGAATCATGCCGAAGTCGGCAAAAATGGTTGCGAGGGACAAGCCAGGGGAAGGGTCCATGATGGAGTTTTGCGGGTTCCGTGTGATTCGAAAGTAGGGAGAAACAGCGCCTGAAAGGCAGGCACAAGTCAGCCAATGTAGCGGCTGACCGTGCGATTGCCTAGTGGCGTGTGCCGGGCGGCATCACTCGGCGGCGCTGATCGCCCGTGCGCTGGCCACCTGAGCCGGGGCGAAATGGCAGGTGAACGTGCTGCCGTGGCCGGGCACGCTGCTGATCTCCATGCGCGCGCGGTGGCGCAGCAGCACGTGCTTGACGATGGCCAGGCCGAGGCCGGTGCCGCCCGTGTTGGAGTTGCGGCTGGAATCGACGCGGTAGAAACGCTCGGTCAGGCGCGGCAGGTGTTTGCTGTCGATACCGATGCCGGAATCCTGCACGCTCAGGTGCGCGCCCTGATCGTCGCCCCACCAGCGAATGCGGATGTTGCCCTCGGCGGGGGTGTACTTGACCGCGTTGAACACCAGATTGGAGAACGCGCTGCGCAACTCCGCTTCGCTGCCCTTGAGCAGCACTCCGGCATTGGCCTCGAGGCTGATGCGCTGGTTCTTCGCCCCGGACAACTGCTGCGCATCGCTGGTGATCGATTGCAGCAAGGTGTCGATCTGCACTGGCTGGTTGTCCGACGGATAGTCGGTGGCTTCCAGCTTGGCCAGCAGCAACAGATCGTTGAGCAGCGTCTGCATGCGCCCGCCCTGTTGCTGCATCTGTTGCAGAGCTCGGCTCCAGCGCGGGTTCACTTCTTCGACATTGTCGAGCAGGGTTTCCAGATAGCCGCAGATCACCGTGAGCGGTGTGCGCAGCTCGTGGGATACGTTGGCGATAAAGTCCTTGCGCATCTGTTCCAGCTGATGGATGCGCGTCACGTCGCGGACCAGCATCAGGTGTTCATTGTTGCCGTAGCGCGTCAGGTACAGCTGAATGCGCACGCGATCGTTGGTCGGCGAAGGGATTTCCAATGGCTCGGCAAAGCTGTCCTGCTCGAAGTATTCCTTGAAGCGCGGATGGCGCACCAGGTTGGTCACCGGTTGGCCGCTGTCCTGCGGAGTCTTCAGGCCGAGCAGGGTTTCAGCGGCGCGGTTCCACCATTCGAGATTGCCGTCGCTGTCGAGCATGATGACTGCATCTTTCAGCGCGGCGGTGGATTCCTGCACCCGGTCGATCACCGCTTGCAGACGCCCGCGCACCCGTTGGTCGCGGCGTTGCAGGTGATAGATGCTGTCGAACACCTCGCCCCACAGACCATAGCCATCGGGCGGCGCTTCGTCGGGTTGGTGCTGGCGCAGCCATTCGTGCAGACGCAGCAATTGCTTGAGCGTCCAGGCCAGATAAAGCCCCAGACCCGCCGCGAGGCTCCAGCCGTAATAGCCGGTGATCAGGCCGATCACCAGGCAGGCGGTGACCAGCAACAGCATGTGGCGAATCAGGGTGCCATGCCAGTTTTGATTCACAGAGGCGTCCTTAGCCGCAGCGTCAAGTTTCAAGCTACAAGCTGCAAGTCAGAGCGGCTCGCTGTTTCTTGCCGCTTGTAGCTGAAAGCTTGCAGCTGCTTTCATGCTTTTGTGGAGAACCGGTAGCCGGTGCCGCGCACGGTTTGTACCAGATTTTCGTAAGCGTCGCCGAGGGCCTTGCGCAGGCGCCGGATGTGCACGTCGACGGTGCGCTCTTCGACGTAGACGTTGCCACCCCAGACCTGGTCAAGCAACTGGCCACGGGTGTAGGCGCGTTCCTGATGGGTCATGAAAAATTGCAGCAGGCGGTATTCGGTCGGGCCCATCTCGGCGGGTTTGCCGTCGATGGTCACGCGGTGGCTGATCGGGTCGAGCAGCAGGCCGCCGACTTCGATCGGCGCTTCGCCATCGGTCGGTCCGGCGCGGCGCAGCACAGCCTTGAGGCGGGCGACCAGTTCACGCGGGGAAAACGGTTTGGTGATGTAGTCGTCGGCGCCGACTTCCAGGCCCTGGATCTTGTTGTCCTCTTCGCCCTTGGCGGTGAGCATGATGATCGGGATGTCCCCGGTCAGCTCGTCACGCTTGAGGCGCCGGGCCAGTTCGATGCCCGAGGTGCCGGGCAGCATCCAGTCGAGCAGGATCAGGTCCGGTTTGCGGTCGACGATGATGGCGTGAGCCTGCTGCGAGTTCTCTGCCTCGAGGCAGTCATAGCCGGCCATTTCCAACGCCACGGCGATCATTTCGCGAATGGGCGCTTCGTCGTCGACGATCAGAATGCTCCTGCCAACCATGCCTTAATCCTCTTGTCATTTAACTGTCTTGCGCCGCATTAGATAACGGAATTATTGCAGTCGTGTGACAGTATTTCAGGCCCGCAACATTTGCACCCATCCTCGACTAAGCTCTAAGTCCGAATCCTGACAACCACAAAAGAAGGTTTCCATGACTCAGATGACTGCTTCTTTCAAAGCCCTGCTGATGGCCGCCGCCCTGACATTGCCGGGGCTGGCCATGGCGGCCGATCCGGCGATGGAGAAGGACGGCATGTACACCGACCACAAGGGCATGACCCTGTACACCTTCGCCAAGGACTCCGCTGGCAAGTCCGCGTGCAACGACAAGTGCGCGGCAAACTGGCCGCCGTTGATGGCGCAGGCGGGTGACAAATCCATGGGCGACTGGACGGTGATCAAGCGTGACGACGGCACGATGCAGTGGGCCTACCAGGGCATGCCGTTGTACACCTTCGTGATGGACAAAAAGGCCGGCGACATGACCGGCGACGGCAAAATGGACGGCGCGTGGAAAGTCGCCAAGGCCAAATAGATGCAACCCAGACGCTGTGGGAGCGAGCCTGCTCGCGAAAACGATGTGTCAGTTATCGCAGAGGTGACTGACATGACGCCTTCGCGAGCAGGCTCGCTCCCACAGGTGTCATGCATTAGCGCAGTGCGTAATCCAGCACGATCCCGACAAATATCGCCAACCCTGCCCAGTGGTTGTGCAAGAAGGCCTGGAAGCAGCGCATGCGGTCCTTGCTGCGTGTGTACCAGAACTCCCACGCATAACACCCCGCAGCCACCAGCAGGCCGAGGTGGAACCAGATCCCCAGCTCGAACTTCGACCCGGCCAGAATCAGGCAGCCCAATGACAGCGCCTGCAAGCTGAGGATGATCACCCGATCCGCCTCGCCAAACAGAATCGCCGTGGATTTCACGCCGATCTTCAGGTCGTCATCACGATCGGTCATCGCGTAATAAGTGTCGTAGCCCACCGTCCACAGCAGGTTGGCAATCCACAGCAGCCACGCCGCCGCTGGCAACTCGCCGGTCTCGGCGGTAAAGGCCATCGGCATGCCCCAGGAGAACGCCGCGCCCAGCACCACTTGCGGGTAGTAGGTGTAGCGCTTCATGAACGGGTAAGTGAATGCCAGCGCTAGACCGCCCAGCGACAGCCAGATCGTCGGCGCATTGGTGCACAGCACCAGCAGAAAACTGATGCCCATCAGCACGGCAAAGAACACCAGCGCTTCCTTCGAGCTGATCCGGCCGCTGGCCAGCGGCCGTTGCGCGGTGCGTTTGACGTGGCCGTCGACCTTGCGGTCGGCCCAGTCGTTGATCACGCAGCCGCCGGCACGGGTCAGCACTACGCCAAGAACAAAAATCACCACGTTGGCCAGCGACGGCGAGCCCTTGCCGGCAATCCACAATGCCCACAATGTCGGCCACAGCAGCAGGTAAATGCCGATCGGCTTGTCCATGCGCGTCAACTGAACGAAATCCCAGGCGCGCGGGTTCAGACGGTTGAGGGACTTGAGCAGGCTCTGATACATCAGCAATTCTCCGGATGGGCGCGGGCGGCGTCCCACAGGCTCGGCAGGAAGATTTCCGCGACCAGCACGCTCAGCGCACCACGGTCGAAACGCGAACGCCGGCCCCACAGTGCAGGGGCTTGCACCGCTGGCGGCAACCATTGTTCAGGGTAGTGGCAGACTTCAATGGCGCGGCGTTGAAATGCGCGATCGCAAAACAGCAATTCGCCCAGCGAGCGGCTACCCAGTTCATCCATGTGTAAACCATCACCTTGCAGGGCGGCGCGCGAGGCGACGCTGCGGGCAAACACCCAGGCTTCGCCATGACCACGCAAATACACCTCACGCACCCAGCCTTCGCTGCCCTCGGCCAGATCCAGTGCCGCGCATTCATCAGCGCGCAGGGTGTCCCAGCCTTCGAACAACGGCGACACGCTGAAGCCATCCTCGGACAAACGGGTCAAACGGCGGGTCAGCGAACCTTCGTCGAACAACCAGTCCAGGGTCAACGGATCGGGGCGGGGCGTCAGGCGGTCTTGGGTCAGCCAGAGCGGGGCGGGGCAGGCATTTGAATGTTGCACAATGAGTCATTATTGGCCGCAAATGAGGCGGCGAGCTTACCATGGCAGGCGACAGGATTGAGCGGCGCCGGCCGCCGTTGCGCCGAACAGGCTTGCATCTGCGCGGCACCCTCAGTACAAAACGCCCTGAGCAGGATGGCAGCGCAACACCCATCGACCGTCCGCGCCGGCACTACGCCTGAACCCTGAGGAAGTACCTGAATGAAGAAGTGGCAATGTATCGTCTGTGGCCTGATCTATAACGAAGCCGAGGGTTGGCCGGATGACGACATCGCGCCGGGCACCCGCTGGGAAGACGTACCGGCAGACTGGCTGTGTCCCGACTGCGGCGTCGGCAAAATGGACTTCGAAATGATTGAAATCAACTAAGCAAATAGAGGAGTAAGGCATGAGCGCACCAGTCGTCATCATCGGCACCGGGCTTGCGGGCTACAACCTGGCCCGCGAGTTTCGCAAGCTCGACAGCGAAACCCCGCTGCTGCTGATCACCGCCGATGACGGCCGCTCTTACTCCAAGCCGATGCTCTCCACCGGCTTCGGCAAGAACAAGGACGCCGACGGCCTGAGCATGGCCGAACCCGGCGCCATGGCCGAGCAGTTGAAGGCCGAAGTGCGCACCCACACGCGCATCAGCGGCATCGACGCCGGCCACAAACGCTTGTGGATCGGTGAAGAAGCCGTGCCTTATCGTGATCTGATCCTGGCCTGGGGCGCGGAAACCGTGCGCGTGCCGATCGAAGGCGACGGCGCGGAACTGGTATTTCCGATCAACGATCTGGAAGACTACGCGCGCTTTCGTGCCGCAGCCGCGGGCAAGCGTCGGGTGTTGTTGCTCGGCGCCGGGCTGATCGGCTGTGAATTTGCCAATGACCTGATTCTCGGCGGCTACGAAGTGCAACTGGTCGCGCCGTGCGAACAAGTCATGCCAATGCTTTTGCATCCTGCCGCTGCGGCGGCCGTGCAGGCCGGGCTGGAAAGTATCGGGGCGAAGTTTCACCTCGGCCCGGTGCTGACCCGCCTGGAGAAAGTCGCCGATGGCCTGGAAGCGCACCTGTCCGACGGTCAGATCATCCCGTGCGATGTGGTGGTCTCGGCGATCGGTCTGCGCCCGCGCATCGATCTGGCAGCGGCTGCCGGCGTGCAGGTCAATCGCGGCGTGATGGTCGATCGTTACCTGAAGACCTCTCACGCCAACATCTACGCCTTGGGCGACTGCGCCGAAGTCGACGGGCTCAATCTGCTCTACGTGATGCCACTGATGAGCTGCGCGCGCGCGTTGGCGCAAACCCTCGCCGGAAACCCGACCGCAGTCAGCTACGGGCCGATGCCGATCACCGTGAAAACCCCGGTGTGCCCGCTGGTGGTTTCGCCGCCGCCACGGGGCAGCGAAGGCGTTTGGAGCGTCGAAGGGCAGGGCGCCGACATCAAAGCGCTGTGCCACAGTGCCGACGGTCAGTTACTCGGATACGCCCTGACCGGCGGGGCAGTCATGGAAAAACTGGCCCTGAACAAACAGCTGCCGCCGCTGCTGGCGTAAATGCCGGTCGTTCTGTCGCAAACACCGCTCTTTTGCCCCGACAAAGGTCTTGGGGAGACTGGCGCCGCCGTTGGCGGCGTGCCATTCTCACTCCCGTCTGCCGCAGAGTAGAGCCTGCGGCGCCTTGGGCGCTGTTCCAACGAGAACAGCACGGACATAACAACAAAAAACCGTCAAAGGGGCTTCACTAATGCGTAAACCAGAACTCGCCGCTGCAATCGCCGAAAAGGCAGACCTGACCAAAGAACAGGCCAATCGCGTCCTCAACGCCGTCCTCGAAGAAATCACCGGCGCCCTGCACCGCAAGGACAGCGTGACGCTGGTCGGCTTCGGCACCTTCCTGCAACGCCACCGCGGCGCCCGCACCGGCAAAAACCCGCAGACCGGCGAACCGGTCAAGATCAAGGCCAGCAACACCGTTGCGTTCAAGCCAGGCAAATCGTTGAAAGACAGCGTCAATCCTTGATGGCGGCGTGCTCCCCTGAATGACGGGGAGAACCGCAAATGAAAATGGGCACACCGATTGCGGTCGGGTGCCCATTTTTTGTGGTTGGAGCATTCGTCTAGATCAGACGGAGAAGAAGTAACGCGTCAGGTGAAAGAAGAGCGGTGCCGCGAAGCATATCGAGTCCATCCAATCGAGGATTCCGCCGTGACCTTTGATCATTGTGCCCCAGTCCTTCGCGCTCAGACTGCGTTTGATAGCGGACATGACCAAGCTGCCTAGCCAGCTTGCGGCAGTCATTGGGACTTAAGCATCGGGCAGCACGCCGACTACTCGGTCATCCGAACTGTTAATCGCAATGGCTTATCCTGGAATTGCTCAATTCGTAGCCTGCCCAAAATTTCATCGTTCGTACTCTGCCCTTTGCATACCAATTCATATTTGAAGACTTTACTTAACCGGGAGTCCGCATATTTACACTCGACTGAAAGCAAGTTCTCGTTCGACCCATGCTCGTCCAGTGGTTCATCTGCCAGGTCATTAATATGTATCCAGACGGCGCTTAAGCCAAGTTTCTCTGGATCCTCAGTCATGTCCATGATCCAGATCTTGATTTCGCTGAGGAGCGTGAGACAGCCCCCAATGCTGGGAAGTAATTTGACGTTGAACTTGGCGGTCTGCGCAGTGGGTTGCCAAGGTTGTTTAAATTTTTTGACTCCAAGGTTGGGGTCTCTTGCGTAGTTTTCTGGCGCGTAACAGTAATATGGGGAAAACGGCTGATAGTACGCTTCGGCGGTGACGCTAAAATTCGCAGGGATGTCCATGTTCAGTGTTGCCGAACTGGAGAACGAATTGCATCCAGTTCCAAATATTATGAAGCTGGCCAATAACAAAGCGCGGATCGAGTGCGTTGCAGTGACGAAGTTTAACTTGGGGGACAACGAGAGCATCGGTACTTCCTTGTTGACTGATTAAGTTAAATGAACGAATCAATATCCAGCCGAAACGGCGCGCCAACCGCATGCCCTCCGGTCATCGCGGCGATAGCGGCATCGTGGTCTTCAGCGGCTGGCGGGATCATCGCCAGTTGCTCCTGAACCAGGTTTTCAGGATGGGCGTTCCAGCGCAGCAGACCTTCCTCGATCCATTCGGGCTGGTCGGCATAGCTGCCGTAAACGTCGACCTCGGTGACCCGTTGACTGCGCAGCGCTGTCAGGCGGGCCATGGTCATGCTGATCTTGTCTATTTCCTGATTGAGCATCAGCGTCTTGTGCGCGCGCTCCTGCTCTCGCACGTAAGAACGGTGGTTGTTTTGCAGATCGCGCTTAACGGCCCGCAGCTGTTGCTGAATATTCTCCAGGGCGCTGCTGATCCATTCGTATTCGCGATTGGTCACCAGCGAACGCTTGAGCTGCAGTGCTTCCTGCCAACGGCGCAAGCTGGCCCAGCAGCCGGGGATGTAGCTGCCGACCATTGAGTGGTGACCCCGGTCGAACAACTGCCGCAGAAACGATCCGCGTTCGGGCAAGCCGTTGGTAGCGCGCAGGGCCTTGGCGCAGCCGTGATCGACGATCGTGCTGCAACCCGGCTCCCAGAGAAGGGAGGATCGGTGGTCCTTGTCGAACTCAACGGGCATGAAATGGCGCAAAGCACCGTGATGCCCATAGTCGTCGCCAAAGAAATTGATGATTCCCCAGATCAGCAGGCCGAGGCCGGCGACCGGGTTGAAGCCCAGCACCACGGCGTTGGTTGCGTACATCGGCCCAGGCTTGGCAAAGGTGTTCATCCAGGTCGCCGGCACGCTCGGTACCGGATCGTTCTGATTGACGATGCGGTGATGCACCAGCGATCTGGCGCTTTCGATGAAGGTGGTGTCGCCGGCGCGGGGGGCGCCGTAGGTGTAGAGCACGATTTGCGGGGAGAACTCCAGGTTGCGTCTCAGCATCTCGGACAGGATCAGTGCAACTGCACCGCCCAGACTGTGACCCGTGATCAGCAGCTTTTGCCCGCTGTAGAATTTTTCCAGATAAGTCACGATAAATGGATAAGCCGCCAAAGCGCCACCGTAGAAACCGCGGTGCACTTTGCCTTCGCCTTCGGCAAAGGGAACCTGATAGGCATCGCCGTCACGCCGGCCGTCGGGCCAGATCTCACTGGTACCGCGTACGCTGATCAGGATCAGTTCGTCGTGGTGGCAGATGAAAGCCTGAGTGTCCGTGCTTTCGACCTGTTTGCGATCATCGAAAAAATGCAGTCTGGCGGGGTGTTCTTGTTGATTCCCTAACGCGGGGTCATTCACTTCGGGGTAAAGATTCGGGTCAAACGGCACCACTTCCAGGCGTTTCGAATACGGCACGTCTTCATACAGTGGATAGTATTTCTGCGATTGTGAGTCATCGACCTTCCACAACTCATCGAACTGCGGCAGCGCGTGGCCGAACCAGTTGCCGCTGCTGGGCTGTAGCGGAAAGCTTACCGTGTCGGTCTGCACCGGTTGAGTGTTGGGTTCCTGTCCGAAATCGGTGTAGCTCAGCGTCGCCATCACCGACAGCTGATAAAGGTTGAGCGCGCAGAACGCGTCGCCTGTCGACAGCATTGGCCGTAGCGCTCTCATCGGCCGTACTTCCAGCACATGGTGTTTGTTCGGCAGCAGTGCGACGCCCTTGGGCGGCGGCGGGGAAAACCCCAACTCGACGGTGGCCATCTCCGCCGCACTCAAGATGGTGTGCAGTCCGCCATCCGCAGAAGTTTTATCGACGACCGTGAAGTCTCTGGACTTCGCAGCGGGGCGCATGAGCTTGTGCGCCGCCCTCTTCGGAGCGTCGCGACGAGCAGCCAGCGGCGGCAAGTGGGCGATGTATTTTACCAGTTCACTGACTTCGACCTGGCAGTACGCATCGGTTTCGGACAGGTCCTTGGCGGGGTTGGCCTGGGTGCGAGTGCCTGTTTTGTGGAAGAAGCGGGTTTTTTCGGCGCGGACTTGGAGTTCGGTGATGGGGAGAGGGTAGTGCGGTCGTTCCTTCAGTCGCGCATATACTTCCTCTTTACCCTGATAAAACTGACTGAGCTTCAGGGTTACGGGACCGCAGTAATGATCAAGAACTTTTCCGGAGCCCGAGGAATCCAGTTTGCCGGTATAAACAATATCTTCGTAATCGACGGCTTCGTAGGTCAAACCGGCGTAGGGTTTGCCATCACCGAACTCGTCCACCAATTGAAAACTTGTGGCTTGTCCGCGTCTTGGGCAGGCGTGGATGTTGCCTTGCATAAAGGCCGCAATGCCGGAATCTGTCGGCTCAATGCTCATGGGGTCTGATCCTTGTTTTCAGTGCAATCGGGGTAAATAGTGCAGATGCGCTCGTCTACCATCCTGAATGTGCTGAAGTCTTTGTAATTGCCGAAACAGAACGCATCCTGATCCTCAAAGGCTTTCCCCATGCAGCGCTTCCATCCGCCGGGCACTTTTACCCACGTGTCACCAAAAGCGGGCTTTTCCCGCTCAGATAATTGGATTTTCAGAGTCACCGTTTTTCCAGAAAGCTGAGTCAGCGTGTACGCCGTGAAAGGACGGCTCCGCCCGACATTGCCCTGTGCATCCATTTTTTTGCAGGTCAGCAGTTTGATCAGATAACGCTTCGGGCCCACCGTGCGAAAAGACCACATGCACTCACCAAAGAACTCAGCTGTCTCGTCATCTCTGAAACTACCCATCTGTCGTTCCAGCAACTCCGGACGTACAGCAATCGAGGCGTAGTCATAGCTGAAGTTGCTTCGCCCTGAACCATAAATACCGATGACCTTGATCTCGATGTAATTCAGCGCCAGCGGACATTCGCTTACGGTTCTGTACAGCGGGATCTCGGAAGTCCCTTGGTACTTCATATTGGTTTTGTTGTATCCCAGCTGAGTGTTTCTCCCGCCAGGCACGGTGCATGTTTGGCCCTTGGCCGGAACATAGGTGGCCGTCAGGTCGTACTTGAATCCAGGTGGAAAATCCGGAACAAACATAAAGGTGTTCGGGGTCTTCACCGTCGTACAACCCACCAGCAATCCCAGGCAACCACTCAGCAGCAACCCTCGTTTCAAGTTCCTCATCGACCTACCTCTCCCTGCCAATACAACGCTTCCTGATATACCCGCTCAAAATGCATCGCCGGATCTTCACCGGGTTTGGGCAGCCATGATTTGCCTGGCCGATATCCCGGTAACTGCAAACTGCGGGTCAGCAAGAAATGCACGTGCTCCGGTTGTTGCCAGCCCCACAGGTGCGTCAGTTGAATCAGGCCCCACAACCATTCATCGACGTCCAGTTGTTCGGCCAGCTCGGCCATGGCTTCGGTGTGTTCGCCGACCAGGTAACGGCGGGTGTTGTCGAACAGCACGTTGGCGTAGATCAGTTCCGGGGTCGGCGTGTGCAGCCACGGCGGATCCATCGGCAGCGGGTGGTGGCCGGGGTCCGGGTTGTCGATGGCGTTCCATCGTTCTGCGTGCCAATAGCAAACGCTGTTGAATGGCCCGAGAAACGCCGCGCGGTGCTCGGGTTGCAGGTGCGCCAGCGCACGTCCCAGAACCCGGTTGTCATGCACGCGGTACACCGCCTGATTCGGACGTTCGCCGGTTATCAGGCGATCGCGCCAATGCGCCGCCAGCAGATCAAGTTCGACGTGACGGGCACTGGCCAGCCAGCCCCAATTGCGCTCGGGCGTGGCGAGCAAGGTCTGGATCGCGGGATGCTGCGCCGTATCGATCTGCAACAGCAGCGGGCCGGTCGGCACCAGCGACTCGGCCGGCGTGCCGGTGTAGAGCGGACGAAACCGCTCGGTGCCGAGGTCGCGGGTCAACGCAGCGTGCTCTGCGCTGTGGCCGTCGGTGTCGAGCATCAGATACAGATCGCAGCCGGCGCGGGACTGAGCGTGCAACCATTGTTCGACCGGGCTCATGCGACTTCTCCCAGCTCGCACAGACCCGCTGCGCAGGCTTCGCACAGCGGGCAAAAATCCGCTGCCTGCTGGCGGGCGCTGTTGACGATCGACAGCGGCGTGGCGTTGATCGCAGCTGGCAGGCCGGCCTCAACTTGCAGCGGTTGTAGCGGTGCGAGAGCCGGCAGTGGCGCGCCGCCCTGAACGATGGGCACGCTGCTGAAAATCCCGCCGGCATTGATCACGATGTGATGACCGCCCGCTGACAGCGTCAGGCTCATGCCGGCATCGATCACCACGTTGCTTGCCGTGACATGCGCCTGCTGGCCGGCCTGGATCACCAGAGCGCCCAGGGTCTGGCTGCTGGTACCGCTGACCTGCAACAAGTCATCGGCGTTGATTACTGTGCTGCGCAGTCCTTGATGAGTGCGCGAATCCTTGCCCTCGATGAGACTGGTGCTGTCATTGCCGACATGCTCATGGCGGTCGCGAGTGATCAGGCTGCGGCTGTCGTTGAGGATCAGTTGCTCGAGGTCGCGCTGCGCGCGCAGGTAGATCTTCTCCTGCCCGGCGCGATCCTCGATCGACAGTTCGTTGTAGCCGCCATTGCGCGGTGAGCTCTGGCTGCGTAATACCGTGCGGGTTTTACTCGCCGACAAGGGATGGGCGACGGCATTGACCTTGTTGGCGACGCAGCCGGTAATCAGCGGTTGGTCCGGGTCGCCTTCCTGGAAGGTCACGACCACTTCCATGTCGACCCGGGGAATGGTCACCGCACCGAATCCGTCACCTGCCCAACTGGACGCTACGCGTAACCAGCAGCTGCTTTTTTCGCTGTTGCGTTCAGCGCGATCCCAGGGAAACTCGACACGAACCCTGCCGTATTCATCACAGAAGATCTCCTCTCCGGGAGGCCCGGTAACGCGCGCGGTCTGGCAGACCAGCAAGGGTCTTGGCGCGGGCAAAGGCGGACGGTAAACCACCTCTGCGGGAATGGCCCTGAAGGTATTGCGGTAGCCCTGGGAAAAACCATCGGCAGGATTCGCCTCGCTGCTGAAAGCCTCTTCGAGTACTGCCGGTTGCTTGCCTTCGTGACTGAGACTGACCAACAGCCACAACTCGTTGCAGTCGGCCCTGGGATGTTCGCTCAGCTTGAACAGGTGACCGCTGCGCAAAATCGGCTGATTGCTTTTGCCTTCAATCCATTGATAGTCGCTGCGATGGCGCTCCAAGGCCTGACGCGCCAGCTGTTTGCCGTGCTTCTCGGACTTGATCAGCAGTGGATAGCGATAGTCCTCCAGAGCCGGCGTGAACTCGGCGGTGAAGCGGCTTTCCAGCAGCAGGCTTGGGCGCATGAGGTCATAGTCGCGGCGGGTGACCGTGCTGGTACGGGTGTTGAAGCCCATGCTCAGGTGGTTGACCACCGGGTGTTCGGCGACCATGCCGCTATCCACCCGAAAGGCTGTCGTACCCAATTTGCGCGCGAACACCGGGCTGTCGCTGAACACCAGCAAGTGCCTGTCGAGCGAATGCTGGTGGTGCCAGGCAATACCCTCTTCGGCGCACAGGCGCTGAATGAACAGGAAGTCGCTTTCGCCGTATTGCGTGCAGTACTCACGAGGCTCACCGGCGGCGACATTGAACGTGAAGTCATCGGCCTGGATGCCATGGCCTTTGAGGACTTGCGCGATGATCTGCGGCACTGTCAGTTGCTGAAAAATCCGCTGGTCGTGGCTCATTTGCAGATAATGCAGCGCCGGTACCAGTGACAGCTCATAGCGGGTCAGGCGCTTTCCCGATTCGCCGAGCATGACATTTTCGATCCGCCCGTGAATGCCTTCGCCCGCTAACCCGAATTGCAGAAAAGCAGGCTGGCTGAGCAGGCTTTCCAGATCGAAATCCGCGTACTCGCTCACCAGCTCGATGCGAAATGCGTACAGCTGACTGATCGCTTCGGTGCCAGTGAACGCGAGCACCTTGAAGTCGTGACGAATGGCCGGGATATGCAGTGAGAATGGCGCGCAGTGGCCTTTGCCGAACATGGGCTTGTCCTTAAGCAAAGTGAGTCAACGCGCGATACCGTCCTCCCTGATCGCCGCGCATGAAAAGTTGCCAAGGCAAGCTAGCGGCGCGGCAAACTAATTGATGTAAGAAGTATCCCTGAAATTTGTCAGAGTATTCCGGTGTGGAAGTCTTGGTTGGGATGCGAGAAGTGTCTGTAGGACGCGGCTCGGATAACTATCGAAGTGCCAGTATTTGCCGGGGGAGTAAAGTTTCAGAATAATGAAATGCCATCATTATAGTGGCACTTTTTGCATTGATCGTTGTCGCTGCAAACTTCTCGATGGAACCCGGTCATTTTAGGAAGTGTCCTACTTCTATTTTTTTTTGAATTTGGCATGCTGCACGCCGCTCGAGGGTGCGGGCGTCAGGTAAACTCGCCCGGCTGCGGCCGAGGCTCTGGGACAATGGTTTGGCGGGAGCCGGGAAAATGCGCTGATTTATAAACGGCATCAGGGAAACCCCTGCGACATATAGGGCGATCTCCTACAGATCGCAATGAACAGTTCGTCTTGTTGTTTAATCAGATGCTTGCTAGTGGCCATCATAGTGATTACGATGCGCCCACTTGAAAGAGCACATCTCAATTGGATGAGTCGCTGAACTGCTCTTCGATACTGTCCCGCGTTGCTGAAACTCCATTCGCGCGCATGACTGTAATCCTTAATAAAGGCCATGGATGTCCTACTCAAGCAAACTTTCCGCCCATTACCTCGAACTCGCAAAAGTCTCTGTTTCCAAAGAGAATTTCGCGGGCGAAGACGTTCGTTTTTCGAGCGAGTTCGAGGCGCTGGAAAGTGAGCTGGCCAAGGCTTCGTCGATGCACGAAAGCGGGCAGATCGACTGGCTGAAAATCCGCGAAAACAGTGAAAATCTGCTGCGTACCCAATCCAAGGATCTGCGTGTCGGCGCCTGGCTGACGTGGTCGCTGTACCAGCGCGAATCCTTCCCCGGGCTGCTTGCCGGCCTCGGTCTGCTGCACCATCTGTCGGAAAACAACTGGGCCGACGTCCACCCGCTCAAACCCCGCACCCGTGCCGCCGCGATCGGCTGGCTGGTGCCGCGTCTCGAGCAGGTCATCACCGAAAACATTGCGATCAAAGAGCAGTTGCCGATGTTCCGGCAGCTCTCTGAGCACCTGGCCGGTCTTGAGGCCGCGTGCACTGAACATCTGGGCGATGACGCGCCACTGCTGCTGCCGATCTCCCGCCGCCTGAAAACCATGATTCAGCGCGCCGCCGACAACCAGCCGGCGCCCGGCGTGGTGGGCGCGGCGGTGGCGCAGGTCAAGCAGGCCGCGACCCAGCTGCTCACTCCTGGCGCACCGATCGACAACGAGCGGGATGCGCACAAAGCCCTGCGCGCCCAGCAGGACAGCGCCCGGCCGTTGTGTGCCTGGTGGCTCAAGCAGAAGGCTACCGATCTGCGTGCCCTGCGCCTCAATCGCACGCTGCTGTGGATGACCATCGACGCCGTGCCCGAGCGCAACGCCGAGCAGATCACCGTGCTGCGCGGCCTGCCGCTGGAAAAACTCAAGCTCTATCAGGACCGTTTCGATCAGGGCAAATACGCCGACCTGCTGGTGGAACTGGAGGCGAGCCTGGCGAAGGCGCCGTTCTGGTTCGATGGCCAGAGGATGGTCTGGGAATGTCTCCAGAACCTCAACGCCGAGCTGGCCATGCGCGAAGTGGAAATCCACTTCGCGCTTTTGATTCAGCGCCTGCCGGGCATCATCGAGTTGCGCTTCCATGACGGCGCGCCGTTTGCCGATCCGTCCACCCGGGCGTGGATCGCCGCCAATGTCATGCCGCACCTGCAAAGCGCCAGCGCGCCGCGCAAGGTCGAAAGCGAGAACGTCGAAACCCAGCCGGCCTGGGAAAAAGCCCTCGAGGAAGTCCAGCCGATTCTGCGCAAGGAAGGCTTGAAGCCGGCCGTGCAGATTCTCAAGCAGGGTCTGCAATCGGCCCACGGTGGCCGCGAACGCTTCTTCTGGCAGTTCACCCTCGCGCGGCTGTGTTTCCTGGCCAAGAAATACGAACTGGCCAAGAACCAGCTCGAAACCCTCGATCAGACATTACAGGACTCAGGCCTGCACGCCTGGGAGCCCGATCTTGCATTGCAAGTGCTGCACCTGCTGCACAGTTGCTGCGAGTTGTTGCCGCAGAACCACGCCGTACGTGAAAGCAAGGAAGAGATTTATCGCAGGCTGTGCCACCTCGACCTCGAAGTGGTACTCGAATAGGCCCCAGGGCCACAACCGCAAGGAGAAAAGCCATGGCCAAAGAAGGCTCGGTAGCCCCCAAGGAACGCATCAACGTCACCTTCAAACCCGCCACCGGCGGAGCTCAGGAAGAGATTGAACTGCCGCTGAAGCTGCTGGCAATCGGTGACTACACCCACCGCAAGGACGATCGCAAAATCGAAGATCGCAAGCCGATCAGCATCGACAAGATGACCTTCGACGAAGTGTTGGCCAAGCAAGAGCTGGGTCTGACGCTGAGCGTGCCGAACCGTCTGCAGGAAGATGGCGAGGCTGAAGAGCTGGCCGTGCAATTGCGCGTCAATTCGATGAAGGACTTCAACCCGGCCAGCCTGGTCGAGCAAGTGCCTGAGCTGAAAAAACTGATGGAACTGCGCGATGCGCTGGTGGCCCTCAAAGGCCCGCTGGGTAACGCACCTGCGTTCCGTAAAGCGATCGAAGGCGTGCTCGCCGACGACGAATCCCGCGGTCGCGTACTCGGTGAGCTGGGCCTGAACGCCGCAGCCCCGGACGCCTGAGACTCCAGTAGCCAAGGAAGCCAACACAATGAGCACTAGCGCAGCACAAGAGAAGAGCGCCGCCAGCGGCGAATACAGCATTCTCGACAGCATCATCGCCGAAACCCGTCTGACCCCGGACGACGAAGCCTACGACATCGCCAAGCGTGGCGTGTCGGCGTTCATCGAAGAGCTGCTCAAGCCGCAGAACAACGGTGAGCCGGTCAAGAAAGCCATGGTTGACCGCATGATCGCCGAGATCGATGCCAAGCTCAGCCGTCAGATGGACGAGATCCTGCACCACCCGGATTTCCAGGCGCTGGAATCGTCGTGGCGTGGTCTGCAGTTGCTGGTCGACCGCACCAACTTCCGCGAAAACATCAAGATCGAAATCCTCAACGTCTCCAAAGAAGACCTGCTGGACGATTTCGAAGACTCGCCGGAAGTCATGCAGTCGGGCCTGTACAAGCATATCTACACCGCTGAATACGGCCAGTTCGGTGGTCAGCCGGTGGGCGCGATCATCGCCAACTACTACATGTCTCCAAGCTCTCCAGACGTCAAGCTGATGCAGTACGTGGCCAGCGTTTCGTGCATGTCCCACGCGCCGTTCATCGCTGCCGCCGGGCCGAAATTCTTCGGTCTGGAAAGCTTCACCGGCCTGCCGGATCTGAAAGATCTGAAAGACCACTTCGAAGGCCCGCAATTCGCCAAATGGCAGAGCTTCCGGACTTCGGAAGACTCCCGCTACGTTGGCCTGACCGTGCCGCGTTTCCTGCTGCGCAACCCGTACGATCCGGAAGAAAACCCGGTCAAGTCGTTCGTGTACAAGGAAACCGTTGCCAACAGCCACGAGCACTACCTGTGGGGCAACACCGCTTACGCGTTCGGCACCAAGCTGACCGACAGCTTCGCCAAATTCCGCTGGTGCCCGAACATCATCGGCCCACAGAGCGGTGGCGCGGTTGAAGACCTGCCGTTGCACCACTTCGAAAGCATGGGCGAAATCGAAACCAAGATCCCTACCGAGGTATTGGTTTCCGACCGTCGTGAATACGAACTGGCCGAGGAAGGCTTCATCTCCCTGACCATGCGCAAAGGCTCCGACAACGCGGCGTTCTTCTCCGCCAGCTCGGTGCAGAAGCCGAAGTTCTTCGGCATCAGCGCAGAAGGCAAGGCGGCAGAGCTGAACTACAAGCTCGGCACCCAACTGCCGTACATGATGATCGTCAACCGTCTGGCTCACTACTTGAAAGTGCTGCAGCGCGAGCAACTCGGTTCGTGGAAAGAGCGTACCGACCTCGAGCTGGAACTGAACAAGTGGATCCGTCAGTACGTTGCCGACCAGGAAAACCCGAGCGCCGAAGTGCGTGGCCGTCGTCCGCTGCGCGCTGCGCAAGTGATCGTCAGCGACGTTGAAGGCGAGCCGGGCTGGTACCGCGTGAGCTTGAACGTGCGTCCGCACTTCAAGTACATGGGTGCCGATTTCACCCTGTCGCTGGTTGGCAAGCTGGACAAAGAGTAAGAGCGACTCATGGACGGATACGGCAGCCTGTTCGAACGCCTCAACGGCGACGCACAACTACGCAAGGGCAACAGCCTTGAGGCTTGCGCCATGGCGTCAGTGGCTGCCCATCTGGCCAAAATGCTCAGCACCCGGGCCGGCAGCGTGCAAACGCTGGCCGACTACGGGTTGCCCGATCTCAATGACATGCGTCTGAGCCTGCACGACTCGCTGAGTCAGGCCCGTCTGGCTATCGAAAACTTCATCGAAGCCTACGAGCCACGCCTGAGCAACGTGCGTGTCATTTCCCTGCCGCGTGACCACGATCAACTTCGCCTGGCCTTCAGTATCGAAGGCCTGCTGGAAGTTGAAGGGTTCAAGCGCCAGGTCAGTTTTTCCGCGCGCCTGGATGGCAGCGGTCAAGTCAAGGTCACCTAAGGAGATCCCCGATGTCTGGCAAACCCGCAGCACGCGTATCCGACCCCACCGCTTGCCCGCTCCCCGGCCACGGCACCAACCCGATCGCCGCCGGTTCCGGCGACGTATTCTTCGACGGCCTCGCGGCCGCCCGCCAAGGCGATGCGTCGGCGTGTGGTGGTGCGATGTCCGGCGGCTTGGCGACCACTGTTCTGATCAACGGCAAACCGGCTGCGACAGTAGGTTCGGTTGGATCTCACGGCAACAAGGTCACGGCTGGGTCCGGGACGGTGATTATTGGCAATTCGCATACGCCAGCGCCGTTTGTGCCGCCAGAGCCTGTTGTTATTCCCGGAGTCTTTAACCGTGTTTTTTCCTTCCATGCAGCGGATGGACAGCCCGTCGAGAACTTGAATTACAGAATGGTTTCTGAGAGTGGATTAGAAAAAGCAGGACGTTCATCGGCGGCCGGTGGCACGGGATGTTTCTCGACGGGTAAACAAGGCGAGATGGTTACCATCTACGTGTCGGCGGAGTAAGCACGTGGAAACCTCTATTGTTATCGATGGCATCGCACATATTTTCGAGACCTCCGATGGTAAAACGGAGTTGAAAATTGAAGGCGAAACTACGCCTAGCGAGGATAAAGAGCCGAAAAAGCTTCCTTTGCCAAGTATGTGGCTGATAACTAGAGGCAATGGCGTGCCTCTCTTCGCGGTAAAGCCGAATGCGACAGATGCACAGTTCAGAATCATGACGGCCGAAAAACTGTATGCGGAAGCCATTCAGTGGTTTGAGCCGTTAGCTGATAATTATCGGGAAAAATCTTGGATAAATCCCGAGTCCAAAGTCGCTGGCACCGATGCATACAATGCATATAAACAATTTACTTGGGCGGAAATTGCCAAGTTTGCAGCTGTTGACAGAATGTCGATTAGCTTCGCCGCTAAAATGCCGGGTGATTGGAAAAACAGTCCGGAGGGCGGTTCTGGATTCTTGTTGGTCATGATCGAGGGCGAACCTTACTGGGCTGACGGTGTAGGGCAAATACCATTCGCTACCGATACATACCGGTTATATCTGGAGGAAACCAAGTCCGTGGAAACGGCTATCAAGAAAACCGTTGAAACCGGCATGGAGTATGGCGATGGTCTTCCTATATTTCCGAAGGAGGACAAAACCAATGAATACGATAACTACATGGTGCTGCGCGGTGCTTTGTGGGCCTCCGAGAACTTTGATCTACGTACGGAAACGGTAAAAGTATTTGTGGGGCGAATGGGCTATCGCGAGAAAGTAATTACGAGCACGGTTTATCTCGGCGTTTCCGACCAGAAGTTGAAAAGCTTCATTACGCAGGGCTCTGTAGATACGTACGGAGAGTGGAAGAGATGATGACGAGAATAGCTGGGAGCTTGCTCGTCCATTTTTTTACCTGCGTAATTTACGTCGTTGTTAATTACTATGGTGTTTCTCTCTATAAATTTTTATTCGGCGGGTTAACGTCCCGTGGTGCTTCCATTGGAATTGCCATGTATATGGTTTTTTACTTATTCATTTTTGTTAATTTGCTCGTTGCTGTAATTCCGAATCGACGTTTTAAGTTGTGTGTTGTGTTTTTTATGGTGGCCTTGATATTGGTTTATCTGCTGCCGCTTTATCCCGTTCGAGCGTTGGCCTATATCGTTCTAACAGGCGGACTTACTACGCTGGCGATATTGGTGGCCGGCAAGTTTGAAAGGTTTTTGTTGGCCCGGGGTGCGAAATGATTTTTTTCGTTTTCCGCTATTAGTGCTTTTGGTCGATTAATTTTTCAAATCAAACGAATCAATACCCAGGCAGCCAGAAATGTCCTTTAACCACTACTACCAAAGCGAACTCACCGCACTGCGCCAGCTCGGTCGCCGTTTCGCCGAGCGTAGTCCGGCGCTGGCGCCGTATCTGGGGCAGGCCGGGCGGGACCCGGATGTAGAGCGGTTGCTCGAAGGCTTTGCATTCCTCACCGGGCGCCTGCGCCAGAAGCTCGATGACGAACTGCCGGAGCTCAGCCATTCGCTGATGCAGTTGCTGTGGCCGAACTACATGCGCCCGCTGCCGGCGTTCAGCATTCTGCAGTTTGATCCGCTCAAGCGTTCCGGCCCGGCGCTGCTGGTTGAGCGCGATACGCCGATCGAGAGCAAGCCGATAGAAGACGTGCGCTGCCGCTTCCGCACCTGCTATCCGACCGAAGTCTTGCCGCTGGATCTTGCCGCGCTGAATTACTCGGTGAAGGGCGACGGTTCGCTGCTCAGCCTGCGTCTGGAAATGAGCGCCGACGGCCACCTCGGCGAACTGGAACTGAGCAAGCTGCGCCTGCACTTTGCCGGTGAGCGTTACATCAGCCAGATGCTGTATCTGAGCCTGCTGCGCAACCTCGAAGGCATCGAGCTGATCCCGCTCGACGCCGCCGGCAAGCCGATTGATGGCGTCAGCGGCAAACCGATGGCGTTCAAGATTCCCGGTGATCGGGTCAAACCAGTGGGCTTTGCCGAAGAAGAAGCGTTGATTCCGTATCCGCTGAACACCTTCCGTGGCTATCGCTACCTGCAGGAATATTTCGCCTTCCAGGACAAGTTCCTGTTCGTCGACGTCAACGGTCTGGACATTCTCAAGGCGCTGCCGGAAGACACGCTCAAGCAGATGCGTGGTCTCGAACTGCGCTTCGACATCCGCAAGAGCGGCATCATGCGCATGCGCCCGACCCTCGATAACGTGAAGCTGTTCTGCACGCCGATCGTCAATCTGTTCGAGCACGACGCGCTGCCGATCCGTCTCGATGGCAAGCAGGACGAGTACCTGTTGCTGCCGGCGGAATACGACCTGGAAAACTGCGGTGTGTTCTCGGTGGAAACCGTCACTGGCTGGAAGCCCGGCGGTCTCGGTTATCAGGAATACGTGCCGTTCGAGTCCTTCGAGCACGACCCGAGTTTCGACGTGCCCAACAGCCGTCCGCATTACAGCATTCGCCAGCGTTCGTCCTTATTGCATGACGGCCTCGACACTTACCTGAGCTTCGGCATCCGCCACACCGAAGCCCACGAAACCCTGTCGATCGAGCTGATGTGCACCAACCAGAACCTGCCGAAAAAGCTCAAGCTCGGCGACATCTGCATGGCCAGCGAGCAGACCCCGGAATTCCTCAGTTTCCGCAACATCACCCCGGCCACTCCGAGTTTCGCGCCGCCGCTGAACCGTGACTTCCTGTGGAAGCTGATCAGCAACATGTCGCTTAACTATCTGTCGCTGGCGGACGTCAATGCGTTGAAGGTGATTCTGGAAACCTACGACCTGCCTCGCTACTACGACCAGCACGCGGAAAAGGTCAGCAAGCGCCTGCTCGGCGGCCTCAAGCACATCAAGCATCACCACGTCGACCGCCTGCATCGCGGTCTGCCGGTGCGCGGTTTGCGCACCGAACTGACCATCGACCCGGAAGGCTATATCGGCGAAGGCGACCTGTTCGTCTTCGCTTCGGTTCTCAACGAGTTTTTCGCGCTTTACGCCAGTCTCAATTCATTCCATGAACTGCGGGTAAAAAGCACACAGGGAGAGGTGTACCAATGGACACCACGTATGGGCCTGCAGCCCCTGCTTTAAGCGGGCTGACCAAGGTAATACGCGAGTACTCGCTGTTTCAGGCCGTGCTGCTGGTGATCGACCGGCTGCGCGAGGCACACCCGCATCTGAGCGAAGACGATCTGTACGACCAGGTCGAGTTCCAGGCCAACCCGAGCCTGGGCTTTCCGCGCAGCGACGTCGATCGCGTCGAGTTTTTCGAAGAGCACGGCAAGATGCGCGCGCGCATGCGCTTCAACCTGATCGGCCTGGTCGGCTCCGGTTCGCCGCTGCCAGCGTTCTATGGCGAACAAGCCCTGGGCGACAGCGAGGACGGCAACCCGACGCGCAATTTCCTCGACCTGTTCCACCATCGCCTGCAACGACTGATGCTGCCGATCTGGCGCAAGTACCGCTACCGCGCGAGCTTCCAGAGCGGCGCGATCGACCCGTTCTCGGCGCAACTCTTTGCGCTGATCGGCCTGGGCGGCGACGAGATCCGCAAGGCCAAGGAACTCAACTGGAAACGCCTGCTGCCGTACCTCGGTTTGCTCAGCTTGCGGGCGCACTCGGCGGCTTTGATCGAAGCCGTGCTGCGTTACTACTTCAAGCACGAAGACCTGGTCATCGAGCAGTGCATCGAGCGCCGCGTGGAAATTCTCGACGAGCAGCGCAATCGTTTGGGCCGCGCCAACAGCGTACTCGGCGAAGACCTGGTGCTGGGCGAGCACGTGCGCGACCGCAGCGGCAAATTCCGCATTCACATCACCGAACTCGACTGGCAGCGATTCCATGAATTCCTGCCGATCGGGTTCGGCTACCAGCCGCTCTGCGCGCTGGTGCGGTTCACCTTGCGTGACCCGCTCGATTACGACATTCGCCTGGTCCTGCGCCAGGAAGAAATCCGCGAACTGCGCATCGGTGAGCAGAACGCCTGTCGCCTCGGTTGGACCAGTTGGCTGGGACGCGAGAAAGCGGACGGCGTGGTAACCCTGGGCAGCAAAATTCATTAAGGACGTGAGCCATGATCAACGTAGACCTGCAACAACTCATCCAGGCGCTGGACGCCGAAACCCGTCGTGATCTGGAACGTTCGGCCGAGCGTTGCGTCGCCCGTGGCGGCAGCAAGATCCTCGTCGAAGACTTGCTGCTGGGCTTGCTCGAGCGCCCGAACGGCTTGCTGTCGCGCGCGCTGCAAGATGCTGACGTCGACGCCGGTGAACTGACCGCTGCATTGCAGTCGCGGGTCGAGCACAGTGCTTCGCGCAACCCGGTGTTCGCCCCGGAACTGGTGCAATGGCTGCAAGACGCACTGCTGGTGGCCAACCTCGAACTGGGCCAGACCCAGGTCGAAGACGCGGCGCTGATCCTGGCGTTGCTGCGCAACCCGATGCGTTATGCCGGCAGCCGCTATCAACCGCTGCTCGCCAAACTGAACATCGATCGTCTGAAGGAATTTGCCCTGTCGCAACAGGAGCAACCGGCGGCCAACGGCAAGCCGGCGGCGCAAGGCGAGTCGCTGTTGCAGCGCTTCACCCACAACCTGACCCAACAGGCCCGCGACGGCAAACTCGACCCGGTGCTGTGCCGCGATGGCGCGATCCGGCAGATGGTCGACATCCTCGCCCGTCGGCGCAAGAACAACCCGATCGTCGTCGGTGAGGCCGGTGTCGGTAAGACCGCCATCGTCGAAGGCCTCGCCTCGCGCATCGCTGCCGGTGAAGTGCCGCAGGTACTCAAAGGCGTTGAATTGCTGTCGCTGGACATGGGCCTGTTGCAGGCCGGCGCCAGCGTCAAAGGCGAATTCGAGCGTCGTTTGAAAGGCGTGATTGATGAGGTCAAAGCCTCGCCAAAACCGATCATTCTGTTCATCGACGAAGCTCACACCCTGATCGGCGCGGGCGGCAATGCCGGCGGTTCCGACGCGGCCAACCTGCTGAAACCGGCACTGGCCCGTGGCGAACTGCGCACCATCGCTGCCACCACCTGGGCCGAGTACAAGAAATACTTCGAGAAAGACCCGGCGCTGGCGCGTCGCTTCCAGCCCGTGCAACTCCACGAACCGACCGTCAGCGAAGCGGTGACCATTCTGCGTGGTCTGGCTCAGGTCTACGAGAAGAGCCACGGCATCTACCTGCGCGATGACGCGGTGGTGTCCGCTGCTGAATTGTCCGCGCGTTACCTGGCCGGTCGGCAACTGCCGGACAAGGCTGTAGACGTCCTCGACACCGCGTGCGCCCGCGTGCGCATCAGCCTCGCTGCGGCCCCGGAAAGCCTCGAGCGCCTGCGTGGCGAACTGGCTGAAGGCGGCCGCCAGCGTCAGGCCCTGCGCCGCGATGCCGAGGCCGGTCTGCTGATCGACCACGAAGCGCTGGAGGCGCTGGAAGCGCGGCTGGACGAAGCCGAAAGCGAGATGGTTGCGCTCGAGACCCTGTGGACTGAGCAGAAAGAGCTCGCCGAGCGTCTGCTGGAACTGCGTCAGCAACTGGCCAAGGCCCGCGAGGCTGCAGCTGTTGAGCCGACCGTCAGCGTGGAAGAAGACGCCGAAGGCACCGTGATTGAAACTCTGGTCGCCGAAGTCGAAGAAGGCCAAAGCGTCGAAGCGCTGGAAGCCCAATTGCATGAAACCCACGCCGCGTTGACGGCTGCGCAAGTCAAAGACCGCCTGGTCAGCTTCGAAGTCTGCCCGCGTCTGGTTGCCGAAGTGATCAGCGCCTGGACCGGCGTGCCGTTGGCGCAACTGGCCCGCGAGCACAACGCCAAGGTCGCCAGTTTCGCCACCGATCTGCGCACACGCATCCGTGGTCAGGAGCAAGCCGTGCACGCGCTGGATCGTTCGATGCGCGCGACCGCTGCCGGTCTGAACAAGCCTGATGCACCGGTCGGCGTGTTCCTGCTGGTCGGCCCGAGCGGTGTCGGCAAAACCGAAACCGCGCTGGCCCTGGCTGACCTGCTGTACGGCGGCGACCGCTTCATCACCACCATCAACATGTCCGAGTTCCAGGAAAAGCACACCGTCTCGCGTCTGATTGGTGCGCCACCGGGCTACGTCGGTTACGGCGAGGGCGGCATGCTCACCGAAGCCGTGCGCCAGAAGCCGTATTCGGTGGTGTTGCTCGATGAAGTCGAGAAGGCTGATCCGGACGTGCTCAACCTGTTCTACCAAATCTTCGACAAAGGCGTGGCCAACGACGGCGAAGGTCGCGAGATCGACTTCCGCAACACGTTGATCCTGATGACCTCCAACCTCGGTAGCGACAAGATCAGCGAACTCTGCGAATACGGCGCGCGGCCGACCGCCGAAGTGCTCGAAGAAACCATTCGCCCGGTACTCAGCAAACACTTCAAACCGGCGCTGCTGGCGCGGATGAAAGTGGTGCCGTACTACCCGGTGGGCGGCCCGGTGCTGCGCGAGCTGATCGAGATCAAACTCGGCCGTCTCGGCGAGCGCCTGAACCGTCGTCAGCTGGAGTTCAGCTGGTGCCAGAACCTCGTCGATCACCTGTCCGAGCGCTGCACGCAAAGCGAAAGCGGCGCGCGCCTGATCGATCATCTGCTCGATCAACACGTGCTGCCGCTGGTGGCCGATCGTCTGCTTGATGCGATGGCGACCGGCGAGAGCCTCAAGCGTGTGCATGCCACGCTCGACGGCAACTCCAGCGTGACCTGCGAGTTCGTCTGAGGTGGGCGTGATGTTCACTCAGGTGCCGCAGCCACTGGTCTACGCCGAAGCGTTGCTGGCGCAGTTCGCCAGTCTGTCGCGGGCGGCGGACAGTGCTGCGCTGCTGAGTGAATTCGTCCGTGGCCTGGCCGAGCTGAGTGGCTGCGAACTGACGCAGCTGTATCTGCTCGACGCCACCCACACCTGCCTGGGGATGAACGCCGAGTGCCTCGACGGCGCGCTGCAACCGCGTCAGGCGGCGAGCCTGCCGGCGGATTACAACGGTGAACAACTGCTGCAATTTGCCCTGTGCCAGAACCGCGTGGTGTGCCTCGACGACCTGACCGGCAGCCTGCACGAAACCAGTTTTCTACCGGCGGCGAGCACACCGTGGCAGTCGCTGTTGTGCGTGCCGCTGGTCAATCAGCACAAGTCGGTCGAGGGCTTGTTGCTGTGTGCCAGCCGTCGGCGTACTGACTTGCAGGGTTTTGCCGATTCCCTCGGCCAGCTCGGCTCGTTCGTACTCGGCCAACTGCATCTGCTGCAACGCCTGCGTCAGCCAGCCGCCGAATCGGCCACCGCCACTCGCAGTGTGCCGAGCATCAGCGGCTACGGCCTGATCGGCAAAAGCGCGGCGATGCGCCAGACCTATTCGCTGATCAGCAAGATTCTTCACAGCCCGTACACCGTGCTGTTGCGTGGCGAGACCGGCACCGGCAAGGAGGTGGTGGCGCGGGCGATCCACGATTGCGGCCCGCGTCGCTCCCAGGCGTTCATCGTGCAGAACTGCGCGGCGTTCCCGGAAAACCTGCTGGAAAGCGAACTGTTCGGCTACCGCAAAGGCGCCTTCACCGGCGCCGATCGAGATCGCGCAGGGCTGTTCGACGCGGCCAATGGCGGCACGTTGCTGCTCGATGAAATCGGCGACATGCCGTTGTCGCTGCAAGCGAAGATTCTGCGTGTGTTGCAGGAAGGCGAGATTCGTCCGCTGGGTTCCAACGACACGCACAAGATCGACGTGCGCATCATCGCCGCGACGCACCGTGATCTGGCGGCGCTGGTCAGCGAAGGCAAGTTCCGCGAGGACTTGTACTACCGCCTCGCACAATTTCCGATCGAGCTGCCGGCCCTGCGTCAGCGCGAAGGCGACATCCTCGATCTGGCCCGGCATTTCGCCGAGAAGACCTGCACCTTTCTGCAGCGTGATCCGGTGCGCTGGTCGGATTCGGCGCTGGAGCATCTGTGCGGTTACACCTTCCCCGGCAACGTTCGCGAACTCAAGGCACTGGTCGAGCGCGCGGTGTTGCTCTGCGAGGGTGGCGAGTTGCTCGCCGAGCATTTTTCCCTGCGTCTGGAACCGATGCCCGAAGACAACAGCGGCCTGAATCTGCGCGAACGCCTGGAGCAAGTCGAGCGCACTTTGCTGCTTGATTGTCTGCGCAAGAACGACGGCAACCAGACCCTCGCGGCCCGCGAGCTGGGCCTGCCACGGCGCACGCTGCTGTACCGCCTCGGGCGCCTGAATATCAATTTGGGTGACTTTGATGGTTGAGCTACAGCACTTCTTCGAACCCAACACATACCCTGTGGCGAGGGGATTTATCCCCGTTCGGCTGCGCAGCAGTCGCAGTCCGGTACATACGGTTTCACTGAGAAATCGCGCTGGCAGGTTATGGGGGCGCTGCGCACTCCAACGGGGACAAGTCCCCTCGCCACGGGAGGTCGCCGTACCTCCAGGCTATGGCTCAAGGCCCCGATCTAGAGGCTTCGAGCCCACCTCAAAAACTTATTTCAGCGCCGCCCGCAAGGGTCGGCGCTTTGTGCTTTGTCTACACCTGGAGACCCTCTGATGTCTGTTCGTCACTGGCACGCTGTCCTGCTGACCCTCGTCGTTCTATGCGGCCTTGGCGGCTGTAGCGGCAATTACAAATTCAACGACAACGACTATCGCCCGTTGGGTGATCCGCAAGCGGTCAATCGCGGCAAGTGACCGCAAGGAGCATCAAACATGGAATTGGTTTTCGAAATGCTGAACACCAAGCAGTTCGTGCCCACCGAGCTGTGCCAGCGGACCTTCAAGCAGGCCGGCGGCGTGATCGGGCGCGGCGAGGACTGCGACTGGATAATCCCTGACCGCAAGCGGCACCTGTCCAATCATCACGCGATTGTCAGCTACCGCGAGGGCTCGTTCTTCCTCACCGACACCAGCAGCAACGGTGTCCAGGACGGCAGCAGTGGCGCACGCCTGCACAAGGGCGAGCCGGTGCGCATCGAGCACGGCAGCACCTACATTCTCGGCGACTTCGAGATCCGTGCGCGGCTGGTTCGTGATCCGGCGACCTTCGACGGCGAAGTCGGCCGCCCGCGCGCCGCTGGCAGCATCATTCCGGACGACGCGTTCCTCGACCTCGACCCGCTCAACGCCCTCGAACAGCAAGAGCGCGTGTACTCGGAAATCGACGAACTGCTGTCGCCTACCGCCAAGCCGGAAGATTCCCGTCAGCGTGCCGACTACGCGCGCATCGATATGGAAAGCCTGATGGTCCCGGAGCTGATTGCCGCCCCGGTCGAACCTGAGCCGGCGCCTGCACCGAAAGCCGTCGAGCGTCAGAGCGAAGGATTCTGGGAGCACTTCGGCGCGGCGCTGGGCGTCGACGTAAAAGGCCTCAGCCACGACGAACGCGAAGCGTTGGCGCTGAACGCTGCGCGCCTGCTGCGCCAGAGCATCGGTGGTTTGCAGCAGAGCCTGCGCACCCGCTCGGAGCTGAAAAACGAGCTGCGTCTGGCCCAGACCACCGTGCAGGGCACCAACAAGAACCCGCTGAAATTCGCCGTCGACCCGAGCGAAGCGCTACAGATTCTGTTGCAGCCAAGCAAGCCTGGACACCTGCCGGCCGAGCAGGCGATCTCCCGTGCATTCCGTGATTTGCAGGCGCACCAAGTGGCGCTGCTGACTGCCAGTCGCGCTGCCGTACGCGGCACGCTGGAGCACTTCTCGCCAGAGCAACTGACCCTGCGTTTCGAGCGCGACAGCAAGCCATTGATTGCAACATCGGGTGGGCGCTGGAGAGCGTTCGGCCGCTATCACCAGGCACTGCGTCAGGACGATGACTGGAGCGAGCGTCTGCTGGCCCGCGACTTTGCCCAGGCCTACGAAGAACAGATCCGCCTGATCTCCACCCTCCACACCGACCACCAAGGATGATGCGCATGTCTCGCCGCTCGACCGCTTTTTTCAAGACGCTGACTGCGCTCACCGTGCTGGTGCTGCTCGCTGGTTGCTCGTCGCTGTCGCCGTACTCGAAAGTGACCAAGATCAACCTCAAGCTGACCGGCAGCGATCAGCTCAATCCGGACCTCAACGGGCGGCCGTCGCCGATCGTCGTGCGCCTGTTCGAACTCAAGCACCCGGTGACCTTCGAGAACGCTGATTTCTTCAGCCTCTACGAGCGCGCCAAGGAATCCCTCAACCCGGACCTGGTGGCCAGCGAAGAACTCGAACTGCGCCCCGGTGAAACCGTGGAACTGAAACTCAGCGTGGAGGAGGGCAGCCGTTACGTGGGCATCCTTGCTGCCTATCGCGACCTGCCGGATACCCAGTGGCGCCACACCGTGCAGATCACTCCGCTGGAACTCACCGAGGCTGATCTGACCCTCGATCAGGCCGGTATCCGCAATACCCAACAAGTGCTCGCCAAGGCGGATGACTGATCATGAACACCCATAAAGTCATTTGGCAGGAAGGCATGCTGCTTCGACCGCAGCACTTCCAGCACAACGATCGTTATTACGATCACCAGATGAAAACCCGCACGCAATTGCTCGGTGGCTACACCTGGGGTTTTCTCAATCTGGAAATCGACTTGCAGTTCCTCAACATGGGCAAACTGGTGATCAGTGAAGCCTCGGGGATTCTGCCGGACGGCAGCCTGTTCGAACTCGGCGGCAACACCGAGCCGCTGGCGCTGGACGTGCCGCCGAACACCGGCAATACGCCGATCTATCTGGCGCTGCCGCTGGTCACCGGCAACCACATCGAGGCCCGGCGCCCGGAGCAATCCGACGTGCTCGCGCGCTACACCGCGTATGACGCGGAAGTCGCCGACTCCAACGCCGGCGACGATTCCGCCAGCCAGGTCAGCTGCGGTCGTCCGGACTTCAAACTGTTGCTCGGCGAGCAGCAGAGCGATCAGGCCTACGTGAAGCTGAAAATCTGCGACGTGCTCGACACCACGCCCGACGGCGTGATCAGCCTCGACCCGGATTTCGTCCCGACCTACATTCAGGCCCACGCCTCCAGCTACCTGCTGTCGTGCCTGAAAGAAGTCATCAGCATGCTCAGCCACCGTGGCGACACCATCGCCGAGCGGATTCGCTCCAACGGCAAGGTCGGCGGCGCTGAAGTCGGCGACTTCATGATGCTGCAACTGATCAACCGTACCGAACTGCTGCTGCGCCATTACCTCGGTCTTGAGCAGGTTCACCCGGAAGAGTTGTATCGCACGCTGCTGACCATGCTCGGCGATCTGGCGACCTTCTCCGGCGAGAGCAAACGCCCGCGTCTGGACAGCCGCTACTCCCACGCCGATCAGGGCGCGAGCTTTCGCAAACTGATGGAAGCGATCCGTCAGGTGCTGTCGATGGTGCTCGAACAGCACGCCATCGAACTGATCCTGCAGGCGCGTCAGTACGGCATCATCGTCTCGCCGTTGCACGACCACAAACTGCTCGGCTCGGCCTCGTTCGTGCTGGCAGCCAGTGCCAACTGCGACTCCGAAGAACTGCGTCAGCGCTTGCCGCAGCACCTCAAGGTCGGCCCGGTGGAGCGCATCCGCCAACTGGTCAACCTGCACTTGCCGGGGATCAAGGTCAAACCGTTGCCGGTGGCCCCACGGCAGATCGCGTTCCATTCGAACAAAACCTATTTCATCCTCGAACTCAGTTCCGAAGACCTGGCACAACTCGAGCGCTCCGGCGGTTTCGCGTTCCACGTGTCCGGCGAATTCGCCGAGCTTGAACTGAAATTCTGGGCCATCAGGAACTGACCGACATGATCAAGGAAACGGATTACAACCAGGACGACAAAACCGTCCTGCTCGACCGTCAGGGCCACGGACCGGCATCGAGTCCGCTGACCGACTTCGCCGCGCCGCCGCGTTTCGAGCAACTGGAAGAACGCATGATCTACGCCGCGCGCCTGCGTCCGGCGGAGGCGTTCAATATCAGCCTCAACTCGCTGGTCGCGGCCTCGTCCGACCTGCTCTCGGAAGTGGTGCGCCTCAAGCACAGCGAAACCCGTGAAGATCTGTACGCTCTCAATGAGCGTCTGACCGCCGGGCTGAAGTTGTTCGAAGTACGCGCCCTGCACAACGGCGCCGAAAGCAGCCAGGTGATGGCCGCGCGTTACGTGCTCTGCACCGTGGTCGACGAAGCCGTCGTGACCACGCCGTGGGGCAACGAAAGCGAGTGGTCGCAGATGAGCCTGCTGAGCAGCTTCCACAACGAAACCTTCGGCGGCGAGAAGTTTTTCCAGCTGCTCGATCGGCTGTCGAAAAACCCGGTCAAGCACCTGCCGATGCTCGAACTGATGTACCTGTGCCTGTCCCTCGGTTTCGAGGGCAAGTACCGCGTGCAGGCGCGCGGCATGCTTGAGCTTGAAGGCATCCGCGACGCCTTGTACCGGCAGATCCGTCAGTTGCGTGGCGACGTGCCGCGCGAGTTGTCGCCGCACTGGGAAGGTCTCAACGATCAGCGCCGCAACCTGGTGCGCATCGTGCCGGCGTGGATGGTGGTGCTCTTTACTCTGGTCTGTCTGGTGGTGATGTATTCGGGCTTCGCCTGGGTCCTGAGCGAACAACGCGACACCGTTCTGCATCCTTATCAGCCGCTTGATCCAGCCGCGGTGCAACCGCAGGCGCAGCCGTAAAACAGGGACGTGTGATGAAAAAGTTTTTCAAGAAAGTCGGCGCCTTCCTGCGCCAGACCTGGGTCTGGACTCTGCTGCTGGTGCTGTTCGTGGCGCTGCTGGTGTGGTTCGTCGGCCCGTTGTTGGCGGTCGATGATTACAAGTTCTGGGAAAGCGCGACCTCGCGCCTGCTGACCATCAGCGTGCTGTTCCTGATCTGGGGCCTGACCATGGTCTTCGTCAGCTGGCGCGCGGGTATCCGCAAGAAAGCCGAGGAAGAAAGCGAGGACGGTCAGGACCGCATTCGCCGCGAAGAGCTGATCGACGAAGAACAGAAAGAGTTGAAGGCGCGGTTCAAGGACGCGCTGAAAACCCTGAAGACGTCGAGCCTGTATCGCGGTCGCAGCGAGCGCTGGCGCAGTGACTTGCCGTGGTACCTGCTGATCGGTCCGCAGGCCTCCGGCAAGACCAGCCTGCTGGACTTTTCCGGTCTGGAATTTCCGATCAACAAGATCGACCGCAAGCTGACCCGCGACACCCTCGGCACCCGTCATTGCGACTGGTATTTCGCCGATCACGGTGTACTGATCGACACCGCCGGGCGTTACACCACTCAACCGGACGCCGAAGTCGACGGCAACGCCTGGACAACCCTGCTGGAGCTGCTGCGCAAGCGTCGTCGCGGTCGTCCGTTGAACGGCGTGCTGGTGACCATTCCGGTGGAAACCCTCACCGGCGGTAGCGAGCAGGACATCGAGACACTCGCGCGGCAGGTGCGCAGCCGTTTGCAGGACGTGCATCAGAAGCTGCACGTCGACGTGCCGGTGTATCTGGTCCTGAGCAAGGCTGACAAGCTGCTCGGCTTCGACGAGTTCTTCGACCAACTGACCCGCGAAGAAAGCGATCAGGTGCTCGGCACCAGTTTCCGCAAGGATCAGGTCGGCACCGACGTCACGGTCCTGCGCAACGAGTTCGAAGAGCTGCTGCGCCGCCTGAACAGCCAAGTGATCATGCGCATGCACTCCGAGCGCGACACTCAGCGCCGTGGCCGCATCCTCGACTTCCCGCATCAGCTCGGGCAGATCGGCGAGCGCCTGTGCCTGTTCGTCGACATGGCGTTCACCGGCAACCGCTATCAGCGCGCCACGCAACTGCGCGGTTTCTACCTGACCAGCGCGCCGCACCTGACCCAGGAAATGGATACGACCACCGCCGGCATCGGCGCCAGCCTGGGCATGAACGCCGGCGTGCTGCCGACTCTGCGCAGCGGTCGTTCGCGATTCATCCACCACTTGCTCAGCCAAGTGATTTTCCCCGAGGCCGATCTGGCCGGTCTGGACAAGCGCGAGCGCAGCCGCATTCATTGGGGCCAGCGTGCGCTGTACGTCGGCGCACTGGCAGCACTGGCACTGTTCGGCATGCTCTGGGCCGGTGGTTTTTCGGCCAACTACGAGCGTCTGGAAAACCTGCGCACGCTGGCACAGAACTGGACCCAGCAACGTTCGGCCGTAACGCCGCGCGATGACGCCATGGGTGTGCTGAAAGTTCTCGACACCAGCTACGCCGCGACCCAGGTGTTCCCGAGTAAGGGCGACGTCTCTTACCACGAGCGTGGCGGCCTGTATCAAGGCGAAGAGATCAACCCGGTGGTGAAAACCGCCTACGAGCGTGAGCTTGAAGCGCAGTTGCTGCCACGGGTGGCGACCATGCTCGAAGGGCAGATCCGCGCCAACATGAAGGACCGCGATCGGCTGCTCAACAGCCTGCGCGCGTACCTGATGCTGAACATGAAGGATCGTCGCGACGCGGCGTGGCTCAAGGACTGGGTCGCCACTGACTGGTCGCAGCGCTACACCGGTAACACTGCGGTGCAGAATGGTCTGAACACGCACCTTGAGCGCTTGCTCAAGCAGCCGTTCATCTACCCGCTGAACGATCAACTGGTGACGCAGGCGCGTCAGGTCCTGCGCAGCGAATCGTTGGCCAACGTGGTTTACCGCATGCTCCGCGAGCAGGCGCGCAACCTGCCGGACTACCGCTTCAGCCAACACCTCGGCCCGCAGGGCTCGCTGTTCATCGGCACTGAATACGTGATCCCGGGTTTCTACACCCAGCAGGGTTATCAGCAGTATTTCTCGGTGCAGGGCGCCGCGCTGGTCACCGATATCCTGCGTGACAACTGGGTCTTGGGCGAAGGCGCGGGCATCAGCGACATGGACTTGCGTCGCCTGATGGTCGAGCTCGAGCAGCTGTACTTCCGCGACTACGCCAACTACTGGAGCGAAGCCGTTGGCCAGGTCGCACTGCCACCGATCAGCGACGCTGGCGAAGGCGCCGAGCAACTGGCGGGCCTGACTTCGGCCAATTCGCCGGTCCTCGCGCTGCTCACCGAAGTGCGTGAAAACACCCGCTTCGAAGCCGCGGCTGATCCGGTCGATGAAGCCGGCGAAGCCGCCGATGCGCTGGCCGGGCAGAAAGGCAAACTGGGCAAGGTCGGCAAACTCGCCGCCGCTGCCGCCGACAAGGCTTCGGCGCTGAACGTGGCGAAGAACCTGCCGGACACCGCGAAGAAATCCCTGCAACGCCGCTTCGAACCGCTGCATCGTCTGCTCGACGACAACAACGGCCCGGGCGCTGATCTGACGCCAGCGTTCAGCGCGCTCAACGACCTGCAACTGCAACTGGCCGGTCTGGCCCGTTCCAGCACGCCGGAGCAAGCCGCGTTCGAGATGGCCAAGACGCGCATGAGCGGCCAGCGTGATGCGCTGACCAACCTGCGCAATGCCTCCGGTCGTCTGCCACGTCCCCTGAGCGTGTGGTTCAACGTGCTGGCCGAAGACTCATGGCGCCTGGTGCTCAACGATGCCTACCAATACCTGAACGGCCGTTATCAGAACGAGCTGTACAGCGTGTATGGCAAAACCATCAGCAAGCGCTATCCGTTCAGCGCCAGCAGCACCAGCGACGTGGCGATCAGCGACTTCCGCGAGTTCTTCCGTGCTCAAGGTACCGTCGACCGCTTCTTCGACAGCTACATGCGTCCGTTCGTCAGCGGCGATCCGGGCAACTACCGCATGCGCAGCGTCGACGGTCACAGCCTGCCGGTATCGAAGGTCTACCTCGATCAGATGGCGGCGGCGCAGACCATTCGCCAGAGCTTCTTCTCGATCAACCCGGCCGAGCCGACCGTGCAGTTCAAGCTCGAGCCGTACACCCTCGATCCGGCGGTCAGCCGTTCCGAATTCAAGTTCGGCGACAAGACCATGGAATACCGTCACGGCCCGATCCTGCCAATGACCTTCAAGTGGCCGACCGATGCTGAAGACGGTCGCACCAGCCTGGTCATGGACAAGATGGCCGGGCGTCCGATCGGTATCGAGAAGAACTCCGGCCCATGGTCGCTGTTCCGTCTGTTCGACCTGATGCAGACCGAGTACCTGAACGGTCGTGACGTGCTGGTACTGAAAGCCGACGTGGGCGGCCTGCGCGCCAACTACCTGCTGACCAGCCAGCGCACGCCGAACCCGTTCGACATGGGCGTACTGCGCACCTTCCGTATGCCGGTGCAGCTCTGATGCTGGTGGCCAGTCCCTGGCGCAGCGCGGCGCGTACCGACCCGGGCAAGGTGCGGGCGCGCAACGAAGATGCCTTCCTCGATTCCCCGCAGCATGGGCTGTGGGTGGTCGCGGACGGCATGGGCGGTCATCAGGGTGGCGACATCGCCAGCCAGTTGATCGTCGCCAGCCTGGCTGAGTTGCCGCAACACGAGGACTTCGACGAACGCCTCAAAGCCATCCGCCAGTGCCTGCACTGGTTGAACCGGCGCTTGGGGCAGGAGTTGACCGTCACTGCCGGACGCCACGACAGCATCATGGGCAGCACCGTCGTCGCGCTGCTGGTGGAAGGCAATCGCGCGGCCTGCATCTGGGCCGGCGACAGCCGTTGCTACATGTGGCGCGGGCAGCGGCTGTATCAGCTGTCCAAGGACCATTCGCTGCAACAGCAACTGATCGACGAGCAGCAAATGAGCGTCGAACAGGCGGCAGCGCACCCGGCGGCTCAGGCACTCACCCGAGCCGTCGGCGCCGCCGACACACTGACCCTGGATGTGCTGGAACTCGAGGTCTATCCGGGCGATGTGTTTTTGCTCTGCAGCGATGGTTTGTATCAGGGCCTGAGCAGCGATGCCCTCGGCAACGCCCTCAGCCTCAGCGCGCCGCACGTGGCGCTGGAACGTTTGTTCGACGGCGCCCTGCGTGGCGCTGCGCGGGACAACCTGACTGCCGTGGTGATCCGCCAATGAGTGAACTCGAATCGCCCATCGATGACCTGCTGATCAGCGAAGAGCAGGCCAACAATCTGACCTACTTCGCCTTCGCGAAGGGCAACCAGGCCGAACCGTTGCTGGCGCCGACCAAGGCCAGCATCGGTGCGCTGCCAGATGTACTCGCCGGTCGCTACCACCTCGAGCGTCTGCTCGGGGCCGGTGGCATGGGCGCCGTTTACCGGGCGCGGGATCTGCTGCATGAGCAGTTCGGCGATCCCGACCCTTACGTTGCGCTGAAAATCCTCAGCGAAGAATTTGCCGAATCGCCGGACGCCAGTGCCTTGCTCTACAGCGAGTTCGCCCTGACCCGACGCCTGCGCCACGACAACGTCGTGCGTGCACACACCTTTGAAGTCGACACCGACTGCCAGCGGGCCTTTATCACCATGGAATACATGCGTGGCCTGACCCTGGACAAATTGCTCTGCGAACGGCCCCTCGGCCTACCGTGGAAAGAACTGCGCGACATCGTCCTGCCGCTGCTCGACACGTTGGCCTACGCCCACGGTCGCGGCGTGCTGCACGGTGACCTGAAACCGAGCAACGTCATGCTCAGCGAAGACGGCCTGCGCCTGTTCGACTTCGGTCTGGGGCAGGCAGAGGAGGGCATCTTGCCCGGCCTGCCACACCTGAGCCGCGAGCGCTTCAACGCCTGGACCCCGGGCTACGCCGCCCCCGAACTGCTTGAGGGCCAACCGTTGTCGGCCAGCGCGGACGTATACGGCGTGGCCTGCGTGATCTATGAACTGGCGGGCGGCAAACACCCGTTCCGCCGCTTGCCCTCGACCCAGGCCCGCGACGAGCATCTGGAGCGCGAGCTGCGCGCCCCAGCGAATTTACCCCAGCACGGCTGGCAAGCGCTGCGAACCGCGCTGAGCTTCAACCCGGCAGAACGCACCATCACTGCCCAACAATTGCGTGACGCCTTGGGCGCCACTTCGTCCTGGCTGCAACGTCTGCGACTTCGGGCGTAACGGATGACATTCGAACAGGGAGCACACGATGTTCAACTCAGCTAACGAAACCCACTTCAGCCTCAAGGTCGAAGACTACGTCGGCGACCTGCAAGTGCTGTCCTTCACCGGCACCGAAGGCATCAGCCAGGCGTATCGCTTCGACCTCGAACTGGTCAGCGAAAACCCCGATCTGGACCTTGAACAACTGCTGCACAAGCAGGCGTTTCTGGCATTCGATCCACAGGGCTCGGGCATTCACGGGCAGATCTACCGCGTCGCCCAGGGCGATGCCGGCAAGCGCCTGACCCGCTACAAAGTCTCGATCGTGCCGCAACTGCAATACCTGCATCACCGCACCAACCAGCGTATCTACCAGCAGATGTCCGCGCCGAAAATCATTGCGCTGATCCTCGAAGAGCACGGCATCAAGAGCAACGCCTACAGCTTCCAGCTTAGCCAGCCGTGCCCGGATCGCGACTACTGCGTGCAGTACGACGAAACCGACCTGCATTTCGTCCAGCGTCTGTGCGAAGAAGAGGGCATTCACTACCACTTCCAGCACAGCGAAAAAGCCCACCTGCTGGTCTTCGGCGACGACCAGACCGTGTTCCAGAATCTCGGTCAGCCGACTGCGTACGTGCAGGGTAGCGGCATGGTCGCCGACGAGCCGGTGATCAAAGCCTTCAAACTGCGTCTGGAAACCCGCACCACGCGCACCACGCGCCGCGACTACGATTTCGAAAAACCGCGCCTGCGAATGGAAGCCGCATACAAACCGGACGGCGACAGCACTGAGCCGGATCTCGAAGATTACGACTATCCGGGCCGCTTCATCGACCGCGCGCGCGGCAAGTTCCTCAGCCAGCGCGCCCTCGAACGCCACCGCGCCGACTACCGCCAGGCCGAAGGTCGTGGCGATCAGACAAAACTGGTCAGCGGTCACTTCATGGAAATGTCCGACCACCCGCGCAGCGAGTGGAACGACCTGTGGCTGCTCACCGAAATCTTCCACGAAGGCAAGCAGCCGCAAGTCCTCGAAGAAGGCGTGACCAGCGACACCACCGACAACAAGGACGACTTCCACCAGGGCTACCGCAACACCTTCCTCGCCACCCCGTGGGACGTGTTCTACCGCCCGGCCCTCGAACACCCCAAACCACGCGTGCTCGGCAGCCAGACCGCCATGGTCACCGGCCCCAAAGGCGAAGAAATCCACTGCGACCAATACGGCCGCATCAAAGTGCAATTCCACTGGGACCGCGAAGGCCTGGCCGACGACAAAACCAGCTGCTGGCTACGCGTCTCCAGCTCCTGGGCCGGCGACCGCTACGGCGCTATCAGCATCCCGCGCATCGGCATGGAAGTCCTCGTCACCTTCCTCGAAGGCGACCCCGACCAACCGCTTGTCACCGGCTGCCTGTACCACAAGGAAAACCCGGTGCCGTACGCACTGCCGGCGAACAAGACTCGCAGCGTGTTCAAAACGCTTAGCTCCCCAGGTGGCGGTGGGTATAACGAACTGCGCATTGAAGACAAAAAAGGCGCGGAGCAGATCTACATTCATGCGCAGCGCGATTGGGATGAAAACGTAGAGCATGATCAGAAGATTCGGGTCGGGAATGAACGCCACGACACGGTGGTGAAGAACACCTACACCGAGCTGAAGGCTGAAGAACACCGCACCACTATCAGCGACCGCAAGATTGAAGCGAAGCTGGATGATCATCTGACGGTTGGGCAGAACCAGCATGTGAAGTTGGGGACTGCGCAGCTCACCAGTGTGGGGAAAGAGATTCACCTCAAGGCTGGGGACAAGATTGTTATCGAGGCGGGGACGGAGCTGACCATTCTTGGGGGAGGGAGCTTTATCAAGCTGGATGGCGGTGGGGTTACGGTGGTTGGGCCGGTGATCAAGATCAATGCCGGTGGCTCGGCTGGCTCCGGCACGGGGATCGGGATTAAACCGCCGGTGCTGCCGGGGGCGGCGGATAAGGATAAGGCGGGGAGTTTGATGGATCAGGCGTTGGCGAATTCGCCGCCTGAGAAGGTTAAGCCGAAGGCTTTTTTTGTGTTTTCTGAGTGATGAGTTCGTGATGAGAAAGAACAACCGAGTGCGTCAATTCAAGCTGAAATGTCTGGCGCTGCTGGCGTTCGGGGCGTGTTCAGGAGCCTTTGCTGCGCAATCGAGCACAGTGCAATGCCCGAGTGATAACTTCGCAGATTTCGTAAAAGAATTCTCGGCCAAGCCGGAGGTGCAGCAAGCGTTTATTGCCTCGCCCGTGATCGAGCAGACGGTAGCCGTCACCGACTCGAAGCCGCGAGTGTTGGAGCGGAAGTCGAAGGTGTTAGACCTCCAGTCGCTAGTGATGCTTGCTCCGGACAGCATCGCGAAGTCTGAGTTGAGCATGCAAGTCCAGTTGCCAAACCAAGTGATTGTTCGCGATCACAACGGTGAAGTGCTGAAGATCTTTGTTTTCAAACATAACGACTGCTGGGTATTGACCCGTATTGAAGACTGGTCGCTTGAGGCAGTACTTGATGCTCAATACCCGAAGTTAAAAAACTCGTCGGGTCAGCGCGCATTAAAAAGAGGGGCATTGTATAACCAGCTGGGTATTGATACCGACTCATCTTCTGCCAGCCAGTTGTACATTTCCGCTCTGAATAGTTACTTGAATGGGGCAGATCAAGGCTCAGCAGAGGCGGCCTTCGCAGCGGCGGGGATCAGCCTTTCAGGTCAAGCACCACGGTTGGAAAATGGAAAGATCCTTCAGCTCCTGGAATCAGCTGCCATAAACGTGCCTGAAGCAGGGGTCGCCCTTGCCGATTTCTATTGCGACGAAGGCAATTACGAAGAGACACGAGCCTGTGTCAGTCCAGAAAAATCATTGGGCGCTCTTGTGAACTCTGCCCGGCTCGGCTCCCCGGATGCACTGATTCAACTAGGAGGCGCCTATGAGGCCGGCGCCATCGTCTCTGGTGATTTGCCCCGGGCGATGGCCTGTTATCAAGAGGCCGACAAGAAAGGCAATGAGGCAGGTGCAAGAGGCGTTGAACGACTAAGCACCCAAGGCATTACCGCAAATAATTCAATTCATTGCCTTTAAAGCAGGATGCTATCGATGAGCACAGGACTACTCGAGCAGCGGGTCAACTACCCCAGCAGCGGATACGAATACGGTTACGGTAAGGGTGGAACTGCGGACGAAGACAGTGACGGCCGGAAGGAAATCGATTGTTCTCACTTACTCAATCTCATGCTCGGTGATGCGGGGTACAACATTCCGTACCGCACCACACGCCAACTCGCGACAGACACCACGCACTTCGAAGTCATACCCCTCAACAGTGTTCAGCCGGGTGATATTGCGCTTTGGACAGGAATGCACCATACCGGTGTGATCGAGGATATGGACGTCCACCGGACCAAGGGTAACTTCTTCGGCTCACAGAGCTCGACTGGGCCGAAGTCCGCAAAGTACGGTGCCGGTAGCGGTTACTGGCCGATGCCTGACAAGTACTTGCGGCCGAAAGCAGAGTACAAAAGCGGTGCGCAACCGGCGCCTGCTCCCGCGCCTGCACCGACCCCTGCTCCAGCGGGGTCGCCGCTCATGAGTTTCCAATACCCATTCAGAAAGGCGGATGGGAAGCAGTTTGAGAGTGCCGATGAAATATATAAGGCGTTAGAAAAAGAAACTTCGGGTCACTATCTCCTCGGCAGTAATAAGTTCTGGCATGGTGGCATTCATATCAGCAATGCCAGCGCTCCCCAGTGCATCTTGAACGAACCGATCCGCTGCATGGCCGACGGCGAGGTGGTGGCCTATCGACTTAACGAAGACTATCTGGAGTCGACGTTCGGTGATAACGAGAAAAAACTGAAGTATTCCAACTCGTTCTGTCTGGTACGGCATGAGTACAAATCTGCGCCGAATCCGGAGGAAGGGCCTAATAAGGGCAAACAAAACAAGCTGACCTTTTTCAGTCTTTACATGCATTTGCTTCCCTTCAAACGTTACCCCTTGTCCGATAACGAAAGACCCAAAACAAAAGTAACCATGAAGGTTAGTGACTTCAAGGCTTACGATGATTTTCCCGCAACCAGTAGTGTTGAGAATGTAGGGAAATTAGTCGCCGGTACGAAGCTCGAGATCTTAGAGCAGAAGGATGTAGTTAACCTCACCTACGCCAAAGGAAAGATCTTGTCGGGTAGTGTGAAGAAAAATTCGCATAAGGTGAGGGAAGTCGGGCAAGAAGTCTGGTTCGTCTATCTGAAAGATGGAGAGCCCTACAAAAACTCCAAACCTGCTCGTATATGGCTGGAAGACCCGATCCCGGAGCGATCCAAGCCCAAATATTGGCAAGGTAAGGTGAAGGGTACTGCAGTCAAAAAGCTGGATCTCTATCAGGACCCCGCTTCACCGCAGAATGGTCAGCCTGCTGGCGCGAAAATGGGGACGATGCAGCTTACACAGGGCAGTATTGTAGAATTCGAAAGCAAGGACGTTTTGAACCTCAATGTCTCTGGTTCGACTCGCAGTATGGCGAAATGTACCAGCAGTGGTAGCTTGGCTGGGGCGGGCAACCTCCCTCCCAGCTTCTGGGCAATTGTAGAAAATGAGTTCGTTGCCTGGGAGGTAATCCCTGCTAGTTTTGATTCGGTAGAGCCAGCCAATAGCGGGATCAAGGCTGGTGACCCGATAGGATATCTAGGATTGACTGAAAACCTGACTGGCGAAGATGGAGGCGTCGCGAGTAAGCACCAAGTTCATGTTGAAATTTTTACCGCTGAGGCTGATGTTCAAGATTTTCTGAAGAATACGGCTGGGTTGAAGGTCGGCAAGCAGTACTTGTATTTGCCCGCTGAAAGTGAATTAAAGAAAAAATCTCCTGTAACTGGCAGTTCAGTGTTGAAGCTAGAGCACTCGGTTGATTTGAACATTGCACCTATTATTAAAGAAGGTAATGATGAGTATTATGAAATCACCGTTGCCGAAAAAGAGGGGGCAGTCAGCGGGCTGGTAAAAAAAGCAGGCGCGCAGATTATCACGCAACACGACTGGGAAAAGCTTGGTTTCAAGATTGTAGAGGAAACCAATGCAGCAGCGGATGGGTTTCTTGATCATAAGGATATGCCTCAGTTCTTTCAGGATCTTTTTAATAAGGTCGATAAAAGCGGCAATGGTGAAGTCGAACCGGATGAATTGACTGACGCTTTGAAAAATCCTGATACGAGAATGCAGTGGTCAAAATTGGTAGCCCATCATCCGACCGAATGGAAAGACAAGGCAGATGCACCTAAGTGGAGCAAACTGGATACAGAGCTGGTACATTCGCCCAAAACTCTAAAGCATGAAAAAGAAAGAATAAATAACTATGTTTTTTGGGATGAGTTGAGAGCAAAAGCTTCCATAAGTACCGGCATGATTTGGCATTTTCACCCTGTTGAATTCATTGCGAACGCCAAAGCGCAAAGCTCTATGATTATTACTTTGGCGATGCTTAAGGCGGTTTTCAAAAGTGCTGATGATTCCTCCCAATTGCAGCTTTTAGCGGATGAATTAAATCCAAGGCTTTCAGAGTATAAACTCGATACCCCTCTACGGTTAAGTCATTTTTTTGCACAAGTGCGCGTCGAGGTTGGCGATAGCTATGCTCTTGTGGAGTCGCTTAAATACCGGCCTCAAGTGTTGATTGATAAATTTGTTTATTTCAGAAACAGGCCAGACGAAGCTGATCTGTATGGGTTTAAACCTAATGTGCAAAGTGCGAATCAAGTTGAAATCGCCAACAGAGCATATAATGGAATTACTGGAAACTCTGATCTAGGTAATGGGAATATTGCAAGTGGAGATGGTTGGAAATATCGAGGTCGTGGTCTGAAACAGTTAACTGGGCGATACAACTACAATGATTTTACTAATAAGTACCCAGGGCTTTGGCCTGGTGAAAATTTGAATTTTATAAATAATCCAGCTTTATTGGAGCAGCCAAAGTATGCTGCTAGGTCAGCAGTCTATTTTTGGTTAAAAAATGAGCTGTATAATATTGCGGATAAGGGAGACTCTGGATCCTTTGTTAATGATATTACGAAAGTCATAAATCTGTACACGAGTAGTTATGCTGAGCGTCGAGCTCAATTTACAAGGATATGGGAAAATGAAAAAATTTTTAGATAGTTTGTTTTTGGGCTTATTTATTTTTTGCTTCGCTGCTAGGGTCAGTGCAGGGGATTATCTTGTCATTAATGCTGATGTGACGGGGGATGGGCAAGCAGACGTTATAAAGTTGTCCGAGGGCGGGCCTGATTTTTATGATCTCGTGGTCACTTCTGGCGGAAAAGATGTTCTTGAAAATAACAGTCTTGTACCAACGAAAAAAATGAACAATAGCGGGGGGCTGGATGTATCGCATGGTCTATCTGTAATAGACGGAAATTTGGTAATTCAGTATCACTTCTGTGAGCCATCAACCAGTGTTTGCTACAGCAGAAATGTTGTGGGCACTTATAAGGATGGAAGCTTTTTGTTTTCTCGTGAAGAAGTTGTCGCTTCAGCTGAAAAAACGATAACGCGTGACGTTTTTTACCAACGCCCTGCCACGCCTCTGAGTGATCTAACCTATCAAAAGTTTCTCGAGAACGATGGCGATGCAAAGAAGTTATTTTCTTCTGCGTTTGGCACGTGTGTTCAAGAGCTAGGAGGGGATTCTCTGATGAAAATCTCTGATGAGTTGGAGAAAGAAAGTCCCGCGGAGTGGGTCCGGAACACTGGTTGTGTGACACCTGCTTTGGTATTCAGTTTACAGGGTCAAGGATTGCTCACTATGGAAGCTGCTTTGCGGTATGTCAGCTCCTTAGCTATTAAGTGAAGCTTATTTAACTGTTGCAGGGGAATGGGAACAGACCACGGTTTGAGTAATTACCCACAAAACGTGGTCTGTCCCATTTTTCCCTTTTTTCTGTCCCCTTTTTTCTTAAGCTCCCAGATCTGTTTAAGGCGAGGAGACAGTGATGAAGGTTTGGTTGATTATTTTGGTTCTTTCAATTTCGTCGGTTTCGTTCGCTAATGAAGCGAATGTGAAGTCGTCGGTCATATTTGCAGATATCAATGCGTGCAAATTTAAAATGAATAATTTGTACGGAGGTGATTATGTGGTGGATAAGGAAGAAGTGCCTGCGCTCTTATTTTATTCGAAGATTATTAAGCCTAATTCTAGGCGGCCGATAGAAGTCGATTTGAAATTACGATGTGTGGATCCCGCCGATGCCCAAACTTTTGCTAACTTTTCGGGTGGGAAAATGACTGACAAAGGATGGGTAATGAGTTTGGATCCAGATGTTGAGGCTGACACGTCCATGCATAATACTTTTTATGTATTAAAAGGGAAGAACTGGGAAGGTCCCGCGATATCTCAGGATGTTACAAATGGTGAAGAAGAGGATCGAACGCGTGGGTTTGGATTCTGCATCCCCCATGGATCTGCTGCACTTTGTGGAGGTGGAAGTGTGGCCTACTTGAATGATCTAAATGGTTCTGCGTTGAAGGAGGTTATTAAGATGGTTGAAACTATTGAGTTTGTTGAGTGAGGCTCTAAGGTAGAGGAAGGATTTGTTTTCATCTGAATTTTTTAATAATCAAAGGGGACGAATCAAAGTGGACGGATTTATTGGTTGCGTTCGATCGCTTTGAATTTGGTTGAGAACTTAAATAGATCTGGCCCGTTTTTCGGTTCTGACTCTATCTTCTGTCGCAGGCCCGTTCAGAATTGAACGGATCACTGAGTTTTTACGGACGCCAAGGAATGCAGATTTTCAGATTCAGCCTCATTTTTTTACTTTCAATACTGTCGCCTGTGGTCATGGCTGAGGGCACGATGATTGCCACCATCCTTCAGGCCGACTTTTCCAAGGATCCGGAAGTCCGGTTGCTTGTCAGAGTCGTTGATGTGGGTGGCGGTTCGGATACCCCTTCCATGGCGGTTCGTACTCAATGCCTGGAGAGGAAGGCGTTCGCAGAACGTCCTGGGCCGGATCCGTGCTTTTCGATAGAGATCACTGAGAGCAATAAGCAACGGGCCATTGTTCGGCAAACGCTATTGAATGATCCTCAGCGCACAACCGACCCTATCTATTTGGAAATTGTTTATCGCTCAGAGGTCAGCGAAAGCGATCCGACGAATCACCATCAGCGATCCGCCACACTGAAGATCGAAGAAAACGGCCTCTACAATTGGAACAATGAGAGCGAACAGGCATTGGCGGACGTTGAGTGGTTTCCCTCGGGAAATGGCGTTCTTGATCTGATGGTTCCTGACGCGGATGCATTGTTGAATTCTGTATTTCGGGATCGTATGAGTCGGCTGGACGAAAGCGGTCAGAAAGCACTGAGAGAAACTCAAAGAGCCTGGATGAAATTTCGAGATGCGGAGTGCCAGGCCGACCCGAAATTGCATAAATCAGTTTTCGGTGAGTGGTCCGATGCCTGCCTAATTCGCGCGACGATAGAGCGTACTCGCCAATTGGCTTTGGCACCGGACAAAAGCAGACATTGAAAAGGACCAAAACCGGTGTGTTCGAAGAGTGGTAGCCGGACTGCGGCGATGGCTTCGTTAACCTGCGCGTCGACAAAAAACGCAAAGCGTTGCTCAGCACTTACTGGGAAATGAACATACCCAAGCAATGCATCACCCGATTCACCAAACGCAAAACCTGAATGACTCAAAGATGAACACAGTGAACCGTTTTGTTTTAACCCTGCTGGCCGTAATGCTGCCGGCTTCAGCTGCCTATGCGCAGGACGACTGCAGCCAAGTCACCTCAAGTCTGGAAATGGTGCCGTGCTCGGAGGCGGCGAAGAAGGCTGCCGATACGCAGTTGAATGTCAGCTACAAGCAACTGATGTCGCGGCTTGAGTCTGACTATCGGGCAAATCCGGCGTTGGGTGCGGAGTACGCGGCGAAGGTTAAAGAGTCGCAACGTGCGTGGCTGAAATTGCGCGATGCGAATTGTCCGTTGGAGGCATTCGAAATCGAGACTGGGATGTCAGCGCATGTGTTTGCCGTTAACTCGTGTATCGCCAGAATGAGTCGCGAGCGCTCGGCGTATCTGGAGAAGATCGCCCCTGCTCTTGCATTCGACAAGAGCGCTTCGACGGCACCGACCAATGACGCTTGCCCCTCGGAGGAGTTCGCTCCTTTCCTGACAGCGTTTTCCGCCAACAGCGAATCACAACGTCGGCTCACTGCGATGACGGTCAAGTCGCTGGTGTTGAAACCGGTAGCGGGGAAGGATCGAAGTACCTTCGAGCCTTCGACCTCGGGTGTCAGTGGAACAACCTTCACCTATCCGCTGATGGCTGCAATCACACCCGGCAAGACACCTGGAGTCGAGATCGAAGAGGTCGATGACAGTCACGTCAACGTTGTGGACAAACGGGCGGGCAACAGCAATATCAAGATTTTCAACTTCTCTCGTCAGGCGTGCTGGGTGCTTGAGGGGATTGAGGATTGGTCGATCAGCGAAAAGGATCTTGTCGCAACGGATAACCCGGGAATGAGCCGCGCCGAAAACTTTTGTTATCAGCGTGCAGAAGCGTTGGGTGGGCTGGGGTCTCTTGAGCAATACCGGCTGACTGCGGAGCTGATTGAAGCGTCGCTGGAAAATTTTGTGTGTGCTGCAGAGTCAGGTGATGCACAGGCCAGCCTGTCGGCGGCGAGCCTGAGTCTTTCGCAAATGGCATCTCAGTTGGAAACCCCTAAGGTTGAGGCTTTGTTCAAAGCGGCTTCGAAAATACCAAAGGGTGCGATGGGCTATGCGACGTTTCTTTGTTCGGGAAACTCCACTGACTATAACGGCCCTTGCCTTCATCCCAAGCAGGCAGAAGAGCAGGTTATTCGAGCGATTATCATGGGCTCTACGGACGCGATGAATTACCTGGCCTCTACCTTTGAGGGTGGGGAGTTGGGAACGAAGGATATATCTCGAGCGTTAGCCTGTTATCAAATGGCGGCTGACAAAGGTGATCAGCTGGGCCTCTTCAACGTGGGGCGATTGGGATCGTCAGCCACGGCGCCGATCAAAGCCAGCCACTGCATTTGAATTTCGAGGGGCTGTTTGAAGCGGTTTTTGCAAAAGTTTTGTCTGAATCCCTCACGCTAAAACGTTTAACGCTTGAGCATCTGACTCCCCCGATTTTCCTTTAAACTCCCCACCCCCAAGGAACGCGCTCAGGACACGGAATGCCAGCCTCTTCTTCCTCGCTTCGCCCAGCGTTGGTGCTTTGGCTATATGCCGCTGCGATCACGCACATCCTCGCCGGTTTTACCCTGACCTGGGCCGGTGACTCCGGCGTGCTCGATGGCTACCTGCAAGTCCTCGAACTGTCGTTCTGGGGCGCCGATGCCGTACCTGCTGCCGGCCACGAACAACAAGTCTGGTGGCTCGCGCTGTTCGGCGCGACGCTGCAAAGTTATTCGCTGTATATGCTCGCATTGGTGCATCTGGGCAATCGCCTCAAGGTGCCGGCAGTCTGGGGATGGTTGATCGCCGGCATCCTGTTATGGGCGCCGCAGGACATGTGGCTCTCGGCGCAACAGCAGGTCTGGTCGCACGTGTGGCTTGATGGATTTGCGTTGCTGGTGTTGTTGCCGCCGCTATTTTGGCTGTATCGGCATGACCGCCGAAAGGCTTCTTCAGTAAAGGCACCGAGCCAATCCAACCCGTTTGCCGATGGCGCCTACAAGCGAGTGCTAATCACCGGCGGCACCGGGTTCATCGGTGAAGCCTTGGTCAATCAATTACTCGACGCCGGCCACTCGGTCAGCATACTGACGCGCGATCCGTTGAACGCGGCCAATCTATTCAATGGCCGCGTCCGCTGTGTGCATTCGCTCAGCGAACTCAGCCACGACGACACCTTCGACGTAGTGATCAATCTCGCCGGCGCGCCTGTCGCCGGCCCACGCTGGACTCCCAAGCGTCAGGCACAACTGCTCGCCAGCCGAGTCGGCACCACCGAAGCGTTGATGACCTGGCTGAAGAACACCAAGCAGAAACCCTCGCTATGGATTCAAGCCTCGGCCATCGGTTTCTACGGCGTGCGCGATGCCAGCGAAAGCCTCGACGAACACGCCAGCAAGGGCGACGGCTTCATGGCCGAACTCTGCGCGCGTTGGGAAGCCGCCGCGCAACCGGCCACCGAGTTTGGCGTGCGTCAGGTAGTGCTGCGTCTCGGCGTGGTGTTCGGCCCCGGCGGTGCGTTGACGCCGTTGCTGCTGCCATTCCGCCTGGGTTTCGGCGGGCGCATGGGTGACGGTCGGCAGATCATGAGCTGGGTGCATCGCGACGATGTGCTTCAGGTGATCGCGCGGGCTTTCAACGACGAAAATCTGCGTGGCACCTACAACATGGTCGCGCCCGAGACGGTCAGTCAGGCAGCGTTTGCCGAGCAGGCCGGCAAGGTCCTCAAGCGTCCGGTGTGGTTGCACATTCCCGCCGCGCCAGTGCGTGCAATGGCGGGGGAGATGGCGCAGTTGTTTTTCGACGGTCAGCGCGTGGTGCCGCAGCGTTTGACCGAGGCCGGCTACACATTCCGTTATCCAACTCTCGACGCCGCTCTGCGCGATCTGACCTGAGGATCGCTCATGAGCAAGCCGTTGATGTACCTGCTGGCCGGCAACGGCAGCGCCGCTGATTGGTGGGACGATGCGCTGCCGCACTTTCAGCGCTACGACTTGGTGCCACTGGAGTTGCCGGGCTTCGGCGCCAATCCGCAACCGCCCTGCGAGGATCTGGCGGACTACGCGCAAACCTTGCTGGCGATGACGAAGCAGGGCAGCGCGATCATGGCGGTCGGGGTCAACGCGTTGCTGGTGCTGCACGCGTTGCAACGTCGGCCCGGGCACTTTTCGCGTAGTGTTCTGTTGGCGCCGGTTGGGGCGTTTTTGTGGCAGCGTCGCTTGCCGGCATTAATGTCGCCGCTGCCGATCCGCAAGACCATCCACTGGCTGCTGTCGAACAAACCCACGCTGTTCGCGCGCAAGTTCTCTAACCAGACCTGGACGCCCGCGCAGTACCAGCGCATGGGCGCCGGCTATGCGCGCTGCCGTGCGTTTGTGCCGCACTGGGATCTGATTCGCGCCGACACCGCGTTGCCGCTGCTGGAGTGGATCACCGATCCGGTCGAGGTGGTTTGGGGCGATCAGGACGCTGTGCTCGGTATCGAGCAAGCGGCAGCGTGGTCGGCGATTCTCGCCCGCGCAGATCTGACCATCAGCCTGAAACCCGGTTGGGGCCATTACCCGTGGATCGACTCGCCCGCCGAATTCGCCGAGTGGCTGGAGTCGGGCGAGCGCGGGTTTGTCGCCCACACCAAGGGCGGGCGTTTGCGCCTGGCCGAACTGGCGCGGCAAGCGGTGCCGGCGGCGCTGACGCTCAACGATTGCAGCGATCCGCGTCTGCCGGCATTTCTCGCCGCCCAACCTGATGTGACCTGGGCGGTGCGCTCCTCCAGTTACGGTGAGGATCAGGCCGATTCGGCGAATGCCGGTTTGAGCACCACCTATCTGCGCGAGCCGACCGCCAACGTGCCGAAACGCATCGCCGAACTGACGGCCGAAGGCGTCGAGGAAGTGGTGGTGCAGCGCTTCATCACGCCGGTCGTTTCCGGCATCGCGTTCGTGCGCCATCTCTCGGTAGAACTTGAGTGGGTTGAAGGCCATCTCGAATCGCTGGCCGACGGTCACGTCAGCCCTTCGCGAGCAACGCTTTCGCGGCTCGGCGATGCGTGGCGAAGCGGCACGTTCACGCCGTCCCATGGATTGACCGAAGACCTGCTCTGGCGCTTTCTGCAAGACGTGTTGCGCGTGTTCCATTACGTGCCCGGCGACGTCGAATGGGCCTGGGATGGCTCGCAACTCTGGCTGCTGCAATACCGGCCGATCAGCGACTACGGCTGGCGCCGACACCTGACTGCCGCCAACATCGCCGAGATCCTGCCGCCGCAACCGAGCGTTTTTGTGGAGTACGCCCAGCGCCGGGCAGCGGCAAGTATCCCGGCGATCATGGCGCGTTGGGATGCGCGGGTGTTGCAGGACAACGAGCCGTTCACCGCCGTGTTCGGCGGCGCTTCCTACATCAACAACGACCTGTTCCTCGCCCGGCTGGCCGACTGGGGCATCAGCGCCGATAACTACGCTGGTGAAGTCGGTGGTGCGACGCCGCATTTGCCGTGGCAGCCACTGAAGATGTTGCGTTCGTTGCCGCTGTTTTTGCGCATGCAACGCAAGGCTCGCAGCCATTTGCTGAGCCTTGAAAATGGCTTGCAGCGCTTTGATCGGGAGCTGGCCGAACTCTTCGCCCAGAGTGCCAATGGCCAACAACTTGCGGACTGGTTCACCCGGTTTTACGTGTTCGTGGTGCAAGGCAATCTGTGCATCGCCACGGCGCTGGCCAGCAGTGGCGGCGACTGGCTGGGCCGCCCGCCGACCGCGTACGACAACCTCCAAAACAGCCCGCATCGATTGCCGTGGGAAACCGATCCCGCTACGCCTCGACCTACGGCGACTGAGCTGCCGTTACAAGCATTCCCGCAATGGTCAGGGCTGATCCGCCTAGCGCATTCGACCGGCCTGCCGGGCCTACGCGGTTACTACCTGCAAGTACGCGAGTGGTATCGCGACAACCTGATGCGCATCTTCTTCCGCCTGCACCACGCGATGCCGCTGTCGGATCGCGAGCACTGGTTTGCACCGCATCCCGATGTTCGCACCCGAGACGGCAGCTTCTGGCAGGACGGTCGCGAAGGTGCGGAGCAGGCCACCGGGTTCATGATTTATCCGGGGCAAGTGCAGGGCATTCTGGGCGAGGATATTTTGCTCGAAGACACACTCGATCCCGGGCGGCATGCACACTACCAAACCGCGCGGGCGGTGATTGCGCGAATGGGCGGGCGCTTGTCGCATGGTTCGACGTTGCTACGCGAATTGCGCAAGCCGTCGGCGGTGATGCCGCAGGTTGATCCGGCGTGGGTGGGGTGTGAGGTGTTGTATCGGGATGGTGAGTTGGAATTGATCAATTCGAAGGATACGAAGTGAAACGATTGCTGGTGTTATGTGTGAGCTGGTTGCCGATAGCGGTTATGGCGGCAGATGTTTGCAATCAGGAAGCTGACTCAAAATATTTCTTATCGCAATGGTCGCAGAGCAGTGAACATCCGGAAGACATACTTTCCAGTCTCGATGGAAAAGAATTTTCTATCGATCCGGGCCACGTGGTTTTTCGCGGCGATCTAAATGGCGATGGCATCGAAGACTTCATCTTCAATTCCCGCGTCGGCATTGGCTCATCAATGGATAGCACATTCGCCTTCCTGATCCAGTGCCGTGGTTATTTGAGGTATTCGGGCGGCGGTTACTTCGCCGGGGTCAAAGTTCTGGACGGCCCAGCCAAGGGGGGAGGTGAGTTCAAGGACATCGAGATCTACTCCTACATCAGGGACAAGCGCGGGCGGATTCGCTACAAGGGTGAAAAGGCCATGACCCGGCCACATCTGTGGCAATTCGACCCGCAGACACAGCGTTACGAAGGGCAGGCTGAGTAAGCCGACGGTCCCCGCTGCATTTACGGAGTTACTACGTGAAAGGATTTTCGGTTCTTCTCGGCAGCTTGATATTGGCTGCCGCGTCCATGGCATTCGCTGCCGATCCAACCTTCAAGGATTACACCGTCACGCCAGTTTTCACCGGCCCCAACCATAAGCTGGTGCCCCAAGAAAACAGCAGCCCAATGATGGATCAGGCACGGGTGCAAGCCCTGAAAGGCAAGGTCAACTTCGCCGGCCATTACATCCTTCGTAGGCTCGGCTGTGGCGGTAGCGCTATATGCGGCGAAGTGCTGGACGCCCAGACCGGTGAAGTGGTTGGCGGTCTGCCGAATGCTTACGACGGCAGCACGTTCGGCATGGTTTACCAGCCCGACAGCCGTTTGATCATCGTGTCCGGCATCACGCTCGACGGCGAAGAAGATGCGCAGGGGAATGCTTTGGAAAGCGGCAACCGGGACCGTTACTACGAATTTGTGAACAACGAATTCCGGCTGCTGAGCATGACCGACGTGGAATCGTCGCCGATGGATGAGGAGTGAGTGGATGAACCGTCTTCTCGCGGGCAGCCTTAAGTGGTTGATGATTGTCATGAGCCTGACAGCTTCAGCCAATGCCTTGTCTGAAAATATTCAGATCGTGGGGGTTGGCGGGCACTTAGTGACATTGAAGGACAAGACATGGGGCAGGCCTGCTGCGGAGGCGGCGGTTGCCTCGTTTACCGCCAATGGAAAAACGTTTCCCCTCTATGTACCCGCGGTGGGTACTGAAACGCATGAGGCTTGGTTAAGTCCCGACAAGAAAACATTGCTCCTCCTTCAGACTCTGTATGGCGTTGTCATTGGCCAGGAGGGTGAAGAAATCCCAACAGAGGAAACTGGTTGCGGGGTCATTTCGATGGAGACCGGTTGCGTGCTCAGTCAGCCTGCAGCCAGGTTTTGCTACGGCAAGTGGGAGGGCAATCGGTGGACTTCCGGGGAAGAGGATGCGCCTGACCTCGTCATGCAGACGCCGTCTCCAAAGGACTTATTGAAGCAGGTCTCAAATATTGAGATGCCGCAATCTCGCGTGGAAGAACTCGCATTCAATCTTCGCACTATAAGTCCAGAGTCCTATATGGCTTGTCACCCACCGGCGCGCAATGTTCAAGCTTTTAACGACTTGGCTTTCTACTTGGCCGAGGGCGGCAACGATGAGCTGGCGCTGAAGTTTTATCGCGGCGTTGAGGCCGTTGGTAAACGCACGGTACTGATGTTGAACATCGCCGATTCACTCTGGCGTCTCGATCGCAAAGACGAAGCGCAGCGCTATTACAGCCAGTACCGCGACGCGATGAGCGCCGACGGCAAGGCGCAGAAAACTCCACAACGCGTAGTTGAGCGATCCGTCATTCAGGGAATGAAAAATTGAACATGTTTGCGCGTTTTATCGCGTTGTCCTTTGGATGCCTGTTTGCCTCTTTTGCGATGGCCGAGGACGACTGCAAAGAAATCACCGTGAGTGCTCAGGTCGATCGGTGTGTGGAGGCAGCTCGCAAAGAAGCCGACACGCAACTCAATGCCAGCTACAAGAAACTGCTGGGACGGTTTGAGACTCAACAACGGCGTGACCCTGAGCAGGGTAAGGCGCTGGTCGCAATGGCCAGAGAGTCCCAGCGCGCCTGGATCAAGCTGCGCGACACCACCTGCCCACTTGAAGCCACGGAAATCGAGCCTGGGGTGGCAGCGCATGTCACAACGGTTAACAACTGCATGGCCAGACTGAGTCTGGAGCGTGCGGCCTACCTGAACACAATCGTCGCTGATGAGCCGGGTAATGTGGTCGATCTCAACAAGGTGTACCTGTCCGGCTCTCAGCGCTTCGGCGATATTGTGGCACGTTATGTCAGCACCTTTGGCAGCCCATGTCTGACGGTCCAGATACTGGCGCCCAACGGCGGTTGGAGAGTGCTGTCTTCCAAGCGGTTTTGCAATTTCGAGGGCAAGGCTTTTTGGACGGACTATGCCGATGCCGGGTTTGAGGATCATGCGTTTGCCGACGATGGGTTGCACGTGACGCTCAGTTTGACGGAGCTTCGTGGGCTCGGAGAAAAGCGCCTCGCTTGTGTGATTCCGATCAAGAACGAGCAAATCAAAGAGCTGAAATGCGGCGCGCCTGAACCCGGTGCCTAATCGGGGCTCAATTGGGACGTATTTGGACATCATTTGATTGAATCAAGGATTGAAGAAAGTGAAACGCGTATTGCAGAGCGTTCTCTGCGCTCTAACTTGTTGTGTCGCTGTACCGGGTTCTCCCGCACTCGCTGCCCCACAAGTCCTCAAGGAAATTCCGGCTAGCTTGCTGGGTGATGCATCACGGCAAAAGGTGTTTGTGCTGGCGGGTGATGCGGACGAAGTTTCTAACCGATTGTCGATTGCGCCGGAACAAGCGCGTGATGAGGACATCTTGCTCGATACGTCGAAGGCGCTGCCTCTGATCAAGAGTCAGTACTCGTCTGCGCTTCAGGGTGTCTTCAGCGTCCATGTACTCAAAGGTCGCCCTGGCGTCATGACCGTCATTGATCCACAGGCTGAGGAAGCTGTGGTCAAGCAACCGTTCGTTGAGGCTGGGGATTACATCGCGCTGGTAACCAGCGAGGAAGATAACGCGGTTTACAACTTCAACCTGTTGTTCGCCTTCAACAGAGGTTCAAAGCAGTTTGAGCTGAAAGCTCTGCTGGAGGTGGCGAATAACGACTCCTGTGACCGGTCGCTTGTTAGCGCAGTGGAGTTGCCGGTGCAGACACTGGGCCCCATCACTCTCGCTTCTTTCGATGGGCGTGAAGTGCTGCAGAAGCTGCAGGTTGCTCGTACTGGCAGTATTGAGGGCGTTAGAAAGAAATTGATGACCGTCAATTCGGCTGATTTGCTGGATATGGCGCTGGCAGCCTACCGAAAGGGTGATGACTCTTCCTTCAAGGATACGATGAGCTACGCGTTGATGGGCGGTGGCTCGCATGACACTTGTCCCCCGGATAGCTATATCGTCGCAAAGTACTACTACCCGCAGCGTCCCGGCTGGTCCAACGACCTCGGTTTTCTGCTCGGCGAGGCGGGTTACTACGCTGAGTCGATTGAGTTGCTCAATGCAGTGATTGCCAACCACCCAAACAGGACGGTTGCTTACCTGAATCTCGCTGACAGTTATTGGGCCGTGAACGATAAAGAGCGGGCGGTGGCGGCGTACAAGCAATACGCATCGCGAATGTCTGAAGCGGGGAAGGTTTCGAAGATCCCGGCGAGGGTGGGTGAGCGCAGTGCTGGAGTCTCCAAGAAATGATTCGGGCCCTATTCCCGTAAAGTTCGCAGAAATGCACTTTCAATTGCCCATAAGTCGCTAAGGAATGATCGGTTTGAAATCGTCGTTTGCGTTTATTTCTGCGCTTCTTCTAATACCGCTGACCGCCCTAGGTGAGGTTACCACCGAGGTTTCCTGCTTCCGTTCGTTGGAAGGCAAGAACATCAATTTCGAGTTTCGATCCTATTACGACATCGTCTCACGGTGGAGCGGAGCAGGGGTCAAGTACACGAAGTCCCGAAAGGTCCTTCCCCTTGTCTATCGGAGTGTCGAAGAGGAAGTCATGGCAGAGGGGCGGCCTTCTCAGTTCACGACAACTTGGGTAGAAGTGACCGAAGACTCGCTGACAGGCGAATATGAAATGGTCAGCCAGGGTGCTCGAATTTACGGGATGACTTACACGAACTACAAATCCGGAAAGAAGTATTCATTTGAACAAGACATCACCATGGATGCATCTCCAGAGACAGGCTGTCGGTGGTAAAACAGGGATCATCGAGAAAGGGGACTCAACGCCCCCTCTTTTTCATCCGCGAATCTCACTAAAACTTGGCCGCCACGCTTCGCACTTCAATCTGGTCGAGCGTCCCTTCCACCATCAATCTCACCCCGTCCGCCATCCTACTCAATGCCAATGCAACCGAGCGGCGTGAGCCATCTATGTCGTCCGCAAGATCCGCAGCGATGATGCTGATGGACAGCAGGTCTTCCGAGGCGTTGGCCAAGAGGGCTTCGGCGTCGATGTCCTGGTTCAGGCTGAACAAGCCTTCACGGCGTGGGGCCTGAGAGAGATCAGATTTGCCGAAGTGGTGATCAAGGGCGCGTTTGGCGGCTTCATGTAGTTTTCTTGAATCGAAGGATTCGTAGGGGGAGGTGTCCTCGGTGCTGGTAGTTGAATTGGTCATCGGTGTAAATCCCTTGGAGTAAGAAGAAATTGCTCCCGAATTCGGACTTGCACATCCGGTCACCGAATACCCGATGACGCAGGAAGCCTATCGGTGATCTTCAAGCTCGCCTAGTTCATGGACAGCCCCGCACTTTGCAGGAAATTTCCCATGGATTCGCGGGCCGGAAGATCAAAAGATCGCAGGCTTCGCCGGCTCCTACAGGGATGTGTTTCAACAGGTGTAGGAAAGGTGAGTGGTGAGACGCGGAGCGTCTCGGGATGCATTCCCACGCGGAGCGGGGGAACGATCAGTGGGCGAGCGCTGAATCGTGACTTGGTGGTCATCGTGCGGGAAATGGTCTGCATCCTCTTCCAACAGTGTGAGATACTGGCGTTATCGTCCGAATCCCTTACACTGCCCCGGCCGTTCATTTTCCTTTTGAGGCTGTGCGCATGAAATTTCGTTTTCTCCTGTGGATGATGGGTTTGTTGATGGGTAAGGCCAGCCGGACAAATCCTGCGTTCCAGCAGCAGTTGGGTGACAAGGATCTGGTGTTTCAGCTGCAGACGCTGGACGGGAAAGTGGCGCGGCATTTCGTGGTCAAGGATCAGCGCATCACCAGCAAGTCTGGCGTGGTGCCGGAGCCGGCGTTTGCGATTGCGTTTAAAGATGCCGGTTATGGCTTTGCCACAATGCAGGCGAAGAACAAGCAGTTGGCGTTTATGCAGGGGATTCAGGACAAGTCGATCCAGCTCAAGGGCAATCCGGCGCTGGTGATGTGGTTTCAGGGCTTGATGAAGTATTTGAAGCCGCGCAAGGCTAAACCGAATAAGGCCTGATATTGGTCGCTGGCTCGCCAAGTCGGTCATTTGTCTCTAAATACCATAAGCACCTGTCAGAAGTGACAGGTGCTTTTACTGGCGTCTTGGTGCTTCATGAGGAGATGGTCCAGCGGTAAAGGGACTGAACCTGTTGGAGAATAACTATCATGACTACCAAGTCTGGCACGCCCGATCTTGAGTTTGGTAACAACGGAGCACGCATTTGGGATTTCCCTGAATTCGCCAGCATCGCTCCCCATGCCATTGTTTCTCTGCCCGATGGCAGGCTGGTTGCGGTGGCGAATGAGCCGGGTTATCCCCGCGGCTTCGTGATCGTGCGACTCACTGAAAAAGGGCAACTCGATGCAGGCACCGGCTTCGGGGTGGAACAGCGGGGTTTTGCGCGCATTACGATTCCTGAGAAACACATTGTTAGCATTTTAGGCTCCAGCCTACTCAGTGATGGCGGATTCCTGATCGTCTTGGAGTACTCATGGCGACCTAATGAAAACGGTCTTTTGGTTGTTCGACTTCTGGACGATGGCAGTCTCAACGACAAGTTTGGCAAGGGCGGAGTCCTTGTTCTTCCAGACCGTGCGGTGCCCGCAACTCTTAGCAGAGGAGCGTTGCGTACTGCCCGGCGAAGTGCGGGCCTGGATGCCGTGTCAGTTGTTCAGGGCGGCGACAATTCTGGAGTACGCGGCATCGAGTTGCCAGGCGGCAAAATTGTCCTGGCTACTTTTACTTACGATCCTTCTTCTTCGCAAACCAAGGGTTCGGTTATACGACTCAATCCTGATGGAACATTAGACAAAACCTTTAACAAGACCGGTTCGACCTGGGTTGAGTTGGGAATTGCTGGTGATAATGCCGCGCGTGGAGTGGCTGCACAGGCGGACGGTAGTTTAGTAGTAATTGGCGATTACTTTGATGCAGGTACCTTTGGTACCTATGTTGTGCGTTTCAAAGAGGATGGAGTGCGGGACGAGGAATTTCCCGATGTGGTGCTTACGTCCCGTTATATGCCCCGTTTTCGCGATATTGCCGTCAGAACAAAGGACGGGATGATTGCCATAGTAGGAGGTCAATTCGAAGACAATTTTCCCGAGGGTACAGGTGTAATTGTCGTGCTCAACGAGAACGGCTCACCGAATCTAGTGTTCAACGAAGGTAAACCGTTGTATTCCAAGCTATCACCTGAGAAAGGTCAGCAGTGGCAATCTTGCGCGTTTGGCGGAGCGGAGGACAGTAAGTTGATCGTTGCCGGCACAAGTGGCAGCGGAGATATTTTTTACGATACGCAGGCAGTGTGCGCACGTTACTTACTCACCGGTACGCTCGATAAGTCATTCAACACTGATAAGGGCTGGTTGGCTTTTAGTCAGCCCGATCGAATGGCGTCTGCCCTGGATGCAGTGATCACGTCCCAAGGCAAAATTGCCATCTGCGGTGAACTTTATAAAGACGAGCTTAGCCTTCCTGTTGGCGGGTGGATAGCGCGCTACTTTTCTTGATAAGCACTGATGAAAGCCCGCTCTCACCGATTTGAAATGATCTCGTGAGAGCGGATTGTTTATGCCTGGCTGAACTGCGAAGCCAGTTCACGCAGCAGCACTTCAGCCTCAAGCACTTTGCTGACGACATCGTTGGCTTTGTCACGGCTCAGGCCGACGCGTTCAAGCAGGGCATCCGGAATATCTTCATCCGGCCCGGAGCCAATCCCGCGGCTGCGTAGCAGGCGTACGGCCAGGCAGACGAGGTTCGGGTATTCGGCGTAGGCGCCGTCGTAGCTTGGGTCGTGCTGGAAGCGCAGGGCGGTGGCCAGTTCATCCGGCATGTCCCAGTAGCGCATCAGCCACGAGCCGATCTGTTCACGGCTGATACCGAGCAGGTGTTGCTCGATGTAGCTGTGGCAAAGGTGCGGGTTGACCTCCAGGTGGCGGCAGATCAGCGAGAAGTGCGGCGGAAACACGTGGGCCAGCAGCAGGTAACCGAAGTTATGCAGCAGACCGGCCAGATACGTCAGGCCGGCTTCCGGGCGCTGGGCGCGCGGCATGGCGCGGGTCAGGCCTTCGATGACGGCGGCGGTGTAGATCGACTGCTGCCAGTACGGCGTGGTGTGTTGCGGGTGGTCTTTGGGCAGGCTCAGGGTCTTGCCGAGGGCCAGGCCCAGCGCGAGGTTGATCACCAGATCGAAGCCCAGCACGCGGACGATCGCGTCTTCCACCGAACGAATCTTGCCCGGCGAGGCGTAGTACGGCGACGCCGCCCAGCTCACCACTTGCGCGGCCAGCGCCGGGTCGGTTTCAACCACGCCGGTGATGTCGTCGATGGTGGCATTGGGGTCAACGCGCAGCTTGATGATTTTTTGCGCGGTTTCGGCCAGCGGCGGAATCTCGATGGTCGCTTCCAGACGCTGCTGAATGCGCCGCGCGGTGAACGCCTGCACGGCCTGGGTGATTTCCTCGCGGTCATCGTCCGGGCGGTCGAGGTTCGGGCGGATGCTGCTCAGGGCTTCGCCGAAGTTGGCGGCGCTGGCCTTGGTCAGCATCGATTTGAAGTCTTCGCTGCTGATTTCCAGCAGCAGGCCCGGCTCGCCGGAGTTGATCAGCAGCTTCGGCTCGCGCAGCAGGCTTTCTTCGTAGAGGCACGGCGAACTGGTTAGCGCCGGCAGGCCTGGGAGCAGGCTCAGATTGTGTTTGCCGAGCATCTTTTCCAGGCGTTCGGTGGACACGGCTGTGAGTCGGCGACCAGTGAGTTCGGCGAGGCGATTGAGATCCAGCAACTGGCTCTGTGGAAACAGCACCATCAACGCGCCCACGGCGTCGTCCAGCAACACGGCCTGCACTTTGCGCGAGGCATTGAGGCCGTGGTGGTCGAGCACTTCTTCGTAGGCAACGCCCAGCTTGTTGAGCAGCAGCCGAATAACAGACGGAGCTTGCGGAGATTCGGGGACGAGAGCAGCTTCGGTCATGGTCTGTATCCGTTTTTGAAACAATGGCAGGAGTATAACCAGCTCTGTAGGAACGATCCTGCACAAACTGCGACGGTGCTCACACTTGGCCGTATTGCTGCCCATGCCGCAGCCAACGGTCAAGCAATGGGCTGACGTGGGTCGGCCAGCGCTCCAGCAAAGCCTGGGCTGCATCGCGCACGGCGGGCAATAAATCGGCGTCGCGCATCAGGTCGGCGACCTTGAATTGCAGCAGGCCGGTCTGGCGGGTGCCGAGCATTTCCCCGGGGCCGCGCAGTTCGAGGTCCTTTTCGGCGATGACGAAACCGTCGTTGGTCTCGCGCATGATGCCCAGGCGCTGGCGACCGATCTGCGACAGCGGCGGATGGTAGAGCAGTACGCAATGGCTGGCGGCGCTGCCCCGGCCGACGCGACCGCGCAACTGGTGCAGCTGCGCGAGGCCGAGGCGCTCGGGGTTTTCGATGATCATCAGGCTGGCGTTGGGCACGTCGACGCCGACTTCGATCACCGTGGTCGCCACCAGCAGTTGCAGGTTGCCGGCCTTGAACTCGGCCATCACCGCAGCTTTTTCGACCGGTTTCATGCGGCCGTGAATCAGCCCGACTTTCAATTCGCCGAGGGCGGCAGTGAGGTCTTCGAACGTGGTTTCGGCGGCCTGACAGGTCAGCTCTTCCGATTCTTCAATCAGCGTACACACCCAATAGGCCTGACGACCTTCGGCACAGGCGCTGCGCACCCGTTCGATGACTTCGACGCGGCGGGTGTCGGTGACCAGCACGGTGTTGACCGGGGTACGCCCGGGCGGCAATTCATCGAGGATCGAGGTGTCGAGGTCGGCGTAGGCGCTCATCGCCAGCGTCCGTGGAATCGGTGTGGCGGTCATGATCAGTTGGTGCGGGCACATGCGCCCGCCAACGCCTTTCTGCCGCAGCGCCAGACGCTGTTGCACGCCGAAGCGGTGCTGTTCGTCGATGATCACCAGCGCCAGATTCTTGAACTGCACTTCGTCCTGGAACAGCGCGTGGGTGCCGACCACCATTGGTGTGCCGCTGGCGATCTGCTCCAGCGCGGCGACGCGGTTTTTGCCTTTGAGCTTGCCGGCCAGCCACGCGACTTCAATGCCCAGCGGTTCGAGCCAGCGCTTGAAGGTGATGAAGTGTTGTTCGGCGAGGATCTCGGTCGGCGCCATCAATGCAACCTGGTAACCGGCCTCCAGCGCTTGCAGGGCGGCGAGGGCGGCAACCACGGTCTTCCCCGCGCCAACGTCACCCTGAATCAGGCGCAACATCGGTTCGTGCTGACTGAGGTCGTAGGCGATTTCGTTGCCGACGCGCTGTTGCGCGCCGGTCGGGTTGAAGCCGAGGTTTTTCAGATATTTCGGTGGCAGCTTTGTGGCTTTCGGCATCGCCGGCGCGCGCAGTGAACGCATGCTTTCGCGCAGACGCTGTTGCGACAGTTGATGCGTGAGCAGTTCTTCGAAAGCCAGGCGATGCTGCGCCCAGTGATGGCCAAGGGCGAGTTCATCGACGTCGGCATCGGCGGGCGGGTTGTGCAGGTAACGGATCGCGTCGGCCAGCGGCGCCAGTTGGTAGTCGCGGGCCAGTTCGGTCGGCAGCCAGTCCGGCAGGGTGCTCGGCTTGAGCAGCGTCAAGGTCTGCATGCACAACTGGCGCAGGCGCTGCTGGGTCAGCCCTTCGGTGAGCGGGTAGACCGGGGTCAGGGTTTCATCCACTGGCGGCGGTTCGTCGCCGGTGATGGCGCGGTATTCGGGGTGGTAGATTTCCAGGCCTGAGGCGCCGGGCCGGGCTTCACCGTAGCAGCGAACCCGCGTGCCACGCTTGAGGCCTTCTTTCTGCGCATTGCTGAAATGGTAGAAGCGCAGGCTCAGCCCGCCGGTGCCGTCCTGCAAGCGCACGACCAGACTGCGGCGGCGACCCATGACCACGTCGGCACCGCTGACGGTGCCTTCGACCACGGCGTCCTGCCCCGGTCGCAATGCGCCGATCGGCACCACGCGGGTGCGATCCTGATAACGCAGCGGCAAGTGGAAGAGCACGTCCTGCAGACTCTCGAGGCCGACCTTAGCCAGTTTCTCGGCCATGGCTTCGCCGACACCCTTGAGTGCCGTCACCGACACTTGCGACAGCTCCGTCATGACGCTCGCTTAACCGGCCGTGACCGGCGCCGCTGGCTTGGCCACCGAGCACAGGCGAATGGAGTCGGCGAGGATCTCGATGGCTTTCGGCCGTGGGAAGCTGGCGCGCCAGGCGATCGCCACGGTGCGGAACGGCACCGGCGCGGTCAGTGGGCGCACTTCGATCACGCCGGGGGCGTAGTGATGGCTGTCCACCGCCGACAGCGGCAGGATCGAGATGCCCAGGCCGGACGCGACCATGTGGCGAATGGTTTCCAGCGAGCTGGATTCTACCGTGGTGTGCTTGGCGCCGTCGTTGCCTTTGGTCAGGGTCGGGCAGGCTTCGAGCACCTGATCGCGGAAACAGTGACCTTCACCGAGCAGCAGCAGGCTCTTGTCGTTGAGCAGGCCGGCGTCGATGGATTCTTTCTTGGTCCACGGATGCTGGGCCGGCATGAGCACGTAGAACGGCTCGTCGTAAAGCGGCAGGGTCAGCACGTCGGCTTCATTGAACGGCAGGGCGATGATGATCGCGTCGAGCTCGCCGTTGCGCAGTTTGTCGCGCAGCACGTGGGTAAAGTTTTCTTCGATGTACAACGGCATCTGCGGGGCGACCCGGTGCAGTTGTGGAATCAGATGCGGGAACAGGTACGGGCCGACGGTGTAGATGGCGCCGACTTTCAGCGGTGCGGTCAGCTGGTTCTTGCCGGCCTGGGCCAGTTCACGGATGCCCTGGGCTTGTTCGAGGACTTTCTGCGCCTGGGCGACGATGCCCTCGCCGACCGGGGTCAGGCGCACGGCGCTTTTGCTGCGCTCGAAAATCAGCACACCGAGTTCGTCTTCAAGTTTTTTCACGCCCACCGACAGCGTCGGCTGACTGACGTGGCAACGCTCGGCGGCATGGCCGAAATGCTGCTCTTGGGCGAGGGTAACGATGTAGCGTAATTCTGTGAGGGTCATAGCAAGCGTCCATGAAGATGCGCGCCAAGCATACCGGCTGCAATCGATAGACGCACGTTATCAGACTGCGGGCTGAGTGCGACACCGGTCGAGGTCGGTTTGCCGCTGGCAGATATGCAAAAGGCACCTTTCGGTGCCTCTTGGCTTGGTTCTCTCGGCTGGCGGAGAACCTTGTGGGAGCTGGCAAGCCAGCTCCCACAGGTATTGCGGTGTTGCTTAGCGGCGGCGTTCCAGCGAATAAACAAACGGCGCAACAATTTCGATCGAGCCGTTGTTGAGCATGTCGGCCGGCGGCTTGGGCAGCGGTTGCGCGCGGCGGATCATGTCCAGGGTGGCCCGGTCCAGATCAGCGTTGCCAGAGCGGCCCACCAGTTCGAACGACAGCACATTACCTTCGCCATCGACCACGAAACGCAGACGATTCAAGCCTTCCTTGCCCCGCGACTGCGCACTCTGCGGGTACTTCTTGTACTTCTGCAGATGCGCGAGCAGAGTGCCTTGCCAACTGGCCTTGGCCGCCAACTGAGCCGGCGACGGACCTGGTGCAGGCTGGGCGGATTTCTCCGTCGGTGCCTGGGTCGGCTGGGTATCGGCCGGTTTCTCCTCGGAAGGTTTCTCCTTCGGCGGCTCGGGCAGCTTTTTCTCGACCGGCTTCGGCGGTTTTGGCTTGGGCTTCGGCTTGGGTTTGGGTACCGCGATTTCCGCTTTTGGTGCTTCAGCCAGTTTCGGAATCGGCAATTCTTCCACCGGAGCCGGTGGCTGCGGCGGTGTGACGACTTTCGGCGGAGCCGGCGGTGGCGGGGCAGGCAACGGGGCCAGCTCGACCATCATTGCCTGCGGCGGCAATTCGATGGGCGGGCGGGCGGTCCAGTTCAGCGCCAGCGCGATGGCCAGCGCGTGCACGCCCAGCACCACGGCCAGGCTACCGCTGTAACGCGTCAGCTTATGGCGCGTCGTGATCATTTCTTGGCTGCCGTCTCAAGTCCGACCAGACCGACCTTCAGGTAACCGGCGGCGCGCAGGCTGTCCATCACGCTCATCAGGTCACCGTAATCCACGCCTTTGTCAGCCTGGAAGAAGATGGTGGTGTCTTTCTTGCCCTGGGTCTTGGCGTCGAGGGTAGCGCCGAGGGTTTCGGCTTTCACTTCGTCGTCACCGAGGAACAGGCGCTGGTCCGCTTTCACACTGAGGAACACCGGTTTCTCTGGCCGCGGCGCCGGTTTGGCGGTCGAGGCCGGCAGGTCGACTTTGATGTCCACAGTGGCCAACGGCGCGGCCACCATGAATATGATCAACAGCACCAGCATCACGTCGATGAACGGCGTGACGTTGATTTCGTGGTTCTCGGCCAGATCGTCGTCTGCGCCTTCTTTCAAATGCAGGCCCATGGCCGATTACCCCACTTTAACCATGTGCGGCTGCGAGCTGCGCTCAGGCTGGTGGTCGAGATCGCGGCTGACCAGCAACAGGACTTCTGCCGAGGCATCGGAGACCTGCGCCTTGTAACCGGCGATGGAACGGGCGAAGACGTTGTAGATCACCACAGCAGGAATCGCCGCAACCAGACCCAGTGCAGTGGCCAGCAGCGCTTCAGCGATACCCGGTGCGACAACTGCAAGGTTGGTCGTCTGGGTTTTGGCGATGCCGATGAACGAGTTCATGATGCCCCACACGGTACCGAACAGACCTACGAACGGTGCGGTCGAACCGATGGTGGCGAGGACGCCGGTGCCGCTGCTCATGTTGCGACCGCAGGCAGCAACGAGGCGCTCGAGGCGGAAGCTGACGCGTTCCTTGATGCCTTCTTTCTCGCGGCTGTTGACCGACAGGCGCATCTCTTCAAGCGCGTCATGCACCAGCAGGTTGGCGAGGGTGCCTTCCTTGCCAGCCGTGGCGCTGGCTTCCTTGAGGGTGGTGGCTTTTTTCAGTGCAGCGATTTCGCCACGCAGACGACGCTTGGCGCCCATCAGCTCGAAGCCTTTGGCGATCCAGATAGTCCAGGTGATGATCGAAGCGATGGCCAGACCGATCATCACGATTTTCACGATGATGTCGGCGTTCTGGTACATACCCCACGGCGAAAGGTCGTGGGCCATGCCCAAGGTGTTGTCGGCTTCGAGGGCTTCAGGTGCGTCGGCGGCGTCGACAGCCTGCACCGGATCGGTGGCGGCTGGTGCAGCCGGAGCGGCAGCGGGTGCGCTCTGCTCGGTGGCGGCTGGGGTGGCGGGTGCTTGAGCGTCGGCGAAGGCGGCGGTCGGTGCCAGCATCAGGCTGAGCAACAGAGCCGCGACGGCGCTCCAGGCGCGAGGTCGAGTGGTTGGCGAAGCGGGAGTTTGATTACGTGTCATGCTGGCCGGACCTGAGATAGAAAAACGTTGTTGCTCTTCCAGGCCTCGTGAGGCCGAGAACAAAAGTGGCGTGCATTATTGCAAGTAATTCTTGTTAACAAAAGTAATAGAGTAACTTTTTTTCCTTCATTGCTAGCCGTTCGTCCTGCGCCAGAGCTAGTCTGTGCCTTTCTGATGGGAGTTTTCTGATGTCCGCGCCTTCTGTTTTGATTGCCGGTTGTGGTGATGTCGGCAGTCGTTTGGCCACGCAATTGCTGGCGGCTGGCTGGCAAGTTCATGGCCTGCGCCGCGACGTTTCCAAGCTGCCGGAGGGTGTCATCGGCGTCGCCGGCGACCTGTTCGGCGAAGAGTGTCCGGCGACCTGGCCGGTAGGCGCTGTCGATTATCTGGTGTATTGCGCGGCGGCCACCGATCACGACGAAGAGGGCTATCGCAAAGCTTACGTGCAGGGTTTGCAGAATGTGCTGAGCTGGCTGGGTGACTATGGGCAAGTGCCTGAGCGGCTGATCTTCGTGTCCAGCAGCAGCGTGTACGGCCAGCAGGATGGAGCATGGGTGGATGAGACCTCCGAGACTGTCGCGGCCGGATATTCAGGTCGCTTGATGCTCGAAGCCGAGCAGGTCGCGCTCAATAGCGGCATTCCGGCAAGCGTGCTGCGCCTGACCGGCATTTACGGCCCGGGCCGCGAGTGGCTGCTGACTCAGGTGCGTCGCGGGTATCGCGTAGCTACGGAGCCACCGCTGTATGGCAATCGTATTCATGCCGATGATGCAGCGGGGCTGCTGGCGTTCTTGCTGGAAAAAGACCGCGAGGGCGTCAAGCTGGACGAGCTCTATATCGGTGTGGATGACGCGCCTGCGCCATTGGCCGAAGTGGTGGGCTGGTTGCGCGAGTACCTGGGTGTGACTGAATGGGCGGACGACGCCAGTGTGCGGCGCACCGGCAGCAAGCGTTGCAGCAATGCGCGGGCGAAAGCGTTGGGGTGGGTGCCGAAGTATCCAAGTTACCGCGAAGGCTATGCAGCGATTCTTAAAGGTAAGTGCTGAATTTTCAGCAACACAAAAACCACTGTGGGAGCGAGCCTGCTCGCGAATGCGGTATGTCAGTCATTATCAGTTCGACTGACCCACCGCGTTCGCGAGCAGGCTCGCTCCCACATTTGATCTTCTGAGGTTTCGGAAGCAGGTTACTGTTTTTCCAGCAACCACTTGCGCTCACCCGCGGCAAACTGCGGTTGCTCATCCGCCAGCGCAGCGTTGACTGCTTGCAAAATCTCCAGCTCCTTGCCCTTGCGCACAAAGATCCAGTTATTGCCCTGGCCATTGAGTTGCAGCCACATGCTGTCGTTGCCATTGCTCATCGACGCGCAATCGCCGGCCAGACACAAGGCATAACGGTCAACGCCCGGCAGGCCGGTCACCTGGCCGTCGGCCTGGAACTGCACGGTGCCGCCTTCACCCTGGCCACTGGCGATGATCCAGTTGCCGCCCAGGTATGCTGAGTAGAGCGCGCGTTCGAAGCTGGCACCGATTGGCGCGCCTTCCGGCACGGGGATCTGTGCGCGATCGAAGACTTGTTCGGGTTCGTTGTCGCTGGCAGCTTGCTGCAGGCGCCCGCCATCGCGTTTCAGTTCGCTGGCGGAGCTGCCATAGAAGTCGACTTTCCAGGCGCCGGACTCTTCGCCCAGCAGCCGTCCTTCGACGTTCTCAAAACCGTTGGTATAGCGGGCCTGGCCGGCCTTGGTGTTGACGTCCCACTCCAGATTCGGGCCGTAAGCCTGCAGCGCTTCACGCAGGGGACCGCCCTTGGCGGCGGCATCGATCGCCACCTGGTTGATCCAGGTGCCGCTGATGTCACGGTCGGCAGGGTCGCTGGCGCAGCCGCCGAGAAACAGGGCGAGCAGCGAGAGAGCTAGCGCTTTGCGCATGGTGAAATCCTTTCAAAACCTTTTCTTGCAGCAGTCGGCGCGGCGTGAAGGCCGCGCCGTGCGCATCACTCGATGACCAGAATGGCATCCATTTCAACCTGCGCACCCTTCGGCAGGGCGGCCACGCCAATGGCGGCGCGGGCCGGGTATGGCTGGTCGAAGTACTTGCCCATGATCTCGTTGACCTTGGCGAAGTGGCTCAGGTCGGTGAGGAAGATGTTCAGTTTGACGATGTCCTTGAACGAACCGCCGGCAGCTTCGGCCACGGCTTTGAGGTTCTCGAAGACCTGGACGGTCTGGGTTTCGAAGCCCTCAACCAGTTCCATGGTTTTTGGGTCCAGAGGAATCTGGCCCGACATGTAAACGGTGTTGCCTGCCTTGATCGCCTGGGAGTAAGTACCGATGGCGGCCGGGGCCTTGTCGCTGGTGATGACGGTTTTGGTCATGTAGGACTCCTTGTAATAGGCAGGTTATGCGCGCATGCGGGTGATGCGGATCACCCCGGTCAAGGCGCGCAGTTTCTTGATCACGCGGGCCAGGTGCACACGGTCGTGGACGCTGACCACCAACTGCACGACGCTGATGCGACCATCGCGTTCGTCCATGCTGATTTTCTCGATATTGCCGTCGGCCGCGTTGACGCTGCTGGCCAGCAGGGCGATCAGGCCACGCTGGTGTTCCAGCTCGACGCGCAGCTCGACGTTGAATTCGCCGGTGACATCCTTGGCCCACGAGAGCTGGATGCATTTTTCCGGGTTGTGCCTGATTTCGCTGATGTTGCGGCAGTTATCCAGGTGCACGACCATGCCTTTGCCCGCCGACAGGTGCCCGACAATCGGGTCGCCCGGGATCGGCGTGCAGCATTTGGCGTAGCTGAGCACCAGGCCTTCGGTACCGCGAATCGCCAGCGGACCTTCCGGACTCGGCAGCTGCTCGCCTTCGCCAAGCAGGCGACGGGCGACCACGTACGCCATACGGTTGCCCAGGCCGATGTCTTCGAGCAGGTCTTCGATCAGTTCGAGGCGGTACTCGGTGAGCATCGCCTTGACGCGTTCCGCCGGAATCTTTTCCAGCGCGCTATCGAAACCGTTGAGCACCTTGTTCAGCAGGCGTTCGCCGAGGCTGATGGACTCGGAGCGGCGCTGCAGCTTCAGCGCATGACGAATATGTGTGCGTGCCTTGCCGGTGACCACGAAGTTGAGCCACGCCGGGTTCGGCCGTGCGCCGGGGGCGCTGACGATTTCGACCGTGGAGCCGCTTTGCAGCGGTTCCGACAGCGGCGCGAGACGACGGTTGATCCGGCAGGCGATGCAGCTGTTGCCGACATCGGTGTGCACTGCGTAGGCAAAGTCGACCGCCGTGGAGCCTTTTGGCAGCTCCATGATCCGGCCTTTGGGCGTGAACACGTAAACCTCGTCCGGGAACAGGTCGATCTTCACGCTTTCGATGAATTCCAGCGAGTTGCCGGCGCGTTGCTGCATTTCCAGCACGCCTTTGACCCACTGGCGAGCGCGGGCGTGCGTGCCTTTCGGTTGCTCGTCACCGCTGGATTTGTACAGCCAATGGGCGGCGATGCCGTTGTTGGCCATTTCTTCCATTTCGCGGGTGCGGATCTGGATCTCGATCGGTACACCGTGCATGCCGAACAACGTGGTGTGCAGCGACTGATAGCCGTTGGCCTTGGGGATCGCGATGTAATCCTTGAAGCGCCCTGGCAACGGTTTGTACAAATTATGCACAGCACCCAATACGCGGTAGCAGGTATCGACCTTGTCGACGATGATCCGGAACGCGTAAACGTCCATGATTTCGTTGAAGGCCCGACGCTTGCCGCGCATTTTCTTGTAGATGCCGTAGAGGTGTTTCTGGCGACCGCTGACTTCGCCCTGGATGCCGTCGATGGCGAGGCAGTGACCGAGGGACTCTTCGATCTTGTTGACGATTTCCTTGCGGTTGCCCCGGGCGCGCTTGACCGCCTGGTAGATCCGCGCGGAACGCATCGGGTGCATGGCCTTGAAGCCGAGGTCTTCGAATTCGATGCGGATCGCGTGCATGCCCAGCCGGTTGGCGATGGGTGCGTAGATCTCGAGGGTTTCCTTGGCGATACGCCGGCGTTTTTCGCCGGACAGCACTTCCAGCGTGCGCATGTTGTGCAGACGGTCGGCGAGCTTGACCAGGATCACCCGGATGTCGCGCGCCATGGCCATGGCCATTTTCTGGAAGTTTTCCGCCTGCGCTTCGGCCTTGGTCTCGAAATTCATCTGGGTCAGTTTGCTGACCCCGTCGACCAGTTCGGCCACGGTTTCACCAAACTGCGCTTGCAGCGCTTCCTTGGCGATACCGGTGTCTTCGATCACGTCATGCAGCATCGCGGCCATCAGGCTCTGATGGTCCATGTGCATGTCGGCAAGAATATTGGCCACGGCAAGAGGATGCGTGACATACGCCTCGCCGCTGCGACGGCGTTGACCGTCATGGGCTTGTTCGGCGTAGAAATACGCTCGGCGGACCAGGTTGACCTGGTCGTTGCCGAGGTAGGTCGATAAGCGATCGGCGAGGGCGTCTATGCTCGGCATGATGATTCCTGCCGAAAGCTGTGACCCCGCGCCGTGCTACGTCGACCAGGCATAGGCTTAGACGGCCTCGTTCGACTCGTCCTCGAACGCTGCGAACAGCGGTTCATCCTGGACGATTTCCTGCTCGGCGATGAACTCGTAGCTCATCAGGCCTTCAGCAATTTCACGCAGCGCGACAACGGTCGGCTTGTCGTTTTCCCACTGCACCAATGGCTCTTTGCCGCCGGTGGCCAGTTGACGGGCACGCTTGGTAGAGAGCATGACCAGCTCAAAGCGGTTTTCCACGTGTTCTAGGCAGTCTTCAACGGTTACGCGGGCCATGGTATTCCTCGGAGCGAATGCAATATGCGCGCTGCCCGGTTGGGCGAGCGGACTGAGCAGTTTAAAAAATCACCAGCGATTAGGGAAGCGCTGATTTTTTGACCAGACCCTTCAACGCGCTGCAAGCACCAATGTAAAGCGCTTGCAGGCATTTTGGGAAGTGCTGTTTTAGCCGAGCAACTCAGCCAGCAATTTGCCGAAACGCACTTGCTGGCGTTTCTGTTGCAGCTGATTGGCGCGGAAAATCGCTTTCAGATCGTCCAGCGCGTGGGCGAAATCGTCGTTGATGATCAGGTAATCGTAATCGACGTAATGGCTCATCTCGCTGACCGCTTCGCGCATGCGGCCGTCGATGATCTCGTCGCTGTCCTGGCCGCGGTTGGTCAGGCGCTGGTGCAGGGCTTGCAGCGATGGCGGCAGGATGAAGATCGAGCGTGCTTGCGGCATCAGCTTGCGCACTTGCTCGGCGCCTTGCCAGTCGATTTCCAGAATCAGGTCGTGACCTTCGTCCAGCGTCTGCTGCAGGCGGCTTTGCGAGGTGCCGTAGAAGTTGCCGAAGACCTCGGCGCGTTCAAGAAAGTCGCCGTGCTCGCCCATCTTCACGAACTCTTCGCGGGTCACGAAATGGTAGTTCACGCCATCCACTTCGCCCGGGCGCATGGCGCGGGTGGTGTGCGAGACCGAAACGCGGATCTCCGGGTCGGCGTCGGTCAACGCCTTGACCAGACTGCTCTTGCCCGCGCCCGATGGCGCGGAAATGATGTACAGGGTGCCGGTGTGTTGGGTCATGTCAGGGTAGCCTTACTCAATATTCTGCACTTGTTCGCGCATCTGCTCGATCAACACCTTGAGGTTGACGGCGGCCTGGGTGCTGCGCGGGTCGAAGGCTTTGGAGCCGAGTGTGTTGGCTTCGCGGTTGAGCTCCTGCATCAGGAAGTCCAGACGCCGCCCGGCGGCACCACCGGACTTGAGCACCCGGCGGACTTCGATGATGTGAGTGCTCAGGCGATCCAGTTCTTCGGCCACGTCGCTTTTTTGCGCGAGGATGACCATTTCCTGTTCCAGGCGCTGCGGGTCGAGCTCGGCCTTCATGTCGGCGAAGCGATCGAGGACCTTCTGGCGCTGGGTGGCGAGCATCTGCGGCACCAGTTCACGCAGGGTCACCACGTCCTCTTCGATGGAGGTCAGGCGGTCGTTGATCAGACGAGCCAGCTCCGCGCCTTCGCGCTCGCGGCCAGCCTTAAGATCCTTCAAGCCCTGATTGAACAGCGCCAGCGCTTCGGCGTTCAGCGCTTGCGGGTCGGTCGCATCGGCCACCAGCACGCCGGGCCAGGCCAGCACTTCCAGCGGATTCAGCGCAGCAGGATTCTTGATCAGACCGGCAACGGTTTCCGCAGCGGCCACCAGTTGCGCGGCGCGCTCGCGGTCCACTTGCAGCGGTTTGCCAGTGCTTTCTTCGGTGAAGCGCAGCGTACATTCCAGTTTGCCCCGCGACAGGCCCTGACGCAGTGCTTCACGCACGGCGCCTTCGAGGTCGCGAAACGATTCGGGCAAGCGCAGGTGCGGTTCCAGATAGCGGCTGTTGACCGAGCGCAGTTCCCAGCTCAGGGTGCCCTGAACGCCGGCTTTCTCGACGCGGGCGAAGGCGGTCATGCTGTGCACCATGGCGGTGACCTCGCAATGCAGATCGGCGCGAAACGCTGTTTCGCAGGCGCGATTTCAATGAATTTAAGCCGACTGGCAGCAAAGGCGCAGGATTGTAGCGCAGTGCGGCGAATGCGCCCAAACACACGGTGTGACAAAGCGCTGCAGCCCGTCGGTTATGCGCGCTTGAGGGGCTTCGGTCGTCGGCCGGCGGTTTTAACCAGTGCCCACTCGCGGTGCAGGGCTCTATAATGCTCGGCAGTTTTCCGTCCTCAGTACAGGTATCCCTATGAAACGTCCAAGTGGTCGCGCTGCCGATCAGCTCCGCTCGATCCGCATCACCCGCAACTACACCAAACACGCCGAGGGATCCGTACTGGTCGAATTCGGTGATACCAAAGTCATCTGCACCGTCAGCGTCGAAAATGGCGTGCCGCGCTTCCTCAAAGGCCAGGGCCAGGGCTGGTTGACTGCCGAGTACGGCATGCTGCCGCGCGCCACCGGTGAGCGTAACCAGCGTGAGGCCAGCCGTGGCAAGCAGGGCGGTCGTACTCTCGAAATCCAGCGTCTGATCGGCCGCTCCCTGCGCGCGGCGCTGGATATGTCCAAGCTTGGCGACGTGACCCTGTATGTCGATTGCGACGTGATCCAGGCCGATGGCGGTACTCGCACCGCGTCCATCACCGGCGCCATGGTTGCGCTGGTCGATGCCCTGAAAGTGATCAAGAAGCGCGGCGGCCTGAAAGGCGGTGACCCGCTCAAGCAGATGATCGGTGCAGTCTCGGTGGGCATGTACCAGGGCGAGCCGGTGCTGGATCTGGACTATCTTGAAGATTCCGCTGCTGAAACCGACCTGAACGTAGTGATGACCAGCACCGGCGGTTTCATCGAAGTGCAGGGCACTGCTGAAGGCGCGCCGTTCCAGCCTGAAGACTTGAACGCCATGCTGGAACTGGCGAAGAAAGGCATGACCGAGATCTTCGAACTGCAGAAGGCTGCACTGGCCGACTGAGGTTTTCGACCACAAGGAGGACATGATGAGTGACGAGCAAGAGTTGCTGCCCAAACCGAGCCAGGAGGTTCGCCAGTGGGCAATGTTCTGTCACCTGTCCGCCTTGCTGGGGATCTGGATTCCGTTCGGCAATCTGATCGGGCCGTTGATCCTATGGCAGATGAAGCGCGAGAAAGACCCTTTTATCGATGCACAGGGCAAAGAGGCGCTGAATTTTCAGATCACGGTGGCGATAGCCTCAATGATCTGCTTCCTGCTCATGCTGCTGATCATTGGTTTCTTCCTGTTTGGTTTGTTGGCGATCGCCGCACTGGTCCTGACGATCATTGCAGGGGTCAAAGCCAACGAAGGTTTCCCATACAGATATCCGTTCACCTGGCGATTGATCAAGTGAAAGTCTGTTGTGTCGCAATATGAAAATACCCCGACTTATCGGGGTATTTTTATTTGTGCAACTTAATAATTGGTTTTTGTTGTAGGACTAGTCTGTTAACGATGTGCGGTTTGGCATTTATTTGCTGATGTTCCTCTATTACATCTTTGGTCACAACTGATCGGTCCAGTGCTTATTCCCGTTCTTGTTATTGGCGCGAGCTGGTTGTTAAAGTTGCCCGATGTAATGTTTCGGTTGAAACATTCCGATATGTTCAAGCCATCGATGGCACTTGAATTCCCCAGTAATCAGTGTTGAGAAAATCAGCCGGTTCACCCGTCGAGCCCAGGTAAACGCTCGCCTCGTGAATACTTAGCCAAGAATAATCCACATGATTGAGCTCGATTTCTACGGCACGCTCGTGGCCGCTTCTTTAGTACTGCTGCTCGGACGCGGACTTGTTACGCGTGTCGGCTTTCTGCGAAGTTACAATATTCCTGAACCGGTAGCGGGTGGCCTGGTGGTTGCCGTGCTCCTGTTGATATTGCGCACTTTCGACATTGAAGTGCGCTTCGATACATCATTGCAAACCCCCCTGATGTTGGCTTTCTTTGCCACCATTGGCTTGAGTGCTGACCTTGCCAGTCTGAAGAAGGGCGGCCGCATAGTCGGTATCTTCCTGCTGGCGGTCATTGGCTTGCTGGTGGTGCAAAATGCCATGGGTATCGGCTTGGCAACCCTGCTCGGGCTCGACCCTTTGATGGGCTTGCTGACGGGCTCGATCACGCTGGCCGGCGGCCACGGCACTGGCGCGGCATGGGGCGCGGTGTTCAGCGAGAAATATGGCCTGGCGTCGGCTTCAGAGCTGGCGCTGGCCTCAGCGACGTTCGGTCTGGTGCTGGGTGGTCTGATCGGTGGGCCCGTTGCCCGGTTGCTGATCAAGCGCGTGCAAGTGCCGGGTTGCAATCCGCAACAAGCGCCGCGACTGCCAAGAGGTTTTGAGCAGCCAAACAAGGAACGCTCGATCACGCCGTTTTCGTTCGTCGAAACGCTGGCGCTGATTGCCGTCAGCCTGCTCGCGGGCAACCTTCTGAATGGCGTTCTGCATGGCACTGCGTTCGAACTGCCGACGTTTGTTTGCGTGCTGTTTGTAGGTGTGGTGTTGCGCAACAGTCTGTCAGCACTTGGCTTGTATCAGGTGTTCGAACGTGAAGTTTCCGTGCTCGGCAATGTCAGCCTCTCGCTGTTTCTGGCGATCGCGCTGATGTCGCTGAAGCTTTGGGATCTGGCGGCGTTGGCATTGCCGATCTTCATCATTCTGGCCGTGCAGGCGCTGGTCATGGCGCTGTTCGCGATTTTCGTAACGTTCCGGGTGATGGGCGCCAACTACGATGCCGCAGTGCTGGCCGCGGGACATTGCGGCTTCGGTCTGGGTGCCACGCCTACGGCCATTGCCAACATGCAAGCGGTGACGCAGCGCTATGGCCCTTCGCAAATCGCGTTTCTGGTGGTGCCGATGGTAGGAGCGTTCTTCATCGATATCGTTAACGTCATCGTGATCAAGCTGTACCTGGCCTTGCCATTCTTCGCTGCGGTTTAGGAAGCACGGCGCATAAAAAATGCCCGCATCTCACGATGCGGGCATTTTCTTTGGCTGCGATACGACGCTTAGATGGTCAGCGTCCAGTCGTAGTCGACGATCAGCGGCGCGTGCTGCGAAAACCGTGGCTGACGCGGCAGGCGTGCACTGCGCACCGAGCGACGCAGGCCCGGGGTCAGGATCTGATAATCGAAACGCCAGCCCAGATTGAGCATCTCGGCCTGTTCGTTATCCGGCCACCAGCTGTACTGATCGCCTTCGCGGCTGACTTCGCGCAGCGCATCGACATAGCCCATGTTGCCGACAATCTCGTCCATCCAGGCGCGTTCCGGCGCCAGGAAGCCTGGAGATTGCTGGCTGTCGCGCCAGTTCTTGATGTCGAGTTTCTGCTGCGCAACGTACAGCGAGCCACAATAAATGTACTCGCGACGTTTGCGTCGCTGTTTGTCCAGGTACTTGCCGAAATCGTCCATGAGCTTGAACTTCTGGTTCAAGTCCTCATCGCCGTTCATCCCCGAAGGAAACAGCAAGGTGGCAATACTGACTTTGTCGAAATCTGCTTGCAGGTAGCGCCCGTAGCGGTCGGCCGTCTCGAAACCGAGACCGCTGATGACAGCCTTCGGTTGCAACCGCGAATACAAAGCCACGCCGCCTTGGGCAGGGACTTCAGCATCGCAGGCATAAAGGAAGTAGCCATCCAGTTGGAAGGCTGGGTCATCCAGTTCAAAGGCGGAGGCACGGGTGTCCTGCAGGCAGATGACGTCGGCATTCTGGGCTTGCAGCCAACTGAGCAAACCGCGCTCGACTGCCGCCTGAATACCATTGACGTTCACACTGATGATCCGCATAAATGGCCCCAAAAATCGCGTGCGTGTATGATACACGGCGTCAAGCTAATTAGCTAAATCCGTGGTATTTGGGGTTTTTTTCATGCAAGCGTATCAGCGCGATTTCATTCGTTTTGCCATCGATCGCGGCGTTTTGCGCTTCGGTGAGTTCACCCTGAAGTCCGGGCGCACCAGTCCCTACTTCTTCAATGCCGGCCTGTTCAATTCGGGTTCGGCCCTTGCCCAGCTGGGACGTTTCTACGCTGCGGCCATCACCGAGAGCGGCATCCCCTTCGACGTTCTGTTTGGCCCGGCTTATAAAGGTATTCCGCTGGCGGCCACGACCGCCGTTGCGCTGGCCGAGCATCACGATCGTGATCTGCCGTGGTGCTTCAACCGTAAGGAAGCCAAGGCCCACGGCGAGGGCGGCAGCCTGGTTGGCGCGCCGCTGACTGGCGAAGTCTTGATCATCGACGACGTGATCACCGCCGGCACCGCCATTCGTGAAGTGATGCAGATCATCGCTTCTCAAGACGGCGCCAAAGCCGCCGGTGTGCTGATCGCGCTGAACCGCCAGGAGCGTGGCAACGGCGAATTGTCGGCCATCCAGGAAGTCGAGCGCGACTTCGGCATTCCGGTGATCAGCATCGTCTCGCTGAATCAGGTGTTGGAGTTCCTCGCCGACGATCCGCAGCTCAAGCAACACCTCCCAGCCGTGGAAGCGTACCGCGCCCAATTTGGCGTGTGATACGCACCTGTAGGAGCTGCCGAAGGCTGCGATCTTTTGATCTTGTTTTTCAGGATCAAGATCAAAAGATCGTCCGATCGCGGCCCGAGCCTTCGGCAGCTCCTACAGTGGTCTACGCAGTTTTTGCCATTTGATCAGCAGTCTCAGCGCCAGTCCCGCATTGACCAGCGCAAACACCAGCAGCGCTACAACCACCATCACGTACAACGTGCGATCCACATCGAAATCCCACAAATCCAGCGTGCTGCTGTCGATGATGCTAACCGCAGCCGGCAAGTTGACGTAAAACAGCGCCACAAACGCGCACGTCAGTGGCACTGCTTGCCAGCAGAAAGCAGCCATCACCTTGTCTCGACTGCGCTTTCGGCCCTGCGAACCTTTTTGAAATTCATCCTCAGCCAACGCTGCATTAAGCGCCGGCCATGCCAGATTGAACATGAACGTGGTCAGGGTCAGCAGCAAGCCACTGACCGCGACGATGTCACTGAACGGCATTCAGACCCAGCGTTGCACAGAGCAATGCGTGGGAATCTTCGCTGATCTCGAATTGCCCGGCGCTGCCCTTGCGTTTGGTGATGGGTTTGAAGGTCGGCTCGTTCTGGGTGATGAGCATGTTCAATTCATCGCGGATCACGTCCGAGCTGATCACCACCAGAAACACGTTTTGCGCATGCTCGGCGGACTGGATTACGGCGCGCATGCTGTGCTGCAGGATGTCGTCGAGCTGGTTGCGAAAACGCGAAACGGTGTTTTTCAGCAGGGTTTTGCTTTGGCTCTGTGTCAGTTGAAAGATCGTCGAGATCTGCGATTCGGTCGGCAGGGTTTGCCCAAAGTAACTCTGAATCAGATACAGCAGGCGATCCTGTTTGGCTTCGTCCGCCCGGCTGGGCATGCCGCCCTCAACCAGCATTTTCAGGTATTCGGTCAGGCTGGCTTTGGCGATGCGCTCCAGGGCATGGGCGATTTCAGCGTCGCCGATGCGCAAGGTCTTTTTTACCGGTTCCTTTTGTTCCTGCTCGAAAGCATCGGCGTCGATCGTGAACGAGATCTGCATGAGTCGCCGCTCCGGTTATTTGTCGCTGGCGGCTGGGTAGGGATCCTGGGGTGCATCTCCTTGGCCGGTGAGCACTTTCCAGCCCTTGAGTGGGTGAGAGGCTTCGGTGAAGTCAGGGCAGGGCGGCATCGAAGTCTGCGAAGGGGCTGAATACTCTCGGCCGCAGTCCACGCAGGCGTAAGTGCCAGCCGAAATGTCACTGCCGTAAGGAACGCTGTTTTTTTGCATGGGAAGATCTCCGTTGGATGAGGGGAAGATCCTATGGAGATTTGTTCTGAAGGGATGTCGGACGTTTCGCTGTGTCGAGTCAGGCGTTTCCTGCGCGCACAAAAAAGATCGCAGCCTTCGTCAGCTCCTACAGAAATTTCGCATCAACGAAATTTGCAGGCGCTGCCGCAGATTGCGATCTCCGGTGTATCAGCGATCAAGGACGCTTGCGATTGCTGATCAGCGTACCCACGCCAGTATCAGTGAAGATTTCCAGCAGAATCGCGTTCGGCACACGACCGTCGATGATCAACGAACTACCTACGCCACCCTGAACCGCTTCCAGTGCGCAGCGGATCTTCGGCAGCATGCCGCCGTAGATCGTGCCATCGGCGATCAGGTCGTCGACCTGCTGCGTGCTCAGGCCGGTCAGCACGGTGCCCGACTTGTCCATCAGGCCGGCAATGTTGGTCAGCAGCATCAGCTTTTCAGCTTTCAGTGCTTCGGCAACCTTGCCCGCCACCAGGTCGGCGTTGATGTTGTACGACTCGCCGTTCTCACCGACGCCAATCGGCGCGATGACCGGGATGAAGTTGCCTTTGACCAGCAGATTCAACAGCTCGGTATTGATGCCGACGACTTCGCCGACATGGCCGATGTCGATGATTTCCGGCTGGGTCATCTCCGGGGTCTGACGGGAGACGGTGAGCTTCTTCGCCCGGATCAGCCCGGCATCCTTACCGGTCAGGCCGATGGCGCTGCCGCCATGGCGGTTGATCAGGTTGACGATGCTCTTGTTGACCTGACCGCCAAGGACCATTTCCACCACGTCCATGGTCGCCGCGTCGGTAACGCGCATGCCGTCGACGAAGTGGCTTTCGATCGACAGGCGCTTGAGCAGATCACCGATCTGCGGGCCGCCACCGTGCACGACCACCGGGTTGATGCCCACGGCTTTCATCAGCACGATGTCGCGGGCGAAGCCGGTTTTCAGCTCCTCGCTTTCCATCGCGTTGCCGCCGTATTTGATCACCAGGGTCTTGCCGACATAGCGTCGGATGTAAGGCAGCGCTTCGGACAGGACCTTGGCAGTGTTGGCGGCGGCTTCGCGTTCGAGGGTCATTCAGGGCTCCGGGTGGATCAGAACGGTAGTTGGAGATCAGGTGCAACGCGTTTCAGTTGGGCGTGGAACACATCCTTGATGCGCTGCAATTCAGCCTCGTCATCGGCCTCGAAGCGCAGCACCAGCACCGGTGTGGTGTTGGACGCGCGCACCAGGCCCCAGCCTTTGGCGTAATCGACACGCACGCCGTCGATGGTGGTCAGGTCGGCGCCTTCGCCCCACTGAGCATCGTGCAGTGCATCAATGATGCTGAATTTGCTCTCTTCGGTCACATGGATATTGATTTCCGGCGTGGAAATATCGTTCGGAAAGGTCGCAAACAGCTCTTCAGCAGTGGATTTTTCCTTGCTGAGGATCTCCAGCAGACGTGCGGCGCTGTAAATGCCGTCGTCGAAACCGAACCAGCGCTCCTTGAAGAAGATGTGCCCGCTCATTTCGCCGGCCAACAGCGCGCCGGATTGTTTCATTTTCTTTTTGATCAACGAGTGACCGGTCTTCCACATTAGCGGCCGACCACCGTATTCCTTGATCAATGGCACCAGGCGACGGGTGCATTTGACGTCGAAGATGATTTCCGCGTCCGGGTTGCGCGCCACTACGTCGCGAGCGAACAGCATCAGTAGGCGATCCGGGTAGACGATGCTGCCGGTATTGGTCACCACGCCAACGCGGTCGCCGTCACCGTCGAAGGCCAGGCCGATATCGGCGTTGGTCTCTTTGACTTTGGCAATCAGGTCTACGAGGTTTTCCGGTTTGCCCGGATCCGGGTGATGGTTCGGGAAGTTGCCGTCGACTTCGCAGAACAGCGGGATGACTTCGCAGTTCAGCGCTTCGATCAGTTGCGGGGCGATCACGCCGGCCGCGCCGTTGCCGCAGTCGACCACGACTTTCAGGCGGCGGGCCAGTTTGATGTCCTGGACGATTTCGGTGTTGTAGCGGTCGAGGATTTCGACCTGGGTGACGCTGCCCTGGCCGCTGCTCAGGTCGTTGTTCTTGATGCGCTCGTGGAGCACCTGAATCTGTTCGTTGGCGAGGGTGTCGCCGGCGATGACGATTTTGAAGCCGTTGTAGTTCGACGGATTGTGGCTACCGGTGAGCATCACCCCGGACTTGCCGGCCAGCACGTTGGCGGCGTAGTACAGTGCCGGCGTTGGCACCAGGCCGACATCGCTGACGTGGCAACCGCTCTCGGCGATGCCGCGAATGAGTTCCGCGACCAGCTCCGGGCCGGACAGGCGACCGTCACGACCGACCGACACGTTCGGCTCGCCCTGGGCCAGGCTCTGCGAGCCGATGGCGCGACCGATCCAGTAGGCGGTTTCACCGTTGAGGAATTCCGGCACGGTGCCACGAATGTCGTAGGCGCGGAAAATGCTGTCAGGCAGCGTCGGGGCGATCTTGGCGGGGGTGCTCATTTGTGGACATGCTCCATCTCGAAAAGGGCGGGACAGACCGGCGAATGATTCGACGGCAGGCTCAAACTGAAGGGTATGACGGCGTTTTCCACAGAGAGTTCGTGCTATGAAAGGGCCATGACGCCTCGCCTGGCGTGGCTTTCGGCCGGCAAAACCTTGATTTACGGTGTTAAAACCTGCTGCCGATATAGCGCATTTTTTGTGGCGAGGGGATTTATCCCCGATGGGCTGCGCAGCAGACCCAAAATCTTGGGGCCGCTTCGCAGCCCAACGGGGATAAATCCCCTCACCCCATAATTTCTATCCGGTTATTTGGTGCCAGTGTGGCCAAAGCCGCCGGTACCGCGCTCGGTCTCGACAAACTCTTCAACCATTTCGAAATGCGCCTGCACCACCGGTACCAGCACCAATTGCGCCAGGCGTTCGCCGACGGTCATGGTGAAGTCGCTCTGGCCGCGGTTCCAGCAGGAGACCATCAGCGGGCCCTGGTAATCGGAGTCGATCAGGCCGACCAGATTGCCCAGCACGATGCCATGTTTGTGGCCCATGCCCGAGCGCGGCAGGATCAGCGCGGCGAGATTCGGGTCGCCGATGTACACCGACAGGCCGGTGGGAATCAGCACGGTTTCACCCGGTTTGATCACGATGTCCTGTTCCAGCATGGCGCGCAGGTCGAGGCCGGCGGAGCCCGGCGTGGCGTATTGCGGCAGCGGGAATTCGGTGCCGATGCGTGGATCGAGGATCTTGGCTTGCAAAGCGTGCATGTAAATTAAACCTGGTTCAGACGTTCGGCGATAAAAGTGACCAGTTGGCGAGCGATCTTGCTCTTGCTGGTCTGGGCGAAAACCGTGGCTTGCAGCTCACGGTCGATGACGCTGCAGGCGTTTTCTTCGCTGTTGAAACCGATGCTCGGGTTGGCGACGTCGTTGGCGACGATCAGATCGAGATTCTTGTCCTTCAGCTTGCGTGCAGCGTAGTCGAGCAGGTGTTCGGTTTCGGCGGCGAAGCCGACACTGAACGGACGGTCGGGACGGGTCGCGATGGTGGCCAGGATGTCCGGGTTACGCACCATTTGCAGGACGAAGCCGTCGCCGCTCGTAGGATCTTTCTTGAGTTTATGCGGAGCTACTACTTCCGGGCGGTAGTCCGCCACCGCTGCCGACGAGATGAACACATCGCAAGGCATGGCCGATTCGCAGGCGGCGAGCATGTCGCGGGCGCTGACCACATCGATCCGCGTCACGCGATCCGGCGTCGGCAGGTGCACCGGGCCGCTGATCAACGTCACACGGGCGCCGGCTTCCACGGCTGCTTCGGCGAGGGCAAAACCCATTTTGCCGGAGCTGTGGTTGGTGATGTAACGCACCGGGTCGATGTTTTCCTGAGTCGGGCCGGCGGTGATCACCACATGCTTGCCGGTCAGGGCCTGGCGCTGGAAGCAATCGGCGGCGAGCAGTGCCAGATCGGTGGCTTCCATCATGCGGCCCATGCCGACGTCGCCGCAGGCCTGGCTGCCCGAGGCCGGGCCGAAAGTCTTCAGGCCACGGCTCTCCAACAGTTGCAGGTTGGCCTGGGTCGCCGGGTCGCGCCACATCGCCTGGTTCATCGCTGGTGCGACGGCAACCACGGCATCAGTGGCCAGCACCAGCGTGGTCAGCAGATCGTTGGCAATGCCTTGGGCCAGACGGGCGATCAGGTCGGCGGTGGCCGGGGCGATCAGCACCAGATCGGCCCATTTCGCCAGCTCGATATGACCCATGGCGGCTTCGGCGGCAGGGTCGAGCAAGTCGAGGTGAACCGGGTGGCCCGACAGGGCCTGCATGGTCAGCGGGGTAATGAATTCGGCGCCGCCATGGGTCATGACCACGCGCACTTCGGCACCCTGGTCGATCAGGCGGCGAACCAGATCGGCGCTCTTGTAGGCCGCAATGCCGCCGCCGACGCCCAGAACGATGCGTTTCCGATACAGCCGCTGCATAGGTCTGCCTTTCATTTCGTTGATGACGGCGGCGCGATACCCCTCCCCAGGGTTGAATCGACCGCCAAAAAGATGGGCTACGATATCACAGCGACCGCTACGGAACAGCGGCGCCCACAGACAAGGAGGTGCTATGAGTATTCGCGATTGGCCGGCGGCGGAACGGCCTCGGGAAAGGCTGTTGGAACACGGCGCAGGGAGTCTTTCGGACGCTGAGTTGTTGGCGATTTTTCTGCGCACCGGATTGCCCGGAAAAAGCGCTGTGGACCTCGCCAGACATCTGCTGACGCAATTCGGTGGCCTGCGTTTGCTGCTCGAGGCCGATCAGGACGCATTCAGCAAACAACTGGGCCTCGGCCCCGCCAAGTTCGCGCAGCTGCAAGCCGCGCAGGAAATGAGCAAGCGCCATCTGGCCGAGCGCTCACGACAGAAACCGGCACTGGAGAACCCTCAGGTCGTCCGCGATTACCTCAAGGCGATGCTGCGGCATGAGCCGCACGAGGTGTTCGGCTGCCTGTTTCTCGATTCAAAGCATCAGGTGCTTAATTTCGAGGCGCTGTTTCGCGGCTCGATCGACAACACCAGCGTGCACCCACGGGAGGTGGTGAAGCGGGCGCTGGCCAATAACGCGGCGGCGGTGATCCTGTGTCACAACCATCCGTCCGGCAACACCGATCCGAGTCAGGCAGATCGGCTGCTGACCAAGCGCCTGCAGAAAACCCTGGAACTGATTGACGTGCGAGTGCTCGATCACTTCATCGTCGGCGACGGCGAGCCGCTGTCGATGGCGGAGTGTGGTTGGATGTAGTTCTCGGCGCCGATTCTGGACCTTGTGGGAGCGAGCCTGCTCGCGAAGGCGTTTTATCAGTCAGCATCATTGTTTGCTGAAAGACCGCTTTCGCGAGCGGGCTCGCTCCCACAGATTGTTTCCATCCACCGGTGTGTCAGGCAGGTTATTTGAGGCTGATCTTGGAATAATCCTGCCGGCCAAACGGGCTGACGGAATAACCCTGAACATCCTTGCGCGTCAAAGCGTAGGCCGTCGGGTGCGCCAGTGGCAGCCACAATGCCTGCTGCTGGATCTGCGCTTGTGCCTGCTCATACAGCTTGGTGCGCACGCCTTGCTCGCTGGTGGTCTTGCCGGCGCTGATCAGCTTGTCCAGATCGGCGTTGCAGTACCGCGCGAAGTTGGTCCCGGACTTCACTGCTGCGCAGGAAAACTGCGGAGTGAGGAAGTTGTCCGGGTCGCCGTTGTCACCGGCCCAGCCCATGAACAGCAGATCATGTTCGCCGGCCTTGGCGCGACGAATCAGCTCGCCCCATTCGATCACACGAATTTCTGCCTGGATGCCGATCTCGGCCAGATCCGACTGCAGCATCTGCGCGCCGAGGCTTGGGTTCGGGTTGAGCAGGCTGCCCGATGGCCGCGTCCAGATCGTGGTCTGGAAGCCGTCCTTCAAGCCGGCCTTGGCCAGCAGCGCCTTGGCCTTGGCCACGTCGTGCGGATAGCCCGGCAGGTTCTTGGCATAGCTCCAAGTGTTCGGTGGGTATGGCCCATTGGCTGCCTCGGCGGTGTCTTCGAACACGGCTTTGATGTAGTTGGCCTTGTCGAAAGCGAGGTTGATCGCCTGGCGCACTTCCGGCTTGTCCAGCGGCGGATGCTGGCTGTTAATGCCCACGAAAGCGGTCATGAACGCGTCAGTCTTTTCGACTTTCAGCGTCGGTTCCTTCAGCGCGGCCTGTACATCCAATGGTTTCGGCGACAGGGCGATCTGGCATTCATTGCGCCGCAGCTTTTGCAGGCGCACGTTGGCGTCCGGCGTGATGGCGAAGATCAACGGGTCGACGGCAGGCTTGCCACGGAAATAGTCCGGATTGGCCTTGTAGCGAATCGCTGCATCTTTTTGGAAGCGATTGAACACGAACGGGCCGGTGCCGATCGGCTGGCTGTTGAGTTTGTCGGTGGCGCCGGCCTTCATCAGTTTGTCAGCGTATTCGGCGGAATAGATCGAGGCGAAACCCATGCTCAGGGTCGCGAGGAAGGTCGAATCCGGATGATCAAGCGTGAAACGCACGGTCAGCGGGTCGAGGGCGTCGATCTTCTTGATCAGGCTTGGCAGTTGCATCGACTGCGCATGGGGGAAGCCGCTCTGCGCGACTTTGTGCCACGGGTTGGCCGGGTCGAGCATGCGGTCGAAGCTGAATTTTACGTCTTCGGCACTCAGCTCGCGGCTCGGCTTGAAGTAATCGGTTGTGTGAAATTTCACCTGCGGGTGCAGTTTGAACACATAGGTGAGGCCGTCGGTGCTGACTTCCCAGCTGTCGGCAAGGCTCGGAATGACCTTGCCGCTGGCGGTGTCGAAATCCACCAGGCGGTTCATCAATACGTCAGCCGAAGCATTGGTGGTGGTCAGTGAGTTGTACTGCACCACGTCGAACCCTTCAGGGCTGGCCTCGGTGCACACGCTCAACGCGGCGGCCTGGGCGAGGGGGGTCAGCAGGAGCGGGGCGAGCAACAGGGGTAGGGCAGCGAGGCGCATGGTCGGTTTCCTTTACAGATCGAAGGCCCATCTGCAAGTGCAGTCTGGAAAAGTCCTACCCTAGAGCTCTGAATTGCAAATGACTATCCCCTTTTTGCATTTTCAGGCGCACTCTTGCGCGGTTTCGAGCGTGGGCCGCCCGATGAAAAGTCTGAATCGCCTGTAGGACGGGATTTCTGCGACGAGTGGTCAAAACTGGCCGCAGCCTTTGTCCAAGGCGTCTGCGGCGGAAAAAATCGCCCTTTTGCCGATTGATTGCACACCGATTGTTGTTGCACCCCGGTCTTTCTGGTATAAAGCAGCGCTCTTTTCTAGGGGCCCGGTTCCTTCACTGTAGGTGTAGCCGGTAAGACCTCTAAAGAAACGCGGCGCCTGGCGCCAAATGACTGAGAGATTAAGCGGCCAACCCATGCCGGGTTGGGCATGTGGTTTTAGAGGGCTGAGGCATGTCGAGAGTATGTCAAGTTACCGGTAAGGGTCCGGTGACTGGGAATAACATTTCCCACGCAAACAACAAAACCCGTCGTCGTTTCCTGCCGAACCTGCAGCATCACCGCTTCTGGGTTGAAGAAGAGAAACGTTTTGTGCGTCTGCGCGTATCTGCCAAAGGCATGCGTATCATCGACAAGCGTGGCATCACTGTCGTGCTCGCCGAACTTCGCCGCGATGGCAAGATTTAAGGGAGCTAATCATGCGTGAATTGATTCGTTTGATCTCGAGCGCCGGTACTGGTCACTTCTACACTACCGACAAGAACAAGCGTACTACCCCGGACAAAATCGAGATCAAGAAATATGATCCGGTTGTTCGCAAGCACGTGATGTACAAGGAAGGCAAAATCAAGTAATTGATTTTTCCTGACTGCGAAAAAGGCCCGTATCGTGAGATACGGGCCTTTTTTTTGCCTTGGATTCTGCGGTGACCGGTTGGGCCTTATCGCTGGCAAGCCAGCTCCCACATTGATTGCCGGTCTTCACAGAACCTGTGTCATGCACAAAACCTGTGGGAGCTGGCTTGCCAGCGATGAGGGCCGATCAGCCAGCAAACATCTCAAGCCTTCTGTTCAAAGATCACATAAACCTTGCGGCAAGCCTCCAGCACTTCCCAGGTGCCGCGAAAACCCGCCGGGATCACGAAGCGATCGCCAACGCGCAAGGTCTTGGCATTGCCATCGCTGTCACGCAATACCGAAACCCCCTGCAGAATCTCGCAGTACTCATTCTCGGTGTAATTCACCGTCCACTGGCCCACCGCGCCTTCCCACACACCAACGCCCATTTGCCCACAAGGGCTGTCGTATTGATGAAACACCGCTTGCTCAGGGTCGCCTTTGAGCACTTTCGCCGGGTCCGGGCGATAACGCTCGGCTGCGCTGCTGGCGAGGCTGATGTCGACGACGTTCTGGATGTTCATTGTTGTTTTCTCCGTTAATGACGGCGCGTTGGCTGGAATGGGCCAAAGTCTATGTTTATTAAAATGAACACCGCAAGGCCGTATGGCCAGCTTATGTCAAATATATTGAAACAAACCCGGTCGCTGGTTTAGGGTGGCGGGTGCCTCGGGCCGAAAGTGCAGGCTGGCCGGGCAGAATTCTTGAACAGCGCCGCAGCGCTTGCGGTGCTCGTATTCAATAAGAGGAGGACACCCGAATGACCACCCTGACTCGTGCCGACTGGGAACAACGCGCCCGCGATCTGAAAATCGAAGGCCGCGCCTTCCTGAATGGCGAATACACCGACGCCGTTTCCGGCGAAACCTTCGAATGCATCAGCCCGGTCGATGGCCGCTTGCTCGGCAAGATCGCCAGCTGCGACGCCGCCGATGCTGACCGTGCTGTAGAAAACGCCCGCGCCACCTTCAACTCCGGCGTCTGGTCGCGCCTGGCGCCGACCAAACGCAAAGCCACCATGATCCGCTTCGCCAGCCTGCTGAAACAGCACGCCGAAGAACTCGCGCTGCTGGAAACCCTCGACATGGGCAAGCCGATCAGCGATTCGCTGTACATCGACGTGCCGGGTGCGGCGCAGGCGCTGAGCTGGAGCGGTGAAGCGATCGACAAGATCTACGACGAAGTCGCCGCGACCCCACATGATCAACTGGGCTTGGTGACTCGCGAGCCGGTGGGCGTGGTCGGCGCTATCGTGCCGTGGAACTTCCCGCTGATGATGGCTTGCTGGAAACTCGGCCCGGCGCTGTCGACCGGTAACTCGGTGATCCTCAAGCCGTCGGAAAAGTCGCCGCTGACCGCCATCCGTATCGCTGCGCTGGCCATTGAAGCCGGTATTCCGAAAGGCGTGCTCAATGTGCTGCCGGGCTATGGCCACACCGTCGGCAAGGCGCTGGGTCTGCATAATGATGTCGACACGCTGGTCTTCACCGGCTCGACCAAGATCGCCAAGCAACTGATGGTCTACGCCGGCGAATCGAACATGAAGCGCGTCTGGCTGGAAGCCGGCGGCAAGAGCCCGAACATCGTCTTCGCCGATGCGCCGGATCTGCAGGCCGCCGCTGAATCCGCCGCCAGCGCCATCGCCTTCAACCAGGGCGAAGTCTGCACCGCCGGTTCGCGTCTGCTGGTCGAGCGCTCGATCAAGGACAAATTCCTGCCGATGGTGATCGAGGCGCTGAAAACCTGGAGGCCCGGCAATCCGCTGGACCCGGCGACCAACGTCGGTGCGCTGGTCGATACCCAGCAGATGAACACCGTGCTGTCGTACATCGAATCCGGCCATAGCGATGGCGCCAAACTGGTCGCCGGCGGCAAGCGCATCCTCCAGGAGACCGGTGGCACTTACGTCGAGCCAACCATTTTCGATGGTGTGAGCAATGCGATGAAGATTGCTCAGGAAGAGATTTTCGGCCCAGTGTTGTCGGTGATCGCTTTCGACAGCGCCGAAGAAGCCATCCAGATTGCCAACGACACGCCATACGGTCTGGCCGCAGCGGTGTGGACCCAGGACATCTCCAAGGCGCATCTGACTGCCAAGGCCCTGCGCGCCGGTAGCGTGTGGGTCAACCAGTACGATGGTGGCGACATGACCGCGCCGTTCGGTGGCTTCAAGCAGTCGGGCAACGGTCGCGACAAATCGCTGCACGCCTTCGACAAGTACACCGAGCTGAAGGCGACGTGGATCAAGCTGTAAACCGCTAAGAGGAGCCTGATTCAGTCAGGCTCCCGAACCAGACAGAGATCCCCTGTGGGAGCGTGCCTCTGTGGTGAGGGGATTTATCCCCGTTTGGCTGCGAAGCAGTCGCTAAACCATTGCACGCGGTGTACCTGGTACATCGTGGTTGCAGGTTTTGGGGCCGCTGCGCGACCCAACGGGGATAAATCCCCTCGCCACAGGGGCTCGCTCCCACAGTGATTTTGTGGTGCATATAAAAATATCCACAGGAGCGTGGAACATGCGGTGGGCGACGTATTTCGCCGTGTTGGCGTCTGTCTTGAGTGTCGGTCTGGCCCTGGGGGTCAGCATGCCGCTGGTGTCGTTGCGTCTGGAGGGCTGGGGCTACGGCTCGTTCGCCATCGGTGTGATGGCAGCCATGCCGGCAATCGGCGTGCTGCTCGGGGCGAAGGTCTCCAGCCATCTCGCTGCGTATTTCGGCACGGCGAACCTGATGCGCCTGTGCCTGTGGGCCGGGGCATTGTCGATCGGCCTGCTGGCGCTGCTGCCGAGTTATCCGATCTGGTTGCTGCTGCGGTTGTTGATCGGTGTGATCCTGACCATCGTGTTCATTCTTGGCGAGAGCTGGATCAATCAGCTGGTGGTCGAGCAGTGGCGCGGGCGTCTGGTGGCGCTGTATGGCAGCAGCTATGCGCTGAGCCAGCTGTCCGGTCCGTTGCTGCTGGGTGCGCTGGGTACCGAGCATGATTACGGTTTCTGGGTCGGGGCCGGTCTGCTGACGCTCTCGCCTTTCCTGCTGCTGGGGCGCAGCGGCGCGCCGAGCAGCGAGGCCAACAGCGTCACGTTTGGTGATCTGTGGGGCTTCGCCCGTGAGCTGCCGGCGATTGCCTGGGCGGTGTCATTGTTCGCCGCGTTCGAGGCGATGATCCTGACGCTGCTGCCGGTGTACTGTCTGCAACAGGGGTTCACCGCCGAAATCGCGCTGGCCATGGTCAGCACCGTGGTGGTCGGCGATGCGCTGCTGCAATTACCGATCGGCGCGTTGGCCGATTACCTGTCGCGGCGCACGCTGTTTGCCGGGTGCGCGGTAGTGTTAATGCTGTCGAGTCTGGCCATTCCAATGCTGCTCGACACGCTGCTGATCTGGCCGCTTTGGGTGCTGTTCGGCGCCAGTGCTGGCGGCTTGTTTACCCTGTCGCTGATTCTGATTGGCGAGCGTTATCGTGACGATGCGCTGGTGCGCGCCAATGCGCATATTGCCCAGTTGTGGGGTGTCGGTTGTCTGGTCGGGCCGTTGGCGGCGGGGGCGGGGAGTCAGTGGATCAACGGGCATGCGTTGCCACTGTTGATGGCGGCTGGGGCTTTCGGGTTGGTTATCCTGTTGTTGCGCCAGGGTGCCTTCGGCAAAATCCAGACTGCTTGAGATAAAAAGATCGCAGCCTTCGGCAGCTCCTACAGGGCAAACGCATTTCCAACTGTAGGAGCTGTCGAAGGCTGCGATCTTTGCTTTTTACAGCATCCGCTCCAGGCCGACGCTGGTGCTGAACCATGAGTTGAAGCGCCGCCACCAGCTCCCCGGTTCTTTGGTCAGGGTATGCATCTGGCCGTTGTCCTCGGTGACCCAGACGACCTTGCCGTCCTCGAGTTTCGCCTGATAACTCAAGGTTGGCGCCATGCCTTGCAGTGCCAGTGCGCGCACATGCTCGGCCAGTTCCGGGCTGTCGACCAGGACGCCGACCTCGGTGTTCCACAGCACCGAGCGCGGGTCGAAATTGAACGAGCCGATAAACGATTTGCGCCGGTCGAAGATCATCGCCTTGCTGTGCAAACTCGAATCCGAACCGCGAAACGACTTGCTGTAGAACACTCGCGGCCCGCTGCCGTAGTTATCCCCAGGCTGGCGGCGCAGTTCATAAAGTTTCACCCCGTGTTCAAGCAACGCCTTGCGATAGGGCGCGTAACCGCCATGCACCGCCGGCACGTCAGTGGCCTCCAGTGAATTGGTCAGCAGGCTCACGGAGACCCCGGCATCGGCGCGCCCGGTCAGATAGACCAGCCCTGGCTGACCCGGCACGAAGTAGGCGGAAATCATGATCAGCTCTTTGCTGACGCCGGTCAGTTCCGGCGCCAGTTGCGTGGTCAGCAGCAGATGCGGATCGGGTTCGCCCTTGGACAGGACCTTGCTCGGCGCATCCCACAAGGCCTGGTTCCAGGCCCAGATCAGCTCTCTGCGCCAGATGTCCATGCGCGGGTCGGTGGTGAACTTCATCAACTGCTGATACAGCGCGTGGTTCTGCTTGCGGGTTTCTTCCAGCGACTCTTCCAGGCGCGTGCGCGTGTTTTGCAGGTCGGCGGCGGTCGGTTGGCTGGAGAGGAATTCGTCGATCGGCTTGCTCAGCGCGCTGTTCCAGTACTGGTCGAAACTGTGCCCGAGCTGCTCGGCCACCGGGCCGATGCTGAGCATGTCGATGTCGGTGAAATTCAGGTTGGCTTCGGCATCGAAATATTCATCGCCCAGATTGCGCCCGCCGACGATAGCCGCGCTGTTGTCCGCCAGCCACAGTTTGTTGTGCATGCGCCGGTGCTGCACGGACAGGTTGAACAGTCGCCCGGCCGCACGCGTGACGCCGGTGCTGCGTCCCAGGTGCAACGGATTGAACAAACGAATCTGGATCTGCGGATGTGCCGCAAGGGTGGCGATGATCTGGTCGAGGCCGTCGCTGGTGGTGTCATCGAGCAGGATGCGCACGCGCACGCCACGGTCGGCAGCCTTCAACACTTCCTCCACCAGCATTCGCGTGCTGATGCCGTCGTGGACGATGTAGTACTGCAAATCGAGGCTGACCTGGGCATGGCGAATCAGCTCGGCGCGTGCGGTAAAGGCCTCGCCACTGTCCGAGAGCAGGCGAAACCCCGATTGCCCTTTGTAGGGTGCGGCCTGAGCCTGAATCGAACGGCCGAAGCTGGAGTCCGACGCCGGCAGGGCCTGGCTTGGTTCGCGCGGCACATCAAGGCTGGCGCAGCCGCTGAGGAACGAGGCGAGTATCAGTAAAGCGAGTAGGGGCTGTCTGAAGCTCACGTAGGGTCGTTCCGGTTGGCGGCTGAGGTCGGCAATTTGGACGCCGGGCGCGCAAAAAAGGTCAGTCGGTCTCGGCGAGTAATTTGATTGCCGCAGCACCGACCTTGCGCACCGCTTCTTCGATTTGCGCTGTTGGTTTGGCAGCGTAGTTCATCCGCAAACAATTGCGGTACTTGCCCGAGGCGGAAAAGATGCTGCCAACGGCAATCTGTACGCCCTGATCGTGCAGCGCACGATTCAGTTTCAGCGTGTCGAAACCTTCCGGCAGCTCCACCCAGAGCATGAAGCTGCCCTGCGGGCGACTGGCGCGGGTGCCGGCCGGGAAATAGCGCGTCACCCAGTCGATCATCGCGTCACGATTGCGTTGGTACTGCATGCGCATACGCCGCAAGTGCGGCTCGAAATGGCCGGCCTTGATGAATTCGGCGATGGCGATCTGCGGTTGTGGCGCGGTGGAGCCGGTGCTGATGTATTTCATGTGCAGCACTCGCTCCAGATATCGGCCCGGCGCCACCCAGCCGATGCGCAGCCCTGGCGCCAGGGTCTTGGAGAACGAGCTGCAGAGCAACACGCGGCCGTCTTCGTCGAAGGATTTGATCGTACGCGGGCGCGGGTAGGTATAGGCCAGCTCGCCATACACATCATCTTCGATGATCGCCACGTCGAAACGCTGGGCGAGCGTCAACAACGCGCGTTTGCGCGACTCGGGCATGACGTAGCCGAGCGGGTTGTTGCAGTTTGGGGTGAGCTGAATGGCTTTGATCGGCCACTGCTCCAGCGCCAGCTCCAGGGCGTCGAGGCTGATCCCGGTGAGCGGGTCGGTGGGGATTTCCAGGGCTTTCATGCCCAGGCCTTTGAGGGTCTGCATGGCGCCGTGAAAACTCGGCGAGTCCACCGCGACGATGTCGCCCGGCTCGCAGATCGCATGGATGCTGGTGGACAGCGCTTCGTGGCAGCCAGTGGTGATCACCAGATCGCTGGCGCTCAACTGACAGCCGGAATCGAGCATCAGCCGTGCGATCTGTTCGCGCAGTTCGAGGTTGCCGTGGATGTTGTCGTAATACAGACCAGGCATGTCCTGCCGGCGGCTGATTCGCGCCAGCCCGCGCAGCAGCGGCTTCATGGTAGGTGAGCCAACATCGGGCATGCCACGTCCCAATTGCACGACGTCCTTGCGCGGTACGGCGCGGATCAATTCCAGCACCTGATCCCATTGCGAAATCTCTACCGGCCGTTGCGCGGGGCGGCCTACTGCGGGCAGCTCCGGCAACTCGCGTCCGACGGGGACAAAATAGCCGGACTTGGGTTTTGGCGTGGCCAGACCGCTGTCTTCAAGCACGCGATAGGCCTGCTGCACCGTGCTCAGACTGACTCCGTGTTCGACGCTCAAGGCGCGCACCGACGGCAAGCGGTCGCCGGGACGATAGAAGCCTTGTTCGATGCGGGTGCCGAGCAATTCGGCGAGGTTTACATACAGAGTCATGGTGGCCTCGGTGCGTCTTGGTGAAAACCAGTACAGATGCGGCAAAAATCAATCATTCAGTCGGCGAATCGGCAAATCTGTATGGATTTAATACTGGTTCTTTGAGTCTGTAATGGTTTTGCTCGCCCGCGCATCATGGAATCTCTGGCTACCCAAGTAAACAGGAGCAACGAAAATGAACGGCTTGAGCGATGTGCGGCTGACGTTACACAGTCAGGAACTGGCGGCAGGGCAAAAGGACAACGCGCGCAATCTGCTGCGTAACGCGCCGTCCGGCCTCAGTCGCTGGGATCTGTTCTGGCATCGTCTGCACACGCGTAAGGCGTTGCTCGGCCTGACACCGGAGCAGCTCAAGGATGTCGGGTTGACGCGGGAGCAGGCAAGGGAGGAGGGGTTGAAGCCGTTCTGGCGGATATGAATACCGCAGAGCGTTCCCATGCTCTGCGTGGGAACGCCGGCCCGGACGCTCTGCGTCCGCTGTGACGCAGAGCGTCACTGGATGCATTCCCGCGCGGAGCGTGGGAACGATCCTGATTCGTCAGACCAACTCTTTCAGCCGATGCCACAACATCCCCAACGCCAACAACGGCGAGCGCAAGTGCTTACCGCCGGGGAAGGTGATGTGCGGCACCTTGGCGAACAGATCAAAGCCGCCGCCATGCTGCCCGCTGATCGCCTCGGCCAGCAGCTTGCCGGCCAGGTGTGTGGCATTCACCCCATGCCCTGAATAGGCCTGGGCGTAATACACGTTCGGCTGGTCGGCGAGCCGGCCAATCTGCGGCAAGCGGTTGGCACCGATGCCGATCATCCCGCCCCACTGATAATCGATTTTCACCCCGGCCAGTTGCGGGAACACTTCAAGCATCTTCGGTTTCATATAGGCGCCGATGTCTTTCGGATCGCGCCCTGAATAATGGCAGGCGCCACCAAACAACAAACGTCGATCCGCCGAGAGCCGGTAGTAATCGAGCGCCACCCGCTGGTCGCAGACCGCCATGTTCTGCGGCAGCAGGTTGTGCGCCTGCTCTGCGCTCAGCGGTTCGGTGGCGATGATGTAGCTGCCGGCGGGCAGGACCTTGCCGCTCAGTTGCGGGTTCAAGTCATTGAGATAGGCATTGCAGCCCAGCACCAGGGTCTTCGCCCGCACCGAGCCCTGCGCCGTGTGCACCTTCACTTCGGGGCCGTAATCGATGCGCGTCACTGCCGATTGCTCGAACAATTGCACGCCCAGTTGCTGCGCCGCTGCCGCTTCGCCCAGCGCCAGATTCAGCGGGTGCAGATGCCCGGAACCCATGTCGATCAAACCGCCGACATAGCGCTTGGAACCGACCACGGTGTGCATTTCACTGGCCTGCAACAGACGGGTTTCGTAGCGATAACCCAGGCTGCGGAGTTCTTCGGCATCTTCGGCAAAACCGTCGAGATCGGAAGGCTTGTTGGCGAGGTCGCAGTAGCCCCAGGTCAGGTCGCAGGCAATGCCGAAACGCTCAACGCGCCGACGGACAATCTCCACCGCTTCCAGGCCCATGAGTTTCATCTCGCGCACGCCCTCGGCACCGATGACATTGGCGAACTGGTCAAGGCCGTGACCGACACCGCGAATCAACTGCCCGCCGTTGCGACCGCTGGCGCCCCAGCCGATCCGGTGCGCTTCCAGCAACACTACGCTGAAACCGCGTTCGGCCAGTTCCAGCGCCGTGTTCAACCCGGAAAAGCCACCGCCGACCACGCAGACATCCGCCACCACCTCGCCTTGCAGCACGGGATGGTCAGGCTGCGGCAGGCTGCTGGCGGCGTAATAAGAGGCAACGTGGGGTTGGCTCGCGGTGGTCGGGGCGCGGGCGGTCATGGGCATCATCCAACGGCTGAGTGTCGAGAAAATTTGACGGAGCATAAGCCGCGCGCCCGAACGTGGGCAACATCGGTCGGCCTGCGGTGTCTGGATCCGGACTTTTGCGGCACAATCATCAGCCCGCCACTTTGGTCACCGTTTCGATGAGCTGCAACAGTCAGAAAATCCGCACCCTGCGTCAGCAGATCCCCACGTTCGACTGCGTGCCGGGCTGCCACGACTGCTGCGGCCCGGTGACCACGTCGCCCGAGGAAATGGCCCGGCTGCCGCGCAAATCCCGCGCCGAGCAGGATGCCGCGCTGGAAGAACTCAACTGTGTGCACCTGGGGCCGAATGGCTGCACGGTGTATGAAGAGCGGCCGCTGATCTGTCGATTGTTTGGTACGACCAAGACCCTGCCGTGCCCGAACGAGCGGCGGCCGGTGGAGTTGATACATCCACGGGTCGAGAAGCAGATTTTCGAGTACATGGCGGCGAATCGGCAGGTGTTGGTTTAGCCGTTGCGTTCAGTTCAGACCGAGTCGACTTCTTCGCGAGCAGGCTCGCTCCCACAGGAGATTGCATTTCAAATGTGGGAGCGAGCCTGCTCGCGAAGGGGACGCCGCCGATTTCAGTCCGGAATCGGCAGGCAAAGGCTCTCTTTCACCTCTTCCATGACGATATAGCTCTTCGATTCACGCACATGCGGCAGCTTCAACAGAATGTCGCCGAGCAGTTTGCGGTACGAGGCCATCTCGGAAATCCGCGCTTTCACCAGATAGTCGAAATCCCCTGACACCAAATGGCACTCCAGCACATGCGGCAGCTTCAGCACCGCGCGTCGGAACTCTTCGAATGTGTCACCGGATTTGTAGTCGAGGCTTATCTCGACGAACACCAGCAGGCTACCCTTCAAATGCTGCGGATTGAGCCGGGCGTTGTAGCCCATGATGATCCCCTCGCGCTCCAGACGCCGCACGCGCTCGGTGCACGGCGTGGTCGAGAGGCCGACCTTTTCCCCGAGTTCGGTAAAGGAAATCCGCCCGTCCGCCTGGAGGATGCGCAGGATGTTGCGGTCGATCTTGTCCAGCTCACGTTTGGTCTGAGTGTTGGTACGCATAGGGGATGCGCCTCCGTGAAAAGGGTTTTTGCCGAGAATTGTCGCCAAATATAGGCGCTTATATAGTGAAAAGCACTGGCATTTCTTTTTTACACTGCGCCCATCATTGCTCTAACAAACAGTTCGGCGAAAAGCCGCGATGAGGGATTGAAAATGCGCGTCATGGTCTTGGGTAGCGGCGTCATCGGTACCGCCAGTGCTTACTATCTGGCCCGTGCCGGGTTTGAAGTGGTGGTGGTCGACCGGCAGCCTGCTGCGGCCATGGAGACCAGTTTCGCCAACGCCGGCCAGGTCTCGCCGGGTTACGCCTCGCCCTGGGCCGCGCCGGGCGTGCCGCTCAAGGCCATCAAGTGGTTGCTGCAACGCCATGCGCCATTGGCGATCAAGGCCACCGCTGATATCGACCAATACCTGTGGATGGCGCAAATGCTGCGCAACTGCACCGCCAGCCGTTACGCGGTGAACAAGGAGCGCATGGTGCGTCTGTCCGAGTACAGCCGCGACTGCCTCGATGAATTGCGCGCCGAAACCGGTATCGCCTACGAAGGCCGCAGCCTCGGCACCACGCAGTTGTTCCGCACCCAGGCGCAACTGGATAACGCCGCCAAAGACATCGCCGTGCTGAAAGAATCCGGCGTGCCCTTTGAAGTCCTCGACCGCGCCGGCATTGCCCGCGTCGAACCGGCTCTGGCAGGCGTAACTGACATTCTCGCTGGCGCGCTGCGTCTGCCCAATGACCAGACCGGCGACTGCCAGATCTTCACCACCCGTCTCGCCGAAATGGCGCGCAAGCTCGGTGTGGAATTCCGTTTCGGCCAGGACATCCAGAGGCTCGATTACGCCGGTGACCGCATCAACGGTGTGTGGATCGACGGCAAGCTGGAAACTGCGGATCGCTACGTACTGGCGCTGGGCAGCTACTCGCCGCAGTTGCTCAAGCCGCTGGGCATCAAGGCCCCGGTGTATCCGCTCAAGGGCTACTCGCTGACCGTGCCGATCACCAATCCGGACATGGCGCCGACCTCGACCATTCTCGACGAGACCTACAAGGTCGCGATCACCCGCTTCGACAACCGCATCCGCGTCGGCGGCATGGCCGAGATCGCCGGTTTTGACCTGTCGCTGAACCCGCGTCGGCGCGAAACCCTGGAGATGATCGTCAACGACCTTTATCCTCAGGGCGGCAATCTGGCCGAAGCGAGTTTCTGGACCGGCCTGCGTCCGACCACGCCGGACGGTACGCCGATCGTTGGCGCCACGCCGTTCAAGAACCTGTTCCTCAACACCGGTCACGGTACGCTCGGCTGGACCATGGCCTGCGGTTCCGGCCGTTTGCTCGCCGACCTGATGGCGAAGAAAAAGCCGCAGATCAGCGCCGAAGGCCTCGATATTTCCCGTTACGGCAACCAGACCCAGGAGTCCGCAAAACATGTCAATCCAGCGCCAGCTCACCAATGAGCGCATGAGTCAGATCGTCAGCCACAATGGCACCGTGTATCTGGCCGGGCAGGTCGGCGACGACTTTGACGCCGGAATTGAACAGCAGACCCGCGAGGTGCTCGCCAATATCGAGCGCCTGCTCGATCTGGCCGGGACGGACAAGCAGCATCTGTTGTCGGCGACGATCTACCTGAACGACATTGAAGCGCACTTCGCCGGGATGAACGCGGTGTGGGACCAGTGGCTGCCAAAAGGCGCCGCACCGGCCCGTGCCACCGTCGAAGCGAAGATGGCCAAGCCAAGCATTCTGGTGGAGATATCCATCGTCGCCGCGCTGCCATAACGTTTTACAGATCCCTCTCCCGGTGCTGTTGACGGTTCGCGTCGTCAGTCAGCGCCGGTTTTTCTTCCCATGACCGCCCAGAAGTCTGCCGCCATGCGTCCTGCCCGTGCCCTGATCGACCTTCAAGCCCTGCGCCACAACTACCGAATTGCCCGCGAAGTCACCGGCGCCAAGGCGCTCGCCGTGATCAAGGCGGACGCCTACGGCCATGGCGCGGTGCTTTGCGCCCAGGCGCTGGAAGCCGAGGCTGACGGGTTTGCGGTGGCCTGCATTGAAGAAGCACTGGAGCTGCGTTCCGCCGGGATTCGCGCACCGGTATTGCTGCTGGAAGGCTTCTTCGAAGCTGACGAGCTGGCGTTGATCGTCGAGCATGATTTCTGGTGCGTGGTGCATTCGCTGTGGCAGCTCGAAGCGATCGAGCAGGCGGTGCTGAGCAAACCGATCACGGTGTGGCTCAAGCTCGATTCCGGCATGCATCGCGTCGGCCTGCATCCGAAAGATTATCCGGCGGCCTATCAACGTCTGCTGGCCAGCGGCAAAGTCGCGAAAATCGTGTTGATGAGCCACTTCGCCCGCGCCGATGAACTGCATGCGCAAAGCAGCGCCGAGCAGGTCGCGGTGTTCGAAGCGGCGCGTCAGGGTCTGGCGGCGGAAGTCAGCCTACGCAACTCGCCAGCCGTGCTCGGTTGGCCAGAAATCCAAAGCGACTGGGTACGCCCGGGCATCATGCTCTACGGCGCGACCCCCTTCGAAGAAGTCAACGCCGTGGCCGAACGCCTGCAACCGGTGATGACCCTCGAATCGAAAGTCATCAGCGTGCGTGAATTGCCGGCCGGCGAACCGATCGGTTATGGCGCCAGATTCATCACCGACAAGCCGATGCGCATCGGCGTGGTCGCCATGGGTTACGCCGACGGTTACCCGCGTCAGGCGCCGACCGGCACGCCGGTGCTGGTGGCCGGCAAACTCAGCCGCCTGCTGGGGCGTGTGTCGATGGACATGCTCTGCATCGACCTGACCGACATACCGGAAGCGGGCCTCGGTTCCAACGTCGAACTGTGGGGCAAAAACATCCTCGCCAGCGATGTGGCGAAGTGGGCCGATACCATCCCGTATCAGATCTTCTGCAACCTGAAACGTGTGCCAAGGCTCTATTCCGAGGGTTGACGCCGCTGCGGGGGCCAAGTGTTGTAAATACTGAACGCTGTCGCCATGATAACGCTCAATATTCTTACAACATCAGGAGGCTCCCGCCTTGGACGTCGGTGAACGACTGCAATCGATCCGCAAGCTCAAAGGGCTTTCCCAGCGTGAACTCGCCAAACGCGCGGGCGTCACCAACAGCACCATTTCGATGATCGAAAAGAACAGCGTCAGCCCATCGATCAGTTCGCTGAGAAAGGTGCTCGGCGGCATTCCCATGTCGATGGTCGAGTTCTTTTCCGAAGAGATCCTGCAGGACCAGCCGACCCAGATCGTCTACAAGGCCAATGAGCTGATCGACATCTCCGACGGCGCCGTGACCATGAAACTGGTCGGCCGCGCCCACCCGAGCCGCGCCATCGCCTTCCTCAACGAAATCTATCCGCCGGGCGCCGACACTGGCGAAGAAATGCTCACCCACGAGGGCGAGGAAACCGGAATTCTGGTCGAAGGCCGCCTCGAACTGGTGGTGGGTCTGGAAACTTTTATCCTCGAAGCCGGCGACAGCTACTATTTTGAAAGTACCAAGCCGCATCGTTTCCGTAATCCTTTTGACGTGCCGGCGCGACTAATCAGCGCAGCCACGCCAGCGAATTTCTAAGCAGAAGGCGCCAAGCCAATACGGCAAAGGCCCCAGAACCGTTTTACCGATGGGCAACAAGACCCCTCTAACCATGGGGTTGTTTCAGTACAGCGGCCTACCCGCTATACTTGCGCCCGCCTGCGAACCGTGGCCGCAGGCGTGAATAGCCACCATTGAGGGTGAACGCGTGAACCTAATTATGAAAATGCTGGCCGCACCAGCAACCGTACTGGCCCTCTGGGCTGTCAGCGCTCAAGCTGCGACAAATGACGACATCGCCAAGCGCCTCGAGCCCGTCGGCCAGGTGTGTGTTCAAGGGCAGGAATGCAAGGGTATGGAAGTGGCTGCTACCGCTGGCGGTGGCGGCGGGGCGAAGGCACCTAAAGACGTGATCGCCAAACACTGCAACGCTTGCCACGGCACGGGCCTGCTCGGCGCGCCGAAGATCGGTGACAAGGCAGCCTGGAAGGAGCGGGCCGATCATCAGGGTGGTCTTGACGGCATCCTCGCCAAGGCCATCACCGGCATCAACGCCATGCCGCCAAAAGGCACCTGCGCCGATTGCTCCGATGAAGAGCTCAAGGGCGCGATCAAAGAGATGTCCGGTCTGTAATCAGCGCCGGCTTTGAAAAAAAACCGTCTTCGGACGGTTTTTTTGTGTCTGTGGTTTCTGGTTTCCGATTCATTTAGGCCCTGATCCCTCCAAACCAAACACTGTCCTTTGCAGCAAACTCAAGGCAATCTCGGTCTACCCCTATCAATAGAACGGGCGGGAGGCTTCAGATGGTGCAGTTGTGTTCGATCGAACAGGCGGTGGACGACGTGCTGGCGCGTTTGCCTGCGCACATCCACATGGGCCTGCCGCTGGGGTTGGGCAAGCCGAATCACTTCGTTAACGCGCTATACCGGCGCATCAAGGACCTGCCCGAGCGGCAGCTGACGATCTATACCGCGCTGTGCCTCGGTCGGCCGAATCTGGGCGATGGGTTGCAGAAGCGCTTTATCGAGCCTTTCGTCGAACGCGTGTTTGGTGATTATCCGGAGTTTGATTTTCTCGCCGATCTCCAGCATGACAGCCTGCCCGCCAACATCCGAATCCAACAGTTCTTCATGCAGACGGGCAGTCTGCTCAACAGCGCGCCGGCGCAGCAGGATTACGTCAGCAGCAATTACAGCCATGCTGCCCGCGACATCAATGCGGCGGGCCTGAACCTTGTGGCGCAACTGCTGGCCAGCAACAGTGAGCATCCCGATCGTCTGAGCCTGAGCTGCAACCCGGACATCACCCTCGACCTGCTGCCGATGATCGCCAAGCGCCGCGAAGCGGGGGAGACCATTGTGCTGGTCGGCCAGGTCCATACGGATCTGCCGTACATGCCCGGCGATGCGGAAGTCGATATCGACACGTTTGATCTGCTGATCGACGAAAAGGACAGCAGCACGCTGTTTTCCACGCCGAATATGCCGGTGGGCTTTCAGGATCATTTCATTGGCTTGCACGCCAGTGCGCTGGTGCGCGATGGCGGTACATTGCAAATTGGTATCGGCTCGATGGGGGATGCGTTGACTGCTGCGCTACTCGCGCGGCAGGCCGATAACGCCGGCTATCAGGCGGTGCTCAATGACATCAACCTCAGCCAATGGGCGCAATTGATTCAGCGCGAGGGCGGCACCGCGCCATTTGCCAAAGGCCTCTACGGTTGCAGCGAGATGTTCGTCAACGGGCTGCTGGTTTTGGCGGATGCCGGGATCATCCGGCGCAAGGTCTATCCGGATGTGCCGACCCAAGAGCAGGCCAACGCCGGCAGCCTAGATGAAGCGGCACAGCCTGACGGTATCTGCGTCCACGGCGGCTTCTTCCTCGGGCCGCGCAGCTTTTATGAACGGCTGCGCGAGTTGCCGCAAAGCAAGCTGCTGGAATTCAACATGACCCGTATCAGCTACATCAACGAGCTGTACGGCCAGGAAGAGCTCAAGCGCTTGCAGCGCATCGATGCGCGCTTCATCAACACCGTGTTCACCATGACTCTGCTCGGCGCCGGCGTGGCTGATCAATTGGCAGACGGACGCGTGCTCAGCGGGGTTGGCGGCCAGTACAACTTTGTTGCTCAGGGCCATGCGCTGGAGGGCGCGCGATCGATGTTGATCCTGCGCAGCTGGCGCGAATCGGGCGGCGAGGTCAGTTCCAATATCGTCTGGGACTACGGCCACTGCACGATCCCGCGGCACCTGCGCGACATCGTCGTCACCGAGTACGGCATCGCCGACCTGCGCGGAAAATCCGACGCAGCGGTGATCGAAGCGCTGCTCAACATCAGCGATTCTCGCTTCCAGCCGGGACTGATCGAACAGGCGCAGAAAGTCGGCAAGCTGCCAAAGGATTTCCGTATCGATCCACGGTTTGCCGATAACACACCGCAACGCTTGCAGGCGATTGCCGCGCGACATCCGAACCTGTTTCCGGAGTATCCGCTGGGCTGTGATTTCACCGCGATCGAACGTGATCTGCTGCGGGCGCTGAACTGGCTGAAGAGCAAGTTCAAGCTGACTGAGATTCTGGAATTGGGCAAGGCAGCGCTGGATGCGCCGGAGGCCTCAACGTTCCCGGAACACCTTGAGCGGATGCAGCTGACCAATCCGGAGGGCCTGAAGGAGGACCTTTTCCAACGCCTGCTGCTCACAGGCCTCAAAGCTACCGCGCAATAACTGCCCACACCAGAACCCACTGTGGGAGCGAGCCTGCTCGCGAAAGCGGTGTGTCATTCACTCAACAGGGTGACTGACACAATGCATTCGCGAGCAGGCTCGCTCCCACAGGGGAAACTCGGTGCCGCTGGTTACTCGATGAAGGTAACGACGCCATCCTTCAGCGATTGCACCCGGGCCAGCGACTCAACGCGGTAGCCCTGCGAGTCCAGTTCGGCGCGGCCGCCCTGGAACGACTTTTCGATGACGATGCCCAGACCGGCGACGGTGGCGCCGGCCTGTTTGATGATCGAGATCAGCGCTTGCGAGGCCTTACCGTTGGCCAGGAAATCGTCGATGATCAGCACGCGGTCGCTGCTGGTCAGGTGGCGCGGGGAAATGGCCACGGTGCTTTCGGTCTTCTTGGTGAACGAGTAGACGGTCGCCGAGAGCAGGTTTTCAGTCAGGGTCAGCGACTGTTGCTTGCGGGCGAAGATCACCGGCACGCCGAGGTTCAGACCGGTCATGATCGCCGGGGCGATGCCTGAGGCCTCGATGGTGACGATCTTGGTGATCCCGGAATCCTTGAACAGCGCGGCGAATTCGTCACCGATGAGCTTCATCAGGGCCGGGTCGATCTGGTGGTTCAGGAAAGCGTCGACTTTCAGGACCTGATCGGAAAGCACGATGCCTTCTTCGCGGATTTTTTTGTGCAGTGCTTCCACAACAGCTTCCTCTGTTGGCGCGATGGGCGCCGAAGGTAGATTAAAAAGTAGTCGATTCTAGCGCTTTAACATCGCGCGTATATCGGCCAATGCGCTATTGCCACGCACGGCTTTGACTTCAGTCGGGGTGTCGTCGTTGCCTTCCCAGGCCAGATCGTCCGGCGGCAGTTCATCGAGGAAGCGGCTCGGCGCGCAGTCGATGATTTCGCCGTACTGCTTGCGCTTGGCTGCGAAGGTGAAGGCCAGGGTCTGGCGGGCGCGGGTGATGCCCACGTAGGCCAGGCGACGCTCTTCTTCGATGGTGTCGGCTTCGATGCTGGAACGATGCGGGAGGATTTCCTCTTCCATGCCCATGATGAACACGTAGGGAAATTCCAGCCCTTTGGACGCATGCAGCGTCATCATCTGCACACCTTCGGCACCGTCCTCTTCTTCCTGCTGGCGCTCGAGCATGTCACGCAGCACCAGTTTGCCGATGGCGTCTTCGACGGTCATTTCGCCGTCTTCGTCTTTCTCGAGGGTGTTTTTCAACGCCTCGATCAGGAACCAGACGTTGCCCATGCGGTAGTCCGCCGCCTTGTCGCTGGAGCTGTTGGTGCGCAGCCAGTTCTCGTAGTCGATGTCCATGACCATGCTGCGCAGCGCCGAAATCGGATCTTCGCCGGCGCACTGCTCGCGGACCTTGTCCATGAAGCGCTTGAAGCGCGCCAGGCGATCAGTAAAGCGGCTGTCGAGATGTTCGCCCAGGCCAATTTCGTCGGTGGCGGCGTACATCGAGATCTTGCGTTCGGTGGCGTAGTTGCCGAGCTTTTCCAGGGTGGTCGAGCCGATCTCGCGACGCGGCACGTTGATCACGCGCAGGAAGGCGTTGTCGTCATCCGGATTGACGATCAGGCGGAAGTAGGCCATCAGGTCCTTCACTTCCTGACGACCGAAGAAGCTGTTGCCGCCGCTCAGGCGATACGGCACTTGGTGGTGCTGCAGCTTCAATTCGATCAGCTTGGCCTGGTAGTTACCGCGATAGAGAATGGCGAAATCGCTGTACGGGCGGTCGGTGCGCAAGTGCAGGCTGAGGATTTCCATGGCCACGCGCTCGGCTTCGGCGTCCTCGTTGCGGCAGCGGATCACGCGGATCTCGTCGCCGTGGCCCATCTCGCTCCACAACTGTTTTTCGAATTCGTGCGGATTGTTCGAGATCAGCACGTTGGCGCAGCGCAGGATGCGGCTGGTGGAGCGGTAGTTCTGCTCGAGCATGACCACTTTCAAGGACGGGTAGTCGTCCTTGAGCAGCATCAGGTTTTCCGGGCGCGCGCCACGCCAGGCATAGATCGACTGGTCATCGTCGCCCACCACGGTGAACTGGTTGCGCTTGCCGATGAGCATCTTCACCAACAGATACTGACTGGCGTTGGTGTCCTGGTATTCGTCGACGAGCAGGTAACGGACCTTGTTCTGCCACTTTTCGAGAATGTCGGCGTGTTCTTCGAGGAGCTTTACTGGCAGCAGGATCAGGTCATCGAAGTCCACCGCGTTGAACGCCTTGAGCGTGCGCTGGTAGTGGGTGTAGACGATCGCGGCGGTCTGTTCCTTGGGATTGCGCGCGTTTTCCAGGGCCTGGGCGGGCAGGATCAGGTCGTTTTTCCAGGCGCCGATCATGTTCTTGATCTCGTCGACGCCGTCGTCGCCTGCGTATTCCTTCTGCATGATGTCGGTCATCAGGGCTTTGACGTCGGTCTCGTCGAAGATCGAGAAACCGGGTTTGTAGCCCAGCCGCGCATGCTCCTTGCGGATAATGTTCAAGCCCAGGTTGTGGAAGGTGCAGACGGTCAGGCCGCGTCCTTCGCCGGCACGCAACAGGGTGCCGACCCGCTCTTTCATTTCGCGCGCTGCCTTGTTGGTAAAGGTCATGGCGACGATGTACTGGGCGCGGATGCCGCAGTTCTGAATCAGGTGCGCGATCTTGCGCGTGATCACGCTGGTCTTGCCGGAGCCAGCACCGGCGAGCACCAATAGAGGGCCGCCGACGTAGTTCACGGCTTCTTGCTGCCGGGGATTGAGTCGGGACATACGAAAATTCGGGAGTCGTTGACGAAATGGGCCGGCATTTTAACAGGCTCAGCGATTTGTGCTGCTCTGTCCGACTTGTGACGCAACACGCGATTCAAATTTGCCGGTTTTGTTACTTTCACGCAGGATGCGCGGGGATTTTGCGGCTAATGTTCTCATTCGTGACACAAAATAACGTTTCGAGGCCGTTGTCATCAGACAACGCATTGGTCATTGTTCAGCACACCGGCATAATGCCCCGCCTACATCATTGCAGAGTCTAGGGAGTCAGCTTGTCTACGCCTGTCGAACCCTTGCGTTTGCTGCTACTGGCCGAAGAGCCAGCGTGGACAGCGTTGTTGCGTGAGTGTCTGGCTCCGATGGGGAGCGCGGCGGTGCTGATCAGCGCGCCGAACTGGGATTCGGTCAGCCGCCTGTTCGAAGACAACCGCCACGCGGTACTGCTGACCCTGCCAGCGTTGCAACCGCCGCCCGGTCGTTGCAGCCTGCCGACCGTTCTGCTGCTGGAGCACGAACCGGCCACTGCGCCGGTCGGTGTCAGCGACTGGCTGGTATTCGACGCCCTCGACGCCGGCATGCTCCAGCGTTGCCTGCGCCATGTGCGCGAACGCGGCGTGCTGGAAAACACTCTCCAGCGTCTCGCCGAACAGGATCCGCTGACCGGCATCGCCAATCGCCAGGGCTTTCAGACTCTGCTTACTGCGCGTCTTGCCGAAGGCGACGGGCGCGGTCTCGCCCTCGGCCATCTCGATCTCGACAATTTTCGCCATGCCAACGACGCCCTCGGGCATCAGGCCGGCGATCGTCTGATTCTGCAGGTCGTCGCGCGGCTGAAAAGTCAGCTGGAGGCCGGCGATCAACTGGCACGGCTGGGCAGCGATGAATTCGCTCTGCTGATCGATACCCGCCGCGCGCCGCAACGCGCCGAGTGGATGGCCGAACGCATCACTGAGGCGTTGGCCGAACCTTATTGGGTCGACGGCGAGAGCCTGCTGATCGGCTCCAGCCTTGGCATCGCCCATGCCCGCGCCAATGGCGGGGCCGATCCATTGATGTGGCACGCGCACATCGCCATGCAGCAGGCCAAGAGCACACAGGGCTGCACTTTTCATATCTTCAACGAACGCATCAACCGCAACGCACGAAGCATGGCCGACCTCGAAAGCGAGCTGCGCCGGGCCTTGCGCCGCGATGAGCTGGAACTGCATTACCAGCCACGCCTGAATCTTGAGGATGGCCAGATTGTCGGCCTCGAAGCGCTGGTGCGCTGGCGTCATGGCGAGCGCGGTCTGTTGCCACCGAGTGAATTTGTGCCGCTGGCCGAGCAGAGCGGTCTGATCGTGCCATTGGGTTACTGGGTGATTTCTCGCGCCTTGCGCGATATGCAGGCCTTGCGCGAGCAGGGGCTGCCGGCGCTGCACATGGCGATCAACCTGTCGTTCCGCCAGTTTCAGGACAGCCAGTTGCTGCCGACACTCAGCCGTCTGATTGCCGAGCGCGGCGTCGAGGCGCAGTGGCTGGAATTCGAACTGACCGAAACCGCGGTAATGCGGCGCAGCGATCTGGTCAAACAGACCATGGATGCGCTCGGCCGCCTCGGTGTGCGCTTCTCCCTGGACGATTTCGGCACCGGGTTTTCGTCGTTCGTGCACCTCAACAGCCTGCCGATCACCTTGCTGAAGATCGACAAGAGTTTTGTCGGCGGCATGGAACAGCGCGAAGAGAACCGCAAACTGGTGCACGCGATGATCAACCTCGCGCACAACCTGCATCTGGAAGTGGTCGCCGAGGGCGTCGAGACGCCGGAGCAACTGGAGTTGTTGCGCGGGTTCGGCTGCGATCAGGTGCAGGGTTATCTGATCAGCCGGCCGTTGCCGTTGGATGAGCTGGTGGAATATCTGACGTCTGGATCGAACCAGCAGCCGGCCCTGGAAATCGTCGGTTGATCACAATTGTTGCGGCCGGCGCAAATCCCCGTGGGAGCGAGCCTGCTCGCGAAGGCGTTATGTCAGCTGGATGATCTGGGCCTGACACTCGGTCTTCGCGAGCAGGCTCGCTCCCACAAAGGAAACCCTCATTCGGCCTGTGGGATGTTGAAACCTTGAGCTTGCGGCTCGCGCCGAATCATCCGCTGCATCTTCCATTCGAATGCCAGCGTCAAACTCACCGCCGCACACGCCAGGCCCAGCGCCAATCCCCACCAGACGCCCGTCGGCCCCCAGTTCAAATGGAACGCCATCCACCACGCCGCCGGTGCGCCAATCAGCCAATAGCAAGCCAGTCCGACCAGAAATGTGGTTTTGGCATCCTTGAGCCCACGAATGCAGCCCATGGCAATCGTCTGCGTGCCGTCGAACAGCTCGAACCACGCCGCTACTGCCAGCAGGCTCACCGCCAGACGGATCACCTCGGCAAACGCCGGGTCATTATGGTCCAGGAACAGGCCGACCAACTGGTTCGGCCACAGCCAGAACACCAGGGCGAAGCCGAGCATCACCACGGCGCCGAAAGCGATACCGACACGCCCGGACATCCGTGCATCGACCAGTTGCCCGGCGCCGTAGTGTTGGCCGACGCGCATGGTGATGGCATAGGACATCCCGGCCGGGACCATGAAGGCCACCGACACGATCTGCAGGGCGATCTGATGCGCACCCATTTGCGTACTGCCCATGGTGCCCATGCACAACGCGGCAAAGGCAAACAGCCCGACTTCCACCGCATAGGTGCCGCCAATCGGCAGGCCCAGGCGCCAGAGTTCTTTCAGGTATTGCCGGTTCGGCCGCGACAGACCGGCGCGCAACGGATAAGCGTCATAGGCCGGATGCCGGCGGATATGCCAGGCCAGCGCCAGTGCCATGCAGTTGGCGACAATCGCCGTGACCAGACCGATGCCGGTCAGACCCAGCTGCGGCAGGCCGAACATGCCGGTAATCAGCGCGTAGTTGAGCAGGAAGTTGGCCACCGTGCCGGCGAGGCTGATGACCATCACTGGCGTCGCCCGGCCGATTGCACTGGTAAAGCCGCGCAGCGCCATGAAGCTCAGATAACCGGGCAGGGCGAAGGGCAGGGCGATGAGGAATTGCCCGGCGGCGTTGACGTTGGTTTCGGTCTGGCCGAACAGCAGCAACACCGGTTTGAGGTTCCACAACAGCAGCCCGGCGCCGAGGGCCATCAGCCAGGCCAGCCACAACCCGGCCTGGGTCAGGCGCGCGGCACCGATGATGTCGCCGGCACCCTGACGGATCGCCACCAGAGTGCCGACCGCTGCAATAACGCCGATGCAGAAAATCGACACGAACGAGTAGCTCGCCGCACCGAGGCCGCCCCCGGCCAGCGCCTCGGGGCTCAGGCGCGCCATCATCAGAGTATCGGTCAGCACCATCAGCATGTGCGCCAACTGCGAAGCAATCAGCGGCCCCGCCAGCCGCAGGATGGCCCAGAGTTCGGTACGCACAGGATGCCGCATGGTCATCACCACCCAAATTTCAGAGGGAACAGAAGAGCGTCGATTCTCGGCGCTTGGCAGGCGTTGCACAAAGGGATAAAAAGGATGGGTGGCATGATTAATACTCATCCTGAAACGTACCCGCCGGATTGGCTATATCCCCGCTACTGGAGCTTTTTGTATGTCCCGACGCCTTCCGCCGTTGTATGCCCTGCGCGCATTCGAAGCGGCAGCGCGACACAGCTCGTTCACCCGCGCGGCGGAAGAATTGTCGATCACCCAGAGCGCGGTCAGTCGGCACATGCGCACCCTTGAAGAACACTTCGCCTGCCGGCTGTTTCATCGCAGCGGGCGCAACCTGCAACTGACCGAATCGGCACGGCTGCTGCTACCCGGTATCCGCGAAGGCTTCGCCGCCCTCGAGCGCGCCTGCAATACCTTGCGCGCCGAGGACGACATCCTGCGCATGAAAGCGCCATCGACCCTGACCATGCGTTGGCTGCTGGCGCGGTTGAGTCGCTTCCGCCATTTGCAGCCGGGCAATGAGGTGCAACTGACCAGCGCGTGGATGGACATTGATTCGGTGGACTTCAACAACGAACCGTTCGATTGCGCGGTGTTGCTCAGTGACGGGCATTTCCCGCCGGACTGGGAAGCGAGCCTGCTGTTTCCCGAGGAATTGATTCCGGTCGGAGCGCCGAACCTGCTCAATGACCAACCTTGGGATGTAGCGCGTCTTGCGACCGCCGAACTGCTGCACCCGACCCCGGATCGCCGCGATTGGCGCAGTTGGCTGGAGCGCATGGGCCTGTCCGATCAGGTCTCGCTCAAGGGCGGACAAGTGTTCGATACGCTGGAGCTGGGCATGATCGCCGCGGCGCGCGGCTATGGCGTTTCGATGGGTGATCTGTTGATGGTTGCCGAAGATGTTGCGCAAGGGCGCTTGAGCCTGCCGTGGCCGACCGCCGTCGCCAGTGGCCTGAATTATTACCTGGTGTGGCCGAAACCGCGTCCGGGAGGTGAACGTTTGCGCCGCCTCAGCGATTTTCTCCAAGGCGAAGTCCGCGCCATGCAATTGCCGGCGGTAGAGCGCTTGAGCTGAAACGTTCGAGCCGGCACAATGCCACTACTGCGCCATACCCACGCAATCCGCTCAAGTATTCGGTTTTACCGCCGACTACGAGCATGTGGAACCGTCGTGCCGGTTCCGCGTTACACCCCACTATTAGAATATTTTCCGGGCAATTACCGCGATCAAGGAGGATTCGGTGGCTCGGCCAGGAGCTGTTCATGTCTCAACCTCGTGCTCGGATCGCCTCGCAGCTGGGTCTTGCCCTTGCTGTGATACTGGCGATAGTCATCAGCGGCAGTACGGTGTTCGCCTTGCGTTCGCTGGATTCCGCCAACCTCGCCACCCGTGAAGAGCATCTGGCCAGTGAGGCCCGGCTGCTGGCCGATCAACTGAGTACCTTCCACGGTACGCTGCGCGAAAGCACCCTGCGCCTGAGCGGTCTGTTCGAAAAACGCTTCGGCAGTGGCCTGAGTGTGCACCCTGATCAGCCAGTGACCGTGGCCGGCGTGCAGACCCCGGGTCTGCATCTGGGCAACGAAGTGCTGAACAACAACTTCAAGGAAGTTGACGAGTTCAAGCAGATGACCGCCGGTGTGGCCACGGTATTCGTGCGCAGCGGCGAAGACTTCATTCGCGTCAGCACCAACGTCAGCAAGCAGGACGGCACCCGTGCCATCGGCACCGTGCTCGATCATGCCAACCCGGCCTACGCGAAGTTGATGGCGGGGCAGAGTTATGTCGGTCGCTCGCTGCTGTTCGAGCGCTACTACATGTCGCAGTACACACCGGTGCGCGATGCGGGCGGCAAGATCATCGCCGTGTTGTACGTAGGTTTCGATTACACCGACGCGCAGAACGCGCAGTTCGCCAATCTCAAGCGCTTCCGCATTGGCAAGACCGGCTCGCTGGCCCTGCTCGACGAGCAGAACAAATGGCTGGTGCCGATTGCCGGCGTCGAAAACCTGGATCAAGCCGCCCCGACCATCAACAACCTGGTGAAAACCCCGGGCAAGGGTGAGTTCTGGAGCGACAAGGGCGAGGACTTCTACAGCATCGCCGTGCCGTTTGAAGGTGGTCCGTGGTCGGTGGTGGCGAGCATGCCGAAAGCCGAGATCCGCGCGGTGACCTGGAGCGTCGGTACGCAACTGGCGATCGGCAGCCTGCTGGCGATGTTGCTTGCGGTCGGTTCCGTGGTCTGGCTGCTGCGCAGCAAACTCGCGCCGTTGGGCGATCTGGTGCGTCAGGCTGAGGCCTTGGGTGCTGGTGATCTGAGCGTGCGTCTGAACGTATCGAGCCACGATGAAATCGGGCAGCTGTCCCGCGCGTTCAACCAGATGAGCCAGGCGCTGTCGACCATGGTCGAGCACATCCGCCGCGCTTCGGAAGAGGTCAATAGCCGTGCGCAGGCGCTGTCCGGTTTGTCCGGTGGTGCTTACGAAGGCATGGAGCAACAGTCGGGCGAAATCACCAGCATGGCCGGCGCCGTGGAAGAGTTCAGCGCGACGTCGTTGAACATCGCCGACAACATGGGCGCGACCCAGCGCCTGGCGCAGGAAAACGCTCAGCAAACCCAGATCGGCCGAAGCTCGATGGAAGAAGCGTCGTCGTCGCTGGAGCAGATCGCCGGTGCGCTGAACAGCACCGCCAGCGTGATCAACACGCTGGGGCAGCGTTCTCAGGAAATCGGCGGCATTGTCGGTGTGATCACCTCGATCGCCGAGCAGACCAACCTGTTGGCGCTCAACGCTGCCATCGAAGCCGCTCGTGCCGGTGAACAAGGTCGCGGTTTTGCCGTGGTCGCGGACGAAGTGCGCAGCCTCGCCTCGCGTACCCGTCAGGCGACCGACGAAATCTCCAGCATGATCCACAGCATCCAACAGGAAACCGGCAACGCCATCAGCACCATGGAACAGGGCAATGTGCTGATGCAGGAAGGCCTGTCGCGCAACGCCAATGTCGCCTCGGCGCTGGCGCGGATCGACGAGCAGAGCCGTTCGGCAGGCCAGCAGTTCGCCGCGATCACCACCGCCACTCAGGAACAGAGCAGCACTGCGACTCTGTTGAGCAGCAATTTGCAGAGCATCGCACTGGCCAACAGTGAGCAGCGTGAGGTTGTGTCGAACCTGGCTGTCACCGCGAAAGAGCTGGAGAAGCTGGCGGCGGATCTGCGTTCCGAGGTTGATCGCTTCCGTTGATGCGTCTTTGAAACAGCTACCGCGAGCAGGCTCGCTCCCACAGTTTTCGGTGTGATTCACAAAGGTTGTGAAATCCGGAAACCCCAGTGGGAGCGAGCCTGCTTGCGAATGCTTTTCTCCCACCGCTTCTTTGCACTTGCTGAAACGTTTCCGCAGCGCTATAAAAATGGCACAACTCCAATAAAGGCTGCTGCCATGACCCCGCTCAAACTCCTCGTCGCCCTCGGCGTATTCTCTGCCGCTTCTCACGCAATGGCCTGGGACTATGTCCTGCTCGACGCCAATACTCCGGCAAAAAACTGGACGATCACCAGCGAGCAACTCGGTGTAAAAACCGCCAAACCGTTTTCCGTGACCCTGCGTACTCTGCATGGCGGTCGTCAGGAGGGCGTCAGCATCGTCGACATCGATAACGGCACGATGAAACTCTCGGTGGTGCCGACCCGTGGCATGAACGTGTTGCAGGCCTCGGTGGGCGACGTGCGCATGGGCTGGGATTCGCCGGTCAAGGACGTGGTCAACCCGGCGTTCATCGAGCTCAACGGTCGCGGTGGTCTGGGCTGGCTGGAAGGCTTCAATGAGCTGGTCACCCGTTGCGGTTACGAGTGGGTTGGCCATCCCGGCATGGATAACGGCGAATTGCTGACCTTGCACGGTCGCGCCGCCAACATCCCGGCCAGCACCGTCACTCTGCACATCGACGAGAAGCCGCCGTATGCCATCACGCTGCGTGGCGAGCTGAAAGAGCAGGCATTCAAGAAAGTCGATTTCTCGGTAGCGACCGAACTGGTCACCGAACCGGGCAGCGCAAGCTTCGCCCTTAACGACACTCTGACCAACAACGGCGACTATGCGAAGGAATATCAGGCGCTGTATCACAGCAATTTCAGCACACCGTTTCTTGAGCAAGGGGCAAAATTCGCTGCGCCGGTGAAGCAGGTGTCGCCGTTCAACGACAAGGCCAAGGGTGATCTGCCCGACTGGCAGACCTATCGCGCGCCGACCAAGGATTACGACGAAACCGTCTACAACGTCGTGCCTTACGCCGACGCCAAGGGCGACACCTTGACCGTGTTGCACAACAAGGCCGGTAGTCTCGGCGTATCCGTAGGCTTCAACACCGAGCAGTTGCCGGTGTTCTCGCTGTGGAAAAACACCGACACCCAGGGGCAGGGCTACGTCACCGGCCTGGAACCGGGAACCAGTTTTTCCTACAACCGTCGCTATCAGCGGCCGTTGAATCTGGTGCCGACCATCGCCCCAAAAGAACACAAGCAGTTCCAGATCAGCTACAGCCTGCTGGCCGATAAAGCTGCGGTGGATAACGCCCTGAAGCGTGTGACCGATATTCAGGCCGGGCGCGACACCGAAGTGCGCCAGACGCCGCTGGTTGATCTGACCGAGCATTAAGGTGTCGCCGGCCGGTATTGCAGTGCCTCGGCCAAGTGTTCGCGCTTGATTGCATCGACTTGCTCGAGGTCTGCCAGAGTGCGGGCGACCTTGAGCAGGCGATGGGCCGAGCGCAGCGAAAGCGTCAGCCGTTCACAGGCTGATTCCAGCCATGTCTCATCGGCTGTGGATAACTTGCAGTGCCGCTTCAATCCCGGCAGATCGAGAAACGCATTGGCACAGCCCTGACGCTTCTGCTGTCGTTCGCGAGCCTCGGCCACCAAAGCCGCAGCGCTGGCGCTGTTTTCGCCGGGCTTGGCTGCCGGATTCAACGCGGTTGCCTCCCGCGCCACGGTCAGGTGCAGATCGATACGATCCAGCAGCGGCCCTGACAGCTTGTTGCGATAGCGTTGGACCATATCCGGTGTGCACGAGCATTTGCCGCTGGGTTCGCCGAGATATCCACAGGGGCACGGATTCATCGCGGCAACCAATTGAAATCGCGCGGGGAAACGTACGCGATCCTTGGCCCGCGCGATGACGATATGTCCCGACTCCAAAGGCTCGCGTAAAACTTCCAACACCTTGCGATCAAACTCCGGCAACTCATCGAGAAACAGCACGCCGTGGTGGGCGAGGGTGATCTCGCCGGGTTGCGGTTTCGAGCTGCCACCGACCAATGCCGGCCCTGAAGCCGAATGGTGTGGTTGGCGGAAGGGGCGTTGCGGCCAGTGAGTCAGAGGCACCCCGCTGGCGACCGATTGAATCGCTGCCACTTCCAGCGCCTCGCATTCGGAAAGCGGCGGCAGCAAACCCGGCAGACGACTGGCCAGTAATGTCTTGCCGGTTCCCGGTGGCCCGCTGAACAACAAATTGTGAGCTCCCGCTGCGGCAATCAGCAGTGCGCGCTTTGCGGCTGTTTGCCCCTGCACTTCGTTGAGGTCGGGATAGGGCTTGGCAGCGTGCATCAAACCATCGGAAACGTAAGGCTCCACCGGCGTGTGCCCATTGAAATGCGCCACCGCTTCCAGCAAATGATCGACGGCAAACACCTTGAGGCCCGAGGCCAGGCATGCCTCTTCCGCATTGGCCCGAGGCACCACCAACGCCCGTCCGGCCTTGCGCGCCGCCAGTGCCGCCGGCAGCACGCCACGCACCGGCCGCACGGCACCCGACAGCGCCAACTCACCCAGACATTCCACCTCGTCCAGGGTCAGGCAGGGCACCTGCACACTCGCCGACAGAATCCCCAAGGCAATCGCCAGATCAAACCGCCCGCCATCCTTGGGCAGGTCCGCCGGCGCCAGATTCAAGGTGATCCGCCGCGCCGGAAATTGCAGTCCGGAATTGATGATCGCGCTGCGTACGCGATCCTTGCTCTCCTTCACCGCCGCTTCAGGCAGGCCGACCATGGTCAGCGACGGCAGACCGTTGGCCAGATGGACTTCGACGGTAACAGCGGGGGCTTCCACGCCAACCTGGGCGCGACTGTGGACGATGGAGAGGGACATGGTCGTTCCTTGAGTTGAATCGGGGGCCGCTTCCTGCGGGTTTTTGAAGGATAGTTGAGCCGGGTTTCAGTGCTGAAATAGAGGTTTACAAGACGTATCAAGACCCGATGGGCTGTCAGTGCTTGCCTGAATTGGAGCGTTGACTCTCGCTCGGCATTGACGGATCCTCCCGCTCGAGGACTGCAACTGCGCATTCGTTGGGACTGGGCACCAGTAAAAGCTCCCCCGCATTTTTGGCAGCAGAGAAAGCTGGTTTCTCTGAAGTAGTGACGACGGGCCAGCTCGTCGGATTCTGAACCCATGGTTGCAAAGCCAGGAGCTAAAGAATCGCTGCGACTACTCCTCCAAACACAAAAAAGGCGTCCTATGGACGCCTTTTTATTTTTGACTCAGGATCTTCTACCGGCCAGCGGGCCGCTTGGCTCAAGCTCTGGCCCACACGTAACAGCAACTTCAATAAATCGCCGTTGGTTGGCTGACATATCCCCAGCCAACCGGAGTGCTTCGAGATGTAGTTCAACAATCTGAAGAAGCTTTGCCTTTCGCTTTTTTGGGCTCATACGCACCTCGTACGATTGGGTTGTTGATTTCGATGTTATTGACCGTTCACAGAAATGACAAGCCGGTTGGTATGGTCGAATTCGAACCCCAGTTTCCGGTAGTAAAAGACAACATTCGGATCAGGATCCTGAATTTCGATTTCTTTGCATCCTAGCGCTCGCGCATAGTGATCTGCGACAAGCAGAGCAATCGGCGCGATCCTGCCGCGAAGCGGGTGCGCCCTGTCCGGATGCCCTTCCAACAGAATAATCTTTAAGCAGATAGAGCTTGCGCGCGGGGTCGCATAGCACATGCCGCAAAGAATCTGTTTGAACCATATCGCCAAATCCAGACCTTTCGCATCTTTACTTTTCCAGTCTGCAACGTCATCCCAAGGGAAAATTGTTGGCCCCTCCCAGAGAAAGTATTGCTTTATCGCTGCTGGGGTAATTGGCTCAAACTTGACCGCTGCTGCATCAATATTTGGGATTCTCGGGGCAATGTTCTTTATAAAGAATTTGTAGGCGATCTTTCGCGAGTTTGATCTGAATGTCTGGTTGCGAAGATCCGTTGCTTTGCCTTTTCTTCTCATTGTTTTCATCTGTTTGGATCTGGTCGCAGAAGATAGCCAGCAGAGAGGGGGCAGCGAAATCAGACGTGGGGGACGCGTTTTGTAGGACGTTACTTCTGTGAGTGGAGGATTTCGGAGTAGGGGGGGCGAGTTAACGAAGACACAAAACAGGTCATTTCAGTGGTATCACTGAAATGACCGTTGGTGAGGTTGCAGCGCAAAAATTCAGATCAATTGCAGAGCCTTTCTCCACCATGAGTTCACAACCGTGCGGTTTGCTTGTTCTCGCTCCGTCACCATGTGTGGTACATCCTGCAACCGTATCCACGGCTGGTTATTCCAGTGCAGCAAACTCAACGTCATGTCCGGCCAACTGAGCAAGCTGAGATGTGGGCGTTCGCTTGTGCTGGGGAGTTGGGCGTCGCGCAGGGTGGGGATGACTTGGTGGGTGAGCCATTCGCGCAGCGCTCGGTATTCGGGACAGTAGTGGTAGACGAGGAGGGCGTAGATGCCTGATTCGCTGATCAGCAGGGTGTTTTCGATCTGGTTGTGGATCAGGGTTTTGCGGGTTTGGTATTGGTCGGGGTCGAGTTTTCGCAGCATGCGTTCGTTGAGGTAGATGTGCAGCAGGCGGCTCAGGTCTCGGGCGCAGAACCAGGGTTGGTTCTGAATGAGGAGTGCGTTGAGGGGGAGTTTGTGGCGGGTGAAGATGCTAGGTGTCAGGTAGTTTTCGTCCATGGTTCAGTTCTCGAATTCAAGTGAAGAAAACTGCTTCTGTTCGTCGCCAAACGAAAAGGGTGGCAGCTATGCGCGGGTTGGCGAACCGGTGAATTCGAAACCGGCAGACCCTGAGGTCTCCCACGCAAAGCCGCCATAACTCGTTGAGAGAAAAAACCTCTGTGTGAGTTTAGTTGCATTGCGTCAAATTCGATCCAGGTCGCCAAACCCGGTGCTGAACATTCAGCATCGGATGAGCTTAGAAACTTGGGCTTTTCGGCGCAATCGGACGGCGGTGGTGCAGGTTGTAGGACGTTGCGGGGATGGTTGAAGGGCTGAAGATCAAAAGATCGCAGCCTTCGGCAGCTCCTACAGGGGACGCGAATTATTCAGCGGGCGGTGTCAGCTTCGCTTCCATCTCGGCAACCTTGGCTTCGAGGCTTTCGAGGCGGGCGCGAGTACGCGCCAGCACTACCATCTGACTATCGAACTCTTCCCGGCTGACCAGATCAAGTTTGCTGAAGGCACTTTGCAGCAGCATTTTGAACTGGCTTTCGATTTCGGCTTTCGGCAGCGGGGTGTCGCCGTTGAAGAGGCGGGAGGCGGTGCCGCTCAGGGCGTCGAGGAAGTCTTTGGGCGCGAGCATGGGAAATGTCCTGGAAACAATGGCCGGCAGTGTATCACGCAGTGTCTATAGTCAATCCCGTTGCACGGATGCACGCTTTTCGCGCAGGGGGACGGACGGTGGCGCACCGTTGTTGTGCGTATCGGCAAAAGCTTTTCTGCCCGAGCGCTTGCAACAGGTGCCAAGCGATTGAAATGCAGGGTTTTTGCCGAGCTGGCAAGGTTTCTGCTTAGTCACCCTCGACCCATGCACTGATGCAGTCGCTGTGACGAATGCAGTGCGGCAGACGAAGCGGGGAGTTTCGTCTGATGCGGTTAGCTGGCGTCAACGATGCGTTACAAAGCCAGGCACTGCGCTTAGACTTGAGACGGGTTTGTTTTCCTGGGGCAAGTCCACCAATTCGGGAGAGAGTTTCATGAAGCTAGTCACTGCCATCATCAAGCCGTTCAAGTTGGACGACGTGCGCGAGTCGCTGTCCGAAATCGGCGTGCAGGGCATTACCGTCACTGAAGTCAAAGGCTTCGGCCGGCAGAAGGGTCACACCGAGCTGTATCGCGGCGCGGAATATGTGGTCGATTTTCTGCCCAAGGTGAAAATCGACGTGGCCATCGACGACAAGGACCTGGATCGGGTTATCGAGGCGATAACCAAAGCGGCCAACACCGGCAAGATCGGTGACGGCAAGATCTTCGTGGTCAATCTGGAACAGGCGATCCGCATCCGTACCGGCGAAACCGATACCGACGCGATCTAAGCGCCGCCACAAACCCAACGCCCCAGGAGAAAACAATATGACTCTGCGTAAATTCGCAGGGCTAGGCGCCCTGTTGTCCATCGTAATGCCCGGCATCGCCATGGCGGCAGACGAAGTGGCAGCGCCAGTCCTCAATTCCGGCGACACCGCCTGGATGCTCACCTCGACAGCGCTCGTGCTGTTCATGACCATCCCCGGCCTGGCGCTGTTCTACGGCGGTATGGTTCGCTCGAAAAACATTCTTTCCGTGCTGATGCAGTGCTTCGCCATTACCGGCCTGATCAGCATCCTGTGGGTCATTTATGGCTACAGCATTGCCTTCGACACCACCGGCATGGAACAGGGCGTCGTCAACTTCAATTCGTTCTTCGGCGGCATGGGCAAGGCGTTCCTCGCTGGTGTCACGCCTTCGAGCATCACCGGCCCGGCGGCGCTGTTCCCTGAGGCGGTGTTCATCACCTTCCAGATGACCTTCGCGATCATCACCCCGGCGCTGATCGTCGGTGCGTTCGCCGAGCGCATGAAGTTCTCCGCGATGCTGATCTTCATGGGCATCTGGTTCACGCTGGTTTATGCACCGATCGCGCACATGGTCTGGTCCGGTAACGGCGGCCTGATGTGGGACTGGGGCGTGCTCGACTTCGCTGGCGGCACCGTGGTGCACATCAACGCCGGTATCGCCGGCCTGGTCGCGTGCCTGGTACTGGGCAAGCGCAAAGGCTTCCCGACCACACCGATGGCTCCGCATAACCTCGGCTACACCCTGATGGGCGCGGCGATGCTGTGGGTCGGCTGGTTCGGCTTCAACGCCGGTTCCGCTGCAGCCGCCAACGGCACTGCCGGTATGGCCATGCTGGTTACCCAGATCGCCACGGCCGCTGCGGCACTGGGCTGGATGTTTGCCGAGTGGGTCACCCACGGCAAGCCAAGCGCACTGGGGATTGCTTCGGGCGTGGTCGCCGGTCTGGTCGCGATCACTCCGGCCGCTGGCACTGTAGGCCCGATGGGTGCACTGGTGATCGGTCTGGCCGCAGGCGTGGTGTGCTTCTTCTGCGCCACCACCCTGAAACGCAAACTCGGCTATGACGACTCCCTGGATGCCTTCGGCGTGCACGGTATCGGCGGTATCCTCGGCGCGATCCTCACTGGTGTGTTTGCCGCACCGGCACTGGGCGGCTTCGGCACCGTGACTGACATCGGCGCGCAGGTCTGGATTCAGATCAAAGGCGTCGGCTTCACGGTGATCTACACCGCGATCGTGACTTTCATCATCCTCAAGGTGCTGGACGCCGTCATGGGTCTGCGCGTAACCGAGGAAGAAGAGTCGGTCGGCCTCGATCTGGCACAACACAACGAACGCGGCTACAACCTGTAAGTACGCGCGGTAAAAAAATTGCCCGGTTCGCCGGGCATTTTTTTGTCCGGGATTTGTCATTCAAGGTGCGGCTGAAAGGATTTTTCTTACGGCTTTGGTCGTCTTTACGACGAGGCTTTTTCTGCGGGCAATCGCTTACATCGCTGCAGGAATATTAGGGCCTTTGTTTTTTTTCAGAGCACGCTAGAATGCGCCCCGAACGAGCGGAGAACTGTATGTGGCAACAGACTCTGATAACCCTGCGGGCAAGGCCCCGGGGCTTTCATCTGGTGACGGACGAGTTACTCGCAGGCTTGCCTGAACTCAAGACCTGTCGGGTCGGTCTGTTGCATTTGTGGCTGCAGCACACGTCGGCATCGTTGACCATCAACGAGAACGCCGATCCGGCAGTTCGTCGCGACTTCGAACGATTTTTCAATCGTCTGATCCCACAAGGAACAGACGGCTACGAGCACAACGACGAAGGCCCGGATGATCTCCCGGCGCACTTCAAGGCCAGCGTGCTCGGTTGCCAGATCAGTCTGCCGGTTGCGGCAGGGCGGCTGGCACTGGGTACCTGGCAAGGGATTTATCTGGGCGAGCACCGTGATCATGGCGGTGCCCGTAAAGTCCTCGCCACCTTGCACGGTGAACAGGCATGAGCCGCTGCCGGGCAGCGGCAGAAGATTTTTCAACGGCGGCTTCGACAGCCGCCAAAGCTGGTCTATAACTAATCTGCTTTTGGCAAGTCATGAGGTAGAACATGAGCGACGATGATCTGGAAAACGACGACCTCGAAGTAGGCGACGAAGACGAGGCCGAGGAAGGCCTGGAAGCGGCAGCGGAAGACGTTACCGAAGACGATGGCGGTGACGACACGCCGGCCCCGGCTGCCAAAGGCAAAGCCAAGGCTGCGGTCTCGGTCGACGAGTTGCCGAGCATCGAAGCCAAGAACAAGGAGCGTGACGCCCTGGCCAAGGCCATGGAAGAATTCCTTGCGCGCGGCGGCAAGGTGCAGGAAGTGGAGGCCAACGTGGTCGCCGATCCGCCCAAGAAGCCGGATAACAAGTACGGCAGCCGCCCTATCTGAGGCGCGTCGCTCGCTTGCTGAAAAAGCCCGCCGTCGCTGCGGGCTTTTTTATGCCTGAAATAAATCCGTTGAAAGCAAATGCAGTCCTCTGTGGGAGCGAGCCTGCTCGCGAAGAGGGCATGTCAGCCGACATACATGTTGAATGACACACCGCATTCGCGAGCAGGCTCGCTCCCACAGGGTTTGTGGATTATTTCGAGGTGGCATTCCAGCGGGAGAGGACGACGGGCAATTCGGTCAGGCTGCGAATTTCCGCATCCGGCAAGCGCTCCGCTTCCCAGACCTTGCCCGTCGGGTTGAACCACACCGCGCGCAAGCCTGCCTGCTGAGCGCCGGCAATGTCATCGCCAGGATGATCGCCGACATGCACCGCCGCTGCGGGGCTTACACCGCCGCGCTGCAACGCTTCATGAAACAGCCGCGCATCCGGTTTGGCGATGCCGATGTCTTCGGCGCACAAGGCGAACTTGAAGTAATCCGCCAGCCCCAGCCGACGCACGTCGGCATTGCCATTGGTGACCACGCCGAGGGCGTAATGATTGGCGAGCAGCTCCAGCAGCGGCTCGACCTCCGGGAACACCTCGATCTGATGCCGCGCATGCAGGAACACTTCAAAAGCCTTGTCAGCCAGCTCCGAGGCCTCGCCGTGGGCATACCCGGCTTCTTCCAGCGCATGGAACAGCACACGTCGACGCAGCGCGCTGATGCGGTGCTTGAGCCCCGGTTCGCCCGCCAGCACACGCTCGCGAATCGACCACAAATGCTCCACCGGCACCGCGCCCAGACCCGAGGCATGTTCGCTCAGCCATTCGCGCAACACGGTTTCGGCGCTGGCGATCACCGGAGCGGTGTCCCACAGGGTGTCGTCGAGGTCGAAGGTGATCAACTGAATGCTCATGAATCATCGCCTTTCATGCGTTTGGCCCGGGGATGGGCGCTGTCGTAGATCGCCGCCAGATGCTGGAAGTCGAGGTGGGTATAGATCTGTGTGGTTTTGATATCGGAGTGGCCGAGCAATTCCTGCACCGCGCGCAGATCCTGCGAGGACTCGAGCAAATGGCTGGCGAAGGAGTGCCGGAGCATGTGCGGGTGCAGGTTCTGCCCCAGTTCGCGCTCGCCAGCCAGTTTGACCCGCACCTGAATCGCGCGCGGGCCAAGGCGTCGGCCCTGCTGGCTGACAAATACGGCATCGTCTGCCGGGTTGGTCATTGCGCGTAGCGGCAACCAGTGTTCGAGGGCTTCGCGGGCCTTGGCGCCGACTGGCAGCAGCCGGGTCTTGCTGCCCTTGCCGAGCACCTGAACCATGCCGTCGGCGAGGTCGAGTTGATCGAGATTGAGCCCGGTCAGCTCGGACAGGCGCAGGCCAGAGGAATAGAACAGCTCCAGAATCGCCTGATCGCGCCGGGCGAGAAAATCGTCCTCGACCGCACCTTCCAGCAGCTGCAATGCGCGATCGGTATCAAGGGTTTTCGGCAGGCGTCGTTCGCCTTTCGGCGGGGCCAGGCCGGTGGCCGGGTCGTGGTCGCACAGGCCTTCGCGATTCAAGTAGTGATAGAGCCCGCGCACCGCCGAGAGCAGGCGGGCGAGGCTGCGCGAGGACTGGCCTTGCGCATGCAACCGGGCGATCAGGCTGCGCAGGCGCTGGATATCCAGCGCGGCCCAACTGCCGATGTTCTGCTTGATGCACCAGCCAAGGACTTTATCGAGGTCGCGGCGATAAGCCGACAGGGTGTGCGGCGACACCTGTCGCTCACTGCGCAGATGTTCGCAGTAAGCGTCCAGTTGTCGTTCCATGGTCAGCGTACCGAGCGCAGCGAGCTGTTGACCCGTGGCAGCACGCGGCCCATGACCTCGGCGATGTAGCTCAGGAACAGGGTGCCGACCGAGCTCTTGTAGTGCTGCGGGTCACGGCTGGCGATGGCCAGAATGCCGTGAATGCCCTGATGGCTGATGGCAACCACGGCGGTCGAGCCGATCTGCTGGCGCTGTTCTTCGCCGAAGAGGAAATCCAGCTCATGTTCACGCAGGCTGCCGCTGACGCTTTTGCCTTCGGTGAGCAGGCCACCGATCGCGGTTTGCGCGTCGGCGTGAGTCACCCAGCGGCCGACCGGTGCCGGGTTGTCGCCGAGCAGGATCAGGCTGACGAAAGGCACCTGGAAATCCTGACGCAGGCTGTCCTCAACGCTGATGACCACGTCTTCCAGGGTCGATGCATCCATCAGCGCGAGAATCAGGCGGCGGGTCTTTTCAAACAGGCGATCGTTGTCGCGGGCCACGTCCATCAGATGCGAAAGGCGATGGCGCATCTCGATGTTGCGGTCGCGCAGGATGGTCATCTGCCGTTCGACCAGCGACACGGTGTCGCCGCGTCGGTGCGGGATGCGCAACGACGGCAGCAGCTCTTCGTGCTCGACGAAAAAGTCCGGATGAGCCCCCAGGTAGGCGGCAACCGCGGCTGCCTCGAGGCTCTCGGACGCTGATTCGTCGGCTGGTCGGGCGGGTACCTGTGGCTTGTCGGTCATGATTTCTGCTCGCTCAAAGACGCACTTGTCCTTCGTATACACGCACTGCCGGACCGGTCATCAACACCGGTTCGCCCGGGCCGGCCCACTCGATGGACAGACGCCCGCCGGGCAGGTCGATCAACAGCGGCGAATCCATCCACCCCTGACTGATGGCCGCCACCGCCGCCGCACAGGCGCCGGTGCCGCAGGCCTGGGTTTCCCCGGCGCCGCGCTCCCAAACACGCAGTTGCGCGCGATGGCGATCGATGACCTGAAGGAAGCCGACATTGACCCGCGCCGGAAAGCGCGGGTGGTGTTCGATCTTCGGCCCCAGTTCATGCACCGGTGCGCTGTTGATGTCGTCCACGCGAATGACCGCATGGGGATTGCCCATCGACACGGCGGCCAGTTCGACCGTGGTGCCATCGACTTCCAGCTGATAGCTGCTGGCCTGGGCCGGCGCCTGGAATGGAATGTCTGCCGGCACCAGGCGCGGCGCGCCCATGTTGACGCCGATCTGGCCGTCGTTACGCACGTCCAGTTCGATGATGCCGCCCTTGGTCTCGACGCGGATCTGCCGCTTGGCGGTCAGGCGCTTGTCGAGCACGAAGCGGGCGAAGCAGCGCGCACCGTTGCCGCACTGCTCCACTTCCGAGCCGTCGGAGTTGAAGATCCGGTAGCGAAAGTCCACGTCCGGGTTGCTCGGCGCTTCGACGATCAGCAACTGGTCGAAACCGATACCGGTGTGGCGATCGCCCCATTGCTTGGCGTGTTTGGGCTGAATGTGCGCGTGCTGGCTGACCAGGTCGAGGACCATGAAGTCGTTGCCCAGGCCGTGCATTTTGGTAAAACGCAGCAGCATGGGTTACTCCGGCAGCAGGCTTTCGCCGGCAAACAGCTCGGCCACGGTTTCGCGGCGACGCACTTCAAAAACCTGATCACCATCCACCAGCACCTCGGCGGCACGGCCACGGGTGTTGTAGTTGGAGCTCATCACAAAACCGTAGGCGCCGGCCGAATGCACCGCCAGCAGATCGCCTTCTTCCAGCGCCAGCTCGCGGTCCTTGGCGAGGAAGTCGCCGGTTTCGCAGATCGGGCCGACGATGTCGTACTTGCGTGCAGCGCTGTCGCGCGGTTTCACCGCCGTGACGTCCATCCACGCCTGATACAGCGCCGGACGGATGAGGTCGTTCATCGCCGCGTCGACGATGGCGAAATCCTTGTGCTCGGTGTGCTTGAGGTATTCGACCTGCGTCAGCAACACGCCGCCATTGGCAACGATGAAGCGACCCGGTTCGAACACCAGCGCCAGATCACGCCCGTCGAGACGCTCGCGCACGGCTTTGATGTAGTCGGCAGCCAGCGGCGGCTCCTCATCGCGGTAACGCACGCCCAGGCCGCCACCGAGATCGATGTGGCGCAGGTGAATGCCGCAATCGCCCAGACGGTCGACCAGATCGAGCAAGCGATCGAGGGCGTCAATGAATGGCGGCAGGGTGGTCAGTTGCGAACCGATGTGGCAGTCGACACCGACTACTTCCAGGTTCGGCAGATGCGCGGCGCGCACGTACACGTCTTCGGCATCGGCAATGGCGATGCCGAACTTGTTCTCTTTCAGACCGGTGGAAATGTACGGATGGGTGCCGGCATCGACGTCCGGGTTCACGCGCAGCGAAACCGGGGCGCGAACACCCAGCTCGGCGGCGACTACTTGCAGGCGCTCGAGCTCGTCGGTGGATTCGACGTTGAAGCAGTGCACGCCGACTTCGAGGGCGCGGCGCATGTCGTCACGGGTCTTGCCGACGCCGGAGAAAACGATCTTGTCGGCGCTGCCACCAGCGGCCAGTACACGTTCCAGCTCGCCACGGGAAACGATGTCGAAACCGGCGCCGAGACGGGCCAGGACATTCAGTACACCGAGGTTGGAGTTGGCTTTGACCGCGAAGCAGACCAGATGCGGCATGCCGGCCAGCGCATCGGCGTAGGCCAGATACTGCGCTTCGATGTGCGCGCGCGAGTAGACATAGGTGGGCGTGCCGAAGCGGTCGGCGATGGCGGACAGCGCCACACCTTCCGCGAACAGCTCCCCGCCACGGTAGTTAAAAGCGTCCATGGCGATCCCTTAGTAAACGTCGTGCTTGTGAGCCTTGGATGGCTGCTTCTGCGAAGACTGGGCTTGTTCGGCCGGGTCCTGATCGTCATCCGGCAGGTACAGCGGGCCTTTTTGACCACAGGCCGAAACGAGGCAGGCAACCGCGACGAGCGCAGCAAGGGAAGAGATCAGGCGCTTCATGGCGAAATCCTTGAAAATGCGTTAATTGCGCCGGAGTATACCGGCCACCCGGCAGCTTGCCTATGCGAGGGGGTTCCCGTCCGGCGGGGCTCCTGTGATGCGCATCATCCCTGTGGGAGCGAGCCTGCTCGCGAAGGCGTCGGCAAATTCAACAGGCTCGTTGCCTGACACACCGCTTTCGCGAGCAGGCTCGCTCCCACGGGGGCGGTGCTGGATGGGCCGACAGGTGCTTGGTCGTTAATCTTTGCAATCGGTCGGCAGCGTCCGTATCTTTCGGCGCTTGAGCCTGATCAGACATTTTTGAGGTTGCCGCAATGAGTTTGTCCGAAGCCCGTTTCCACGATCTGGTCGATGCTACCCAGCAGACGCTGGAAGATATCTTTGATGACAGCGACCTGGATATCGACCTGGAGAGCTCGGCAGGTGTCTTGACCGTCAAGTTCGAAAATGGCTCGCAGCTGATCTTCAGCCGCCAGGAGCCGTTGCGTCAGCTGTGGCTGGCGGCCGTGTCCGGTGGTTTCCACTTCGACTACGACGAAGAAAGCGAGCGCTGGATGTGCGACAAGAGCGAAGAGCAATTGGGCGAAATGCTTCAGCGCCTCGTAAAGCAGCAGGCTGGCGCCGAATTCGATTTCGAAGGTCTGTGATTCGTGACGGATGCCGCGCCTGTTCGCCCGCCGAAACCGCTCTACAGCAACGTCAGCCCGGCGGTGCCTTCGCCCTGCACGGGTGTGTGTCGACTGGACGAGCAGAAAGTCTGTCTCGGCTGTGCGCGCCACGTCGAGGACATTCGCGAGTGGCGCTCGGCGGATGATCAGCGGCGCCGGGTGATTTGCCAGCAGGCTACCGCACGAAAATCCCAAGCCTGTTGATATCGTGGCGAGGGGATTTATCCCCGTTGGGTCGCGTAGCGGCCCCAAAATCTATACGGCTGCAGCGCAGCCGAACGGGGATAAATCCCCTCGCCACAAGGGTTTCACCCAGGCAAAAAAGGGCGTGACTTGTATATTTTTTGAGCTGTGATAGTGTCCGCGAACGCCTCAAACCACCGAGGCACGGTGAAAACCCCGTCTTTTTTGGCGGGGTTTTGCTTTTTTTGTGCAGAAGAAAGGAGTCTGCCTGGATCATGACCGCACCTTCCATCACCCTTACCCGTCTGGACGTGCAACGTCTGGAGCGCCTGATCGACAGCCTGAGCGACAAAGACCAGGCTGCGCCGGGCGTGATTGCGCTGCAAACCGAGCTGGACCGCGCCGATACCGTGGTCGGCCACGATGAAGTGCCCGCCGATGTCGTGACCATGAATTCCCGCGTGCATTGCCGCGAAGAAGGCAGTGGCAAGGATTACCACCTGACGCTGGTCTATCCCAAGGACGCCAACGCCGACGAAGGCAAAATTTCCATTCTGGCGCCGGTCGGCAGTGCGCTGCTGGGCCTGAAGGTCGGTCAGCATATCGATTGGCCGGCGCCGGGCGGCAAATCGCTGAAACTGACCTTGCTGGAAGTGGAATCGCAACCGGTCAACGGCGGCGCCTTTCCCGAATAAATCCCCGCTTCAAACCTGTTCGAGCGCTTCATTCAACGAGCGCTCCAGGTCTGCCTTGTGGCGCAGATACAGATTGCTTGAACTGTGCCCGTCACCGAGCAGACCCGACAGGTCGAGGTCGGTGATGTAGCAGCGATAACGATCGGTCTCGCGACGCTGCTCGACGATCTCCCGGGCGACCACGCTGAACAACTGGTCGCCATGCTCCAGCTCGCTGAATTCCCGCTGATTGCAGTACAAGGTGACCTGCACTTCGCCGGGTGCGGCTTTGCCGATGATTGCCTGCACGTCGTAGAACGGTTTGTTCACCGGGGTCTGCGGTGCTGGTCGGGTTTCGACCCTGCGCGAGCGCCCCGGGCCTGACGGCAACAGCTGGTAATACAAAGTCTCGGGGCTGCCCGCAGGGCCACCGTCCATCGGCAATTGCGCTTCACGGCGGTACTGGATCGATTGCAGAAAACGTTGCAGCGGCACCAGCAGACTCTGCTCGTCGTGGTACGGCAGATGTTGTTGCCACAGCGCATTGAATTCATCCAGCACGTACAGCTCCGCCTGCTGTTCGCTGATGCGATAGAACACCTGAATGCACTCCGGCTGACCCATCGGCAGGATCAGCGCCAGATCGTGATCTTCCAGCGCCATCGGGTCGAGGTGCAGCGGGCTGTAGCGCGGTTGTTCTTCGCCCAGATAATCGAGCAGCGCCGGCAGGGTGGCGAGGGCGACATGGTTGACCTGACCCGGCACCAGCTCCAGCACGTGATAGTGCTGCTGCACCTGAATCAGGTAGCGATGATTCAAGTCACTGAGCAACAGGGTCTGCGCGGTGTCGACGATTTCCTCGACGCGGCGGGCAATGAATTGCGCGCGGTTGTGGCAGAAGCAGCGCACTTTCAGCGACGGCTGCACGGGGCCGCGCGGCAGGTTGTTGAGGTAATCGCGCAGGCAGTCGAGCAGCGCATGCGGGCCGTCGAAACGATTGACCAGCACTTCGTTCCAGCTGTTGAGCGTGACCTGATCGAGGGTCAGCACCAGGTTCTCGCGCACACCGGCATAGCTCAGCGAGTCGGTGCGCTCGGTGGTCATCAAAATGTTCAGATCACGGTGATGCTTGAGCGGATCGACGCCGACGTTGATCAGCAGCAGCACTTCGCTGGGCACGGCGGCGCGCAGCAAGGGCTCTTCGGCGACGGTGGACAAGGGCAGGGCGATGCACTGCTGCAGGCTGCCGAGCAGGTTGAACAGCTCGAACTCGCTCAAGTCGCTGGTGCCCGGATGCAGGGCCAGGCGGGTGCTGCTGTCGATCACGCCGTTGCGGTGGCACCAGGTCAGCAGTTCAAGCAGCTCGCGACTGCGCTTGATCGGCGCGAAGTGTTCCCACTCCAGCGCCGTCAGGCTGCCGTTGTACAAACCCCACTGGGTCTGCCCCGGCTCCTTTTTGTTCGGCGACTGCACCAGGGTCAGGGTGTCTTCGGCCAGGTCCGGGGCGATGCCCGGATTGATGAACTCGACCTTGTCGGCCTTGCGCTCGAATGCCGCGTAGAGTCGACGGCCAAGCACATTGAGGTCGCGCTTGTTGATCAGGCTGACAGTCTGTTCGCTGCGGGCGAACTGGGTCAGGAAGCGATAGCTGTAGTTGAGTTCGTTGACCAGCGCGCGGCGCTCGGCGCTGACCTGGCGGACTTTCCACTGACTGCGGCTGTCGAGCAGCGCCAGTTGCCGCTGATCCCAGTGCCACTCGCCGGCCAGGCGTTCGAGCAGTGCGCGTTGCCAACCCTGGCTGCGGCTGTTGCCGGTGAGCTTGCGGTTGACCTTCAGATACAGCGCGCGGCGCACCAGCTCAAGACGCTCCGGTTCGTTGCGGGCGAGCAGGTATTCCTCGATACGCCGGTACACGACCATGTACGGGTCAAGCTCATCGAGATCGAGCTGATTGGCGAACACGGCTTTCTTGAAGCGCAGGCTCAGGCACTGCACTTGCGGATGTTCGCTGGCGTACACCTCGGTCAGCAGCAGTTTGAGCACCGACTTGTAGGGCGACTCGATGCCTTTGAACAACTGCCACAATCCGGCACCGATGAATTCCCCGGGCGGAATGGTCGCCATCGGCCCGAGATCGAGGGTTTCATCGGCGCGAATAAAGCGTTTGGACAGCAGGGTGTGGGTGTAAGCGTCGTAGGCTGTTTCTTCATAGACTGGCACCAGCCACCAGATCGGCGTGCGCCCGGCCAGCCAGATCGCCGTGCGATAAAACTCGTCGAGCAGCAGATAGTGCTGGGTGCTGCCGCAGTTTTCCGAACTGAGCTGAGCATCACGTTCGCCTTTGACGAAGCGCGCCGGGTCGATCAGGAAGAAATGCGCCTCGGCACCCTGGCTCGCGGCCCAGGTTTCCAGCAACTGGCATTTCTTGCGTAGCTCGGCGAGTTCGCTTTCGCTCAGATCTGGGGCATGGCAGACCCACACATCCATGTCGCTCTGATCGGCCTGTGCCAGCGTGCCGAGGCTGCCCATCAGGAACAGACCGTGAATCGGTCGCGGCGGGTTGCTGCCATGGCGCGGTTTGTAAGAAAACGAGCGGGTCAGGCGCTGCGCCTCGGTCAGCGCATTGGCGTCCGGCTCATAATTCGAGAGACCGGCCGGCGTACTGCCCGAGACATAGCCGGGCAGCAACGGATGATTGACGTGAAAGAACAGCGGCAACAGCGTCAGCACGCTTTGCTGGCGCGTCGACAAACCTTCGAGGGCGCGGCCGAGGCGGCCTTCATTGAGTTTGAGAAAACGGGCGCGCAGTTGGCTGAGTACCTTGCGGTCGATGCCTTCGTCCAGGTCGGGGCGGATTTCGTGGGTGCGCGTCATGTCAGCTCAAACCGGCTTGCAGGCTCGGACGTAGAGGGTCTCGGAATGGCCGCAGTTTAGCCTCTGCGCAGCAGGAGGTTTAAGCTGAATTTGTTTTTTGACGTCAGATTTTCATTGGCAGTGATCAGGCTGGCCCGCGGAAATCCCGTGGCAGGAGTTTCCGTGGGCAAAGTCGGAAAAAGTCAGGCGGTTTCCTGCTCTCTCAGAATCGTCAGTACGGTCTGCACGTTTTGCGCGGCATCGCGGCCGAGGCTGGTCAGATAACCGCCATCGGGCTGGTCGGTTAGTTCTTTTTCGAAGAGGCGTTTGGCGGCGGCTATGTGTTTCGGGGCAGCGGTCTGATGAATTTTCAGACCTTCCTGGGAACTGTCCAGGTTGAAGAGTGCAAGGACTTCCAGTTCGGCAACCAACTCAGGGGTAAGCGACATAAGGACTCCAGACTTTCTAGGAATTGGACGACAGCGCCTCTAAGGTGAACCCGCTGGTGCAGCATGTCCAGTGCTCGGATCAGGGGATTTTGTCTTGAGGCGAATTCCAGTGTAGTCCGCATAAAAAAGATCGCAGCCTTCGGCAGCTCCTACAGGAGATTGGTGCAGGAGCTGCCGAAGGCTGCGATCTTTTGATCTTAGAGCTTTTCCGGTGGCAGCTCTGGCAATGCGCGCAAGGCTGCTTCATACCATTCGGTGTTGAACGCGCGGTCTTCATCGAGCATCGCGTCAATCTCATAGGCAAGCACGTGAGCCATGAGGTTGAGGATCTCCTCACGTTCCATGCCGACCAGGGTCAGCTTGTTCAATGTCGCCTTGGCCGCCGGCGGGTTGTCGCTTTCGATCTGGTTTTCGATGGCTTCGATCAGCGTCGCTTCGGTGAATGCTTCTTCGTCGTCATCGTTGACGATATCTGTCGGCTCGCTCATGGCAGGCTCCTCAGGGAAAGGCGCCAGTTTACCCGCATTCAGCGGCGTGATGCTGCTGGCGGGAAACGTCGCGGCGATCTATAAACAGGCACTGCCCACCCCGCACGGCCTGGAGGCTCTGTGATGTTCAAGCTCTACGGATTTGCTGTCAGCAACTACTACAACATGGTCAAACTGGCGCTGCTGGAAAAAGGCCTGCCCTTCGAAGAGGTGACGTTCTACCCGGCGCAAACCCCGGAGTCACTGGCGATCAGCCCGCGCGGCAAGGTCCCGGTGCTGGGTGTCGACGCCGGTTATATCAACGAAACCGCGATCATTCTCGAATACCTCGAACAATCACAAAAGGGCACGCCGCTCCTGCCCAGCGATCCGTTCGAGCGCGCGCAGGTATTGGCGATTGCCAAGGAGATCGAGTTGTACATCGAGTTGCCGGGGCGTGCCTGCTATGGCGAGGCGTTTTTCGGTATGACATTGCCGGAGCCGATCAAAGAGAAAACCCGGACCGAGCTGCTGCTGGGCTTCGCCGCGCTGGGCCGTCATGGCCAGTTCGCCCCGTATGTGGCGGGTGACAGCCTGAGCATTGCCGATTTGTATTTCCTCTACAGCGTGCCGCTGGCCTGTGCGGTCGGGCAGAAGCTGTTCGGGATTGATCTGCTGGCCGAGATGCCGCAGGCGAAAGCGCTGCTGGAGCGGTTAGAGCAGAATCCGCATGTGCAGAAGATTGCGGCGGATAAAGACGCGGCCATGCCGGCGTTTTTGGCGATGATTGCTGCCAAGAAGTGAATTTTGTAGCGCTCAGAAGTCAGTCATCGCTGGCAAGCCAGCTCCCACAGGGCTATGGGTCGAACGCAAAATTGTGTTCCACGAAGAACCCTGTGGGAGCGGGCTTGCCCGCGATGCTTCTAGCGGCTGGCGATTAGGGCCTGACCGCGCGCCACCGCAGCCTTGACCTGCGCCGGCGCAGTCCCGCCGATATGATCGCGGGCATTCACCGAGCCTTCCAGGGTCAGCACGGCAAACACGTCCTGCTCGATCTGATCGCTGAACTGACGCAGTTCTTCGAGGCTCATCTCGGCCAGATCCTTGCCGGTGTCGACGCCGTATTTCACCGCGTGGCCAACGATTTCATGGCAATCACGGAACGGCAGGCCACGGCGCACCAGATAATCCGCCAGGTCAGTCGCAGTGGAGAAACCGCGCAGTGCCGCTTCACGCATGATCGCGTGTTTCGGCTTGATCGCCGGGATCATGTCGGCAAACGCGCGCAGCGAATCGCGCAGGGTGTCGGCGGCGTCGAACAGCGGCTCCTTGTCTTCCTGATTGTCCTTGTTGTAGGCCAGCGGCTGGCCCTTCATCAGGGTCAGCAGGCCCATCAGCGCGCCGAAGACGCGGCCGGTCTTGCCGCGTACCAGTTCGGGCACGTCAGGGTTTTTCTTCTGCGGCATGATCGAGCTGCCAGTGCAGAAACGATCCGGCAGATCGATGAACTGGAACTGCGCGCTGGTCCACAGCACCAGCTCTTCGGAGAAGCGCGACAGGTGCATCATCGCGATGCTTGCGGCCGAGCAGAATTCGATGGCGAAGTCACGATCGGAGACGTTGTCCAGCGAGTTGCCGCCGACGGCGTCGAAGCCGAGCAGTTGCGCGGTGTATTCGCGGTCGATCGGGTAGGTGGTGCCGGCCAGTGCGGCGCTGCCCAATGGCATGCGGTTGGTGCGCTTGCGGCAGTCGACCAGACGCTCGTAGTCGCGGCTGAGCATTTCGAACCAGGCCAGCATGTGGTGCCCGAAAGTTACCGGCTGCGCGGTCTGCAAGTGGGTGAAGCCCGGCATGATGCTTGCGGCCTCACGCTCGGCTTGCTCCAGCAGGCCTTTTTGCAGGCGGGTGATCTCGGCGAGGATCAGGTCGATTTCATCGCGCAGCCACAGGCGGATATCGGTGGCGACCTGGTCGTTGCGGCTGCGCCCAGTGTGGAGCTTTTTACCGGTGACGCCGATGCGGTCGGTCAGGCGTGCTTCGATGTTCATGTGCACGTCTTCGAGGTCGACGCGCCAGTCGAACTGGCCGGCCTCGATTTCGCCCTGAATGGTCTTCAGGCCATCGATGATGCTGTCGCGCTCGGCATCGGTCAGCACGCCGACCTTGGCCAGCATGGTGGCGTGGGCGATCGAGCCCATGATGTCGTGGCGATACAGGCGCTGGTCGAAAGTGACGGAGGCGGTGAAGCGGGCGACGAAGGCGTCGACGGGTTCACTGAAGCGGCCGCCCCAGGACTGATTGGTCTTGTCAGTGCTCATGAATTCGCTCGTATCGGCTTGAAGAAATGGCGTGAAACGCTGGCGCGGATAATAACAGGGTTGCCAATCCTGTCGCTGACACCGGTCGATACGTTTTTTCGCGGATGTGTCAGGCATGTCCGGCGCGGTCTGCAAGGAATTTACAAAAGGATATTTTTTGATTGAGCAATATCGTTCCGACGAACGTCTACAGTGGACATAAGGGTCGGTGCGAATGCGGATCATGCAAAGGTCCGGCCACTGGCTATAAGAAGAGGGGGCGGGTGAGTTGTACAACGGTCACCCACCGCGAGAAACGCAGGAAACACTGGGCTCTGAGCCGTTCGACCCGGACGCTGGCAAATATTGCTGGCCGACGTACGGCACTTTTTGGCGCTCGGGCTAGTCTTAGCGTGGATCGCGGTGACGGAGGTCACTACACCTGTCTACGCTATCCTTGTGCGAGACTCACGCAGGAATCCAGCGCAATATGAATGTCCTGATCGTTGATGACGAACCCCTGGCTCGCGAGCGCCTAAGCCGTATGGTGAGCGAGCTCGAGGGTTACACAGTCCTGGAGCCCAGTGCCACGAATGGCGAGGAGGCGTTAGCGCTGATCGACAGCCACAAGCCGGATATCGTGCTGCTCGATATCCGCATGCCGGGCCTCGATGGCCTGCAGGTTGCTGCCCGACTGTGCGAACGAGAGACGCCGCCGGCCGTGGTGTTTTGCACCAGTCCCGATGAATTTGCCGTGGAAGCCCTGCAGGCCAGCGCCGTGGGCTATGTGGTGAAACCTGTGCGAACCGAACACTTGAATGAAGCCCTGAAGCGGGCTGAACGTCCCAACCGGGCGCAACTCTCGGCCCTGACCCGTCCCGCTGCCGAAAGTGGCAACGGCCCACGCAGCCACATCAGCGCACGGACCCGTAAAGGCATCGAGCTGATTCCGCTGGATCAGGTGGTCTACTTCATCGCCGACCACAAATACGTGACCCTGCGTCACGAAGCCGGCGAGGTGCTGCTCGACGAACCCCTCAAAGCCCTTGAAGACGAATTCGGCGAACGCTTTGTGCGTATCCACCGCAACGCGCTGGTCGCTCGCGACCGCATCGAGCGCTTGCAACGCACCCCACTGGGACATTTCCAGTTGTTCCTCAAAGGCCTCAATGGCGATGCGCTGATTGTCAGTCGGCGGCATGTTGCCGGTGTGCGCAAGATGATGCAGGGGCTGTGACCCGGTCTTCGCCGGGCCTTTCGAGTTCTTTTACCCGGCATGGCAGGCCAGGGAGGCCGCGCCGGTTCTGATTCAGGTCAAAGTGAAATTGACTGAGCTGTTATTATCCGCCGTATCTATTCAGTACGGATTGTTCCATGTCCCCTCGCGAAATCCGCATCGCCACCCGTAAAAGTGCGCTGGCCCTCTGGCAGGCCGAATACGTCAAAGCCCGTCTCGAGGCGGCCCACCCGGGCCTGCTGGTGACGCTGGTGCCCATGGTCAGTCGCGGTGACAAGTTGCTCGACTCGCCACTGTCGAAGATCGGCGGCAAGGGTCTGTTCGTCAAGGAACTGGAAACCGCGCTGCTGGAAAACGAAGCCGATATCGCCGTGCATTCGATGAAAGACGTGCCGATGGACTTCCCGCAAGGCTTGGGCCTGTTTTGCATCTGCGAGCGTGAAGACCCGCGCGATGCTTTCGTCTCCAACACCTACGCCAGTCTTGAAGGGCTGCCTGCCGGTGCCATCGTCGGCACCTCGAGCCTGCGTCGGCAGACGCAATTGCTGGCGCGTCGCCCGGATCTGCAGATCCGGTTCCTGCGTGGCAACGTCAACACCCGTCTGGCCAAGCTCGACGCCGGCGAGTACGACGCGATCATCCTCGCCGCTGCCGGCCTGATCCGCCTGGGTTTCGAAGATCGCATCACTTCGGCGATCAGTGTCGATGACAGCCTGCCGGCCGGTGGCCAGGGCGCGGTCGGCATCGAATGCCGCAGCGCCGACCACGAAATCCACGCCTTGCTCGCGCCTTTGCATCACGCCGATACCGCTTCGCGGGTGAATGCGGAACGCGCCCTCAACAAACATTTGAACGGCGGCTGCCAAGTGCCGATCGCCTGCTACGCCGTGCTTGAAGGCGAGCAGTTGTGGTTGCGCGGTCTGGTCGGTGAGCCGAGCGGTGGCAAGCTTCTCAGTGCCGAAGCCCGGGCGCCGCGTGCCGACGCGGAAACCTTGGGTGTGCAGGTCGCTGAAGACTTGCTCAAGCAAGGCGCTGACGACATTCTCAAAGCTGTCTACGGCGAGGCGGGTCACGAGTGACAGCCTGGCGCCTGCTGCTGACGCGCCCGGCAGACGACTGCGCGGCGCTGGCCGAACAGCTGGCCGGGCACGGGATTTTCAGCAGTTGTCTGCCGCTTTTGGACATTGTTCCGCTGCCGGTCTCTGACACTATTCGCCAAGCGATTTCGCGATTGCCCGCTTGCAGCGCAGTGATCGTGGTCAGCAAACCGGCGGCGCGGATCGCGGTGGACTTGCTCAAGTCTGAAGGCGCGCCGCCATTGAGCATGCCGTGGTTCAGCGTCGGCGCGGCGACCGCAGGCATTCTTCGCGAACACGGTCTCGATGTGAGCTTTCCGGTTGACGGCGATGACAGTGAAGCTTTGCTGCAATTGCCGCGTCTGCGCGAGGCGGTGAGCCAGCCCGGCGCGCAGGTGATGATCCTGCGCGGCGAGGGCGGTCGTGAACTGCTCGCCGAGCGCCTGCGCGCGCTTGGTGCTAGTGTCGAGTATCTGGAGTTGTATCGCCGTGAACTGCCAGCCTATCCGCTGAACGAGCTGCCACGGCGGATCGAAGCGGAACGCTTGAACGGGCTGGTGGTCAGCAGTGGACAGGGTTTCGAGCACCTGCGGCAGATGGCCGGCGATGCCTGGCCGAAGATTGCGCAGTTGCCGTTGTTTGTTCCAAGCCCGAGGGTCGCCGAGCTGGCACGTGCCGCCGGGGCTCAAACAGTTGTGGATTGCCGCGGCGCGAGTGCCGCGGCTTTGCTGACGGCGTTACGGGAATGTCCCGTGCCGTTTTCTAATGCAAAGGATGGATACGTGAGCGAAACAGCCTTGCCAAAAGATGACGTCCAGCCTGCGCTCGATGCCCAGGTTGAAACTCCACCACCGGCCAAAGAGCCGCGCCGAGGCAATGGACTGGCAATTGTCGCCCTGCTGCTCGGCGCCGCCGGTGTCGCCATTGGCGGCTGGGGTGTCTGGCAGGTGCGCCACCTGCAGAACAACACGCAGCAACAGTCGAGTCAGGTGCAGGCGCTGAACGATCAGGCGCAGAGTCTGAAGCTCAACGAACAGCGTCTGACCGAACGCCTGGCGCAGCTGCCCGGTGCTGACGAGCTCGCCGAGCGCCAGCGTCTGGTCACGCAACTGCAGGGCGATCAGCAGCGCCTCAATCAACGTCTGGAAACCGTCCTCGGCGCCAGCCGCAAGGACTGGCGTCTGGCCGAGGCCGAGCACTTGCTGCGTCTGGCCAGCCTGCGCCTTTCAGCGTTGCAGGACATCAGCAGCGCCCAGGCACTGGTGCAGGGCGCCGATGAAATTCTGCGTGAACAGAACGATCCGGGTTCCTTCGCCGCGCGCGAGCAAGTGGCGAAAACCCTGGTCGCCTTGCGCAGCACCGAACAGCCGGATCGCACCGGGCTGTTCCTGCGTCTCGGCGCGCTGCGCGATCAGGTCATCGACCTCACCGAGCTGGCGCCGGAGTACAAGGATCGCGGCGAGTCCCTGCTGGGGCTGACCGCCGATGGCGATGGCGCCGGTCGCTGGGCGCAGTGGTGGGACAAGGTGTCGCGCTATATCCGCATCGATTTCAACGCTGACAAAAACGTCAAACCGCTGCTGGCCGGGCAAAGCCTGAGCCAGGTGCGCCTGGCCCTGAGTCTGGCGCTGGAGCAGGCGCAGTGGGCGGCGCTCAACGGTCAGGCGGCGGTGTACACCCAGGCGCTGGCCGAGGCACGCGATGTGCTCAAGGGCAATTTCAACCCGGACAATCCGCAAAGCAAAGTCATGCTGGAACAGGTCTCCGAGCTGAGCAAGGAACCGGTCACCGTCAAGACGCCGGATCTGACTGGCACCTTGAGTGCGGTGCAGGGGTATCTGGAGCGGCGTAACGTCAATGCCGAGGAATCGGTGAAACCGTTTGCCAAACCGGCCGCCAATGCTGCGCAGGAGGCGACCCCATGAAGCGCCTCTATGTAATCGTGTTTCTGGTCATCGCCGCGACGGCAGCGCTGGGCCTGGCGATTGCCGAGCATTCCGGTTACGTGCTGGTGGCGTACAAGAGCTTCCGCTACGAATCGAGCCTGTGGGCGACCTTGGCGGTGATAGCGGTGCTGTGGCTGCTGTTCTGGGGCATCAAGGTGCTGGTCGAGCTGGTGATGACCTCCACCGGCGTGGTCAATCCGTGGTCGCGACGCAATCGCAGCCGCCGCGTGCAAGTGGCGATCGAGCACGGGCAGCTGGATCTGGCTGAAGGTCGCTGGGCCAGTGCGCAACGGCATCTGACCCGCGCGGCGGAAGCCGAGCGCCAACCATTGCTTTATTACCTCGGCGCCGCACGTGCGGCGAACGAGCAGGGCCAGTACGAAGAAAGTGATCGTTTGCTCGAACGCGCGCTGGAGCGTCAGCCGCAAGCCGAATTGGCAATTGCCCTCAGTCACGCCCAACTGCAAACCGACCGTGGCGACACCGACGGTGCGCTGGTGACCTTGCAGGCAATGCATGAACGGCATCCGCGCAGCGCGCAGACGTTGCGTCAATTGCAACGTCTGCATCAGCAGCGTGGCGAATGGTCGGCGGTGATTCGTTTGCTGCCTGAGTTGCGCAAGGACAAAGTGCTGCCGCCGGCAGAACTGGCCGAGCTCGAACGGCGCGCCTGGGGTGAGAATCTCTCGCTGGCAGCGCATCGTGAAGAAGACGGTACGGTGGGTCTGCAATCGCTCAAGCGGGCGTGGGAACAGCTGACTTCGGCGCAGCGTCAGGAAGCACCTTTGGTACTGGCCTATGCCGAGCAATTGCGCCAGCTGGGCGCTCAGGTCGAGGCCGAAGAGGTCCTGCGAGCAGCGCTCAAGCGCAAATACGACAGCCATCTGGCGCGGCTTTATGGTCTGGTTCGTGGCAGTGATCCTGCGCGTCAGTTGCAGACGGCCGAAGGCTGGCTCAAGGAGCACCCGGCCGATCCGAGCCTGCTGCTGACCCTTGGACGCCTGTGTCTGCAAACCAGCCTTTGGGGCAAGGCCCGTGACTATCTGGAAAGCAGTCTGCGCGTGCAGCGCAATCCGGAGACCTGTGCGGAGTTGGCCCGTCTGCTTGCACAGCTTGGCGATACCGAGCGCAGCAATCAGTTGTTCCAGGAAGGTCTGGGGCTGCTTGATGAGCGCCTGCTGGCGGCGCCTCTGCCAGTCCCGGCGAAGGTCTGAAAAGCGAGGGAGGATGCTCCCTCGTGAACTTCGATGACCGAAAATTCCCCTTCTTTGCGCTCGAGAGACAAAGTCCTACAAAGCGCTTCACCGTTTCCTATCGAGCCTGTCGGGTTTTCCCTACACCTGTGGTGAACTGTCGGCAGGCCCTTGCCTTGAAAGGCTGACACGCTTTCCTCTACCGTAACCGTCTGTCTCTACTGTTACGGAAAAGCCATGTCGTTGGCCTGCTCACGCTCCTTATTCTTCATGGCTTTCATTGCGGGGGCCTTTGCTCTGGGAGCTTCCTATTACCTCGAATACGCGGTCGGCCTGACGCCTTGCAGTCTGTGCCTGGTGCAGCGATTGTTCCTCACATTGCTGTGCATTGGCTGCGGCGTGGCGGCGGTGCATGGCCCCCGGCGCGTTGGCTTATGGTGGTACTGGCTGTTTGCACTCGGCGCCAGTCTGGGGGGAACCACCGCTGCGTGGCGGCAGGTGTTGATCCAGAGTGACTCGATGCTGCAACTGGTCAAATGCTCGCCAACCGTGGAGTCACTGTTCAGCGACCTGCCGTGGATCTGCGCCTTGCAACGGATGTTCAACGGCGGCGCCGATTGTGCGGACATCTCCTGGACACTGTTCGATTTGAGCATCCCGGAATGGAGCCTGCTGTTTTTTGTCGGCGTGTCGATCCTTGCGGTTTATCAGTTGTTGCGTCTGACCTGGAGCGCTCTGCAACGATCTGTCAGCGACGAAGCGTCGCACCACATGCTGGTCAGGGATTAAACACTTGTATGAACTTTATCTCCTGCGTACCTTGAAGCCATAGGCGTGCGGGCATAATCTGGCCGGCACGTGTCATTGGATTTATGTTGCTCGATGACGCTCTGCCCGATCGTCCACCAGTCAAATCAGAACAGGGGCGCGGGTGTAGAGCAGCATGACCCACAAGGGAAGAGAGATCGCCATGCTCGAAAGTTGTCAGAATGCTCAGGAACGTTGGGGTGGGGTTCATCTGCTGATCGACCGCTGGTTGCAGGAGCGTGAAGAGCTGATCGGCGCCTACGACAAGCTCGGTGCGCAGCCTGAGTCGCTGTCCGAGAGCCGCAAGCCTTTGCAGGAATTCTGCGGCGTGCTGGTCGATTACGTATCGGCGGGGCACTTCGAAATCTATGAACAGCTGACTGGCGAAGCCAAGGCGTTCAACGACAAGCGCGGTCTGGAACTCGCCGAGACCATCTATCCGCGCATCGACGTCATTACCGAGAAGCTGCTCGCGTTCAATGATCTGTGCGATGAAGGCAAATGCGTTGCGGAGAAATTCAAGGAATTGGGCGGCTTGCTGCATGAGCGCTTCGAACTTGAAGATTGCCTGATCGAAGTGCTGCACACGGCACACAAGGAAGAATATTCGGTTCAGGCCTGATCCACGTCCTTCATGAAAAACGGTGCGCCCGCAAGCGCACCGTTTTTTTATGCCTGATCAGCTCGTCGCACCACGCAACTCCACTTCAAAAACCAGAGGCGTGAACGGCGCAATCAGGTCGCCGGCACCGTCGGCACCATAGGCCTGATCCGATGGAATCACCAGCCGCCATTTCGCCCCCACCGGCATGTTCTGCAAGGCGGTGCGCCAACCGGCAATCACGCTGTCGAGGTTGAACCATTGCGGCTGGGTGTTCTGATCGAACACGGTGCCGTCCGGCAGCTTGCCGACATACAGCACCTGCACTTTGCCGTCCGGGCCGGCCTTGGCGCCAGTGCCCGGAACCAGTTCAGTCAGGAGGATGCCATCGGCCAGTTCCTTCACCCCCGGTTTGGCTTTTTCTGTGCTGAGAAAGCGTTGCTCGTTTTCCATCGCAGCATCGCTCGACTGCCGTGAAGCCTGCTCGGCATTTTGCGATTCATGGTCGGCCAGAATCTGTTCAATGCGCGCTTCACTCAACGCCAGTGGCTTGCCCTGATATGCCTGTTGCAAACCTTCGATCAGCGCCTGGATCTGCAACTGCGGCACCTCTTGGCGCAGTCGTTCGCCGAGGCTGGCACCGAGGCTGTAAGCCAGATCATGAGCATCGTTCGCCGTGGTTTTTTCATCGGCATACGCCGCCGAAAAAAACACGCAGAGGGACAAAATAAAGTAGCGCGACATGGGCACTCTCCGACCTGAGATGCGGGGGATTATGCCAGTGCAAACGTCTGCATCGGTGAACTGCTTTTTCCTCGGCGCAGAACATTTCGGCTGCGGTGCAACGCAACGGTGCAGATACTGTCAACATGCCCTAGCGGCGGTATCAGCAGAGGTCTAGTATGAGCCGCACTCACGTCAGCCAGGAGGTAAACCATGTCGGCCACCAAGAAGCCTGTAAATACTCCGTTGCACTTACTCCAACAATTGTCGGGCAGCCTGCTCGAGCATTTGGAAAACGCTTGCTCGCAAGCCTTGGCTGATGCTGAAAAACTGCTCGCCAAGCTGGAAAAACAGCGTGGCAAGGCGCAGGAAAAACTGCACAAATCGCGCACCAAGTTGCAGGACGCCGCCACTGCCGGCAAAGCCAAGGCTCAGAACAAAGCCAAGTCTTCCGTGAAAGAACTCGAGGACCTGCTGGACGCTTTGAAAGATCGTCAGTCCGAAACCCGCAGCTACATTCTGCAACTCAAGCGCGATGCTCAGGAAAGCCTGAAACTGGCCCAGGGTGTTGGCCGCGTTCAGGAAGCAGTGGGCAAAGTTCTGTCGTCGCGTTCGGCCAAACCGGCAGCAGCACCAGCGAAGAAAATCGCTGCTAAACCTGCTGCAAGCAAAGCCCCGGCGAAGACCGCTGCGGCGAAACCTGCTGTTGCGAAAACCGCCACCAAACCAGCGGCCAAGGCGCCAGTGAAAGCGGCTGCCAAACCAGCGGCGAAAACTGCAGCGAAGAAGCCGGCGGCGAGCGCGGCAAAACCGGCGGCTAAAACCACCGCAGCCAAACCTGCTGCAGCCAAGCCAGCAGTGAAAGCCGCTCCTGCCAAAGCCGCTGCAAAACCGGCCGCGAGCAAAGCTGCACCGGCGAAAACCGCAGCCGCCAAACCTGCTGCCAAAGCAGCAGCGAAACCAGCAGCAAAACCTGCTGCCAAGACTGCCGCTGCGAAGCCTGCTGCCAGGACTGCGGCCAAGCCGGCCGCCGCCAAACCTGCTGCGAAAGTGGCGGTAAAACCGGCTGCCAAACCAGCCGCAACATCGGCAGCAAAACCTGCGGCAAAAACCGCTGTGAAACCGGCCGCCAAGCCTGCTGCCAAGCCTGCGACCGCTGCTGCAAAACCGGCCGCCAAGCCAGCCGCAAAACCAGCGGTGAAAAAGCCTGCAGCTGCCAAGCCAGCCGCGACCAAACCGGCCACCGCTCCAGCGGCCAAGCCTGCCACTGCCGCTACCCCGGCTGCTCCAGCTGCGTCGGCACCGTCGTCCGCCGCCCACTCGACCCCTTCGACTGCGCCAGCACCAGCCGCTTCGTCGAACGTCAGCAGCACCCCGACCAGCGGTTCCTAAGTGCCGGTTGCCGCGACGCGCAGCACTTGCAGCGCGTCGCGGTTCAGGCTGGCGGCATTGCCGGCCAGGTCTTCAAGCCAGGTCACCGAACCTGCATCGTTGCGCGTCCACTCTTGCGCCACACCTTCAAGGCGTGAAAGCAAGGTGCGCTCAGCTTCCAGCTCCAGTGATTTGATCTGCTCCCGCATGCCGGCCACCACCGCATCGTCGACGGCCCGCGCTTTCCATTGCAGGCGCAGGGTTCGCAGCGGCTGCACCACTTCGATATCCCACGGCGCGGTCAAGGCCTTGAGTAAGCGTACGCGCGGCTGATCGCAGGCCACCGCGCGCTGCTCCAGCCACAAACCGCACAGCAGCAGGCAGACATTGGCGCCCGCCGTTTGCAATTGCAGGCAGGCATCTTCCACACCCGGGCGGGCGTAGACATCAAGGGCAAAGCTCCACAGGTCAGAGGACATCGTGCTACTCGCGCCAGTTGTGAGCGAAGCTGGTAGACTCCGCCGCCATTATGATCCGACTTCAGAACCTGACTTTACAGCGTGGCCCGCAACGTCTGCTAGAAGACGCCGAGCTGACCCTGCACGCCGGCCACAAAGCCGGCCTCATCGGCGCCAACGGTGCCGGCAAATCCAGCCTGTTCGCCCTGCTGCGCGGCGAGTTGCACCCGGATTCGGGCGACTGCCTGCTGCCGGCCGACTGGCGTATCGCGCACATGCGCCAGGAGGTCGACACCCTCGAACGCCTGGCGGTCGATTATGTGCTCGATGGCGACCTGCGTCTGCGCGAGGTGCAACGCGAGCTTGCCGCCGCCGAGCAGGCCCACGACGGCACCGCGCTGGCGCGCCTGCACGCCGAACTCGACAGCGCCGACGGTTACACCGCCGATGCGCGGGCGCGCAAGCTGCTCGCCGGTCTTGGGTTCACCAATGAGCAGATGGATCGTCAGGTAGGCGATTTCTCTGGTGGCTGGCGGATGCGTCTGAATCTGGCGCAGGCACTGATGTGCCCGTCGGATCTGCTGCTGCTCGACGAACCGACCAACCACTTGGACCTCGATGCGATCATCTGGCTCGAAGAGTGGCTGAAGAGTTATCCGGGCACCTTGCTGCTGATTTCCCACGACCGGGATTTCCTCGACGAAGTGGTCGATCACGTTGCCCATGTCGATCAGCGCAAACTGACCCTCTACCGTGGCGGCTACACCGCGTTCGAGCGCGCCCGTGCCGAGCGTCTGGCCCAGCAGCAACAGGCCTACGAGAAGCAGCAGGCGCAGCGTGCGCACATGGAAAGCTACATCGCTCGCTTCAAGGCCCAGGCGACCAAGGCCCGTCAGGCGCAGAGCCGGATCAAGGCGCTGGAGCGCATGGAAGAATTGTCGGCGGCCCACGTCGATTCGCCGTTCGACTTCGTCTTCCGCGAGTCGACCAAGATCTCCAGTCCGCTGATCGACCTGTCCGATGCACGCCTGGGTTATGGCGACAAGACCATCCTCGAGAAGGTCAAGCTGCAACTGACCCCGGGTGCGCGGATCGGTCTGCTTGGGCCGAACGGTGCGGGTAAATCGACGCTGATCAAGAACCTCGCCGGCGAGCTCGAACCGCTGGCCGGGCGCCTGACCCGTGGCGAAAACACCGTGGTCGGCTACTTCGCCCAGCATCAGCTCGATTCGCTGGACTCCAAGGCCAGCCCGTTGCTGCACTTGCAGCGCCTCGCGCCGGGTGAGCGCGAGCAGACCTTGCGCGACTTCCTTGGCGGCTTCGACTTCCGGGGTGCGCGCATCGATGAGCCGGTGCTGAATTTCTCCGGTGGCGAGAAGGCGCGTCTGGCCCTCGCGTTGATCGCCTGGGAACGCCCGAACCTGCTGCTGCTCGACGAACCGACCAACCACCTCGATCTGGAAATGCGTCTGGCGCTGACCATGGCCCTGCAGGAATTCAGCGGTGCGGTGCTGGTGGTCTCTCACGATCGGCACTTGCTCAAGAGCACCACCGACAACTTCTATCTGGTCGCTGACGGCAAGGTCGAAGAGTTCGACGGCGATCTCGAAGACTACGCGCGCTGGCTGGTGGAATACCGTCAGCGCAATGCGCCGGTCAGCAACACGCCTGTCAACCCGGACAAGACCGACAAGAAAGCGCAGCGCCAGGCGGCGGCAGCGTTGCGTCAGCAACTGGCGCCGCACAAGCGCGAGGCCGACAAGCTTGAAGCCGAGCTGGGCAAGCTCCACGAGAAACTGGCCAAGGTCGATGCCAGCCTCGGTGACAGCGATATCTACGAGCCGGCGCGCAAGAATGAATTGCGTGATCTGCTCGCCGAACAGGCGAAATTGAAGGTTCGTGAAGCCGAGCTGGAAGAAGCCTGGATGGAAGCGCTGGAAACCCTGGAAAGCATGCAGGCGGAGCTGGAGGCGTTGTCCTGATGGAAGCCTTCAAGCTGCCTTTCTCGGCGGTGTGGGTCGAACCGTTGTGGTTCACCGCGCAGATTCTGCTGATTCTGCTGGCCGGTTACCTGACCCAGCGTTTCGTCGCCAAAGGCCTCACTCGCCTGGGTGAGCGCTATCCGTTTCCGCCGCAGTTGCTGATGCCGCTACGCGGCGTGTTGCGCTGGCTGATCATGGGCAGCGCGCTGCTCTTCGTGCTCGAGCGCCTCGGCGTTTCGGCCACGGTGCTGTGGACGGCGCTGTCGGGATTTGTCGCGGTGGCGGCGGTGGCGTTCTTCGCCATGTGGAGCGTGCTGTCGAACCTGCTCTGCGCGATTCTGATCTTCACCGTCGGGCCGTTCCGCCTCGGCGACGTAGTCGAGCTGGTGGATACCACCGACAAGCCTGGCGTCAAAGGCCGGGTGATCGCGATCAATCTGCTCTACACCACGCTGGTCGAGGCCGAAGAGTTGGGCACCGGCAGCGCCATGGTGCAGGTGCCGAACAGCCTGTTCTTCCAGCGTTCGGTGCGGCGTTGGCGCGGGACAGATGTGTTTCCGTCGAGTGGCTTTGAGAAGTAGCTTTTCCAGCAAGATCAAAAGATCGCAGCCTTCGGCAGCTCCTACATTTGGAATACGATCCCTGTAGGAGCTGCCGAAGGCTGCGATCTTTTGCTTTTAGCCCCAAACAGCATTAGTTTTGACGACTTGTTACAGCATCAGCCGAGGTGTGCGATGGAGCTTCAAACATGGCTGGCATTTTTTGCCGCCTGCTGGGTGATCAGCCTGTCCCCGGGCGCGGGCGCCATCGCGTCGATGTCCAGCGGTCTGCAATACGGGTTCTGGCGCGGCTACTGGAACGCACTGGGCCTGCAGATCGGTCTGGCGGTGCAGATCGCGATTGTCGGCGCGGGTGTTGGCGCTGTGCTCACCGCTTCGGCCACAGCATTCCATGCGATCAAATGGTTCGGTGTCGCCTATCTGGTTTACCTGGCGATCAAGCAATGGCGGGCGCTGCCCATGGACATGAGCGATGACGCCGCAGTGCGGCCGATCGGCAAGCCGCTGGCTTTGGTGTTTCGCGGCTTTCTGGTGAACATCAGCAACCCCAAGGCGTTGGTGTTCATGCTCGCGGTGTTGCCGCAGTTCATCAATCCCCATGCGCCGCTGCTGATTCAGTATGTGGTGATCGGCGTGACCATGGTTTTCGTCGATCTGATTGTCATGGCCGGCTACACCGGACTGGCGTCGAAGGTGCTGCGCCTGTTGCGCACGCCCAAGCAGCAGAAACGCATGAACCGCACCTTTGCCGGGTTATTCATTGGCGCGGCGGCGTTCATGGCGACGTTGCGCAAAGCGGCGGCGTAAACCGCTCGGACAGAAAAAAGGCGACCTCAAGAGGTCGCCTTTTTCATTTCTACCGAGACATCGGGGCAAGCGAGCTTTTGTGGCGAGGGGATTTATCCCCGTTGGACTGCGCAGCAGTCCCAATCGTCTTGAATCAATAGCGAGGGCCGCTTCGCGACCCAACGGGGATAAATCCCCTCGCCACAGAGCCCTTCGCCACAAAAGTCCTCAGATCGGCTCAGCGTAAAATCACCGGCGCCGTATCACGCGGCAGATTATTGCGCTGCGGCGCTTCACGCGGCTGCTCATAACCGTCACCGCCACCGAGTTGCATGCTCAGTTGCCCGGCCACGTCTTCGCCCAAGGCCTTCGACACCTCACGCACCACCCGCGGACGGTTCAGCGAGATCTTGATGTCGCGATGGTTCACCAGTTTGGTGTCCTGCGCTTCGCCCATCGCCGTGAAGGCCGAGGTGATCTCGTAGGTCTTGGTGTTGATCAGGCTGAAATCCGCCACCAGCGTCAGGCCCAGCACCGCCGAGTAGCTGTCGGTGTGCGCCAGCTCGTTGATGTCCTGGGTGAAATCGATGTCGGACACGGTGCCGAACAGTACGTAGTCGGCGCCTTTGAAGTTGCCGGCCTTGATGCGCTTGATCACGTCATACACGTCGCCTTTGGATGAGGCGGTATACGGCGTGCCCTGGACCAGCTGGAACATGCCGGTACGCAGGATTTCACCCTTGATGTCGCCGGTGAATTTGCGCAACTCGCCCTGTTCGATGTAGCTGGTGGTCGCTTCGATCTCGTTGTAGCTCGAAGAGCCGCTGGCGCTGTAGTAACTCTCACGATGATTACTCTGCGCCGAAACGATGTGGATGTATTGCTCCACGCGCTCCTGATACGCCAGATCCGTCACCGCCACTTTCGGGGCCGCCTGCGCGCTGAACGCGCAAGCCAGGGCCATCATGCCAATCCATGTGCGCATCGATTAACGCTCCGTGGTTTTGCGGATCTCTTTTTCGTCCATCCACTCGGCCAGACCGCTTTCGACGTCGATCAACTGCAGGCTGAATTTGTAGAAGACGTCCTTGTAGTCGCTGCTGCGCTTGACGATCGAGCTGATCGAGCCTTCGATGCGGTACTTGGCGGCAACCATGTTGCCGGTCTTGGCCACGGTGCTTTTCTTGTACAGGCCGCTCTGGTTTTGCAGCTTGAGCTGGTCGACCTGGCTCTGCATTGCATTGTTGTCGCTGGCGAAGCGCGCAACACCGGTTTTCATCAGTTGGGTCTTGATGCTGGTGGTGATTTCGCGGGTGTCGATGTACTCGCTGGTCTTGTTCTTCACATCGTAGACCTGAACCACCGGACGGCCCTGCAGAATGCCGGACTGGGCCAGCGAGCGGGTCATCGACTCGGCGATCATTTGCAGGTCGGTCGAACCGAATTCGTTGGTCACGGTTTCAACCGCTTTGGTGTCGCCGTAGCTGATGTTCTTGCTGCCCAGGGTCGGCGAGGTGTTGGCGCAACCGGAGGCGAGCAGGGCGATGACGGCGATGCAGGAAAAGCGTGCAAACATGAGAAAGCTCTCTCAATCAGAAATAGGGTGGCGGGCTTAAGGCGTCTTGATTTCCAGACGGAAATCCACGGCTTTCGGGGTCGGGGCGATGGCCTGAATGAAGCTGGTCTGGGCGCCGTACATCATCTGGCTTTTCCACACTTCTTCTTCGGCAACCGGGAAACCTTCGGCGCCGAGCCAGGCGAAGCGGTAGTAGAAAATCTTGTTGCTGTTAAGGGTGTTGCTCAACTGCACGTTGACGGTCATGAAGCCGTTTTCACGAGCCACGCGCATGGCGCCGACGACGATGTGTTTCTGCGGGCCCATGGCCACGACTTTGCTCGCGGCGCTGCCCGGCTCAGGTGGTGGCGGGGTGGCGCAGCCTGCCAGCAAGGCGAGGGCGGCGACGGCGATGATCTTCAAGCGCATTGCAAAGACTCCGTTCTTAAGGTTGTTTGAGGCTGGCGACGTTGGTCGCGGCAGCGCTCGGCATTACGTGAGCAGCGATGCCGCCAGCGAATACCTGGTTGCCCACGGCACGCAGGCTGATCACTTGGTAACGCTGGTCGACGGTGACCTTGACCACCGAGCCGCCGACGGCGCTCGGCAGGGTAACCTGATGCTCACCTTTTTTCAGGCGCAGACGCACCACTTGGGTGTTGTCCGGCAGGGTGCGCCATGTACGGGTATCGGCACCTTCGAGCACTGCTGAAGAAATACCCACAGCGAGACCGGCCAGCGGATTGGTTTCGTTGATCTGCTTCTGCGCCACGCCTTTGGTGATCGCGCGCACGGTGGTGCGCACGATGATCCCCGGCATGTCATCACGCAGAGCGCGGCGGGACATGGCGGTGGTGCTGTTCAGTGCGGTCAGGTCGACCTGCTTGCCGTCGACGCCGATCTGCGCAAAAGGCGCGGTGGAGGTGTCCGGTTTGATGATCGGGAACGACAACGGGGTGATCACCACGTTGTTGGAAATCGGCAGCGGCAACGGTACGCGAATCGAGTCACGGGCCGGGGCCAGACCGCTCTGCACGACGATGAGAATGTCGCTGTCATCGGATTTGGAAGGCTTGTCGAGATTGACCAGCGCCTGCTCGAGCAGCGGCGTGTTCGGGCGCAATTCGGCAGCCTTGCGATAACCCGGCGCGGCCAGATCCTTCTCGCCCAGGGCTTCGTAAACGAAACCGGCCAGGTAATGGCTGAACGCACTCTGGTAGCTGTTTTTCAGGCCGACCACTTCCGGCGCGTCGAGGCTGGCCACCGGATAACCCTGCAGATCCTTGTACTGGGTCTTGATGCCTTCTTTTTCGGCCTGTTCTTCGCTCTTGAGGTATTCCTTGTCGCGCAGGTCAGCGATCACCGCTTCGCGTTCGTGGGTCTTTTTGATCGCAGTGCGGGCGCCATCGAAATCGTTGACCGCCAACAGGTTCAAGGCCATCTGCGTGGTCAGCATGACTTTCTCGTAGTCATAGCCTTCGTAGCGACGCACCTTGTCGTTGACGATGAAGCTGCCGAACTGTGCCAGGTACTTGGCCGAATCGAGCTTGACCGCGTCTTCCCACTGACCGACCACCTGATCGGCGCTGCCCCAGGCGTTCTGGCTGCCTGACAGGTCGCCCTTGGCGCGCAGCAGTTCGCCTTTCTCGAAGTAATAGAGCAGGTCTTTGTCGGTACCGGTGTTGTTCTTTTCCAGCAGGGTCAGCGCCGCGTCGACGTTGCCGGATGCCAGTTGCTGATTGGTCTGGGCCAGTTCGGAATCGTAGTTGCGAAACGCTGCGCAGCCGGACAACAGCGTGACGGCGCTGAGCGCGAGCAGCATGGGAGCGCGGAATGCCATGGGTACTTCTTCCCTGAGTAAAAAACTTGCAGCCGCGTGTGCTGGTCGGGCTGGTGTGACCTATCGACGGCGGCGCTGGCCTCCTGCCAATTCCTCATGCGTGAGGAGCTTTTGATGCCGGCTCGCTGGGCGAGGGCGCGGCATTATAAACGTGGGGTGATGGCTATGTAATAGCCTTTTGGGTGCATTTCTAGATGTTGTGCCATCACTTCTCCGCAGAAGCGGGTGTATCCGACGCGGGTTTTTGATTCGGTACAAAGGCTGATCCGACGGTATAGACCTGATCCCGGAATACCCGCAGGTGCAGAATCTGGCGGTCCTGGTCGACGCGCATTTCAAAAGGGTGGTCGATGGACGCAGGCGCAAAACGGAAGGTATGCAGGCCTTTTTTCAAGCGCAGGCGGGCGACCAGCGTCTTGTCCGGCAACGCTCGCCATGTGCGGGTGTCGGCTTCTTCGAACGGATCATGCTGAGTGACGATCAACGAGGCTTTCGCCGGGTTGCGCTCGTTTTCCTGCGCTTGACCGATGGCGGCCATGTTGGCGCGGAACATCGCCCGCGAGATGATTTGCGGCATGTCGTCGCGCAGTGTGCGCATGGACATATCGGTCACGCTATTGATCACTACCAACGGCTGTTTGCGACCGTCTACGGTGATATGGCTGAAGTTGGGTGTGACCGCGTCCGGCACCATCACCGGGAATGAAATGGGCGCAATGATGACCAGCGTTTCGTTCAGACGAACCGGGATCGGCACCTGCACGGAGCTGCGAGCCGGGGCCAGGCCACTCTGGATAATCAGCAACACATCGCTTTCATCGGCTTTCGCTGGCGGTTTGTCGAGATTGCGCAGGGCCTTTTGCAGCAAGGGCATATCCGGCCGCAGTTCGATCGCCTGACGATAACCGGCCGCCGCGAGGGCGCGTTCGCCGAGGGCTTCATAGGTGAATCCGGCCAGATAGTGGCTGAACGCACTCTGATAGCCGTTTTTCAGCTCAACGACCTGCGGCGCATCAAGCAAGGCGACCGGGTAGCCTTCCAGTTCCTTGTAATGGAGAACTTTGCCTTGAGCTTTTGCCTGTTCCTCGGCCGCTTCGTATTGCTTTTCACGCTGGCGGGCGATCAATGCTTCGCGTTCGTGGGTTTTCCTGATGTCTGCGCGGGCGCCGGCAAAGTCATTGACGGATAGCTGGTTCAAGGCCATTTGCGTAGTCAACATGACCTTTTCGTAATCGTAGCCTTCATAGCGCCGCAGCTTGTCGTTGACCAGCATCGTGCCCATTTCATCACCGAAACGGGCCAGTAATTTCATCGCGCCGGACGGGTTGGCTTCCTCGCGCTGGAAGATCATGCGGTCGGCATTGCGCCAGGCGTCCTGGCTGTCGGGCAGGGCACTGCCAGCGCTGAGGATCGCGCCTTTTTCCAGGTAATACAGCAGATCCTTGTCTTCCCACGGGTTGTTCATTTCCACCAGTGCCAGAGCCCCGGTCAGATTGCCCCGGGTCATTTGCTCGGTGGTCTGCTGCATTTCAAGATCGTAGTTGCGATAGGCGGCACAACCGCTCAACTGAACAGCGACGCAAAGCAGCAAAACGAACGGAAGACTCCGCATTGAGGTTGATTCCTTGCGCGCAAATGCTCTGGGGCGGGCAGTATAAAGTGGATGGTGGCAAATGGCTGCGATCTTGATCGAGCGTCAATCGGCAGCGGGCAGTGCGGCAATACTCGGCGACAAACGCTGCTGCCGTCTGCCGGGTATTTCCTGCCAATCAAAGCGAAACGCCGACAAAGCTTGAGAGAAATGTCTTCGAAGTGAACAATATGTAACTTCGCATTTCCATTTGAGATTCGTTCATGACTGCCTCGTCCCGATTGCTGGCCTGGCTGCTGTTCCCGTTATTGTCCCTGAGCAGCCTGCCGCTGCTGGCCGATACCGTGGAAGGCGCGCCGCAAGCGTTGCACCTGCTCGATTACATCAGTGCCGATTACCCGCCGACGGTCGCGGCAGGCAAAGTCATCGACGATGGCGAATACCGCGAGCAGCTGGAATTCACCCAGGTTCTGCAAGGCTTGATCACTGCATTGCCAGCCAAACCGGAAAAAGCCGCGCTGGAACAGGGCGTCGAATCTTTGCACGCCGCCATCACTGCGAAGCAGGACGGTGCTGATGTCGCCCGTCAGGCCCGACAGCTGGGGGCGAAACTGGCGGTGGCTTATGAAGTCAGCCAGGCACCGATCATCACCCCGGACCCGACACGCGGTGCGCCGCTGTATGCGCAAAATTGCTCGGTGTGCCACGGCGACACTGGTGCTGGCGACGGCCCGGCCGGTGTCGGTCTGACCCCTGCGCCAGCCAACCTGCGCGACGCTGCGCGGATGGATCACCTGAGCCTGTACGCGATCTACAGCACCCTCGGCCAAGGCGTCGAAGGCACCGACATGCCGGCGTTCGCCGATCAGCTCGATGATCGCCAGCGCTGGGATCTGGCCACCTACATTGCCGGCTTCAGCGCCGATGCGGCGGCCGCCAAGTCCGACAAGGTCTACAACATCGCCGACCTGGCCCGGCAGACCCCGGCCGAAGTGCAGGCGGCGGAGGGCGCAGAGGTCGCGGCGTCGTTCCGTGCCCAGCGCGCGCAACCACCGCAGGTCAAGCGCGGGCCGGCGCAGTTGCTCGATTACACCGCCGCCACGCTGGACAAAAGCCTCGCGGCCTACCGCGCCGGTGAACACGATCAGGCCTATGACCTGTCGGTGGCGGCGTATCTGGAAGGCTTCGAACTGGTCGAAAGCTCGCTGGATAACGTCGATGCCAACGTGCGCAAGGACACCGAAAAATCGCTGATGGCGTATCGGCAGTCATTGCAGGATGGTCTGCCGGTCGAGCAGGCCGAACAGCGTCTGGACGCGGCCAAAGCCAAACTCAAGGAATCCGCCGGCATGCTGGGCAGCGATGGTCTGAGCTGGTCGCTGAGCTTCATCTCCGGCCTGCTGATTCTGCTGCGCGAAGGCCTGGAAGCGATTCTGGTGCTGGCGGCGATCCTCGCCTTCCTGCGCAATACCGGTCAGCAATCGGCAGTACGCAGTGTCAACGTTGGCTGGGGTCTGGCACTGCTGGCAGGTCTGGGTACCTGGGCACTGGCGGCGTACGTCATCGACGTCAGCGGTTCGCAGCGTGAGTTGCTGGAAGGCGCCACCGCGCTGTTTGCCAGCGTCATGGTGTTGTGGCTCGGCGTGTGGATGCATGACCGCCGTCATGCGGCGGCCTGGCAGGATTACATCAAAAGCAGTCTGGTCGGCGGCAGTGGACGTTTCGGCTTTGCGATCCTGGCGTTCTTCTCGGTCTATCGCGAGTTGTTTGAAGTGATCCTGTTCTACGAAACCCTGTGGCTGCAGGCCGGTCCTGCCGGGCACAACGCCGTGCTGGCCGGCGGCGCGACGGCGCTGGTGCTGCTGGTCGGCCTGGCCTGGGTGATTCTGCGCGGCTCGGCGAAACTGCCGCTGACCTTGTTCTTTAGCATCAACGCCGCGCTGTTGTGCGCGCTGTCGGTGGTGTTTGCCGGGCATGGCGTCAAGGCCTTGCAGGAAGCCGGGATCTTCGGCACACGGCCGGTCGCGTTCTTTGAATTCGACTGGCTGGGGATCCATGCCGATGCCTATTCGCTGACCGCGCAGGTGGTGGCGATTGTGGCGATTGCTGTGCTGTATGGGCGCAGTTGGGTGGCGGAGAAGCGTCGGGTTTCGGCTGCATAAAGGCATTCGCTGCGCTCATATTCGCGAGCAGGCTCGCTCCCACAGGTTCGGTATGTATCCTGTGGGAGCGAGCCTGCTCGCGAATTTTTTGGAGGCAAGAACATGCGTGTATGGATTGATGCCGACGCCTGTCCACGGGCGGCGAAGGATCTTGTAGTGAAATTCGCCCTCAAGCGCCAGTTCGAAGTGGTGCTGGTAGCCGGGCAGCCGCAGACCAAGCCGGGGCTGGCCATCGTCAAACTGATCGTGGTGCCGAGCGGGCCGGATGCGGCGGATGATTATCTGGTCGAGCACGCCGTGCCGGGCGAGCTGGTGATCTGCAGCGATATTCCGCTGGCCGATCGGCTGGTCAAGAAGGGCGTGGCGGCACTGGATCCGCGCGGCAAGGAGTTCGATGCGCAGAACATGGGCGAGCGGCTGGCGGTGCGGAATCTGTTCACCGATCTCAGGGAGCAGGGCCAGATGAGCGGCGGCCCGGCGCCGTTTGGCGAGCGCGAGAAGCAGGCGTTTGCCAATGCGCTGGACCGGATTCTCACCCGGCTCACCCGCAAGCCCTGAAAAGATCGCAGCCTGCGGCAGCTCCTACAGGGGCGGTGTATGCCGCAATATCACGGCGCGACACGAAACCTGTAGGAGCTGCCGAAGGCTGCGATCTTTTGATTTCAAGCGTCGTTTTCGTGGGTCAGTTCGAGCACGCGGTCGACCAGTTTGTTGATCCCCGAAGCCGCTTCACTGATGGTCTGCGCCAGCATGTACGCCGGGGTGGTCACCAGTTTGCGCGCCTTGTCTTCGACGATTTCGGTCACGGCGCACTCTTCGTGGGTGGCGCCCATCTTGTTCATGGCCGCAGCGGTGTCGGCGTCGTTGCCGATGGTGCAGGTCACGCCCGGGCCATAGATTTTCGCTGCCAGCGCCGGTGAGATGCAGATCAGCCCGACCGGTTTGCCCGCTTCGGCAAATGCTTCGGCCAGGGCCAGCACTTCAGGTTGTACGGTGCAGCCGGCGCCTTCGATGGCGAAGTTCGACAGGTTCTTTGCCGCGCCGAAACCGCCGGGCACGATCAGTGCGTCGAAATCCTCGACATCGGCGTCGCGGATATCCTTGACGTTGCCCCGGGCAATCCGCGCCGATTCCACCAGTACGTTGCGCGATTCCGGCATTTCTTCGCCGGTCAGATGGTTGATCACATGCAATTGCGCGATGTTTGGCGCGAAGCACTGCACCTGTGCGCCGCGCTGGTCGAGGCGCAGCAGGGTGATGACACTTTCCTGGATTTCGGCGCCGTCGTACACGCCACTGCCGGACAGGATCACTGCAACTTTTTTGCTCATGGGCTTCTCTCCAGATTCATGGCGCTCAATGTCCCTTAAATCGTCGCGCGTGGCCATAGGGGCATGGCTGGCGCGCGCGGGAACAGAGCGCTCTCTCAATGGATCGCAACGGCGGCGGGGTGTTCATTATTTGCCTGGAATGCGCGTGGCAGCCGCCAGCGAATGGCTTATTCGGCTGGCGTTTTCGGTCCGGCAGGAGGGGTCGCTTCGGCCTGACGCAATTGCTCGGCCTCGGCGGCCTTGGCGAGATGCTCGTCCTGATAGATTTTCTTTGCCAGTTGCGCATTCTTGAAGCGGCGCCGCAGCCACAGGCCCAGCCCGAGGATCAGCAAGGCGCCGAGCACCCACAGCTCGTACTTCTTGATGCTGCCGAGCATGCCTTCCAGCACTGCGCCGAAGTGGTAAGCCGCCGCAGCCAGTGCGGTGGCCCAGATCGCCGCGCCGATACCGTTGAGCAGCAGGTAACGTCCCGGTGGATAACCGGACAGGCCGATCGCCACCGGCATCACGGTGCGCAGGCCATAAACGAAGCGGAAGCTCAGGACCCAGATGTCCGGATGTTTGCGGATGTGCTCCAGCGCGCGGTCGCCCATCATCTGCCAGCGCGGCTTGCGCGCAAGCAATTTGCGCCCGTGCTTGCGCCCCAGGAAGTACCACAGCTGATCGCCGGCATAGCTGCCGAAGAACGCCACAACCACCACCAGGTTGATGTCCATGTATCCACGGAACGCAAGGAAGCCTGCGAGCACCAGAATGGTCTCGCCTTCGAAGAACGTGCCGAGGAACAAGGCAAAGTAGCCAAAGTCGTGCAGAAATTGTTGGAGCATTGTCTGGGTGCTGGCGAAATGAACGCGCAGCCTAACCCTTCGGGCACATTCATGAAAGTGTCCAAATGTGTCTCGACGTGAACATTTCCTACATCGACAATGGATTGCGGCTACCTGTCACAGAGCACACATAACTGTCATCTGTTAGTCATAATGGCCGTCTATAACTGTCACGCTCGCCCGTTTGCCCGGGCTCAGGAGTCTGCCGTGAGCTTTACCCCCGCCAATCGTCTGTTCCCAGCCACTCGTCTGCGTCGCAATCGTCGTGATGATTTTTCGCGGCGGCTGGTGCGTGAAAACGTATTGACGGTCGATGATCTGATTCTGCCGGTGTTCGTGCTCGACGGTGAAAACCGCCGCGAAGCCGTGGCCTCGATGCCGGGCGTCGAGCGACTGACCATTGATCTGCTGCTTGAAGAAGCGGCGAAATGGATCGAGCTGGGCATTCCGGCTCTGGCGCTGTTCCCGGTCACCCCGCCTGAACTGAAATCCCTCGATGCTGCCGAAGCCTGGAACCCCGAAGGCATCGCCCAGCGCGCCACTCGCGCCCTGCGTGAGCGGTTCCCGGAGCTGGGCGTGATCACTGACGTGGCGCTGGACCCGTTCACCACCCACGGTCAGGACGGCATTCTCGACGAAGACGGCTACGTGCAGAACGACATCACCGTCGATGCGCTGGTGCGTCAGGCGCTGTCCCACGCCGAAGCCGGCGCGCAGGTGGTGGCGCCATCGGACATGATGGACGGTCGCATCCAGGCGATACGTGAGGCGCTGGAAATTGCCGGCCACGTCAACGTGCGCATCATGGCCTACTCGGCCAAATACGCCAGCGCCTACTACGGCCCTTTCCGCGATGCCGTGGGTTCTGCGTCGAACCTCGGCAAGGCCAACAAGGCCTCTTATCAGATGGACCCGGCCAACAGTGACGAAGCGCTGCACGAAGTCGGTGCCGACTTGTCCGAAGGTGCGGACATGGTCATGGTCAAACCGGGCATGCCCTACCTGGACATTCTTTTTCGCGTCAAAGATGCCTTCAAGGTGCCGACCTTCGTCTATCAGGTCAGTGGCGAATACGCCATGCACATGGCCGCTATCCAGAATGGCTGGTTGAGCGAAGCGGTGATCCTCGAGTCACTGACCGCCTTTAAACGTGCCGGTGCAGATGGCATCCTGACTTACTTTGCCGTTCGTGCCGCTCAATTGTTACGAGAGCAGAAATAGCCCTCCCAGGAACATTCCATGAATACCGAAGGACTCACTGAAGTTGCCGTAAAAGAAGCTCAGCCGGTGGTCGAGCAAATCACCGAAACCCCGCCGGAACTGGAGCCTGCGCCACCCGCGCCGGTTGCCGAAACCGCTGTGGCGGTACCGGCGATCGCCATTCCCGGCCTGGATGACAGCAGCCTGTACATCCACCGCGAGCTTTCGCAATTGCAGTTCAACATCCGCGTGCTGGAACAGGCGCTGGACGAGTCCTACCCGTTGCTGGAGCGGCTGAAGTTCCTGCTGATCTTCTCCAGCAACCTCGACGAATTCTTCGAGATCCGCGTCGCCGGGCTGAAAAAGCAGATCACTTTTGCCCGCGAACAGGCCGGCGCTGACGGCTTGCAGCCGCATCAGGCGCTGGCGCGGATCAGCGAACTGGTTCACGGTCACGTTGACCGCCAGTACGCGATCCTCAACGACATCCTCCTGCCGGAGCTGGAAAAGCATCAGGTGCGCTTCATCCGTCGGCGCAACTGGACGACCAAGCTCAAAACCTGGGTCCGCCGCTATTTCCGCGACGAGATCGCGCCGATCATCACCCCGATCGGCCTCGACCCGACGCACCCGTTCCCGCTGCTGGTGAACAAGAGCCTGAACTTTATCGTCGAGCTCGAAGGCATCGACGCCTTCGGGCGCGACTCCGGTCTGGCGATCATCCCGGCGCCGCGCCTGCTGCCACGGATCATCAAGGTGCCGGAAGAAGTCGGCGGCGCCGGCGACAACTATGTGTTCCTGTCGTCGATGATCCACGCCCACGCCGATGACCTGTTCCAGGGCATGAAGGTCAAAGGCTGCTACCAGTTCCGTCTGACCCGAAACGCCGACCTGGCGCTCGATTCCGAAGACGTCGAAGACCTCGCCCGCGCCCTGCGTGGCGAGTTGTTCTCGCGGCGTTACGGTGACGCGGTGCGTCTGGAAGTTGCCGACACCTGCCCGAAACACCTCTCGGACTACCTGCTCAAGCAGTTCAACCTGAGCGAGACCGAGCTGTATCAGGTCAACGGCCCGGTCAACCTGACGCGTCTGTTCAGCATCACTGGCCTCGATAGTCATCCGGAGCTGCAATACACGCCGTTCACCCCGCAGATCCCGAAACTGCTGCAGAACAGCGAAAACATCTTCAGTGTGGTCAGCAAGCAGGACATCCTCCTGCTGCACCCGTTCGAGTCGTTCACGCCGGTGGTCGACCTGCTGCGTCAGGCCGCGAAAGACCCGCACGTGCTCGCGGTTCGCCAGACCCTGTACCGCTCCGGCGCCAACTCGGAGATCGTCGATGCGCTGGTCGACGCCGCGCGTAACGGCAAGGAGGTCACCGCCGTGATCGAGCTGCGCGCGCGCTTCGACGAAGAATCCAACCTGCAACTGGCCAGCCGTCTGCAAGCGGCGGGCGCAGTGGTGATCTACGGCGTGGTCGGCTTCAAGACCCACGCCAAGATGATGCTGATCCTGCGCCGTGAGGCTGGCGAAATCGTCCGCTACGCGCACCTCGGCACCGGCAACTATCACGCCGGCAACGCCAAGCTCTACACCGACTACAGCCTGCTGACCTCCGACGACGCTTTGTGTGAAGACGTCGGCAAACTGTTCAGCCAGTTGATCGGCATGGGCAAGACGCTGCGCATGAAAAAGCTGCTGCATGCGCCGTTCACCCTGAAGAAGGGCATGCTCGACATGATTGCCCGCGAAACCCAGTTTGCCCTCGAAGGCAAACCGGCGCACATCATCGCCAAGTTCAACTCGCTGACCGATCCGAAGATCATCCGCGCGCTGTACAAGGCCAGCCAGTCCGGCGTGCGCATCGATCTGGTGGTGCGCGGCATGTGCTGCCTGCGTCCGGGCATCGCCGGGGTCTCGCACAACATTCATGTGCGCTCGATCATTGGCCGCTTCCTTGAGCACACGCGGGTGTTCTACTTCCTCAACGGCGGCGACGAGCAGATGTTCCTCTCCAGCGCCGACTGGATGGAGCGCAACCTCGACAAGCGCGTCGAGACCTGCTTCCCGGTGGAAGGCAAGAAACTGCTGACTCGGGTCAAGAAGGAGCTGGAGCTGTACCTGACCGACAACACCCACAGCTGGAGCCTGCAGTCGGACGGCCGCTACATCCGCAACACACCCACTGGCAACCAGAACCCGCGCAGTGCGCAGGCGACGTTGCTGGAGCGGCTGGGCAGCCCGATATTGCCTGTCAGCAGTTAAGTGCCGAAGGTCAAAAGCCCCTCACCCTAACCCTCTCCCGGAGGGAGAGGGGACTGACCGAGGTGTCTTGCGTCATACACTGACCTGAAATACCTGATCGAACTCTGGCCTCAACGCTAGTACAAATCGGCTCCCTCTCCCTCGGGAGAGGGCTGGGGTGAGGGGAGAGCTACACCGCCGCTCTCAAGCCAAACCCAATAAAAAGGCGATCCTAACGGATCGCCTTTTTTGTGCCAGCCAGTTACTCAGTGCACCGTGAGGACAATTCCAACCCGCGTCAGCCAATCCGCTTCCAGGCCGAAATCCGCCTGGGTCAGCTGATTTTCATCCAGCCAGTTCTCCGGGAATTCCACGTCGAGATGATCGCCATTGGCATGCAGCGCCACCTGTGGCATCGCCTGGGTCCCGCGAATGTGATGGAACAGAATGGCAAACCGCAGCAGCACGCACAGGCGAATCAGTTTGATGCCGTCATCGCCGAATTCGGCGAATTTGTCCTTGGGAATATTGCGCCGATGCCCACGCACCAATAGCGCGAGCATCTGCTGGTCTTCTCGCGAGAAGCCGGCCAGATCGGAGTGTTCGATCAGGTAGGCGCCATGCTTGTGGTAGTGATAGTGAGCGATGTCGAGGCCGACTTCGTGCACTTTCGCCGCCCAGCCGAGCAGTTCGCGCCAGATGCCGTCATCCAGTTCCCAGTCCACGGCGACCTGATCGAAGGCGTGCAGGGCCTTGCGCTCGACCCGCGCTGCCTGTTCCAGGTCGACGTGATAGCGCTCCATCAGCGAGGTCAGGGTGCGTTCGCGCACGTCTTCATGGTGATGGCGGCCGAGCAGGTCGTAGAGCACGCCTTCGCGCAGCGCGCCTTCGCAATGGTCCATGCGTTGCAGTTCGAGGGCGTCGAAGATTGCTTCGAGAATCGCCAGGCCCGCCGGAAAGATCGCCCGGCGGTCAGGCTTGATGCCTTCGAAATCGATCTTGTCGGCGTCGCCGAGCTTGAACAGCTTGCGCTTGAGCCACGCCAGGCCTTCGGCGTTGACCTCGCCGCTGCCGTGGCCGCCAGCCTTCAAGGCCAGGCCGATGGCGCGAATCGTACCGGAGGAGCCGATGGCTTCATCCCAGGTCAGGCGATGCAGGGCGTGCTCGATGCTCATGATCTCCAGGCGCGCCGCCGTGTAGGCCTGGGCGTAGCGCGCCGGGGTGATCTTGCCGTCCTTGAAATAACGCTGAGTGAAACTCACGCAGCCCATTTGCAGGCTTTCGCGCAATAAAGGCTCGAAGCGCTGGCCGATGATGAATTCGGTGCTGCCGCCGCCGATGTCGGCGACCAAACGTTTGCCAGGGGTATCGGCGAGCGTGTGCGAAACGCCGAGATAGATCAGGCGCGCTTCTTCACGGCCGGAAATGACTTCTACCGTGTGGCCGAGGATTTCTTCGGCGCGGCGGATGAATTCGCCACGATTGCGCGCTTCACGCAGGGCGTTGGTGCCGACGATGCGCACGGCGCCGAGCGGCATACCGTTGATCAGTTGGGCAAAGCGCTTGAGGCAATCGAGGCCGCGCTGCATCGATTCTTCGTTGAGCTGGCGCGCGTCGTCGATGCCGGCGGCCAGTTGCACCTTCTCGCCGAGGCGCTCGAGGATGCGGATTTCGCCGTTCTGGGCCTTGGCCACGACCATGTGAAAGCTGTTGGAGCCCAGGTCGATTGCGGCGATCAGGGACAGATTCTTGGCTTGGGATTGCGGCATGGTCAGGGGGTCTCGGTCGATAACCCCGACATCGTGCCACGATCAAACGCTGGCGCCAACGCGCATGGCTCAAACCGCCGGAGCGCGCACCCCGTCCCTGGCTGCATTCCCACGCGGAGCGTGGGAACGATCAGGATGAGGCTGCTTCAGGCTGTCGCTTCCACCGTGCCAATAAAGTTCGCCAGCTCGACCGTCTGCGGATTGGCAAACAACACCTTCGGATCGCCCACCTCATGCACCTTGCCATCGTGCATGAACACCAGTTTGTCGCCGACTTCCCGGGCAAAGCGCATCTCGTGGGTGACCATGATCAGCGTCATGCCTTCCTTGGCCAATTGCCGCACCACGCTGAGCACTTCATTGACCAGCTCAGGGTCCAGCGCCGAGGTGATTTCATCGCACAGCAGCACCTTCGGCGACATCGCCAAAGCCCGGGCGATCGCCACCCGTTGCTGCTGACCACCGGACAAACGGTCCGGGAAGGCATCGAATTTCTCCCCGAGCCCGACTCGCTCGAGCATTTCGCGCGCCAGTTCGGCTGCCTTGGCCTTGGGTACTTTCTGCACCACTTGCGGCGCGAGCATGACGTTCTCCCCGACGGTCAGGTGCGGGAACAGGTTGAACTGCTGGAAGACCATGCCAACCTTCTGTCGCAGGCTGCGCAGATCAGCGCGGGCGGCGTCGAGGTATTCGCCGTCGACTTCGATCACGCCGTCGTTGATCGACTCCAGGCCGTTGAGTGTGCGCAACAGAGTCGATTTGCCCGAGCCGCTGCGGCCGATGATCGCCACGACCTGGCCTTCCTCGACGCTGAGGTCGATGCCTTTGAGCACGTGGTGATCGCCGTAGTATTTATGCAGGGCGGAAATTCTAAGCAGAGGCATGCAGTCTCCTTTCCAGGTAGCGCGCACTGAGGGACAAGGGGTAGCAGAGCAGGAAGTAGCCGAGGGCGACGAGGCCGTAGACCATGAACGGTTCGAACGTGGCATTGGCGAGCATGCCGCCGGTCTTGGTCAGTTCGGTGAAGCCGATGATCGAGGTCACCGCTGTGCCTTTGACCACTTGCACCGAGAAGCCCACGGTCGGCGCCACGGCGATGCGCAGCGCTTGCGGCAGGATCACGTAGCGCAACTGCTCAAGCGGATTGAGCGCCAGGCTCGACGAGGCTTCCCACTGACCGTGGGGAATGGCCTCGACGCAGCCGCGCCAGATCTCCGCCAGATAGGCGCTGGTGAACAAGGTCAAAGCGATCGCGGCGGCCATCCACGGTGAAATCTCGATGCCGGCCAGCGCCACGCCGAAGAACACCAGAAACAGTTGCATCAACAGGGGCGTGCCCTGAAACAGCTCGATCCAGGTGCGGGCGATGCTGCTTGATAGCGTGTTCTTGGAAATGCGCATCACCAGAATCAGCAGGCCGACGAGGCCGCCGCCAATGAACGCCACCAGTGACAGCGCCAGGGTCCATTGCAGGCCGGTGAGCAGGTTGCGCAGGATGTCCCAGAAAGTGAAATCGCTCATTGGCTGCTCCTCGCAATGAACCGGCGGCCGAACCAGTTGAGCAACTGGCGGATCAGCAGCGCCATGCACAGATAGATCAGGGTGGTCAGCGCATAGGTTTCAAAGGCGCGGAAGTTGCGCGACTGAATGAAGTTGGCGGCGAAGCTCAATTCTTCCGTGGCGATCTGCGAACACACCGCCGAACCGAGCATGACGATGATGATCTGGCTGCTTAGCGCCGGCCAGACCTTGCCCAGCGCGGGCAGCAGGACGACGTGGCGGAACGCTTCGAAGCGGGTCATCGCCAGTGCCGCAGCCGCTTCCAGTTGCCCGCGCGGAATCGCCTGGATGCCGGCGCGGATGATTTCGGTCGAATAGGCGCCAAGGTTGATCACCATCGCCAGCACCGCCGCCTGCCACTCGGAGATCTGCATGCCGAGCGACGGCAGGCCGAAGAAGATGAAGAACAGTTGCACCAGAAACGGCGTGTTGCGGATCAACTCGACGTAGACGCCGAAGATCGCCGAGAACGGGCGAATCTGCCACGCTCGCACCAGCGCGCCGACAATGCCCACGCCGACCCCGAGCAGCGCGCCGATGGCGGTCAGCTCCAGCGTGAACAGTGCGCCGCGCAGCAGCAGGTCGGTGTTTTCCACCACCGGCAAAAAATCGAACTGATAAGCCATGAACGTCTCCCGCGCAGTCGATCAGAGATCGGCCGGCAGCGGCTCTTTCAGCCAGGTCTGCGAGTTCTTTTCCAGTGCGCCGTCAGCCTTGGCGGTGTTGAGGATGTCGTTGACCTTGGCCAGCAACGCCGCTTCGTTCTTGTTCACGCCCACGTAGACCGGGGAATCCTTGAGCTTCACCTTCAGCGCCGGCACGCGCTTGGGGTTCTTCTCGCTGATGGCCACCATCACCACGTTGCCGCTGGCGATCAGATCGACCTGGCCTGCCAGATAAGCAGCGATGGTCGAGTTGTTGTCTTCGAAACGTTTGATGGTCACGCCTTCGGGGGCGACTTTGCTCAGCTCGATGTCTTCGATGGCGCCCCGGGTGACGCTGATGGTCTTGCCCTTGAGGTCGTCGAGGCTGGTGATCGCGGCGTCTGGCGGACCGAACACGGCGAGGTAGAACGGCGCATAGGCGCGGGAGAAGTCGATGACTTTCTCACGCTCAGGGTTTTTGCCGAGGCTGGAAATCACCAGATCGACTTTGCCGGTGGTGAGGAACGGGATGCGATTGGTGCTGTTGACCGGGGTCAGTTCGAGTTTGACCTTGAGTTGGTCAGCGAGCAGTTTCGCCGTGTCGATATCCAGGCCGCGCGGCTTCATGTCCGGGCCGACCGAGCCGAACGGCGGGAAGTCCTGGGGCACGGCAACTTTCAGCGTGCCGCGTTTGACCACGTCGTCCAGACCGTCGGCGTGAGCGGGGGCCTGGCACAGCAGCAGGCCGGCAAACAGGGAAGCGAGGAGGGCGCTGTAACGCTGGGTCATGGACAATCTCCGGATCGGCGGGAAGTGGTTGCTGCGATCGGACAGAGCATGGGCCGTGCCAACAGGCGGATTTCGCCCCGGAAGGCCGCAGTAGCAGCGGCTTCGTTCGGTCTTACTGGTCTGAACAGTCAACTCGGTTTTCGCACTGCGATGGCGCATCGGCTGCAAGTGCCGAACCCCGCTGGGGCACGACTTGCCGGACTCGACGAATAGCTTTACAACTAGCCGCACCTTGGCCCTGACGCGTCCGCACATCATGAATTCGATCTCCCGCGCCGTACCCGAAGTGGCGCTGCAAGCGATCCGCAAACTGATCACCGAACAGGGCTTCGGTGCCGGCGACGCGTTGCCTTCGCAACGGGATCTGGCGCTGCAACTGGGCGTCAGTCGGGCATCGTTGCGTGAAGCGCTGTCGTCGCTCAGTGCACTGGGCGTGGTCAGCATTCAGCCGGGCAAGGGCGTGTTCGTGCAGTCGCCGGTCGAAGTGTCGCGCGGCGACAACGCGCCAGGCTGGTCGTTTGCGGCGCAGGCATCGCCGCTGGATATCTTTCAATTGCGCTATGCGCTCGAAGGGTTTGCAGCAGGGCTGGCGGCGGTGACGTTGAGCACGTTCGATCTGGATGCGCTGGAAGACAACGTTGCGGCCATGCGCGAGCAATTGAAGCTCGGCGACTTTGAGGCAGCGGCGAAACTCGACTTCGAATTCCACCGACGCATCCTTCTTGCCAGCGGTAATCAGGCGATGCTGAGCATTCTCACCGCCAGCGCCGAGATCTTTCTCGAGAGCCAGAAACTGCCGTTCATCCGCGCCGAGCGCGCCATGGAAACCTGGCAGGAACACCGCAAGATCCTCCGCGCACTGGCGCGCCGCGCCTCGGCGGCGGCGCAGAAAGCCATGCAGGAACACGTGCGCAACGCCGCCCTGCGCACTGGAATCGCCTTCATCGCTCCCGCCACGGCGTGACTTGAGCTATACCCAAACTCATCAAGGGCCATAGCAACACTCAATCATCTGCGGCTTCCTGAACAAGGGAAGGGCGGCTATGATGGGCCACGTTTTTTTGCTTACAACCTGGAGAATTCCATGAGCAGCGATCTGATCAAACACGTTAGCGACGCTAGTTTCGAAGCCGACGTACTCAAGGCCGAAGGCGCTGTCCTGGTCGACTACTGGGCTGAATGGTGCGGCCCTTGCAAAATGATCGCACCGGTTCTGGACGAGATTGCCGAGACTTACAAAGGCAAGCTGACCGTCGCCAAACTGAACATCGACGAAAACCAGGAAACCCCGGCCAAGCATGGCGTGCGTGGTATCCCGACGCTGATGCTGTTCAAGAACGGCAACGTTGAAGCGACCAAGGTCGGCGCACTGTCGAAGTCGCAGCTGGCGGCTTTCCTCGACGCCAACATCTGAGCGTCGCAGTAAAGCGCTGAAAAAAAGCCCCGCAAATCGCGGGGCTTTTTGCGTATTCAGGGCTAGACGCTCCGAAACTCAGGTGGTACATTCGGCCCCGCACTGGTTTCTCCAATGCCCCCTGCTAGCCGTCGCCGACGCACTCCTTTTCGAATTAGTTCGCGATCCTGTCGCCTTCTCCGCGGCGCGGCCTCATTAAGCCAAAAGCTTAATTTCCCCCCCCTCCATAAATGATTACGTCATTCCTATATGAATCTGACTGAACTCAAGCAAAAGCCGATTACCGAACTGCTCGAATTGGCCGAACAGATGGGCATAGAAAATATGGCCCGTTCGCGCAAGCAGGACGTGATTTTCTCCCTGCTGAAAAAGCACGCGAAAAGCGGCGAGGAAATCTCCGGTGATGGCGTGCTGGAGATTCTCCAGGACGGCTTCGGCTTCCTGCGCTCCGCAGACGCTTCCTACCTCGCCGGCCCTGACGACATCTACGTCTCGCCGAGCCAGATCCGCCGCTTCAACTTGCGCACCGGTGACACCATCGTTGGCAAGATCCGCCCTCCGAAGGAAGGCGAGCGGTATTTCGCCCTGCTCAAGGTCGACACGATCAACTTCGATCGTCCGGAGAACGCGAAAAACAAGATTCTCTTCGAGAACCTGACGCCGCTGTTCCCGACCGTGCGCATGAAGATGGAAGCCGGCAACGGTTCCACCGAAGACCTCACCGGTCGCGTGATCGACCTGTGTGCACCGATCGGCAAAGGCCAGCGTGGTCTGATCGTCGCACCGCCGAAAGCCGGTAAAACGATCATGCTGCAGAACATCGCAGCGAACATCGCCCGTAACAATCCTGAAGTTCACCTGATCGTGCTGTTGATCGACGAGCGTCCGGAAGAAGTGACCGAAATGCAGCGCACCGTGCGCGGCGAAGTGGTTGCCTCGACCTTCGACGAGCCGCCGACCCGTCACGTGCAGGTTGCTGAAATGGTGATCGAGAAGGCCAAGCGTCTGGTCGAACACAAGAAAGACGTGGTGATCCTGCTCGACTCCATCACCCGTCTGGCCCGTGCCTACAACACCGTGATCCCGAGCTCCGGCAAGGTATTGACCGGTGGTGTCGATGCCCACGCCCTGGAGAAGCCGAAGCGTTTCTTCGGTGCCGCGCGTAACATCGAAGAAGGCGGCTCGCTGACCATTATCGCCACCGCGCTGGTTGAAACCGGCTCGAAGATGGACGAAGTGATCTACGAAGAGTTCAAGGGTACCGGCAACATGGAGCTGCCTCTGGATCGCAAGATCGCCGAGAAGCGTGTGTTCCCGGCCATCAACATCAACCGCTCCGGCACCCGTCGCGAAGAGTTGCTGACCGCCGACGACGAACTGCAGCGCATGTGGATTCTGCGCAAGCTGCTGCACCCGATGGACGAAGTCGCCGCCATCGAGTTCCTGGTCGACAAGCTGAAAACGACCAAGACCAACGACGAGTTCTTCTTGTCGATGAAACGCAAGTAATACGCTGGCGTTTCAGCAAAGGACGCTCCCGAGAGGGGGCGTTTTTTTTTGCCCCGAAAAATCTCGCGCCCATCACGGATATCTGTTGATGGGCCGATATTGCGGCGTCGGCAGCGCACTCCCGAGTTCGAGGCCTGCGCCTTCGCCGCAGCGCGGGGGCCACAATCGAGCAATGACGGGCTGCTGTTTGCCCCTCAGAGCAGGTAGGATGTACGCCTATTTTGAGGGTGCCATCGTCAATGAAATTCAAGGATCTTCGGGATTTCGTGCAGCAGCTTGAGCAGCGCGGAGAGTTGAAACGCATCCAGATTCCCGTCTCGCCGGTGCTGGAGATGACTGAGGTGTGCGATCGCACGCTGCGGGCCAAAGGCCCGGCACTGTTGTTCGAGAAGCCTACCGGTTACGACATTCCGGTGCTCGGTAATCTGTTCGGCACCCCCGAGCGCGTGGCCATGGGCATGGGCGCCGAGTCGGTCAGCGAGCTGCGCGAAATCGGCAAGCTGCTGGCCTTCCTCAAGGAGCCGGAGCCGCCGAAGGGCTTGAAGGACGCGTGGTCGAAACTGCCGATCTTCCGCAAGATCATTTCGATGGCGCCGAAAGTCGTCAAAGACGCGGTGTGCCAGGAAGTGGTCATCGAAGGCGACGATGTCGATCTGGCGATGTTGCCGGTGCAGACCTGCTGGCCCGGCGACGTTGGCCCGCTGATCACTTGGGGCCTGACGGTCACCAAAGGCCCGAACAAGGAACGCCAGAACCTCGGCATCTACCGCCAGCAAGTGATCGGCCGCAACAAGGTGATCATGCGCTGGCTCAGTCACCGTGGCGGTGCTCTCGATTTTCGCGAGTGGTGCGAGAAGCACCCGGGCCAGCCGTTCCCGGTGTCCGTGGCCCTTGGCGCCGATCCGGCGACGATTCTCGGTGCCGTGACGCCGGTGCCGGACAGCCTCTCCGAATATGCTTTCGCAGGGCTCTTGCGCGGCAACCGTACCGAACTGGTCAAGTGCCGTGGCAACGATCTGCAAGTACCGGCCACCGCCGAAATCATCCTTGAAGGCGTGATTCATCCGGGCGAAATGGCCGACGAAGGCCCTTATGGCGACCACACCGGTTACTACAACGAAGTCGACAGCTTCCCGGTGTTCACCGTCGAGCGCATCACCCACCGGATCAAGCCGATCTATCACAGCACCTACACCGGCCGTCCGCCGGATGAGCCGGCGATTCTCGGCGTGGCGCTGAACGAAGTGTTCGTGCCGATTCTGCAGAAGCAGTTCCCGGAAATCACCGACTTCTACCTGCCGCCGGAAGGCTGCTCGTACCGCATGGCCGTGGTGACGATGAAGAAGTCGTATCCGGGGCATGCCAAGCGCGTGATGCTCGGTGTCTGGTCGTTTTTGCGACAGTTCATGTACACCAAGTTCGTTATCGTCACTGACGACGATATCAACGCCCGCGACTGGAACGACGTGATCTGGGCTATCACCACGCGCATGGATCCCAAGCGCGATACGGTGATGATCGATAACACGCCGATCGACTACCTCGACTTCGCCTCGCCGATCTCCGGCCTGGGCTCGAAAATGGGCCTGGATGCCACCCACAAGTGGCCGGGCGAAACCACTCGCGAGTGGGGCCGCGTGATCGTCAAGGACGACGCCGTCACCCAACGGATCGATGCCATCTGGAATCAGTTAGGAATAGATTGATGCGTGTAACCCTGCAGCCTTCCGGAGCAGTGCTCGAGATACAGCCCGGTGAGCGGATTCTCGACGGTGCGCGGCGCCTGGGCTATGACTGCCCGCAAAGCTGCCGCAACGGCAATTGCCACGTGTGTGCAGCGCTGCTGGTGGAGGGCCGCGTCGAGCAGGCCGGCAAAGTCCACGACCATGGCGAGTTCTACACCTGCATCGCCGCACCGCTGGAAGACTGCGTGCTGTTGTGGGATGGCGTGCTCGCACTCGGTGAATTGCCGGTGCGCAGCCTATCGTGTCAGGTCATCGAGTGCCGCGAGGTCGGCGGCGACACCTGGCGCGTGCGTCTGCGGGCACCGGCGGGCAAGCCGCCGCGCTATCACGCCGGGCAATATTTGATGATCGAGCGTGAGAACGGTGAGAAATCGGCGTTCTCCATGGCTTCGGCACCCCACGGCGGGCGTGATCTGGAAATTCATGTGCTGGCGCGCGAAACCAGTGCGTTGAGCCTGATCGAGCAGTTGCAACGCAACCCGCTGGTGCGTGTCGAGTTGCCGTTCGGTGACACACATCTTGCGGAGCTGCCCGACGGTCCTCTGGTATTGATCGCCGCCGGCACCGGCATGGGCCAGATTCACAGCCTGATCGAACATTGCCGCGCCAAAGGCTTCAAGCATCCAGTGCATCTGTACTGGGGTGTGCGCCGTCCAGAAGATTTTTATCAGATCGAGCACTGGGACGAATGGCTGAAGCTGCCCAATCTGTTCCTGCACAAAGTGGTCAGCGACCAGTGCGGCTGGGAAGGGCGCTGCGGGATGTTGCACGAAGCGGTTTGCGAGGATTTCCCCGATCTGAAGCCGCTGCACGTCTATGCCAGCGGTTCGCCGGCGATGGTTTACGGGACCCTGGATGCGCTGGTCGAGGCGGGGATGGATGCGCATCAGATGCGCGCTGATGTGTTCGCCTATGCGCCGCGCTCTTGAGACTTATAACTTGGTATATAGCCGATCGGTATTTACCTTAAACAGTAAATATCGCTAGGTTATATATGAATCAGGCAATTAATCAGTGGCACTTAATTTGCCTTAAAACATATGTGCCTTATTGTTACAACGGTGCGTTCTATTAAGTAATTCTTCACCCGCGGGGAGCTGAACGCTATTCGCCATGAGCGCCATTGAAAACGCAATTCTGAACCTGGCTTACCCTCCGCGGCTCGATCTTGGGCCGCAGCTGACGCACGAACAACTTCTCGCTTCCATGCAATCGACCATGGCACGCCACAAGGGCGGGCCGGTGTGGCTGTTCGCCTATGGCTCGCTGATCTGGCGGCCGGAATGCACGGCGGTTGAGCGCATGCGCGGTCGCGTGCATGGCTATCATCGCGGCTTGTACCTGTGGTCCCACGAGCATCGGGGTACACCGGAAATGCCCGGTCTGGTGTTCGGTCTGGATCGTGGCGGTTCATGCAGTGGCTTTGCCTACCGCTTGCCGGAAGACAATCTCGATACCGCGCTGTATGCGCTGTGGAAACGCGAGATGCCGTTTCCCTCGTATCGCCCGCACTGGCTCAATTGCCGGCTCGAAGATGGCACTCAGGTGCAGGCCTTGGGATTCGTTCTGGAGCGCCACCTGCCGAGCTACGCCGGCAACTTGCCGGATCATGTGCTCAGCCAGGTGTTCGCCAGCGCCAGCGGGCGTTACGGCACCACTCGCGATTATGTCGAGCAGACCGCGCACGCCCTGCGCAGCCACGCCATGCCGGATCGAAATCTGGAGGCGCGGCTCAAGCGCTGTAAATCACACAGCGATCAGGCGACCGCTTCACGGCTCTGACTGGCGACTTGCTTGTGCCACAGCGTTGGCGCAAGGAAGGCCATCGCCAGCAGGCAAGCGCCGACCAACAGCACGAAACCGCCATCCCAGCCGAAGTGGTCAACGGTGTAGCCCATCGCCGCACTGGCCGCGACCGAACCCCCCAGATAACCGAACAGACCGGTGAAGCCCGCTGCGGTGCCGGCGGCTTTCTTCGGCGCCAGTTCCAGCGCTTGCAGGCCGATCAGCATCACCGGGCCGTAGATCAGGAAGCCGATCGACAGCAGGGCGATCATGTCGACCATCGGATTGCCGGCCGGATTCAGCCAGTAAACCAGGGTCGCAACAGTCACCAGGGCCATGAACACCATGCCGGTCAAACCACGGTTGCCACGGAAGATCTTGTCGGACATCCAGCCGCACAGCAGCGTGCCCGGAATGCCTGCCCACTCGTAGAAGAAATAGGCCCACGAGGTTTTATCCACGGTGAAGCCCTTGGCTTCCTTCAGGTACGTCGGCGCCCAGTCCAGCACGCCGTAGCGCAGCAAGTAGACGAAGACGTTGGCCAGAGCGATGTACCAGAGCATTTTGTTGCGCAGCACGTATTTGACGAAGATTTCCTTGGCGCTGAATTCGTCTTCGTGGCTGGCGTCGTAGCCTTCCGGGTAGTCGTTCTTGTACTGCTCGATCGGCGGCAGGCCGACCGATTGCGGGGTGTCACGCATGGTGATGAAGGCGAATACCGCTACGCCAAGTGCGACTGCTGCCGGGACGTAAAACGCCGCGTGCCAGTCATTGAACAGACCCATGCCGATCAGGAACAGCGGGCCGATCAGACCGCCGCCGACGTTATGCGCCACGTTCCACACCGACACCACGCCACCGCGTTCCTTCTGCGACCACCAGTGCACCATGGTCCGCCCGCTCGGCGGCCAGCCCATGCCCTGCGCCCAGCCGTTGATGAACAGGAGGATGAACATCATCGTCACGCTGGACGTTGCCCACGGCGCGAAACCGAAAATGAACATCACCCCGGCCGAGACCAGCAGACCGAACGGCAGGAAGAAGCGCGGGTTGGAACGGTCGGACACCAGGCCCATGAGGAACTTCGACAAACCATACGCAATGGCGATCGCCGACATCGCCAGGCCGAGGTCGCCACGGCTGTAGCCTTCATCGATCAGGTACGGCATGGCGAGGGAGAAGTTCTTGCGCAGCAGGTAGTAACCGGCGTAGCCGATAAAGATACCGGCGAAGATCTGCCAGCGCAGGCGGCGGTAGGTGCTGTCTATTTTTTCTTCAGGCAATGGAGCCTGATGTGCGGCAGGACGAAAGAAAGCAAACATTCAAGAGCTCCAGTTTTCTTGTTTTGACTGCGGATGCGAATGTTACAGTTTCGTTACCGAAAATAGCATCGCTTCACGTCGGCAAAACAGCGGAAATTTGGGCAGATGAACGTTCCTTTCTGAACATGTCGCTCTGAGACAAGTACGCGGCGCTGAGGGAATGGTGGCTCGGGTGGGTTTCTGCGGTTTGACGCATGGGAGAGGCAGACCTCAACGCCAAAGCGATCCGGATGGTTGCTCCGGATCGCTCCATGTTGTTAACGAACCTGAACGACAACCTTGCCCACAGCCTTGCGCTGACCGAGATCATCGATTGCCTGCGCGGCATTGCTCAGCGGATACACCTGCGACACCAGCGGTTTGAGTTTGCCCTCGGCAAACCAGCTGAACAGCTGCTGGAAGTTGGCTGCGTTGTCCTGGGGCTGGCGTTGGGCAAAAGAACCCCAGAACACGCCGAGTACAGCCGCGCCCTTGAGCAGGGCGAGGTTGACCGGCAGTTCCGGGATGCGTCCGCTGGCGAAGCCGACAACCAGCAGGCGGCCGTTCCAGGCGATGGCGCGGATGGCCTGGTCGAACAGGTCGCCGCCGACCGGGTCGTAGATCACGTCGGCGCCCTGGCCGTCGGTGAGGCGTTTGATCTCCTCCTTGAGGCTGGCTTCGCTGTAATTGATCAGCTCATCGGCGCCGGCAGCCTTGGCCACCGCGAGTTTCTCGGCGCTGCTGGCGGCGGCGATCACGCGGGCACCCATGGCTTTGCCAATCTCCACGGCGGCGAGGCCGACGCCGCCCGATGCGCCGAGCACCAGCAGGGTTTCGCCCGGTTGCAGGTTGGCGCGTTGCTTGAGCGCGTGCATCGAGGTGCCGTAGGTCATGCTGAATGCAGCGGCGATGTTGAAATCCATCGACGGCGGAATCGGCAGGACGTTGTAGCCCGGCACCGCCACCTGCTCGGCAAAACTGCCCCAACCGGTCAGCGCCATGACCCGGTCGCCGACTTTCAGATGGCTGACCTTTTCCCCGACTTCGCGCACAACGCCCGCCGCTTCACCGCCTGGCGAAAACGGGAAGGGCGGTTTGAACTGGTATTTGCCCTCGATGATCAGCGTGTCCGGGAAATTGACTCCGGCAGCGTGCACGTCCAGCAGGATTTCATTCTTCTTCGCGACAGGACTGGCGACGTCTTCCAGCACCAGCGATTCGGCAGGACCGAAGGCTTTGCACAGCACGGCTTTCATCAGGGCTATTCCTTTGGGAGTGATGGCCGATAAGTGTAGGTGTGTGAATCAACGGGTCAACGAGCATGCCCGGCCCTGATAGTCAGCCATAAGCTTGTGCTTGCGCGGCGGGTCGTTATGCTAGGCCGCAAACCGGATAAGGAGCGAATTGTGAAAGCGTGGATCATGTTGTTGCTGGCCCTGTCTCTGCCTGTGGCAGCACTGGCCGAAGAAGCCAAAGAAGGCGAGGCGCCGAAGGTCAATTACATCACCCTGAGCCCGCCGTTCGTCGGCAACTATGGCCTGGACGGCACCGCCAAGCTCAAGGTCTACAAGGCCGATGTGGCATTGCGTGTGACTGGTGAGGAGGCGACCAAACTGGTCAAGGCCAACGAGCCGCTGATCCGCAATCAGCTGGTGGCGCTGTTCACTCAGCAGTCGACCGAGGCGATGGGCAGCATCGAGGGCAAGGAAAAGCTGCGTCAGGAAGCGTTGAAGCAGACCCAGCAGGTCATGAATGACGAGACCGGCAAGCCTGTTGTTGAGGATCTGTTGTTCAACAACCTGATCATTCAGTAAATACGTTGGCTGCTGCTCTTCAGGACGCCAGGCTTTTGCGAAAGCGTGCCAAGGCGATGGCGAAGAACAGCAGACCGATGGCAGTCAGCGCCAGCAACTCCGGCCAGACCACGCTCAGCCCGGCGTCGCGAAACAGAATCGCGGCGCTGAGGCTGACAAAATGCGTGGACGGTGAGCCCTGCATGACCCACTGCAGCCAGTGCGGCATGCTGTCCAGGGGCGTGCTGCCGCCCGACAGCAGCAGCATCGGGATGATCACCGGAATCGCCAGCAAGCCGAACTGCGGCGTCGAGCGCGCGAGTGTCGCCAGAAAGATGCCCAACGCGGTACTGGCAAACAGATAAACCGCAGTCACCAGCAAAAACAGGCTCATTGAGCCGGAAAGCGGCACGCCGAGTGCGCCTTTGACCACCACCTCCACGGACAGCCAGGTGCACAGCACCACCACCAGCAGGTTGCTCCAGATTTTCGCCAGCATGATTTCCAGCGCCGTCAGCGGCAGCACCAGCAAATGGTCGAGCGTGCCGTGCTCGCGTTCGCGCAGCAGCGCCGTGCCCGTGAGGATGATCGCCAGAATGGTGATGTTGTTGACGATCTGGATCACCGCCAGAAACCAGCCACCCTCCAGGTTGGTATTGAATAGCGCGCGGGTGGTCAGCGAAATCGGCGTCTTGCTCGCGGCATCGCTCTGACCGCCGTAGGCCTGCAGTTCACGCTGGAAGATCCGGCCGATGTAACCGGCGCCCATGAACGCCTGGCTCATCGCGGTGGCATCGACGTTGACCTGAATGGCCGGTCGCCGCGCCGCGAGCAGGTTGGTTTGAAACCCCGCCGGAATGTTGATCACGAAGGTGTACTGGCCGCTGTCCATCACCTGATCCAGTTGCGGGTAAGGCAGCAGCACCGGCGTCTGGAACTCCGGCGGTTGCAGGGCCTGGGCCAACTGGCGCGAGAGGGCGCTGCGGTCTTCGTCGACGATCGCCACGCTGGCGTTGTGCACGCCGATTACCGAACCGGCGGCGGGCATGTAGATCGCCACGGTGAAGGCGTAGAACAGGAACAGCAACAACACGCTGTCGTGGCGCAGGCTGGTCAGTTCCTTGAGTCCCAGGCGCAGGATGTGCGCGAACTTGTGCATCAGGCCTCCTGCTTTTTCAGCATGATCAGGCTCAACCCTGTGAACCCGACGAAGAAGCCGAACAGGGCCAGGCATTGTGGCCACAGCTGCCGCAAGTCCAGCGCCTTGGTGAACGTCCCCACGGCAATATCGAGAAAATGTCCTGCCGGAAACAGCATGCCCATCACCGCAGCCGCACCTTGCAGCGAAGAACGCGGCACGATCAGCCCGGAGAACTGGATGGTCGGCAGGCTGGTGATGATCATGGTGCCGAGGATCGCGGCGATCTGTGTGCGGGTGAAGGCCGAGATCAGCAGACCCATGCTGGTGGTCGCCAGCACGTAGAGCAGGCCGCCAAACGCCAGCGTCAGCAGGCTGCCCTTGAACGGCACGCCAAACAGCCAGCGGTTCATCGCCACCAGCAGCGCGAGATTGACCAGACTGACCAGCAGGTATGGCGCCTGTTTGCCCAGCAGAAACTCCAGGCGGGTCAGGGGCGTGGCGTAGAAGTTGGTGATCGAGCCCAGTTCTTTCTCGCGCACGATGCCGAGTGCGGTGAGCATCGCTGGAATGAACGCCAGTATCAGCGCCATGACGCCGGGGCCGATAGCGTTGACGCTGACCACATCCTGGTTGTAGCGAAAGCGCGTTTCCAGGCTGGCGCCCGCCTGATGGTTGATGGCGAGACTGCTCTGTTCGGCCAACTGTTGCAGGTTGGCCAAGTGCACCGCTTCGACATAATTGCGGCTGGTCTCGGCGCGAAACGGCATGCCGCCATCCAGCCATGCCGCCACCGCGGGCTGGCGACCGGCGTACAGGTCACGGCCGAAACCGGGGGGGATTTCCAGCGCAAGTTTGATCTCCGAGCGTTGCAGGCGTCGGTGCAATTCCTGTGCATCATGGATGGCTGGCCGTTCATCGAAGTAACGCGAGCCGCGAAAGGCCTCCAGATAGGTTCGGCTCTGCGGTGTCTGGTCCTGGTCGTACACGGCAAACGCGAGGTTTTCCACGTCCAGGGAAATCCCGTAGCCGAAAATCACCATCATGAAAATCGCCCCCGCCAGGGCGAACGCCATGCGCACCTTGTCACGCAGCAGCTCCTTGCCTTCGCGGCTGGCCACCGCCAGCAGGCGACCGAGGCTGAAACCGCGCTGCTGGAGCGGCGGCGTGGCGGTCGTTGGCGCGGTCGGCGATTCACTGGCAGGCGGCGACTGCGCAATGCCCTGAGCCTGTTCCAGGCACGTCACGAAAGCGGCTTCCAGCGTTTCTCCAGCGAACTGACGTTGCAGCGCTGCCGGGGTGTCGCACGCCAGCACTTGGCCGGCGTGCATCAGCGAAATGCGGTCGCAGCGCTGGGCTTCGTTCATGAAGTGGGTGGAGAGAAAAATCGTCACGCCTTGCTCGCGGGACAGTTCGATCAGCAGTCGCCAGAAGTCATCACGGGCTGCCGGGTCGACGCCGGACGTCGGCTCATCAAGGATCAGCACTTCCGGACGATGCAACACCGCAACCGCCAGCGACAGGCGTTGACGCAGCCCCAGAGGCAGGGCGCCGGACGGCTGATCGGCGACGCTGAGCAGGTTGAAGCGTTGAATGAGGGCATCGATGCGTGGCGCACTCTCGGCTTTGGGCAAGTCGAACAGCCGGGCGTGCAGATCAAGGTTCTGTCGCACACTGAGTTCGCCATACAGCGAAAAGCTCTGGGACATGAAGCCGACCCGTTTGCGCGTGGCCAGATCCTTGGCATTTACCGGGTTGCCGAGCAGTGTCGCGCGGCCTTCGCTGGCCGGCATCAGCCCGGTCAGGACTTTCATCGTGGTGGTCTTGCCGCAGCCGTTGGAGCCGAGAAAACCGAAAATTTCGCCGCGACCGATGGCGAAGTTGACGTGATCGACCGCAGTGAAGTCGCCGAAACGCAGTGTCAGGTCGTGGGCCTCGATGGCGGTGTCGCTGCTGCCACTGCTACGTGGCGGAATCACCAGCGGCCTGGCGTCATGCTGGCTGTCACCCTGGAAATGGGTGAAGGCCTCATCAAGTTTGCCACTGGGGGTGACGGCCGCCAGTTCACGGCTCTGACCGGTGGCAATCAATTTGCCGTTGTCGAGCATCAGGCAATGCTCGAACTGTTCGGCTTCTTCCATGTACGCGGTGGCGACCAGCAGGGTCAGTTGCGGGCGCTGGCGCCGCACGTCGTCGATCAGCTCCCAGAAACGCCGTCGTGAGAGCGGGTCGACGCCGGTGGTTGGCTCATCGAGGATTAACAGATCCGGTTCGTGGATCAGCGCGCAGCATAGTCCGAGTTTCTGTTTCATGCCGCCGGACAACTTGCCGGCGGGGCGCTCGGCGAACTTCAGCAGGTCGGTGGCAAGCAGCAGATTGCGCATGCGTTGTTCGCTGTCGGCCTTCGACAGGCCGAACAGCGTGGCGAAGAACTGAATGTTTTCGCGGATCGACAGTTCTGGATACAGGTTGCCGCCCAATCCCTGCGGCATGAAAGCGATGCGTGCATACAGCGTGTCGCGGTGGTGGCGCTGCTGGATCGGCCCGCCAAGGACGTCCAGTTGCCCTTGCTGCAAGGCCTTCACGCCGGCGATCAGTCCCAGCAGGCTGGACTTGCCCGCGCCATCGGGGCCGATCAGACCGCAACGGGTGCCGGCTGGCAGGCTGAAGGTGATATCGCTCAGTGCTTGCTGTTTGCCGTAGCGGTGCGCGATAGCATTGGCCTGGACCGCGAGGCTGCTCATTGCAGATTGGCCGGCCAGACGATCGGCGCGGTGCGCACATACCCGGCACCGGGCATGCCGGGCTTGGCTTGCGGTACGGCGCTGGGTTGGGTCAAGCGCAGTTTGACGCGGAACACCAGTTTTTGCCGCTCGTCGCGGGTTTCGACTTCCTTGGGGGTGAACTGCGATTTGCCGGCGACAAAACTGATTTTCGCTGGCAAGGGCTTGTCGGGCAGGGCATCGAGCAGTACCCGGGCCTCATCGCCCACCGCCAGACGCCCGGCCACCGAGGCGGACAAGTAGAGGTTCATGTACTGATCGTTGGGATCAATCAACAGCAGGACGCGGCCACCGGCACCCAGCACTTCCCCGGGTTCGGCCATGCGTAACTGGATCACGCCGTCAATCGGCGCCCGCAGGCTGCTGTCGTCGATTTCGCTGGTCAGTTGAGCGACCTGCGCCTGGGCTGCGCCGATCGCTGCAGCGACCGCCGACACTTGGGCGCGGGCCGCCGTCACGGCAGCGTTGCCGGTGCCGATGCGCGACTGCAATTGATCGATGACCTGAGCGCTGACGAAACCGTGCTTGAACAGCGACTCAGAGCGCCCGAGTTCCTGTTGGGCCAGCAGTAGCTCACTCTGACGCAACTGCACGTTGGCCTGGGCGGCGTTGAGGTTTTCCCGGGCGCGCACCACCTCGGCTTCGGCCTGGTTGCGCTGGGCTTCAAGAGTGCGGGTGTCCATGCGGGCCAGCAGTTGGCCTTGAGTGACCTTGTCGCCTTCATCGACCAGCACCTCGGCGAGGCGACCGGGGGTCTTGCTGGCGATTTGCACTTCGGTGGCCTCAAGTCGTCCGTTGCCGGCCGACAGCCCCTCGGGCAGGCGGCTGCTTATCGACTTCCAGTAACCGAAGCCGCCAGCGGCCAACAGCAAGGCTATGAGCGATCCGGCAAATAACAGTGAGGAACGGCGGTGCGTCGACATGGGGGCATCCTGCGGCTGTGGCGTCCACTCTGACGGTTCAAGCGCTGGGGGCGCTTGATGTCAGTCAAATGAGCGTCAAGCCTAGGCCCTTTTGTCTGCCACCACGGTGTGACTTGGCAGTTCTCAGCGCAGGCCGAGCACTGCGGCCCATTGTTCGGCGGTGACGGGCATCACTGAAAGCCGCGAGCCTTTCTGCACCAGTGGCATTTCTGCCAGCGCGGTCTGCTGTTTCAGGTAGTCGAGCTTCAAGACTCGCGCAAAGGTTTCGACGTGCGCCACGTCGATGGCGCTCCAGGCATTCTTCTGCGCTGTGGCCTTCGGATCGAAGTAATGGCTCTGCGGCTCCAGCGCCGTCGGATCGGGATACGCTGCTTCGATAATTTTGCCAATCCCGGCAATCCCCGGCTCGGGGCAGCTGGAATGGTAGAAAAAGAACTCGTCACCGACCGCCATCGCCCGCAGGAAATTGCGCGCCTGATAGTTGCGAACCCCGTCCCAGCGCGCCTTGCCGAGCTTTTCCAGGCCCTTGATCGAGAGTTCGTCGGGCTCTGATTTCATCAGCCAGTAGGCCATGTCGTGTGCTCCTGAAGCGGTCATTGGGCAGGTTGTCGGGCAATTTTATGACAAACCGACAGTCGGTTGACGTCAGCGTTTGCGCACAGGTTCACGTTGCCGCAAAATGCCGGCCTTTAAAGCTTGACGCTGCTGCACGGCCTACGAACGGAAACCGCTGCTGTCATCGTGATGATGTGCCTTGAGGGGGGCAATCGATGAAACGCAAACCGGATTTGCTATGGACTTTGGTAATTTTGTTTGGCCTGGGCGTGGTAACCACCGGTTACGCGCAGAGCCTGTGGGCGAACAAGACCGACGCGCCGATTGAAGTGGCGCAACAGGTGCAACAGTCGACCGCTTTCAAACGCTGAACCTGTCTCTTCGACGCCGCTGTTCCATGCGGCGTCTACTCTGCGAAATACCACGCCTTGTCGGTAACCGTGCCTTGTAACGGCACATCCCAGCTCGCCTGCGCCAGACGTTCGACCTTCTGACACTCATGGGCCAGGCCCAGCAGCGTCGGCTTGCGCCAGTTCTTGCGGCGGGCCAGATAGGCGAGGCTGCGATCATAAAATCCGCCGCCCATGCCCAGGCGCCCGCCGACATCGTCAAACCCTACCAGCGGCAACAGCACCAGATCCAGCGCCCAGACCTTGCGTTGCCGAGCCAGATTGGCCCGGGGCTCGAGGATGCGGAAACGATTGGGGGTGAGCTTTTCGCCAGGGCGGATGCGCTGGAAGACCATTTTCGTTCGTGGCCACGCGCTGAGTACCGGCAGATAAGTTGCCTTGCCGCGACGCTGGGCTTCGCGCAGCAGCAGGCGCGGATCGATTTCACCGTCGGTGGGCAAATACAGAGAGATATGTTTGGCCCGGCGAAAGTGCGGGTCCTGGGCCAATTGCCGGAACAGGCCTTTGGCAGCCTGGCGTTGTTCGCCTGGCGTCAGTGCGCGGCGTGCCTTGCGCAGCAGACGGCGGAGTTGCGGGCGGGGCAGCAGCGCGGGTTCGGTCATGGTTCGGCTTCGGCAGGTGGATGCAAAAACGTACGCATAAAAAATCCGATGTCGGCATACACCGACATCGGATTCGAATCAGGCTCCCCGGATGAACCGCTGTCAACTCAGCCCTTGAACCCGAAAGTTCAAGGTGGAAGAAGCAGTAGACTTTAAGGCTTTCCGTCTAGCGGACATGCACACCAGCCCAACGTGCAACTTCCAGGGTAGTGCGAATCGGCTCCGGGACATCGTCAACTGGCAAGCACCCCAGGGAGTGCCGCGAGTATACCTCAAGCTGTCAGGCGAATCAGCCCTTGGCGGTGTTCTGATCGTCGGCCAGGACCAGATCGACACGATCGAGCAAGTCGCGCACCTGCTCGCGGGTCGAACCGCTGGCCTGGATGTCCGGGCGCTCTTCTTTGTGCAACAGGTCGTGGGTGATGTTCAGCGCGGCCATCACGGCAATGCGGTCGGCACCGATGACTTTGCCGCTGCTGCGGATCTCGCGCATCTTGCCGTCCAGGTAGCGCGCGGCACTGACCAGATTGCTGCGTTCTTCCGGCGGGCAGATGATCGAATAGTCTTTGTCGAGGATCTGCACGGTAACGCTATTGCTTGAACTCATGAGTCTTGCTCCAGGGCCTTGAGGCGCGAAATCATCGATTCGACCTTACGCCGAGCGATTTCGTTTTTTTCAATGAGGTGAGCGCGTTCCTCGCGCCAGGTTTTTTCCTGAGCTAGTAAGAGTGCGTTTTGACTCTTAAGTTGCTCGACTCGGCCAATCAGCAGTTCGAGTCTGGCCATCAGCGCTTGCAGGTCGGTGTCTTCCATTGGGTCCACGTGTCGTCTGATGGGTGGTGACTGGCGGACAGCCTTTAATGGTCTTGGCGGGGCTGTCGATGTAGGATACAAGGCCTTCATTCTAGACATAGCGCCGTCTGGCGCCTAGCTGCCCATGACCATTGCGAATTCCCCGTACCAAGCCTTTGCCACTCTGCTGACTGCCAGCGGCCACAACGTCTCGCCTGCCGAACTGCACGGCGTGCTGCTCGGGCGCAGTTGCGCCGGGGCCGGCTTCGATCACGAAGGCTGGCTGATCGACGCCGCCGAACTGCTCGAAGGCGACATCCAGGACAACGTCCGCAACGCTCTGATCGGCCTGCAGGAGATGGTCAAAGGCGAGCTGACCGGCGACGACGTCACTGTCGTGCTGCTGCTGCCGACCGACGATGCACCGCTGGCCGACCGCGCTGCCGCATTGGGCGAGTGGTGCCAGGGCTTCCTCAGCGGTTTCGGCCTGAACTGCCGCGACAGCAGCATGCTCAGCACCGAAGCCACCGAAGTGCTGCAGGATCTGGCAGCCATTTCCCAGGTGCAGGACGCGCTGGAAGAATCCGAAGACGGCGAATCCGACTACATGGAAGTCATGGAATACCTGCGCGTCGCGCCGTTGCTGCTGTTCTCGGAAACCAAGAAGTCCGATGTGCCGCCAGCGGCCAAACCTTCGCTGCATTAATCGCGTGCCAGGGAAAGCCATCTGCCCATGACCCATATCCCCAAAGCGGAATACAGCCGTCGCCGCAAGGCCCTGATGGCGCAGATGGAACCCAACAGCATCGCGATCCTGCCCGCCGCCGCGGTGGCCATCCGCAACCGCGACGTCGAGCACGTCTACCGTCAGGACAGCGACTTCCAGTACCTCAGCGGTTTTCCCGAGCCCCAGGCCGTCATCGTCCTGATGCCCGGCCGCGAGCACGGCGAGTACATCCTGTTCTGCCGTGAACGCAACGCCGAACGCGAATTGTGGGATGGCCTGCGCGCAGGGCAGGAAGGCGCCATCCGCGAGTACGGCGCCGACGACGCCTTTCCGATTACTGACATCGACGACATTCTCCCCGGCCTGATCGAAGGCCGCGACCGGGTGTATTCGGCGATGGGCAGCAATCCCGAATTCGATCGACACCTGATGGACTGGATCAACGTGATCCGCTCCAAGGCGCACCTCGGCGCGCAGCCGCCGAATGAATTCGTTGCCCTGGATCACCTCCTGCACGACATGCGCCTGTATAAATCGGCGGCAGAAGTGAAGGTGATGCGCGAAGCCGCGCGGATTTCGGCGCAGGCGCATATCCGCGCGATGCAGGCCAGTCGTCCGGGGCTGTATGAATACAGCCTCGAAGCCGAGCTGGATTACGAATTCCGCAAGGGCGGAGCGAAGATGCCGGCCTACGGTTCGATTGTCGCCGCCGGGCGCAACAGCTGCATCCTGCATTACCAGCAGAATGACGCATTGCTCAAGGACGGCGATCTGGTGTTGATAGACGCCGGTTGCGAGATCGACTGCTACGCCAGCGACATCACCCGCACCTGGCCGGTCAATGGCAGGTTCTCGCCGGAGCAGAAGGCGATCTACGAGTTGGTGCTGGCTTCGCAGGAAGCGGCATTCGCCGAGATTGCCCCCAACAAGCACTGGAACCAGGCGCACGAAGCCACGGTGCGGGTGATCACCGCAGGTCTGGTCAAGCTTGGCTTGTTGCAGGGCGAGGTTGACGAGTTGATCGCCAGCGAAGCCTACAAGGCTTTCTATATGCACCGCGCCGGCCACTGGCTGGGCATGGATGTGCATGACGTTGGCGAGTACAAGGTCGGCGGCGAATGGCGTGTGCTGGAGGTCGGCATGGCGCTGACCGTGGAGCCCGGCATCTACATCGCGGCGGACAATCAGAACGTGGCGAAGAAATGGCGCGGTATTGGCGTGCGTATCGAGGATGACGTGGTCGTGACCCGATCCGGTTGTGAAATCCTCACCAGCGGCGTGCCGAAAACCGTCGCCGAGATCGAGGCGCTGATGGCACAAGCAAGGACACACGCAGCATGAGTCGAGTCAATCTGGCAATCATCGGTGGCGGTCTGGTCGGCGCCAGTCTGGCGTTGGCGTTGCAGGCCGGGGCCAAGGCGCAGGGCTGGAAAATCGTCCTGATCGAACCGTTCGCCCCCGGCGACAGCTGGCAACCGAGCTACGACGCTCGCTCCTCGGCGCTGTCGTTCGGCTCGCGGCAGATTTATCAGCGCCTGGGCGTGTGGCAGGAAATCTCCCGCCGCGCCGAGCCGATCAAACAGATTCACGTCTCTGACCGTGGCCGCTTCTCCACCGCGCGCTTGTCGGCGATGGAAGAGGGTGTGCCAGCGCTCGGTTACGTGGTGGAAAACGCCTGGCTCGGCCAGTGCCTGTGGCAGCACCTCGACAAAGACGTGATCACGTGGCGCTGCCCGGCGGAAGTCACGCGCATGGAGCCGTTGGCCGATGGCTATCGCCTGACCCTCAACGATGAAACCACGCTGGAATGCGATCTCGCGGTGCTCGCCGATGGCGGCCGCTCCGGCTTGCGCGAACAGTTGGGCATCAACGTGCGCAAGCGCCCTTACAACCAGAGCGCGCTGATCGCCAACATCACCCCGAGCGAAGCGCACAACGGCATGGCCTTCGAGCGCTTTACCGATGAGGGGCCGATGGCCCTGCTGCCGCTGCCGGACAATCGTTGCGCACTGGTGTGGACGCGGCTGGGCATGGACGCGCAGCGTCTGACTGAATTGAGCGAGCGTGATTTTCTCAGCGAGCTGCAAGGCGTATTCGGTTACCGCCTCGGCACTTTGAAACAGGTCGGCGCACGGCATCTTTATCCGCTGTCACTGATCGAAGCTGAAGAACAGGTGCGCTCGCATCTGGCCGTGCTCGGCAACGCCGCACACAGCCTGCACCCGATCGCCGGCCAGGGCTTCAACCTTTCGCTGCGTGACGCCGACGCCTTGGCTGCCGCGCTGCTGGCCAGCGATAAGCCGCTGGGCGACTTCGCCACGTTGCAGGCCTATCGCGAGCGGCAGCGCCTCGATCAGGACCTGACGGTGGGCTTCTCCGATCAGGTCACGCGTCTGTTCGGCAGCAGCCAGCCGCTGGTGTCGCTGGGGCGCAACCTCGGCCTGCTCGGCCTCGATCTGCTGCCACCGGCCAAGCGCTGGTTCGCCCGGCAGGCGATGGGCCTGGGAACCCGTCCGGATGCTTGAGTGGCTGAGCAAAAAATTCGGCAAGGCACGATTGATGCGCTGGGTAATGACCTTCTACCCGCCGTATCTCTGCGCCGGAGTGCGCGTTCGGCACATCAGTGACGACTTTCGCGATGTGCAGGTGTCCATGGGGTTGGGCTGGTACAACCGCAATTATGTCGGCACCCAGTTTGGCGGCAGTCTGTATTCGATGGTCGACCCGTTCTTCATGTTGATGCTCATGGAAAACCTCGGCCCGAAATACATCGTCTGGGACAAGGCTGCCGACATCGATTTCATTGCGCCGGGCAAAGGCCCGGTGTTCGCCCGGTTCAACATCGACCAGACCCTGCTCGACGAGATCCGCCGGCAGACCGCCAACGGCGATAAATACCTGCCGCAGTTGCAGGTCGACATTCATGACGGCGCCGGCAACCTTGTGGCGCGGGTCGGTAAAACCCTTTACGTGCGGCTCAAGCCGCAAGCGAGACAGGCCTAAAGCATGGAAATGCGCGCAGATGTGCTGATTGTCGGAGCCGGAATGGTCGGCAGCGCCCTGGCGCTGGCGTTACAGGACAGTGGGCTGGAAGTGCTGTTGCTCGACGGTAGCCCGCTGAGTGTCAAACCCTTCGCTGCCGAAGCGGCGTTCGAACCGCGTGTCAGTGCATTGTCGGCGGCGAGCCAGCGCATTCTCGAGCGCCTTGGCGTCTGGGACGGCATCGCCCAGCGGCGCAGCAGCCCGTACACCGACATGCACGTTTGGGACGGCAGCGGCACCGGGCAGATTCATTTCTCGGCGAGCAGCGTGCATGCCGATGTGCTCGGCCACATCGTCGAAAATCGCGTGGTCCAGGATGCCTTGCTCGAGCGTTTGCATGACTGCGACCTGGGCATGCTGGCCAATGCACGGCTGGAGCAGATGCGTCGCTCCGGCGATGACTGGCTGCTGACCCTGGCCGACGGCCGCACCTTGCGCGCGCCGCTGGTAATCGCGGCCGATGGCGCCAATTCTGCTGTGCGCCGTCTGACCGGCGTGGCGACTCGCGAGTGGGATTATCTGCATCACGCCATCGTCACCAGCGTGCGCTGCAGCCAGCCGCACCGCAAAACCGCCTGGCAGCGCTTTACCGATCACGGGCCATTGGCGTTTTTGCCGCTGGAGCGTGATGGTCAGCAGGACTGGTGCTCGATCGTCTGGTCGACCACACCGGCTGAAGCCGAGCGCTTGATGGCGCTCGAGGAGACTGCGTTTTGCGCTGAGCTGGAGCGAGCGTTCGAAGAGCGCCTCGGTGAAGTGATCAGCGCCGATCCGCGTCTGTGCGTGCCGCTGCGTCAGCGCCATGCCAAGCGCTACGTCGCTGAGGGCCTGGCCTTGATCGGTGATGCGGCGCACACCATTCACCCCTTGGCGGGGCAGGGTGTGAACCTTGGATTCCTCGATGCCGCCGTGCTGGCGGAAGTGCTCCTGCAAGCGCATCAGCGCGGTGAGCGACTGGCGGATGTCAAAGTATTGAGCCGTTATGAGCGCCGGCGCATGCCACACAATCTGGCGCTGATGGCGGCGATGGAAGGCTTCGAGCGGTTGTTCCAGGCCGACCCCCTGCCGCTGCGCTGGTTGCGCAATGCCGGGTTGAAACTGGTCGAGCAGATGCCCGAGGCGAAGGCGCTGTTTGTGCGCGAGGCGCTGGGGTTGACTGGGGATCTTCCAACTCTGGCAAAGCCCTGACCGCCTCATTGAGGCTGATGGCCCCTTCGCGAGCAGGCTCGCTCCCACTGTTGAGATGCATTCCAATGTGGGAGCGAGCCTGCTCGCGAAAGCGTCCGCCCACTTACCGCAGTTTTGAGCCGTGCAACATCTGGTAACGCCTTCCCCCAGTGTTCGATTGTGGTGGTAAATGTGAGTCTTTACCATTTGGCCCACCTTTCCCGACCGTGAGACCACTCCCATGTTGGCACCCAAGCGTCTTCTGACCGCACTGGCCTTGACCCTGATCGGCAGCACCACTGCCCAGGCCGCCGATGAGGTGGTGGTGTACTCGTCGCGCATCGATGAGCTGATCAAACCGGTATTCGATGCCTACACCGCCAAGACCGGGGTGAAGATCAAGTTCATCACCGACAAGGAAGCGCCGCTGATGCAGCGCATCAAGGCCGAGGGCGAAAACGCCACCGCCGACCTGCTGCTCACCGTCGATGCCGGTAACCTGTGGCAGGCCGAGCAGATGGGCATTCTGCAGCCTTTCACCTCGAAAACCATCGACGCCAATATTCCTCAGCAATATCGCTCGTCCACCCACGCCTGGACCGGCCTGAGCCTGCGCGCACGGACCATCGCCTATTCCACCGAGCGGGTGAAGCCGGGCGAACTGACCACCTACGAAGCGCTGGCCGACAAGAACTGGGAAGGCCGCCTGTGCCTGCGCACGGCGAAGAAGGTCTACAACCAGTCGTTGACTGCGACCATGATCGAAGTCCACGGCGCCGAGAAGACCGAGAAAATCCTCAAGGGCTGGGTCAACAACCTGTCCACTGACGTGTTCTCCGATGACGTTGCAGTGCTGGAAGCGATCAACGCCGGGCAGTGCGATGTCGGCATCGTCAACACCTACTACTACGGTCGCCTGCACAAGCAAAAGCCTGAACTGCCGGTGAAGCTGTTCTGGCCGAATCAGGCCGATCGTGGTGTGCACGTGAACCTGTCGGGCATCGGCCTGACCAAACATGCGCCGCACCCGGAAGCGGCCAAGGCGCTGGTCGAATGGATGACCACGCCTGAGGCGCAGAAGATTTTTGCTGATGTGAATCAGGAATTCCCGGCCAACCCGGCTGTGGCGCCATCGGAAGAAGTGGCGGCGTGGGGCAAGTTTGTTGCTGATACGTTGCCGGTTGAGGTGGCGGGTAAACGTCAGGCCGAGGCGATCCGGATGATGGATCGGGCGGGGTGGAACTGAGGCGTTTCGTGTAACTGTTGATCTTTCAAGATCGCTCCCTCACCCCAGCCCTCTCCCGGAGGGAGAGGGAGCCAACTTGTTGCTTTCGAAACTTGAGTTCGACTCAATATCTCAGGTCGATGTAGTTTGCATGAGCACCTCGGTCAGTTCCCTCTCCCTCCGGGAGAGGGCTAGGGTGAGGGCAGCAATCCCAACCTGAAATACGCAATCCAAGAACACCCCAATCCCTCCAGAGACCCAAAAGTGGCCCACCCCGCCCAACGCCGCTGGTACCCCATCGTCTTCGCCATCGCCGCACTGGTGTTGTTGCCCCTGAGCGTGTTGCTGCTGTCGTGGCAGACCATCGATCAGCAGATCTGGTCGCACCTGTGGCAAACCCAGATGCCGCGTCTGCTCGGCAATACCCTGAAGCTGATCCTCGGCGTCGGTGTCGGCGTGATTCTGCTGGGTGTCAGCCTCGCATGGCTGACCAGCCTCTGTGAATTCCCCGGTCGGCGCTGGCTCGACTGGGCGCTGATGCTGCCCTTCGCCATTCCAGCGTATGTACTGGCGTTCGTTTTCGTCGGCCTGCTCGATTTCGCCGGCCCCGTGCAGTCCCTGTTGCGCGAATGGTTCGGCAGCGGCCTGCGCCTGCCTCGGGTACGGTCCACCGGCGGGGTGATCGTGGTGCTGGTGCTGGTGTTTTATCCCTACGTTTATCTGCTGGCGCGCACCGCGTTTCTGGCTCAGGGCAAAGGTTTGATGGAAGCGGCGCGGGTGCTGGGCCAGTCGCCGTGGCAGGCGTTCTGGCGGGTTGCGCTGCCGATGGCGCGTCCGGCGATTGGCGCGGGCGTGGCGCTGGCGCTGATGGAAACCCTGGCCGATTTTGGCGCGGTGTCGGTGTTCAACTTCGATACCTTCACCACGGCCATCTACAAAACCTGGTACGGCTTTTTCAGCCTGCCCAGCGCTGCGCAACTGGCCAGTCTGTTGCTGCTGGTGGTGATGCTGGTGCTGTACGGCGAGCGCCGGGCACGCGGGGCGAATCGGGCCAGCAACGAGCGGCCACGGGTGAAAGCGCTGTATCACCTGCGGGGAATCAAGGCCTTCGCGGCGACGGGCTGGTGTGGATTGGTGTTCGCCTGCGCCTTCGTCATCCCGGTGCTGCAACTGATCGTCTGGTTCTGGCAGCGTGGACGCTTCGATCTGGATGAGCGTTACGCCGGGCTGATTCTGCACACGCTCTATCTGGGCGCGATGGCGGCGCTGATCACCGTCAGCGTTGCGCTGTTGCTGGCGTTTGCCCGGCGCCTGGCACCGACCCCAGCCATCAGCTCCGGGGTCGGCCTGGCCAATCTCGGCTACGCGTTGCCCGGTTCGGTGCTGGCGGTGTCGATCATGCTTGCCTTCAGTTATCTGGATCGTGAGCTGGTGATTCCGCTTTCGTCATGGCTCGGCGGTGCGGGCAGACCGTTGCTGCTCGGCAGCCTCGCAGCTTTGCTGATGGCGTATCTGGTGCGCTTTATCGCTGTCGCTTACGGGCCGCTGGAAAGCAGTCTGGCGCGTATACGGCCATCTTTGCCTGAAGCGGCACGTAGCCTGGGTGTCAGTGGGCCGCGACTGTTTTTCAAAGTGTATCTGCCGCTCTTGCTGCCCGGCACGTTGAGCGCCGCGTTGCTGGTGTTCGTCGATGTGCTCAAGGAAATGCCCGCGACCCTGCTGATGCGCCCGTTTGGCTGGGACACGCTGGCGGTGCGCATCTTTGAAATGACCAGCGAAGGCGAATGGGCGCGCGCCTCATTGCCGGCATTGACGCTGGTGCTGGTCGGGTTGTTGCCGGTGATCGGATTGATTCGACGTTCGGCGCATCGAAACACTTAGTCGTCAGTCCTACATCATGCGGCTACAATGCGCGGCATTCGGTGCGGTTCGTCTGACAGACCCGTGCGCTGGAATCGGCTGCAAGCCTTATTCATCAAGGCTTTCAGCCGTATAGCGACGGTCCGCACCCTCGCCACGCCCGGAAGGAGAAACCCATGGGACAGCGTACGCCTCTGTATGACCTGCACCTCGCGCTCGGCGCGAAGATGGTCGATTTTGGCGGTTGGGACATGCCACTGCATTACGGCTCGCAGGTCGAGGAGCACCACGAAGTGCGCCGCGATTGCGGGGTGTTCGATGTTTCCCATATGACCGTGATCGATGTCACCGGCGCCCAGGCCAAGGCCTGGCTCCAGCATCTGCTGGCCAACGACGTCGAACGTCTGCACCGCCCCGGCCGGGCGTTGTACAGCACCATGCTCAATGAGCGCGGCGGCATCGTCGACGACATGATCGTCTATCGCCTCGACGACGCGTACCGGCTGGTGTTCAACGCCTCGACCCGCGATCAGGATCTGGCCTGGATGAACGCCCAGCTCGGCGCCTACGACGTGCAACTGCACGAGCGCGCCGAGCTGGCGATGCTCGCCATCCAGGGCCCGCAGGCCCGGCACAAGATTGCCGAACTGGTGACCCAGTCGCGCGCCACGCTGATCCAGCAACTCAAACCTTTCGAAGGCGCCATCGACGGCGACTGGTTCATCGCGCGTACCGGTTACACCGGCGAGGATGGCCTGGAAATCTGCCTGCCGGCCAATCAGGCGCCGGGTTTCTTCAACGATCTGGTCGGTGCGGGTATTTCGCCGATCGGCCTCGGTGCTCGCGACACCTTGCGTGTCGAGGCCGGAATGAACCTGTACGGTCAGGACATTCATCAGGACGTTTCACCGCTGGCCTCGAACATGGCCTGGAGCATCGCCTGGGAGCCGGCCTCGCGGCAGTTCATCGGTCGCGCGGCGCTGGAGGCGGAAAAAGCCGTCGGCGTGGCGCATAAACTGGTCGGTCTGGTGCTGGAAGAGCGCGGGGTTTTGCGCGCTCACCAAGTGGTTCGCATCGCCGATGTTGGCGAAGGGGAGATCACCAGTGGTAGTTTCTCTCCTACGCTGAGCAAATCGATTGCCCTGGCGCGTGTACCGATGGCGACTGCCGACCGCGCCGAAGTGGAAATCCGTGGCAAGTGGTACCCGGTGCGAGTGGTCAAACCGACCTTCGTGCGCCATGGCAAAACCTTGATCTAACCTTTTCTGGCGGGCATGACCGCTGACCAATTTCCGAGGAACCGAAGATGAGCGATATCCCTGCCGAACTGCGTTTTGCCGAAAGTCATGAATGGGCGCGTCTGGAAGCTGACGGCACCGTCACCGTGGGCATCAGCGATCACGCGCAGGAAGCGCTGGGCGACGTGGTGTTCGTCGAGTTGACCGAAGTCGGCAAGGTGTTCGCCGCCGGTGATCAATCCGGCGTGGTCGAGTCGGTGAAAGCCGCCTCCGACATCTACGCCCCGGTCAGCGGTGAAGTCATCGCGATCAACGAGGCGCTGACCGACTCGCCAGAAGAGCTGAATAATGACCCGTACGGCGCGTGGATCTTCAAGCTCCAGCCAAGCGACAAGGCCGAGCTGGACAAGCTGCTGGATGCTGCTGGGTACAAGGCTGCAATCGGCGAGTAAGTTGCCGGCAACACCCAAAGCCCCGATTCGTCGGGGCTTTTTTATGGGCGACGAATATCCCTTTGTGGGAGCGAGCCTGCTCGCGAAAGCGCCATATCAGTCAATGCCAAGGTTTCTGAAACACCGCTTTCGCGAGCAGGCTCGCTCCCACAGGGGCGGCGTGATCTTGAAAATTCGCCTGCTATGCTGGTTTGACCGTGTCGATTGACGCCAAGCGCCAGCCAGGAGAGCCCGTCATGTCCCAGTCGCCGTCCCTGAGCCAGTTACGCGATCCCGAAGCCTTTCTGCGCCGCCACCTTGGCCCGGATGCCGCCGAGCAGCAGGCGATGCTCGACAGCCTCGGCCTGGGCAGTCGCGCCGAGCTGATCGAGCAGACCGTGCCGCCGGGCATTCGCTTCAATCGCGCACTGGATCTGCCGCCGGCACTCGACGAACAGGCTGCGCTGGCGAAACTACGCGGTTATGCCGAGCAGAATCAGCTGTTCACCAGCCTGATCGGCATGGGCTATCACGGCACGGTGACGCCGACCGTCATTTTGCGCAACGTGCTGGAAAATCCTGGCTGGTACACCGCGTACACCCCATACCAACCTGAAATCGCTCAAGGCCGGCTCGAAGCGTTGCTCAATTTTCAGCAACTGACCATCGACCTCACCGGCCTGGAACTGGCCAACGCCTCGCTGCTCGATGAGGCCACCGCAGCGGCCGAAGCCATGGCGTTGGCCAGGCGCGTGGCGAAGTCGAAGAGCAATCTGTTTTTTGTGGATGAAAACTGCCACCCGCAAACCCTCTCCGTGGTACAGACCCGCGCCGAAGGTTTCGGCTTCGAACTGATCGTAGACGCGGTGGATAATCTGGCGCAGCACGAGGTGTTCGGCGCGCTGCTGCAATACCCCGACACCCACGGCGAAATCCGCGATCTCAAACCCTTGATCAATCACCTGCACGCGCAACAGGCCCTGGCCTGCGTCGCCACCGACCTGCTCAGCCTGCTTTTGTTGACGCCGCCGGGTGAGTTGGGTGCCGACGTGGTGTTCGGTTCGTCCCAGCGTTTCGGTGTGCCGATGGGTTATGGCGGCCCTCATGCGGCGTTTTTCGCCAGCCGCGAGGAATACAAACGGGCGATTCCGGGACGAATCATCGGTGTGTCGAAAGATGCTCGTGGCAACGTCGCGCTGCGCATGGCCCTGCAAACCCGCGAGCAACACATCCGCCGCGAGAAAGCCAATTCGAACATCTGCACAGCGCAGGTACTGCTGGCCAATATCGCCAGTTGCTACGCGGTGTATCACGGCCCCGAAGGCTTGAAGCGTATCGCCCAGCGCGTGCATCGCCTGACCTGCCTCCTCGCGGCGGGACTCGAGCGCAACGGTATCAAACGGCTCAACGAGCAGTTCTTCGACACCCTGTCCCTAGAGGTCGGCGGTGCGCAAACGGCGATCATCGAAAGTGCTCAGGCAGCGCAGATCAACCTGCGCATTCTCGGTCGCGGCCGCGTCGGTCTGAGTCTGGATGAGACCTGTGATGAACACACCGTGGCAAAACTGTTCGACGTGCTGCTCGGGGCTGATCACGGCCTGAGCGTTGATGCGCTTGATGCGGAGGACATCGCCTCGGGAATTCCCGACGAACTCCAGCGCAGCACGCCGTACCTGCAACATCCGGTGTTCAACGCTCACCACAGCGAAACCGAGATGCTGCGTTACCTCAAACAACTGGAAAACAAGGATCTCGCGCTCAATCAGTCGATGATTCCGCTCGGTTCCTGCACGATGAAGCTCAACGCCACCAGCGAGATGATCCCGATCACCTGGCCGCAGTTCGCCCATCTGCATCCCTTCGTGCCGAGGGAGCAAGCTGTCGGTTACATACTGATGATCGAAGAACTTGAGCGTTGGCTCTGCGCGATTACCGGTTTCGACGCGATCTGCATGCAGCCCAATTCCGGCGCCCAGGGCGAATACGCCGGGCTTTTGGCGATCCGTAAATATCACGAGAGCCGGGGGGAGGGCGCGCGGGATATCTGCCTGATTCCGTCGTCGGCCCATGGCACCAACCCGGCCTCGGCGCAGATGGCCGGAATGCGTGTGGTGATTGTCGAATGCGATGAGGCGGGCAACGTCGATCTGGAAGACTTGAAGCTGAAAGCCGCAGAGGCCGGGAACAAGTTGTCGTGCCTGATGGCGACCTACCCGTCGACCCATGGCGTTTACGAGGAAGGCATCAGCGACATCTGCGCAGTGATCCACCAGCACGGCGGCCAGGTGTACATGGATGGCGCGAACCTCAATGCCCAGGTTGGTCTCGCCCGACCGGCGGACATTGGCGCCGACGTCTCACACATGAACCTGCACAAGACCTTCTGCATTCCCCATGGCGGCGGCGGGCCGGGCATGGGGCCGATCGGCGTCCGTGCGCATCTGGCGCCGTTCGTCGCCAACCATCCGGTGGTGCCGATTGACGGACCGCTGGCACAAAACGGCGCAGTCAGCGCAGCACCGTGGGGCAGTGCGAGCATTTTGCCGATCAGTTGGATGTACATCGCCATGATGGGCCCGCAACTGGCGGACGCCAGCGAGGTGGCGATTCTGGCGGCAAATTATCTGGCGCAGCATCTATCCGGGGCATTCCCGGTGCTTTACGCCGGGCGCAACGGCCGGGTGGCGCATGAATGCATTCTTGATTTGCGCCCACTGAAGGCTCAGACCGGCATCAGCGAGGAAGACGTTGCCAAGCGGCTGATGGATTACGGCTTCCACGCGCCGACCATGTCCTTCCCGGTGCCCGGTACGTTGATGGTCGAGCCGACCGAGAGCGAATCCAAGGCAGAACTCGACCGCTTCATCGCGGCGATGCTGAGCATTCGCGCAGAGATCAATGAAGTGCAGAAGGGCAACTGGCCGGGCGAAGACAATCCGCTCAAACGCGCGCCGCATACCTTGGCCGATGTCACTGGAGTCTGGGAGCGACCCTACAGTGTCGAACAGGCCATCACCCCGGATGCGCACACACGCTTGCACAAATATTGGCCGGCGGTGAATCGGGTGGACAACGTTTACGGGGATCGCAACCTGTATTGCGCGTGTGTCCCGGTGGATGATTACCGCTGATCTCTAAATCCACCGCCGTCCCTGTGGGAGCGAGCCTGCTTGCGAAAGCAATCGTCCAGCCAGCATTTTCGGTGACTGGCTCACCGCTTTCGCGAGCAGGCTCGCTCCCACAGGGTTTTGTATCGGTTTCAGAAGACGGGCAAAAAAATGCCGCTCGATCGAGCGGCATTTTCATCGGCGCAACGTTTACTCGGAAGCCACGGCGTTCTTCGCCAGAATCGCGTTCGCCAGTTCCATGTCCGAAGCCTGCAGGCCCGGGTTGTCGGCGCGGACTTTCTGCATGGCTGCTTCCAGGTACGGGCCACGGATGCCGCCGTCGCTGGCGACGAAGCTGCCGGCGTCGTCCTGGGCGGCGACGATCAGCTTGTGATCCTTGAACGTCAGGTAGGTCGAGCCGGTGGTGGCACCGGAGGAGATGACGTTACGCCAAAAGCTGTCCGCCATGGCCGAACCAACGGGAAGCGACAGCAGGGCCAAGGTGGCGACAGCAAGTTTGAGACGCATGATGAGGTGACTCCTGGGATTGACTACGGCGTTGGATAGCCGATCCCCCGATCCAGTTCCGTGCTGAATTATTTCAACTCACTTTGCGGCGTCACCCGCAGCACTTCTTCCACCGTGGTCAGCCCCGCCGCGACTTTCTGCGCGCCGGACAGGCGCAGGCTGCGCATGCCTTCCTTGAATGCCTGACGCCTGATCGCGGTGAGGTCGGTATCCGGGGTGATCAGCGCTTTGAGGCTGTCGCTCAGTTGCATGATTTCGTAGACCCCGGCGCGGCCGCGATAGCCGGTGTCGCGGCATTCCAGGCAACCGATCGCTCGCTGCGCATTGCTCGGCAGCGGCGCTTGCCAGGGCCGGGTCAGGGTTTGCCAGTCTTCATCCTCGAGCGTCAGTGGCGCCTTGCAGTGCGGGCATAACGTGCGCACCAGACGCTGAGCCATAACGCCGAGCACGGTGGCTTTGATCAGGTAATGCGGCACACCGAGTTCGAGCAAACGGCTGATGGCGCTTGGTGCATCGTTGGTGTGCAGGGTGGACAAGACCAAGTGGCCGGTGAGTGCGGCCTGAATCGCCATTTCCGCAGTTTCCAGATCGCGGATCTCGCCGATCATGATGATGTCCGGGTCCTGTCGCATCAGCGCGCGCACTCCAGCGGCGAAGGTCAGTTCGATGTTGTGCTGCACCTGCATCTGGTTGAAGGCCGGCTCGACCATTTCGATCGGGTCCTCGATGGTGCAGAGGTTGACCTCCGGCGTCGCAAGTTTTTTCAGCGTGGTGTACAGGGTGGTGGTCTTGCCCGAACCGGTCGGCCCGGTGACCAGAATGATGCCGTTGGGCTGGCGGGTCATGTCCTGCCAGCGCCGCAGGTCGTCGGCGCTGAAACCCAACTGGTCGAAATTCTTCAGCAGCACTTCCGGGTCGAAAATCCGCATGACCATTTTTTCGCCGAACGCCGTCGGCAAGGTCGACAAACGCAACTCCACTTCGCCGCCGTCCGGAGTCTTGGTCTTGACCCGGCCATCCTGGGGTTTGCGTTTTTCCGCGACGTTCATGCGACCGAGGCTTTTCAGGCGGCTGACGATCGCCATGGTCACCTGCGGCGGGAATTGATAGACGTTGTGCAGCACGCCGTCGATGCGAAAGCGCACGGTGCCGTGCTCGCGGCGCGGTTCGATGTGGATATCGCTGGCGCGCTGCTGGAAGGCGTACTGGAACAGCCAGTCGACGATGTTGACGATGTGCGCGTCGTTGGCGTCCGGCTCCTGGTCGCTGGCGCCGAGGTTGAGCAGTTGTTCGAAGTTGCCGAGGTTGCCGCCCTGGGCGTCGGCATTGCTGGCGCCGCTGACCGATTTGGCCAGACGAAAGAATTCGACGCTGAAGCGCTGGATGTCGACCGGGTTGGCCACAACGCGTTTGATCGGCAGCTTCAATACGTGGGTCAGGTCAGCTTCCCAACCGCTGACGTAGGGCTGAGCGCTGGCCACGGTGACCGAGTCGCGGTCCACGGCGACGGCGAGAATCTTGTGGCGCTGGGCGAAGGCGTAGGACATCAGCGGCGTGATCGCCGCGACATTGATTTTCAGCGGATCAATGCGCAAATACGGCTGACCGGCCTGTTGCGCCAGCCACAGGGTCAGGCTTTCCAGATCCAGATGTTTGCCCGGACGGCTGAGGTCGTCGAGTTGCTGGCTGGCGATGAATTCCAGCGGATGCATCTGCCCGTGAGCAGCATGGCGACGGCGGGCATTGAGCGCCTGTTCCGCCGCGTCCTGGCAGATGAAGCCTTGGGCGACCAGTTCCCGTAATACATCGTTGAGGTCCAGCCAGCGGTCCTGAGTGACAAATTGAACGGACATGCGGCTTTCCTTTTTAAGCGTTATGCGCAAAAGGATAGTCGTGGCCCCGCTGACCGTTGGGCCACTACCCGACGAAGCCGTTGCCGGATTTGTCAGCCGGCAGCCTGTGCGGGCGCCTGCCACGCCGCGTCGGCGTTGTGCAGATCCACCGCGCAGACGCTGATCAGGTTGCGCAGTTTCTCCGCGATCACCTGCGCGCGATGCCAGCTCAGGCCGCTCATGAGGAGGTCGATCGACATCAGATCGTCCTGGCGCTGGACGTTGATCTGCTCCGGGGTCAGAAACTGCAAGGCGAACAGATTCAGCACGCGCACCAGCAGGTCCGGCTCGGCCTCGGCGAGGATCCGGTACTGCGCCAGGCAATGGGCGTTGTTGACGTTCCAGACATCGGCGCGGGTGGGGGTGCTGTTCACGGCTTCAAGGTGCGGCATGGCGAGTCTCCAAAATCACTGGAGAAATTTTTACATTCGGTGCGGGGTATTTCTTGGCTATGATCGGCGTCTGAACGGATTTATCGAAAGAGTTGATTCGTGAAAGCTGATCTTTGAGGATTTTTTATGCACAGCGAGCTGGACGCCTACGACCGCAAGATCCTCGCCTTGCTGCAGGAAGACGCTTCGCTGTCGAGCGCGCAGATCGCCGAGCAGGTCGGCTTGTCGCAATCGCCGTGCTGGCGGCGGATTCAGCGGATGAAGGAGGAGGGCATCATTCGCGGCCAAGTGACCTTGCTGGATCGCAAGAAGATCGGCCTGAACACGCAGATTTTTGCCGAGATCAAACTCAACGCTCATGGGCGTTCGAACTTCACCGAATTCACCGAGGCGATTCGCGGCTTTCCGGAAGTGCTGGAGTGTTATGTGCTGATGGGCGCAGTGGACTTCATGTTGCGCATAGTCGCGGCAGACATTGAGGCATACGAGCGGTTCTTCTTCGAGAAGCTGTCGCTGGTGCCGGGGATACAGGAAGTGAATTCGATCGTGGCATTGTCGGAGATCAAGTCCACCACCAGCCTGCCGGTCTAGTGCGGATGGCCTTTGTGGCGAGGGGATTTATCCCCGCTGGGCTGCGCAGCAGACCCCGCTTGATCGTTCCCACGCTCCGCGTGGGAATGCAGCCCGGGACGCTCTGCGTCCCAAAGCGGACGCAGAGCGTCCATTGAGGCGTGCCCACGCAGAGCGTGGGAACGATCAGGTGGGAAGGTGTTTAGCTGCGCAGGAGGATTTTCCAGGCGCGGTTCTGGTACACCGCAATCGCCTGATGCTTGCGTGCATCGAGCAGTTCGTCGGTGATGGTCGGCTCGTTGGCCAGTTGCGCCAGTTTGTTCAGCTCACCGTACAGGCGATCCATTTCCGGGATGTCCAGCACGTTGCGCGCATGGTGCAACCAGACCTGAATGCGTTCGATACGCGGCAGTTGTTCAGCGAGATCTTCCGGCTGCTGCTGATAGCGTTGCAGCTGCAGAGCAGTGGCTTCTTCGCCGAGCAGACGCGGCAGCCAGCTGTGCAGTTGCGCGTCACCCTGACGATTACCGCGAGTGTTGCGGTCGGCGGTCCAGGTGCGGGCCAGCAGCCAGCGTGAAGCGTTCAGCGAGAACTGGCCCCAGCGCGGGTCTTCCAGTTCTTCGAGGAACTGCTCCGGCGCGGCCTTGCGCACGTCTTCGTCTTCGATACCGACCTGTACCAGCGGACGCCAGTCTTCCAGCAAGGCATCGAGGGCCACGCGCAGATCGTGGGTCGACTGACGCGGCGCAGCCTGACCGAGGCTGCTGAGCAGGGCGCGCATTTCCGCGAGGTTCTCGACCCAGTCCTGCAGCAGACGCCAGTGGCCGTTGAAGCGATATTGTTCGGCCAGACGCTGGCTGCTGCCGAGCAGATGCCAGCTCAGCGCGGCGAAGGCGTCGTCGAGACGGGTTTCGGTGGTCAGCTGCGGCGCTGGCAGGCTCAGCGAGTAGCTGTTGGCGTCGTGCAGGCGATAACCACGCTCGGCCTTGCTGATATCGCATGGCATCAGCGCCAGGGTTTCGGCCAGTTCGGCAGCCAGTTCCAGCAACGCAGCAGGCTCGCCTTCGCGCAGCTCCAGTTCCAGCTCGCAGATTTCTTCTTTCTGCTTGCCGACCACCACGTGACCGAGATCCAGCGCGGCTTCAATGACTACTTTGGTCTTGCCACGGCCCCAGGCGATTTCGGCGCGCTCGCGGACGAAATCGGTGGTGAAGATCGGCTTGAGGGTTTTCTTGTCCAGCTCGGCGAGCGACTCGGGCCAGCATTCGCCGTCGAGTTTCTTCACGTCGAGCTTGGCTTTCGGCAGTTTCCAGTCGTACTCGTTACGCTCGGACAGACCGGCGACGCTCTGGCCACGGGTCTTGAGAGTTTGAATCACTTCGTCACCGTCCTTGCGCAGGCGCAGGGCGACCTTGGCCTGGGCGAGGTCGCGCTCGGGGGTGTCGAAGTACTGGTTCATCAACTCACGGCGTTCCCAGCCACTTTTGTTGCGTTTCTTCAGCAGCGGGTGCTCGCGCAGGGCAGCGAGGGTTTCGCGGCTGACGCGGAGTTTGATTTCAGTTTCTTTTTGCATGGCCGGAACATCCAGAATCGGGAGCGCAGCCGGGGGAATGTGTGGCTGCCAAGGCCGTGCAGTGTACAGGAGTCAAACTTCCTACGCCCTGCGGCGGTTTATTCCGCGCGCCGGATGGTTCTATAGTGGGCCTCAATCCGGGACCTGGAGTCAGTGATGCCATTGCCGTCCATGCAAGACCAGTTCGCCGCGCTGATTGCCGCGCCATCGGTCAGCTGTACCCAACCGAACCTGGACCAGTCCAACCGCGCCGTCATCGATCTGCTGGCGTGCTGGCTCGGTGACCTGGGTTTCAGCTGCGATATACAGCAGGTCAGCCCCGGCAAATTCAATCTGCTTGCCAGTATCGGCAGCGGCCCCGGCGGCCTGGTGCTGGCCGGGCACAGCGACACCGTACCTTATGACGACGCGTTGTGGCAGACCGACCCGCTGAAGCTCACCGAAGTCGACGGTCGCTGGGTCGGGCTGGGCAGTTGTGACATGAAGGGCTTCTTCGCGCTGATCATCGAAGCCGTGCGGCCGCTGCTCGATCAGCCGTTCAAGCAACCGCTGCTGATCCTCGCCACCTGCGACGAAGAAAGCTCGATGTCCGGCGCCCGCGCACTGGCCGAGGCCGGGCAGCCGCTGGGCCGCGCGGCGGTGATCGGCGAGCCGACCGGGCTCAAGCCGGTTCGCATGCACAAAGGCATCATGATGGAGCGCATCGACATCCTCGGGCAGAGCGGCCATTCGTCGGATCCGCGCCTGGGCCACAGCGCCCTTGAAGCGATGCACGATGCCATCGGCGAACTGCGCGGTCTGCGTCTGTTGTGGCAGCGTGAATTCAGCAACCCACAGTTCAGCGTGCCGCAACCGACGATGAACTTCGGCTGCATTCATGGCGGCGACAATCCCAATCGCATCTGCGGCCAGTGCTCGCTGGAATTCGACCTGCGGCCGCTGCCGGGCATGGACCCGAGCCTGCTGCGCGCGGAAATCCTGCGCAAGCTCAACCCGGTGGCCGAGCGGCATAAGGTGAAAATCGATTACAAACCGCTGTTCCCGGAAGTGCCGCCGTTCGAGCAGTCCGAAGATGCCGAACTGGTGCGCATCGCTGAAAAGCTCACCGGCCATCGCGCCGAAGCAGTAGCGTTCGGCACCGAAGCGCCTTATCTTCAGCGCCTCGGCTGCGAAACCATCGTCCTCGGCCCCGGCGACATTGCCTGCGCGCATCAACCCGGCGAGTACCTTGAAATGTCACGTTTGCAGCCTACCGTGCATCTGATTCGGCAGTTGATTGAACATTACTGCCTGACGACAGACGAACGATGACGGCCCTGTGTGGGAGCGAGCCTGCTCGCGAAAGCGTTTTGTCAGTCGCCATTGATGAACCTGATCCACCGCTTTCGCGAGCAGGCTCGCTCCCACAGGGTTAAATGTCTTGCATCAACCCGGTAAATTGCCTGCACCACAACCCGTATTCATGAGGAGAGCGCGCGTGTCGCCAAGCCTGTTCCGACGATAACCATCAGCCCGCTGTGCGTTTTTCGTTTCGCCCCTTTTTTCGGCTGCTCTTTATTACAGGCCCAGGTTCATGCCCGAATACGTCAATTGGCTTCGCCACGCGTCTCCTTACATCAATGCCCACCGCGATTGCACCTTCGTCGTCATGCTTCCCGGCGACGGCGTCGAGCATCCGAATTTCGGCAATATCGTCCACGACCTGGTCTTGCTGCACAGTCTGGGCGTGCGTCTGGTGCTGGTGCACGGCTCGCGCCCGCAGATCGAAACCCGCCTCGCCGCCCGTGGCCTGACCCCGCATTACCATCACGGCATGCGCATCACCGATGCCGCGACGCTTGAGTGTGTGATCGATGCGGTCGGCCAGTTGCGCATCGCCATCGAAGCACGGCTGTCGATGGACATGGCCTCGTCGCCGATGCAGGGCTCGCGTCTGCGCGTGGCCAGCGGCAACCTCGTCACCGCGCGGCCGATCGGTGTGCTGGAAGGTGTCGACTATCACCACACCGGCGAAGTGCGTCGGGTCGACCGCAAGGGCATCAATCGCCTGCTCGATGAGCGCTCGATCGTGCTGTTGTCGCCGCTGGGCTATTCGCCGACCGGCGAGATCTTCAACCTTGCCTGCGAAGACGTCGCCACCCGCGCTGCGATTGATCTGGGCGCGGACAAGCTGCTGTTGTTTGGCGCCGAGCTCGGCCTGATCGACGAAAACGGCAAACTGGTGCGCGAACTGCGCCCGCAACAAGTGCCGGCACATTTGCAGCGTCTGGGCATGAGCAACTATCAAGCGGAATTGCTCGATGCCGCCGCCGAAGCCTGTCGAGGCGGCGTTGCGCGCAGCCATATCGTCAGTTACGCCGAAGATGGTGCGCTGCTGACCGAGCTGTTCACCCGTGACGGTGGCGGTACGCTGGTGGCGCAGGAGCAGTTCGAACTGGTGCGCGAAGCGGCGATTGAAGACGTCGGCGGTTTGCTCGACCTGATCAGTCCGCTGGAAGAGCAGGGCATTCTGGTACGCCGCTCGCGGGAAGTGCTGGAGCGCGAGATCGAGCAGTTCAGCGTGGTCGAGCGCGAAGGCATGATCATCGCCTGTGCGGCGCTGTATCAGATTGCCGATTCCGATGCTGGCGAACTGGCGTGTCTGGCGGTGAATCCGGAATACCGCCACGGCGGACGCGGCGACGAGTTGCTCGAACGCATCGAAACCCGCGCGCGGGCGCAGGGTTTGAAAACCCTGTTCGTACTCACCACGCGCACCGCGCACTGGTTCCGCGAGCGCGGTTTCGAGCCAAGCAGCGTCGAACGCCTGCCAGCGGCGCGGGCGTCGCTGTACAACTATCAGCGTAATTCGAAGATCTTCGAAAAGACCCTCTGAACAACAGCGAGGTCTGTGGCGAGGGGATTTATCCCCGCTGGGTCGCGTAGCGGCCCCCTGTGTTTTCACTTGGAATCGCTGGGGGACTGCTGTGCAGCCCAACGGGGATAAATCCCCTCGCCACTTTCTGCATTCAGTCAGTGATGAATTTGGCGCTGACGTACGGCGAATAATCAGGCAGCACCGTCTCGACCTTGCCCTGTTCCTTCAGGAATTTCGCCGTTTCGGCAATGGCCTTGGCGGTGCCGCCGTCCAGCAGCGCCGTGGTTTGCTGCGCCTTGGCATCCGGGAACGCCGATCCGGCCAGCAGTTCCGGCACATCTGCTGCGTTGGCACCGGTCAATTTGGCGATTTTCTGCACAGGCACCGAGTCGGCCGTCCAGCTGTCTTTGTGTGCGGCGTAATCAGCGAACGAATCCAGGGTGACCTTGGCGAATTTCGCCACGACCTCGGGATGCTTCTCGGCAAAGTCCTTGCGCGCCACCCACACCTCGAAGGTTGGCGCACCCCACTGGCCGACCTGGGCGGCGTCGGTCAGGGTCTTGCCGGTCTTGCGGATCTCGCCCAGCGCCGGCGACCAGACAAACGCACCATCAATGTCGCCACGCTTCCACGCGGCGGCGATTTCCGCCGGTTGCAGGTTGACCACTTTGACTTGCGAAGTATTCAGGCCCCAGTGCTTCAGCGCCCCAAGCAGACTGTAGTGCGAGGTCGACACGAACGGTGTGGCGATGGTCTTGCCGACCAGATCCTGCGGTTTGTCGATGCCGCTGCCGTTGCGCACCACCAAGGCTTCTGCGGCATTAATCTGCGCCGAAACGATAAACGCCACGATCGGCAAATTGCGCGAGGCCGCTGCAGCCAAGGGACTCGAGCCAAGGTTGCCTATCTGTACGTCGCCAGAAGCAATGGCTGTCACTACTTCCGGGCCGCTGTTGAAACGACGCCAGTCGATCTTCTCGCCGATGGTTTTTTCATAGACACCATCGGCCTGCGGCACTTTGCTCGGATCGATCCCGGTCTGGTAACCGACCGTCAGACCGGCGGCATGTGTGGAAAAAGAAAACAGTGCCGACACACAAACTGTAACAAATTGACTTGATAGTGCGCGTTTCGCCATGATGCGTCGCCTTTTCGATGGGATTTGCCGTGTTGGGAGCACGGCAAAGCTAATCGATCTAAAAAAAGGTCAACAAATACCATTTAGGAATGAGCTTAGGCGCCGATACGCTGTTTCCCGGCGCGGATGGCCATTAATGGGCCATATACCTGAATGGCATGAAAAAGGACGAATAAATTCTTTTTGGGATTATCAGGAAGTCTTTACGCTGCAGGGACCAAATCACTCGCGATTAGACGATGGTCGTAGACATACAAGGTTACGATTGACTTGGCAGTCACGGTCTGGCGCTAATCGCGAATCTTAGGATTCAGGGCAAATCGACCCCGAACCAGGAACACAAGAATTAGAACGAGAGGAGCGATACATGAACAAGTCCACCTTGGCCCTGGCTGTGGCCGTTGGGGTTATGGCGCAGCAGGCAGGCGCCGCCGGTTTCATCGAAGACAGCAAGGCTACTCTGGGTCTGCGTAACTTCTATATCAACACTGACAACCGTAACGGCACTGCCGAACCAAGCCGCAACGAAGAGTGGGGCCAAGGCTTCGATCTGCGTTTCATTTCCGGTTACACCCAAGGCACTGTCGGCTTCGGTATCGATGCCATCGGCCTGTTGGGCGTACGTCTGGATTCGGGCGGCGGCACCAACGGTAACGTTGCCTCCAACGGCACCCCAGGCACTGCTTACGGCGGCACTGTTTTCCCAAGCGAATCCAACGGTCAGGCAGTTGATAACTTCTCCAGCCTGGGCCTGACAGCCAAAGCGAAGATCTCCCAGACCGAACTGAAGCTGGGTACCCTGCAGCCGAAGAACCCGGTCATCGTCACCAACGACGGTCGTTTGCTGCCGCAAACCTGGCAGGGTGGCCAGATCACTTCCGGCGAGATCAAGGACCTGACTCTGGTCGGTGGCCAGATCGAGCACGTGAAAGGTCGTAACTCCAGCAACAATGAACAGCTGTCGATCGGTGGTGCAAACGCACGCACCGCGAACAGCAACAAGTTCATCTACGCCGGTGGTGATTACAAAATCACCAAGGACCTGACTGCCCAGTACTACTACGGCAATCTGGAAAACTTCTACAAGCAGCATTTCCTGGGTCTGGTGCATAACTGGTCGATCGGTCCAGGTGTGTTGAAGTCCGACTTCCGTTACTTCAATAGCTCCGACGACGGCCGTAATGGCGATGAATCTGCCTATTTCAGCAACGGTGCCTACGGCAACAGTTCGCTGGGTAACGGCAAAGGCAAGGTCGACAACAATCTGTACAGCGGCCTGTTCCTGTACACCGTTGCCGGTCACACCTTTGGTGGCGGCTATCAGGTGAGCAACGGCAGCAGCGACTTCCCTTGGCTGAACCAGGGCGACGGTTCGTCGAACTACACCATCACCGACATGCAGATCCAGAAGTTCAACCGTGCCGGCGAGCGCACTTGGCAAGCACGTTACTCCTATGACTTCGCCAAGGTTGGCGTGCCTGGCCTGACCGCAGGCATGGTTTACCTGCGTGGCGACAATGTCGATACCTACGCGAGTCGTGTGCAAACCTCCAATGGCGCTTCCGAGTGGGAACGCGATCTGACCGTGGCGTACGTGGTTCCGGAAGGCCCGTTGAAGAACGTCGGCTTCATGTGGAAAAACGCTTCGTGGCGCACCGACATCGCCGGTCAACGCGACCAGGACGAAAACCGCCTGATCCTCAGCTACTCGATCCCGCTGTTGTAATAGCACTCGAGCAACTGAAGCAAAAAAAAGCCCCGTCCGGCATCGCGCCGGACGGGGCTTTTGCGTTTCGAGTCAGGCTCACCCCCGTAAGCCCTTCTCGATTTCCCTCTTTGCTGCAACTCAAGGCCTTCTCGAACCTTGCGTTGGATGTTCGTCGCGATGCGGGTCGGTGTCCAATGAACAGATGTTTAATATTCATTAATGATCTAGATATCTAGTTATTTATTCTTTTTCACGCTGATCGATCCCGAGCTACAGTTGTTGCCTCCCATCCCTCATCAGGAGCAGCACCATGAGCCTCAGACTCGGCGACATCGCCCCCGATTTCGAACAAGACTCCAGCGCCGGCAAGATTCGTTTCCACGAATGGCTGGGCGATAGCTGGGGTGTGCTGTTTTCCCATCCGGCGGACTTCACTCCTGTGTGCACCACCGAGCTGGGTTTCACCGCCAAGCTCAAGGATGAATTCAGCCGACGCGGCGTCAAGGCCATCGCGCTGTCGGTCGACCCGGTGGACTCGCACCACAAGTGGATCGAAGACATTAACGAAACCCAGAACACCATCGTCAATTTCCCGATCCTGGCCGATGCCGATCGCAAGGTCTCCGATCTCTACGACCTGATCCACCCGAACGCCAATGACACGCTGACCGTGCGTTCGCTGTTCGTCATCGACCCGAACAAGAAGATCCGCCTGACCATCACCTACCCGGCGAGCACCGGGCGTAATTTCCACGAGATTCTGCGGGTGATCGACTCGCTGCAACTCACCGACAACTACAAAGTCGCCACACCGGCCAACTGGCAGGACGGTGAAGAGGTGGTGATCGTGCCGTCGCTCAAGGACGAAGACGAGATCAAGCAGCGCTTCCCTAAAGGCTATCGCGCGGTGAAGCCGTACCTGCGCCTGACGCCGCAGCCGAACAAATAAGATTTGTGGTGCAGTCACCGCCGCTTTCGCGAGCAGGCTCGCTCCCACATTTGCAATGCATTCCCCTGTGGGAGCGAGCCTGCTCGCGAAGGCGTCAGTCCAGGCACTTGAGAATCCAGAATCACAACGCAGGGGAATTTCGGCCGTTTCGACGGCCTTTTTTTTCGCCTGGATTCTGCTCCGCGATATATCTCTTAAATGCATAACCAAATGAATAAATATGATTTATGGATATATAAATCAGCTGGTAAGGTCACTGCCATTGAAGCGAGATCGCAGCCTGCGAATCGCCTGTAACGCTTAAAGGAATCTGCAATGCTGGTCGTCTCACTCGGTGGCAGCCCCAGCCTGCGCTCCCGTTCCGGGGTGCTGCTGGAGCGTTCGCAACGCTGGTTGCAACAGCAAGGGGTGGAAGTGGTGAGTTATCAGGTGCGGGACTTCCCGGCCGAGGATCTGCTCCACGCGCGCTTCGACAGTCCGAAGGTCCTCGACCTGTTGCAACAGATCGCAAACGCCGATGGCCTGCTGATCGCCACGCCGGTGTACAAGGCCTCGTTTTCCGGTGCGCTGAAGACCCTGCTGGATCTGCTCCCCGAGCGTGCCTTGAACCACAAGATTGTCTTGCCGATGGCCACGGGCGGCAGCATCGCCCACATGCTGGTGGTCGATTACGCCCTCAAGCCTGTGCTGTCGGCACTCAAGGCCCAAGAGATGCTTCAGGGCATTTTCGCCGAGGACAGCCAGATCGCTTACGGCGAAGGCAGTGCCGCCGCGCAACTGGCGCCGGCCCTGGAGCAGCGCTTGCACGAGGCCCTGGATCAGTTCATCGGCGCCATGGCGCGCCGGCCGAAACCGCTGGAGCCAGGCCTGCTGAACGAACGTTTGTTGAGTGCTCGCTGGAGCATTTAAGCCTTATCGAAACTTGAAGTACTGGCCTTACTCGCCCGCCAACGGGCAAGCAGGTGCAGCCACAACCCAACAGCAAAAAGGAGAGCGCTATGCGCACTGTATTTTTGCGTCGTGGTCTGGTCGCTCTGTTTGCTGCGGCTGTCACCTTCGGCGCCATCACCCAAGCTCAAGCCGAGACATTGCGGATCGGTTATCAGAAGTACGGCACGCTGGTGCTGCTGAAAGCCAAAGGCACGCTCGAAAAACGTCTGGCGGCGCAAGGCGTCGACGTGCAATGGACGGAATTCCCCGGCGGCCCGCAGCTGCTCGAAGGCCTCAACGTCGGCTCGATCGATTTCGGCGTGACCGGCGAAACTCCACCGGTTTTCGCCCAGGCCGCTGGCGCGGATCTGCTCTACGTCGCCTATGAACCGCCAGCGCCGAACAGCGAAGCGATCCTCGTGCCGAAAGACTCGCCGATCAAATCGGTGGCCGACCTCAAAGGCAAGAAAGTCGCCCTGAACAAAGGCTCCAACGTGCACTACCTGCTGGTGCGTGCACTGGAAGACGCCGGCCTCAAGTACAGCGATATTCAGACCGTGTTCCTGCCGCCGGCCGATGCTCGCGCTGCGTTCGAACGTGGCAGTGTCGACGCCTGGGTCATCTGGGATCCGTATCAGGCCGCTGCCGAGAAACAACTGCAAGCGCACACCCTGCGCGACGGCAAAGGCATCGTCGACAACCATCAGTTCTATCTGGCCACAAAACCTTACGCGCAGAAAAATCCCGAGGTGATCAAGACCCTCGTCGAAGAGGTGCGCGCGGTTGGTGAATGGTCGAAAGCCAATCCCGAAGACGTGACGCAACAGGTCGCGCCGCTGCTCGGCCTGCCGGCGGACATCACCCTGACCTCGGTGAAACGCCAGGGCTACGGCGCGCTGTTCCTGACCCCGGAAGTGGTCGCTGCGCAACAGAAAATCGCCGACACGTTCTTCCAGCTCAAGCTGATTCCCAAGCCGTTGAGCATCAAGGATGTGATCTGGACCCCGCCGGCCGCTGTGGCCCAAAGCTCCCAAGCCCAGTAATTCGAATCCACAAGGAGACCACTCCATGAGCCTCAATATCTTCTGGTTCCTGCCGACCCACGGCGACGGCCATTACCTTGGCACCGCCGAAGGCGCCCGCGCGGTTGATCACGGTTATCTGCAACAGGTCGCGCAAGCGGCGGATCGTCTGGGGTTTGGCGGTGTGCTGATACCCACCGGGCGTTCCTGCGAAGACTCATGGCTGGTCGCGGCCTCGCTGATTCCGGTGACCCAGCGTCTGAAATTCCTCGTCGCCCTGCGCCCCGGGATCATTTCCCCGACGGTCGCGGCGCGCCAGGCTGCGACGCTGGATCGTCTGTCCGGCGGGCGTGCCCTGTTCAATCTGGTCACCGGTGGTGACCCGGAAGAACTGGCCGGTGACGGGCTGTTCCTCAACCACGAAGAGCGCTATCAGGCCTCAGTGGAATTCACCCGCATCTGGCGTCGCGTGCTGGAAGGCGAAACCGTCGATTATGACGGCGAGCACATAAGCGTGAAGGGCGCGAAGCTGCTCTATCCGCCGATCCAGCAACCGCGTCCGCCGCTGTATTTCGGTGGCTCTTCGGAAGCGGCGCAAGATCTGGCCGCCGAGCAAGTGGAAATGGTCCTGACCTGGGGCGAGCCGCCGGCAGCGGTGGCCGAGAAGATCGCACAAGTGCGCGCCAAAGCTGCCAGGCTCGGCCGCACCGTACGCTTCGGCATTCGCCTGCATGTGATCGTCCGCGAAACCAATGCCGAAGCCTGGCAAGCGGCGGATCGGCTGATTTCGCATCTGGACGATGACACCATCCAACGTGCGCAGGCTTCGCTGGCGCGCTTCGATTCGGTCGGCCAGCAACGCATGGCCGCGCTGCACGGTGGCAGCCGCGACAACCTCGAAGTCAGCCCGAATCTCTGGGCTGGCGTCGGTCTGGTGCGCGGCGGTGCCGGTACCGCACTGGTCGGCGATGGCCCGACCGTGGCAGCGCGGGTCAAGGAATATGCGGATCTGGGCATCGATACCTTCATCTTCTCCGGTTATCCACACCTCGAAGAATCGTATCGGGTAGCCGAGCTGCTGTTCCCGCATCTTGACGTTGAACGCCCGGAACTGCCGAAGAGCGCCGGTTATGTCAGCCCGTTCGGCGAGATGGTCGCCAACGACATCCTGCCCAAAGCCGCGTCGCAGAGCTGAGGCGCGGCCATGAACAAATTTATCCACAGCCTCGCGCCCTGGGCGTTGCCGGTGTTGCTGCTGGCGGTGTGGCAGTTGTCGGTGTCGGCCGGTTGGTTGTCGACGCGGATTCTGCCGGCACCGGTGGCGGTGATCGAAGCCGGTGTCAGTCTGGTGCGCAGCGGCGAGATCTGGACACACCTGGCGATCAGCGGCTGGCGCGCAGCACTCGGTTTCACCATCGGCGGCAGCATCGGTCTGGTGCTGGGTTTCATCACCGGCCTGTCGAAGTGGGGCGAACGCCTGCTCGACAGCTCGGTGCAGATGATCCGCAACGTGCCGCACCTGGCGCTGATTCCGCTGGTGATCCTGTGGTTCGGCATTGACGAGTCAGCGAAGATTTTCCTCGTGGCGCTGGGCACTTTGTTCCCGATTTACCTCAATACTTACCACGGCATCCGCAACGTCGACCCGGCGTTGGTGGAGATGGCGCGCAGTTATGGTCTGAGCGGTTTCAGCCTGTTCTGGCAGGTGATTCTGCCGGGTGCGTTGCCGTCGATTCTGGTTGGCGTGCGCTTCGCCCTGGGCTTTATGTGGCTGACGCTGATCGTCGCTGAAACCATCTCGGCCAGCTCCGGTATCGGCTATCTGGCGATGAACGCCCGCGAGTTCCTGCAGACCGATGTGGTGGTGCTGGCGATCCTGCTTTACGCGGTGCTCGGCAAACTCGCCGACCTCGCCGCCCGTGGTCTTGAACGTGTGTGGCTCCGCTGGCACCCGGCCTATCAGGTTGCCAAGGGAGGTGCGGCATGACTGCTCAACAACCTCCACGCCTGTTGCGCGGGATTCCGTTGGCAGTGCGCAACCTGCAGAAGACCTTCGGCTCACGCCAGGTGTTGCGCGACATCGATCTGCACATTCCGGCGGGGCAGTTTGTCGCCGTGGTCGGGCGCAGCGGTTGTGGCAAGAGCACGTTCTTGCGCTTGCTCGCCGGCCTCGATCAACCCTCTGGCGGCGAGCTGCTGGCCGGCTCCGCACCGCTCAGCCAGGCGCGCGACGATACGCGGCTGATGTTCCAGGAAGCGCGGCTGCTGCCGTGGAAAAAGATCATCGACAACGTCGGTCTTGGCCTCAAGGGCAACTGGCGCCAGCAAGCGCTGGATGCATTGGAAGCAGTGGGCCTGGCCGATCGCGCCAATGAATGGCCGGCGGCGTTGTCCGGCGGCCAGAAGCAGCGTGTCGCGCTGGCCCGGGCGCTGATTCACCAGCCGCGTCTGCTGCTGCTCGACGAACCGCTCGGCGCACTGGATGCCCTGACCCGCATCGAGATGCAGCAACTGATCGAACGGCTCTGGCAGCAACACGGTTTTACCGTGCTGCTGGTGACCCATGACGTCAGTGAAGCGGTGGCGATCGCCGATCGGGTGATCCTGATCGAGGACGGCGAAGTTGGCCTCGACCTGCACGTCGAACTGCCGCGCCCCAGGGTGCGTGGCTCGCATCGCCTCGCCGCACTGGAAACCGAAGTGCTCAACCGTGTTCTGTCCCTGCCCGGCGAACCGCCGGCGCCGGAACCCGTTTCACCCCTGCCTACGCAATTGCGCTGGGCGCAATAACACCTTTATCAACGACAGGAATCAATGCCATGACTATCAAAGCCATCAACGTGCGCAACCAGTTCAAAGGCTCGATCAAGGAAATCGTCCTCGGCGACGTGCTGTCGGAAATCGACGTGCAGACCGCTTCGGGCATCGTCACTTCGGTGATCACCACCCGTTCTGTGAAAGAGTTGGAGCTGGTGGTCGGCAGTGAGGTGATCGCCTTTGTGAAATCCACCGAGGTGTCCATCGCCAAGTTGTGAGCCGGTGAGCAAAAAACAACCCCGGAGGGTGTGAGCCCTGCGGGGTTTTTTGTGCCTGTCGCGGATTCGGCGGCGCGGCTTTCGCGAGCAGGCTCGCTCCCACAGGGGAACGCATTTCAAATGTGGGAGCGAGCCTGCTCGCGAAAGGGCCGGTGCATGCGCTAGAGATTTCTTTTGGGTAGATACGGCGGAAGGTACAACCCGATATAGGCATCAAACACGCGCATCCCTTCCTCGGCCATGCGCGGGGTGATCTGCCCGTGCTGCTGCACCGAACGTGCATAAACCCGGTCGCCCAGTTCCATCGCCAGGGCAAACACATCGACATCGTCCGGCAGCCTCGGCAACTCGAAATGCTGGTCGAACAGCTTGTGCATCAGGTCGCCCAGTTCGAGGTCGTGCTGGCGGTCGGCCTGGGTGACTTCGGTCAGGCCATGTTGCGCCAGGATCAATTGCCGCGCGGCTGCGTCTTCGTCGTAGATCTCGAGCATGCGCTGTTCGACCAGTCGCGACAGATCTCGCCAGTCGCGCAAGGCATCATGATCGATCGGTGCTTGCAGGCAAGCGCGGAAGGCTGCGTGGACATCGGCGGTCAGCGCTTCGAGCAGCGCCGGGACGCTGGCGAAAAAGTGATACACGGAAGAGGGCGGAATCTGCGCGCGTTCGGCGACGCTGTAGATCGACAGACTGGCCACGCCCTCGGCCGCCAGCAACGTGCGCGCGGCATCGAGGATCGAATCGATCCGCGCCTGACTGCGGGCACGGGGTTTGCGAACGGTGGCGGGACGCGTCATGGAAGTCTCCTGCGGGGCAGCGGGCATTGTACGAGGCGGTTCAGGTGTTGTCTGCCAGTACCCTGTGGCGAGGGGATTTAGCGAAACGTCGCACCGCCCCGTTCGGCTGCGCAGCAGTCGTAAACCCTGAGAGCCGGGTATTCCTGACACACCGAGTGGGATGGATTTGGGGCTGCTTCGCAACCCAGCGGGGATAAATCCCCTCGCCACAGGTTTTGTGTTCGGCCATAAAAAAAACGCCGTGGGCGCGAAGCCAACGGCGTTTCTTTGGACGTTACAACGCTTAAACAGTATGCAGATACCAGTTGTATTCAAGGTCGGAGATGGAGTGTTCGAACTCCTCCAGCTCGCTTTCCTTGCAGGCAACGAAGATATCGATGTACTTCGGATCGATGTACTTGGCCATCACCTCGCTGTCGTCCAGCTCGCGCAGGGCATCGCGCAAGTTGTTCGGCAGGCTCTGTTCGTTCTGCTCGTAGCTGTTGCCTTCGACAGGCGCGCCCGGTTCGATCTTGTTGACCAGGCCGTGGTGCACGCCGGCCAGTACCGAAGCCATCAGCAGGTACGGGTTGGCGTCGGCGCCGGCCACGCGGTGCTCGATACGTACGGCATCGGCAGAGCCGGTCGGTACGCGAATCGCCACGGTGCGGTTGTCCAGGCCCCAGCACGGCGAGTTCGGTACGTAGAACTGCGCGCCGAAGCGACGGTAGGAGTTGACGTTCGGGCAGAGGAAAGCCATCTGCGCCGGCAGGGTCTCGAGCACACCGCCGATCGCGTGACGCAGCGCGGCGTTCTGCTCGGGATCCTCGCTGGCAAAAATGTTTTTGCCGGCTTTGTCCAGAATCGAAATGTGTACGTGCAGACCATTGCCCGCCTGGCCCGGATACGGCTTGGCCATGAAGGTGGTGTCCATTTCATGGTCGTAGGCGATGTTCTTGATCAGACGCTTGAGCAGGACCGCGTAGTCGCAGGCCTTGATCGGGTCGGCGACGTGGTGCAGGTTCACTTCGAACTGCGCCGGGGCACTTTCCTTGACGATCGCGTCGGCCGGGATGCCTTGCTCTTTGGCACCTTCCAGAATGTCCTGGAGGCAGTCGACGTATTCGTCGAGGTCGTCGATCAGGTAGACCTGAGTCGAGTGCGGGCGTTTGCCGGAGATCGGCGAGCGTGGCGGCTGTGGACGGCCGTTCACGTTTTCCTGGTCAATCAGGTAGAACTCGAGTTCGAAGGCGGCGCAAATGGTCAGGCCGAGCTCGTCGAACTTGGTCACCACCTGGCGCAGCACTTCACGGGGATCGGCGAAGAACGGATCGCCTTCGAGTTCGTGCATGGTCATCAACAGCTGCGCGGTCGGGCGCTTCTGCCATGGCTCGTTGCACAGGGTATCGGGGATCGGATAGCAGATACGATCGGCGTCGCCGATGTCCAGGCCCAGACCGGTGCTTTCCACCGTGGAGCCGTTGATATCCAGAGCAAATAGAGAGGCCGGCAGGTTGATGCCTTTCTCGTAAACCTTGTGGAGGCTGGTGCGTTCGATGCGCTTGCCGCGCACCACACCATTCATATCCGCAATCAGAAGGTCAACGTACAGAACCTCAGGATGTTCCTTAAGGAACGCGTTCGCTTCGTTAAGCTGAACGGCACGCGGGGGTACCGACATGATGCAACACCTTTGTTGTTAAAAATATCAATCATTGATCTTTTCTGGTTTCAGTCAACCCGAACGGCCTGCCGAAGTCAAGCGAGGCCTTTTTTGCCCCGAAAAAGCGCTTGAAGGGCATTTATGGGGCACTTTGGGGCGTTTTTTCCAACCTTGAACGTTGCTCAGCTGCGGGCTTGAGCAGGCCGTGTTGTATTTTTTACGGGGGTGTTGTGTAAAAAAATGAACAAGGCTAAGCTCCGGTCAAACCCATAACAGCAATAATACCGGGGTGCTTCATGTCTCGCCTGCCGTTAATCGGCCTCACCGACTGCTCGCAACAGTCCGGTCTGCATGCTCATCACATCAGTGGCGATCAATCCGTCCGTAGCGCAGCCAGCAAGGCGCGCAGCCTGTTGACGAGACTCTCGTCAACATCCGGCAAAACGGCAGCGTCCGATATTCTGGACGTCGGGCACAGCATCCGCTTTATGGCGTCTCCTTCCACTATAGAACTCTTTCCCGCTCAAAGCCCGTGCCGCACTTGGCGCCGTGCTTTTGATTCTGCACGTTTGCAAAGTGCACGGGAAATGCAACGCCAGCGTCAAGGGCAGGTAAGCTCCTCTTTCATTGTCTATGCGCGGTGCCAGGCGTAAGCCGGCACTGCGCGAGCAAGCCCCCTTTAACGCGACGCCGCAAGCGTCAAAATTGCCTGACATCGCGTCAGGAGACTCAGCCCAGAGGCATTTATGAGTAACAACCTCGACCAGCTCACCGATTGGTTGAAAGACCGCAAGATCACAGAAGTCGAATGCATGATCGGCGACTTGACCGGGATCACCCGGGGCAAGATTTCGCCGACCAACAAGTTCATCGCCGAGAAAGGCATGCGTCTGCCGGAGAGCGTGCTGCTGCAGACCGTGACCGGCGACTACGTCGAAGACGACATCTATTACGAACTGCTCGACCCGGCCGACATCGACATGATCTGCCGTCCCGACCAGAACGCCGTGTACCTGGTGCCGTGGGCGATCGAGCCGACCGCGCAGGTGATCCACGACACCTACGACAAGCAAGGCAACCCGATCGAGCTGTCGCCACGCAACGTCCTCAAGAAAGTCTTGAAGCTGTATGCCGACAAGGGCTGGCAGCCGATCGTGGCGCCGGAAATGGAGTTCTACCTGACCAAGCGCAGCGACGACCCCGACTATCCGTTGCAGCCGCCGATCGGCCGCTCGGGCCGTCCGGAAATCGGTCGGCAGTCGTTCTCCATTGAAGCGGCCAACGAATTCGACCCGCTGTTCGAAGACGTCTACGACTGGTGCGAATTGCAGGAGCTGGACCTCGACACGCTGATCCACGAAGACGGCACCGCGCAGATGGAAATCAACTTCCGTCACGGTGATGCCCTGTCGCTGGCCGATCAGATTCTGGTGTTCAAGCGCACCATGCGCGAGGCCGCGCTCAAGCACGATGTCGCTGCGACATTCATGGCCAAGCCGATGACCGGCGAGCCGGGCAGCGCCATGCACCTGCACCAGAGCATCATCGACATTCAGACCGGCAAGAACGTTTTCTCCAACGAAGACGGGACCATGAGCCAGCTGTTCCTGCACCACATCGGTGGCTTGCAGAAACTGATCCCCGAGCTGTTGCCGCTGTTCGCGCCGAACGTCAACTCGTTCCGCCGCTTCCTCCCGGACACTTCGGCACCGGTGAACGTCGAGTGGGGTGAAGAAAACCGCACCGTCGGCCTGCGTGTACCGGATGCCGGCCCGCAGAACCGGCGCGTGGAAAACCGCCTGCCGGGCGCCGACGCCAACCCGTACCTGGCGATCGCCGCGAGCCTGCTCTGCGGTTACATCGGCATGGTCGAGGGCCTGAACCCGAGCGCGCCTGTGGTCGGCCGTGGTTACGAGCGCCGCAACCTGCGCCTGCCGCTGACCATCGAAGACGCGCTGGAGCGTATGGAAAACAGCGCGACCATCGAGAAGTATCTCGGCAAGACCTTCATCACCGGCTACGTCGCGGTCAAGCGGGCCGAGCATGAAAACTTCAAGCGCGTGATCAGTTCCTGGGAGCGTGAGTACCTGCTCTTCGCCGTCTGATACGCCGGGCGCGGCGGCCAGCCGTCGCGCCTTCACCGATAACAAGGAGAATTGGCATGACCAGCAACAACCCGCAAACCCGTGAGTGGCAAGCGCTGAGCAGCGATCACCACCTGGCCCCGTTCAGCGACTTCAAGCAACTGAAAGAGAAGGGCCCGCGGATCATCACCAACGCCAAGGGCGTTTACCTGTGGGACAGCGAAGGCAACAAGATCCTCGACGGCATGGCTGGCCTCTGGTGCGTGGCGATCGGTTACGGTCGCGATGAACTGGCCGATGCCGCCGCCAAACAGATGCGCGAGCTGCCGTATTACAACCTGTTCTTCCAGACTGCCCACCCGCCGGCGCTGGAACTGGCCAAGGCGATCGCCGAAGTGGCGCCAGAAGGCATGAACCACGTGTTCTTCACCGGCTCCGGCTCCGAAGGCAACGACACCATGCTGCGCATGGTCCGTCACTACTGGGCGATCAAAGGCCAGCCGAACAAGAAAGTCATCATCAGCCGCAAGAACGGTTATCACGGTTCGACCGTGGCCGGCGCGAGCCTCGGCGGCATGACTTATATGCACGAGCAGGGCGACCTGCCGATTCCGGGCATCGTCCACATCGCGCAGCCGTACTGGTTTGCCGAAGGCGGTGACATGTCGCCGGAAGAGTTCGGCATCTGGGCGGCCAATCAGCTCGAAGAAAAGATTCTCGAAGTCGGCGTCGACAACGTCGGTGCCTTTATTGCCGAGCCTATTCAGGGTGCCGGCGGCGTGATCATTCCGCCCGACACCTACTGGCCGCGCATCAAGGAAATCCTCGCCAAGTACGACATCCTCTTCGTTGCCGATGAAGTGATCTGCGGTTTCGGCCGTACCGGTGAGTGGTTCGGTAGCGATTTCTACGACCTTGCGCCTGACATGATGACCATCGCCAAGGGCCTGACCTCCGGCTACATCCCGATGGGCGGGTTGATCGTGCGTGACTCGGTGGTGGCCGTGCTCAACGAAGGCGGCGATTTCAACCACGGCTTCACTTACTCCGGGCACCCGGTGGCAGCCGCGGTGGGCCTGGAAAACATCCGCATCCTGCGCGACGAAAAAATTATCGAGAACGCCCACAACGAAACGGCACCGTATTTGCAGAAACGTCTGCGTGAGCTGAACGATCACCCGTTGGTGGGTGAAGTTCGCGGCGTCGGTCTGCTGGGGGCGATCGAGCTGGTGCAGGACAAGGCCACGCGCAAGCGTTACGAAGGCAAGGGCGTGGGCATGATCTGCCGGCAGTTCTGCTTCGACAACGGCCTGATCATGCGCGCAGTCGGCGACACCATGATCATCGCGCCGCCGCTGGTGATCAGCAAAGCCGAGATCGATGAGCTGGTTACAAAAGCACGCAAGTGTCTGGACCTGACCCTCAATGCGCTGCAGGCCTAGGTGCTAGGCTTTGGGCGGGGGAGCTGCGGCGCACTCGCTCAAAGCTGTCAGAAAGGCTGGTCTTTTGTTGAAAGACCGCCTCGGATCTTGCCAGACTAGCCGCGGTTCCAGTTGTCCGGGTTCGGCCGCTGAACAAAGTGGTTCAAAAAAGAAAAATTTGGAGCATGACGCATGAAGGCATTAGGTAAAAAGCTAGCTGGCAAGACTCTGCTCGCGCTGTCCATGGCGGGCATGATGGCGGGTGCGGTGCACGCGGACGACAAGGTGCTGCACGTCTACAACTGGTCCGACTACATCGCGCCGGACACCGTGGCCAACTTCGAAAAAGCCACCGGGATCAAAGTCGTCTACGACGTCTTCGACAGTAACGAAACCCTGGAAGCCAAGCTGCTGGCCGGCAAGTCCGGTTACGACATCGTGGTGCCTTCCAACAACTTCCTCGCCAAGCAGATCAAGGCCGGCGTTTACCAGGAGCTGGACAAGTCCAAGCTGCCAAACTGGAAAAACCTCGACGAAGACCTGCTCAAGGCCGTTGGCGATGCCAGCGACCAGGGCAACAAACACGCCTTCCCGTACATGTGGGGCTCGATCGGCATCGGCTACAACCCGGCCAAGGTCAAGGCTGCGCTGGGCATCGACAAGATCGATTCGTGGGACGTGGTGTTCAAGCCGGAAAACATCGAGAAGCTCAAAAGCTGCGGCGTGAGCTTCCTCGATGCGCCGACCGAAATGATTCCGGCGGCATTGCACTATCTGGGCAAGCCGACCAACAGCAAGGACAAGGCTGATCTGAAGGCCGCCGAAGACCTGTTCCTGAAGATCCGTCCTTCGGTCGCCTACTTCCACTCGTCCAAGTACATCTCGGATTTGGCCAACGGCAACATCTGCGTCGCCGTCGGTTACTCGGGTGACCTGGAGCAATCCAAGACCCGCGCCCAGGAGGCCGGTGACAAGGTCAAGCTGGCCTACACCATTCCGAAAGAAGGCGCCGGTACTTTCTACGACATGGTCGCCATTCCCAAGGATGCCGAAAACGTCGAAGCCGCCTACAAGTTCATGAACTACCTGCTGGAGCCGCAAGTGATGGCCGGCATCACCAACGCCGTGCGTTTCCCGAACGGCAACAAGGCGGCAACGCCTCTGGTGGACAAGGACATCACCAGCGACCCGAGCATCTATCCTTCGGCTGAAGTGAAGAAGCAGCTCTATGCGATCAGCGATCTGGACGCCGCCACACTGCGTCTGATCACCCGCAGCTGGACCAAGATCAAATCGGGCAAATAAGCCGGTTTGTCGCCACAACCACTGGCCGTCGTCGTCGCGACGGCGGCCAGCGGATAATTAAATGACAGAAAGTTTTGCTGGATCGGTTTTTCGAGGGTAAGTTGCGCGCCGGTTTTGTTGTCGGGCAGCCATGGCTGTCATGCAGCGCGGGGCAACTTGGGCCCAATCAATTTAGAGGACCTCCACTTGCCTGTATTTTCTTCTTTGCGCAAAGCCCTGCTGGCCGCTGCCGGCCTGACAATCGCTGTCGGAGCCCAGGCCGCCGGTACGGTGCATATTTATAACTGGTCCGATTACATCGGCGAATCGACCCTGGCCGACTTCGAGAAAGAGACCGGGATCAAACCGGTCTACGACGTTTTCGACTCCAACGAAACCCTGGAAGGCAAGCTGCTCGCCGGGCGCACCGGTTACGACGTGGTCGTGCCGTCGAACCACTTCCTTGGCAAGCAGATCAAGGCGGGCGCGTTCCAGAAGCTCGACAAGGCGCAGTTGCCGAATTATTCCAACCTCGACCCGGTGCTGCTCAAGCGCCTGGAGCAGAACGATCCCGGCAACCTCTACGCCGTACCGTATCTGTGGGGCACCAACGGCATCGGCTACAACGTCGACAAGGTCAAAGCTGTGCTGGGCATCGACAAGATCGATTCCTGGGCCGTGCTGTTCGAGCCGGAAAACATCAAGAAGCTGCACAGCTGCGGTGTCGCGTTCCTCGATTCGGCTGACGAAATGATGCCGACCATGCTCAATTACCTGGGCCTGAACGCCAACAGCACCAACACCAAGGACTACGAAAAGGCCACCGCCAAGCTGCTCGCGGTGCGTCCCTACGTGACCTATTTCCATTCGTCGAAGTACATCGGCGATCTGGCCAACGGCGACATCTGCGTGGCCATCGGTTTCTCCGGCGATATCTTCCAGGCGAAGAACCGTGCTGAGGAAGCCAAGAAGGGCGTCAACATCGCCTACTCGATCCCGAAAGAGGGCGGCGCGCTGTGGTTCGACATGCTGGCGATCCCCAAGGATTCGTCCAACGTCAAACAGGCCCACGCCTTCATCAACTATTTGCTGAAACCTGAGGTGATCGCCCAGGTCAGTGATTACGTCGGTTACGCCAACCCCAATCCGGGTTCGGACAAGCTGATGGAACAATCCATTCGCACCGATGAAGCGGTTTACCCACCGCAAGCAGTCCTCGACAAGACCTACGTGTCGACCGAGTTGCCAGCCAATATTCAGCGTTTGATGACCCGTAGCTGGACCAAGGTCAAGTCGGGCAAATAACGCACAAACTATCCAGGGTTCGTCTTGCGGGGCGAACTGCTGCTTCTGTTGGGAGTTTCGTAAATGGCAGTTGCCTCCGGCGCCTACAAGAAAGCCCTCGAGGGCGACCAGACACCGAAACAGGTGCTGGTCAAAATCGACCGGGTCACGAAGAAGTTCGACGAGACGATTGCCGTGGACGACGTGTCCCTGGAAATCAAGAAGGGCGAGATCTTTGCCCTGCTCGGCGGTTCGGGATCGGGCAAATCCACCTTGCTACGGATGCTGGCAGGCTTCGAACGGCCCACGGAAGGGCGGATTTTCCTCGACGGCGTCGACATCACCGACATGCCGCCGTACGACCGGCCGATCAACATGATGTTCCAGTCCTACGCTTTGTTCCCGCACATGACCGTGGCGCAGAACATTGCCTTCGGCTTGCAGCAGGACAAGATCCCCAAGGCCGAGATCGACGCCCGCGTGGCCGAGATGCTCAAGCTGGTGCAGATGAGCCAGTACGCCAAGCGCAAGCCGCATCAACTGTCCGGCGGCCAGCGCCAGCGTGTGGCCCTGGCCCGTTCGCTGGCCAAGCGGCCGAAGCTGTTGCTGCTCGACGAACCGATGGGCGCACTGGACAAGAAGCTGCGTTCGCAGATGCAGCTGGAACTGGTGGAAATCATCGAGCGCGTCGGTGTGACCTGCGTGATGGTGACTCACGACCAGGAAGAGGCCATGACCATGGCCGAGCGCATCGCCATCATGCACCTGGGCTGGATCGCGCAGATCGGTAGCCCGATCGATATCTACGAAACCCCGACCAGCCGTCTGGTCTGCGAATTCATCGGCAACGTCAACATCTTCGAAGGCGAAGTGATCGACGACGCCGAAGGCCACGCGACCATCACCTGCAAGGACCTCGACCGGCAGATCTACGTCGGCCACGGCATCAGTACCTCGGTGCAGGACAAGTCGGTCACCTACGCGATTCGCCCGGAAAAACTGCTGGTCACCGCCGACATGCCGACCTGCGAGTACAACTGGTCGAGCGGCAAGGTCCACGACATCGCTTATCTGGGCGGGCACTCGGTGTTCTACGTCGAATTGCCGAGCGGCAAACTGGTGCAGTCGTTCGTCGCCAACGCCGAACGTCGCGGCGCGCGTCCGACCTGGGGCGATCAGGTCTACGTGTGGTGGGAAGACGATAGCGGCGTGGTACTTCGCTCATGAACATGCGCAAATTCAAACGCCGTATAAACCGAATCATCCCCAATGGCCGGCAGCTGGTCATCGGGGTGCCGTTCATCTGGCTGTTCCTGTTCTTCATGCTGCCGTTCTTCATCGTTCTGAAGATCAGCTTCGCCGAAGCCGACGTGGCGATCCCGCCGTACACCGAGATCTACACCTACGCCGAGCAGAAGCTGCAACTGCTGCTGAACCTGGGCAACTACGCGTTGCTTGGCGACGACGAACTGTACATCGCCGCCTATCTCGGCTCGCTGAAAATGGCCTTTATCAGCACCGTGCTCTGCCTGCTGATCGGTTACCCGATGGCCTACGCCATCGCCAGCGCGCGCAAGGAGCTGCAAACGGTGCTGGTGCTGCTGATCATGATGCCGACCTGGACCGCGATCCTGATCCGCGTGTACGCGTGGATGGGCATCCTCAGCAACAACGGCCTGCTCAACGGCTTCCTGATGAGCATGGGCCTGATCGACGAGCCGCTGCAGATCCTCAACACCAACCTGGCGGTGTACATCGGGATTGTCTATTCGTACCTGCCGTTCATGATCCTGCCGCTGTACGCCAACTTGGTGAAGCATGATCAGAGTCTGCTGGAAGCCGCGTCGGATCTGGGTTCGAGCACCTTCAACAGCTTCTGGAAAATCACCATTCCGCTGTCCAAGAACGGCATCATTGCCGGCTGCATGCTGGTGTTCATTCCGGTGGTCGGCGAGTTCGTGATCCCGGAACTGCTCGGCGGCCCGGAAACCCTGATGATCGGTAAGGTGCTGTGGCAAGAATTCTTCAACAACCGCGACTGGCCGGTGGCGTCCGCGCTGGCGGTGGTGATGCTGGCGATCCTGATTGTGCCGATCATTCTGTTCAACCGCAGTCAGGCCAAGGAAATGGAGGGTAAAGAATGAAGCGCTTCCGTTTCTCCAGCCTGATGCTGGTACTGGGTCTGATCTTCATCTATCTGCCGATGCTGATTCTGGTGATCTACTCGTTCAACGCCTCGAAACTGGTGACGGTGTGGGGCGGCTGGTCGATCAAGTGGTATGTCGGCCTGCTCGACAACTCGCAACTGATGGGCTCGGTGCTGCGCTCGCTGGAAATCGCCTGTTACACCGCCGTGGCGGCGGTGGCACTGGGTACCCTGGCAGCGTTCGTGCTGACCCGTATCACGCGCTTCAAGGGCCGTACGCTGTTCGGTGGCCTGGTGACTGCGCCGTTGGTGATGCCGGAAGTGATCACCGGTCTGTCGCTGTTGCTGCTGTTCGTGGCCATGGCCCAAATGATCGGCTGGCCGCAGGAGCGCGGCATCGTCACCATCTGGATCGCCCACACCACGTTCTGCGCCGCGTATGTGGCGGTGGTGGTGTCAGCGCGCTTGCGTGAGCTGGACCTGTCGATCGAAGAGGCGGCGATGGACTTGGGCGCGCGGCCGTGGAAGGTGTTCTTCCTGATCACCATCCCGATGATCGCGCCGTCGCTGGCGGCGGGCGGGATGATGTCGTTCGCGCTGTCGCTGGATGACCTGGTGCTGGCGAGCTTCGTTTCCGGCCCGGGTTCGACGACGCTGCCGATGGAAGTGTTCTCGGCCGTGCGCCTGGGCGTGAAGCCGGAGATCAACGCCGTGGCCAGTCTGATTCTGCTGGCGGTGTCGCTGGTGACCTTCCTCGTCTGGTTCTTCAGCCGCCGCGCCGAAGAAGCACGCAAGAAAGCCATCCAGCAAGCCATCGAAGAAAGCGCCGCCGATTCGTGGAAACAACCGGACGCACGCCGCGCGCCAGCGCCGGAAGCGGCCTAAGCAATATCAGGTTGGCCTCAACCCTGCGGCCAACCCGGTTGTAAATGTGGGAGCGAGCCTGCTCGCGAAGACGGAGTGTCAGTCGACTCCGATGCCGGCTGACACAGCGCTTTCGCGAGCAGGCTCGCTCCCACATTTGGAATGCAATCTCCTGTGGGAGCGAGCTTGCTCGCGAAAGGGCCGGTCGAGACGGCATCAATCTATTGCGCAGCCCGCGCAGGCAACAGCTTCAACGTACTGCGCGTATTCGCCAGCACCTCTTCCTCGCTGAAATGCGCCTGCACATAAATCCCCTCCACATACGCCTCGGCCTGGTCGTCATAGTGACTGTCCAGCGGCACGCCACTCTGGCCGACCGGATTGATCGTCAGGCCATGTACCGGATCGGCGAAGTCCACCAGGCGTCGGGTCGACGGTCCATAGGTCACCGGCCATGGCGCCGGGCCGATCTTCGCCGAGAGGTTGTTTGGCACTTCGTGGCTGCCTGGCGCCGCGAACGGGCCGACGTTGAACAGGCGATCCAGCGGCTTCTGCTGCCCCAGCGGATGGCCGTGAGTCAGGGTGTGCGCCGCGCCCCACTGCCAACCGGCCACGTTATCGCCGAGGGTCAGTTTCAGATGCGCCATGCTTGCCGCCCACGCCGTGCGCACGACATCGGCGCGGGTTTCTCTGGCCGGCGTGCTGCGATTGTCCCACCACGGTGAGTCCGCCTTGGCCGCCAGGCGTGGCAGCGCGGAGTCGATCACCCGCGTCGACAGCAGTGTTTCGAAGAAGTCGTTGCCCAACTCATCGCGCATCGCCGCATCGGCAAGGTCGTAGAGGAATTGGTTGAACAGCGTCGCGCTGACGGAATTCAGCGGATAGTCGCCGGGCCATTGCGCCAATTGCTCGACCAGTTTCAGCTGCGCCGGATCACTCACCACCTCACGCAACACCGGCAACAGCGGCGCCAACAGACGCGGGCCGTAACCGGTCGCGGTGCCCAGTTGCAGTTGCTGGTTGGCCTCGTTGCTCCACTTCACCCGGTTGTCGCTGAGCTGACGGTCAAGCTGCTGACCGCGATCGGCAAGGTTGTAGTAACCGGGGATCTCCATGCCGGTCGGCGACACGGGCTGGAAGTTGGCCGAGACGATATAGCCGCGCGCCGGGTTTTCTTCCTGCGGGTTGGCGCTGAACGGGTAGTAGCCGTCCTTGTCCGCTTCGGGCGTGCTGCCGTCGAGGATGAAGCCCGGTTGCACCCCGGCCGGACGTTTGGGCAGCAAGGCCGAGGCCCACCAGGCGATATCGCCTTTGGCGTTGGCGTACACCAGATTCAGGCCCGGCGCCTGCACCTTGGCCGCTGCCGCGCGGGCCTTGGCCAAGGTGTCGGCGCGGTTGAGCTGGTAGAAGCCGTCGAGGATCGGGTTAGGTGTTTCGAGGAAGGCCCACCACATCGCGATCGGGGTCTTGCCGGCGGCGCTGCCAAGAGCATCGTTGACGATTGGCCCGTGCGGGGACTGGCGCAAGGTGAGAGTCACCGGCGCCTGACCCTTTACATTGATCTGTTGTTCGCTGACGAGCATCTCGGTCCACTGGCCGCGATACCAGACCTGATTGGGATTGTCCGGGTTGACCTTCTCGGCGATCAGATCGAGGTCATCGTTCTGGAACATGGTCAGGCTCCAGCCGAAATCGAGGTTGTGTCCCAGAAACGCGAACGGCACCAGTGCCTGATGATGGCCGTACAACTCGAAACCCGGCGCCGACAACTGCGCCTCGTACCATACCGACGGCACCGAGAAACGGATATGCGGATCGCCGGCCAGCAATGGCTTGCCACTCTGACTGCGGCTGCCGGCAATCACCCAGGCGTTGCTGCCCTCGAACTGCGGCAGGCCGTTGTCGAGCAGCGCCTGTTCGCTGAGGCGGGCGAGGGCGGTGAGGTCCTGCCAGTCGCCGGCGGCGAGGGCCGGTGCGTGCCGGGTGTGATCGGTGGCCAGAACGCCTTTGGCCTGCCAGTCGAGATCGAAGACATTGAGGTAATCGGCGCCGAGCTGATCGCGCACGTAGGTCAGCAGCGGCTCGGTGCGAAACGCAGCAGCAAAGCTGTAGGCCATGTAGCCGGCGACGCTGATGCTGTCTTCGGCAGTGAACGGCCGCTTGGGGATGCCCAGCACGTCGAACTCGATCGGCGCGGCGTGGGCGTCCTGATATTGGTTGATGCCATCCAGATAGGCTTGCAGGCCCTTCCATGCCGGCGACTGCTTGTCGAGGCTGGCGACGTAACTGGTCGCGCGCTCGCGAATGCGCAGGCTGCGAAACAGTTTGTCGGTGTCGAGCAGTTTCGGCCCTAGCACTTCGGCCAGCTCGCCCCGGGCGAGGCGGCGCATGGCTTCCATCTGGAACAGACGATCCTGCGCGTGCACATAACCGAGGGCGCGATAGAGGTCGGTTTCGTTCTCGGCGCGGATATGCGGCACACCGCGCTCGTCATAGCGCACGGTCACCGAGCCTTGCAGGTTGCGCAGCTCGACCTGGCCCTGGCGCGTCGGCTGCTTGCTGTAGATATACCCGCCGGCGGCGCCGAGCAGGACAACGATGAGCAAGGCAACGACGATCAACGCACGCTTCATGGTGACTCCTTGTGCAGGCGGGAAGGCCGCCCGTCGGGCTGCAAACATTTAGCACAGAGCATCTGTGTGGTGCAGCGCTGTCCTTGAAAAGTCCGGAATGCCTTACTTCGCGTCCGCCGGCCATGGGCAATAACAACCCACCGCCAAGGTGTGAGTAGCATTGACCGGGCGATCTTCCGTCAGGGCATGCAGGATCGGTTCGATAAAGCTGTTGCTGGAGTTGCAGGTCAAGCCTTCGCTGTACGGGCCGAAGTAGGCGAGTTTGCCGCTGCGATCCCAGATCGCCACGGCAGGGCTGGCGGGGATCTGTTCGGCGCCGGGCAGGACGATGATGGTTTTCAGGCTGGCGAGGGTGGCGGGCAACTGGCCGTGGCTGCCGGGCTTTTGCACGGCGAAGAACTCCACTCCACGCGCGCCGAACTGTTCGACCATCTCGCTCAGGTGCTGTTGATTGCCGACATTGCACGGACAGGCCGGGTCCCAGAAGTGCACGAGGCGGATATTTCCCGGCCCGGCGAGGTTGTCCGGCAGGCGCAGCGGGTCACCGGAAAATACCGCCGTATGTTCGCTGAACGCGCGCAGATAGCGGCCCTGAAACCAGTCATACGCCGCCCATAGCACCCCGGCGCAGATCAGCGCGAGCAGGCTGGCGAACAGTGCGGTGCGGTAGGGCGAACGCATGGTTTTCGATCCTCGAAAGGCCGGCTAGCTTGCCATGTCTGCCTCTAGAGATGAATATCGCAGGCCGATAAAGTCCGTTTCCCGCTCTGGAATGTCCGCATGCCTGATACTTTCGACCCCGATCATTTACGCGCGAGCCTCAAGCCATTGGCCGAGTGGCAGCCGTTATCGGATGAGGCGAAGGCTTATCAGCGCTTCTACAAGACCGACTTCGCCGAGCGCGATGTCTGGCGCGGCATGGGTCGTTTCGAAGTCGATGGCTACGAGCTGGTCAGCCATTGCTGGTGGCCGGAGAAGGTCAAGGCGACGCTGTTTCTGCTCCACGGTTACTACGATCACATCGGCCTGTACCGGCATGTGATCGAGTGGGCGCTGGATCAGGATTTCGCCGTGATCGCCTGCGACTTGCCGGGCCATGGTCTGTCGAGCGGGCCACGGGCAAGCATTCGTGATTTCTCTGAATACCAGGACGTGTTGCAGGCGCTGTTCGCTGAAGCGAACTCGATCGCGCTGCCGCAGCCTTGGCATTTGTGCGGGCAAAGCACCGGTGGCGCGATTGTCGTCGATCATCTGCTCAATCATGGCGAGAACAGCCCGGCGCAGGGGCAGGTGATTCTGCTGGCGCCGTTGGTGCGACCAAGGGCGTGGGGCTGGTCGCAGCTGAGTTATAACCTGCTGCGGCCGTTTGTACGCGGTGTGGCGCGACGCTTCAGCGAGAACTCCAACGATCCGGATTTTCTGCCGTTTCTGCTGGCCGATCCGTTGCAGCCAAGACGTCTGCCGACGAAATGGGTGGGCGCGCTGTCGCGCTGGATCATCCGCGTCGAGCACGCGAAAAAAAGTCCGCGACGGCCGCTGATCATTCAGGGGCAGGCGGACATGACTGTCGACTGGCAGCACAATCTGCAGGTGTTGAAATGGAAGTTCGACCGGCCGCAGATTCTGCTGTTGGCCGAGGCACGGCATCACCTGGCCAATGAAACGGCGGAGATGCGTGAGGAGTATTTCGAATTCTTGAGCAAGCGGATCAGGGGCCGGAATCTCTAGTGCCTGGGAGGGCCTCTTCGCGAGCAGGCTCGCTCCCACAGGGGAATGCGTTACAACTGTGGGAGCGAGCCTGCTCGCGAATGCGATCTTTCAGGTAACGAACATCACTGGCCGACCGCCAACCCCGCCCGAATCGCCGCCAGTGCCGCCTGGTAGTAAGCCTTGCCCTCGGTCGACTCGGCAAATGTCGCAAACTCTTCCAGCTCTTCATCCGACAAGTCGCGATAGACATAGAGCAGCGTGTTGTTCAGATCGGCGCCGATCTGATCCATCAGCCGCTGGCGCTGACCGTTCAACATGCCCTGTGCCTGTCCGCCGCCGAGCAATCCCGGGATCATCGAACTCAAGCTGTCCGCCGCTACGCCGGCAATCGCCAGACTGACCTCGGCGCCAGCCTCACGGGCCGGCAGGGCCTGGGCGAGATGGCCGATGATCAGCAAGCGACTGTCGCTGGCCTGCATCTTCGGCAGGCCCTGGGCGTTTTTTGCCAGTTGATCGCGACGGGTTGCGAGCAATTCGGCGGCGACGATTTTCTTGCCCAGTGGCGACTGGAAGAAGGTCAGCGCCGGTTTCGGGTCGGCGAGTTTCTGCCGCAGTTGCGCTTCGGCACGCTGATCCATGGCCTGCGCGGCGAAGCGCTGATTGCTGTTGTTGACCAGCGCCTGAAATACCGCAGGCGGCAGGCTGTTCTGATAGCGCTGCTGGGCGGCGCTCAGGGCATCGTTGAAATGCGCGCGTTGTTCTGGCCAGCCGGCGACCTTGTACAACTGATCGTGGCCGTCCGCCCAGGTGGGCAATACGCAGAACATCAACAGTGAAAAAAGCAAACGGCGCATAGGGACTCCTGTCAGCAGCGGACTATTGTCCGTGCGGTGCCGGTACTTGTCGAGAATTCGTAGCAAGGCGCTGCGTGGCTCTGTCGGATTTGTTGCCGTCGGCATACTATGCGCGCCATGCCGATATCCTCTGAACACCCGCTGCTGTTACGCATTGTCGACGACCTGGCCGAACACGGCTGGTCGCAGCAGAACATCTTCCTGCCCGCCGATCTGACCCGGGCGCTGGCGGCCGAGTGCCGTAAACGTGAAGCCGAGGGTGAGCTGGCGCCGGCGGCGGTCGGACGCGGGCCGTTTTCCGAGATTCGCGAGGGTATTCGCGGCGATCACATCCAGTGGATCGACCCGGGTCAGGCCGACGCCACTGACCGCTACCTGAGCCTGATGGACAGTCTGCGCGAGGCGCTCAATCGCGGCTTGTTTCTGGGACTTGAGGATTTCGAATGCCATTTCGCCCTGTACCCGCCCGGCGCGTTCTACCTCAAGCACCTCGACCGTTTTCGCGATGATGACCGGCGCATGGTGTCGGCGGTGATCTACCTCAACGACGCCTGGCTGCCGGAGGACGGCGGACAGTTGCGCATGTACCTGGGCGATGAGCGCGTGCACGACGTGCAGCCTACCGGCGGCTGCCTGGTGGTGTTTCTCTCCGGCGAAGTGCCTCACGAAGTATTGCCGGCCCAGCGCGAACGGCTGTCGCTGACCGGCTGGTTCCGCCGCCGTGGCAACGAGCCGTTCTGAACATGGAAAAGATCCTGGTCAGCCGCTGCCTGCTGGGCCATCGCGTGCGTTATGACGGTGGCGCGAGCGGGCCGTTTGATCTGCTTGAGCAGTGGATCGAAGAAGGGCGGATAGTGCCGTTGTGTCCGGAGGTGGCCGGTGGATTGCCGACGCCGCGGGCGGCGGCGGAGATTCCTGGCGGGCAGGGCGGTGAGGTGCTGGATGGCACTGCTGCTGTGATCACTACCGATGGCGAGGATGTCAGTGCGCAATTTCTCGAGGGGGCGCGGCAAGCGCTGGAACTGGTGCAAAAGCACGGCATTCGGGTGGCGGTGCTCAAGGCCAACAGCCCCTCTTGCGGGAATCTGTTGACGTATGACGGCACGTTCAGTGGGGTCAAAGTCAGTGGCGAAGGGGTGACGGCGGCGTTGCTCAAGCGTCATGGGGTTCGGGTTTTCAGTGAACTTGAGCTGGTTGAGGCGGCGGTGACTCTGGCGGCTTTGGACTGATCCGCCATCGTTGCCCTCACCCCAGCCCTCTCCCGGGGGGAGAGGGGGCCGACCGAGGTGTCTGGCGCTGTCCATCGACCTGAAAGACCTTGGCGACCAGAGATTCGACAAAGCCATGATCAGTCGATTTCGGATTCGTTATAGCAATCCCAAGTCGGCGTACCTCTAAAGCATCCCCGGATCAGTTCCCTCTCCCTCCGGGAGAGGGTTAGGGTGAGGGGCTCTTACGGTTTCAACCACTTCTCGGACAGCGCCGCCAACCGCCCATCCGCCTTGATCCGTTCCAGCGCGCTCTTGAGGCTGGCCTGAAATGCCGGATTACCCTTCTGAAACGGGATCGCCAACTCGACCGGCGCTGCCGCTTTCGGCTTCGCTTCGGTCAACGCCTGCACCAGCACCAGCGGCCGCGGCGTCTCGTCCTTCTTTGCCAGCAACTGCCCGTCGACCTCGCCGTACGGCTCGCTGAAGTCGAAACGATCCTTGAGTTCGGGTGTCAGTGCTATGTGGTTGAGCGCGACATCGTATTTGCCGCTTTCAACGCCCTGGAGCAGGTCGCCCTCGTCGGTGACGATGAAGTCGGCGCGTACATCCAGCTCCTGGGCCAGAAGTTGCCCAAGCTCGACCTCGAACCCCGTGAGGGTGTCGCCTTCCTTGTAATTGAAGGGCGGTGTATTAGCCTCAAGGGCTATGCGCAGCTCGCCACGGTCGTTGACGTCATCAATCAGTTCGGCGTGAGCCAGCGGGCTCAGAAGGGGTAGCAGGCAGATCAGGCCAGGCAGCAAGCGCATGGTCACTCCTTTGAAATCATTATCGCGACGCTCTGATTCAGGCTCGCTTTGCTATGGTTGTCGAGTGCCTTCGACAACGAATGGTCATGAAGTTGTCATGACCGTGCGGATTTTACGGAAAAACTGGAGAAGAAAATGAAAAGCTTTATGTCTCGTGCAGCGTTGGCCGGTGTGCTGATGGGTGTTTCGGTGCTGGCCAGTGCGGCGACACCGGCGCCGAAGGATGCTGAAGTGTTCATCGTTTCTCCCGAGGACGGCGCCACCGTCTCGCAGGAATTCAAGGTCAAGTTCGGCGTCAAGAACATCGCGCTGGCCCCGGCGGGTGACACCACCAAGAACACCGGCCACCATCACCTGCTGATCGACGTCGACGACCTGCCGGCCGAAGGCGCGCCGATTCCGACTGACGCTCACCACATGCATTTCGGCAAGGCGCAGACCGAAGCCACGATCAAACTGGCCCCGGGCAAGCACACCTTGCAACTGATCCTCGGCGACAGCGGCCACATGCCGTTCGACCCATCGATCGTTTCGGAAAAAATCACGGTCAACGTGAAATAAAAAAAGGGAGCCTTTCGGGGCTCCCTTTTTTATTCAGCTTCAAGTGGCTAGCTGCAAGCGGCAAGTAAAGGCAAAGCGCTTTCACTTGCCGCTTGTAGGCTTTTAGAAAAGCACCCGACTACGGATAGTACCGTTGACGTGTTGCAGCTTCTCTTGCGCCAGCTCCGAGTATTCGGCATCGACGTCGATCACCACGTAACCGACCTTCTCGTTGGTCTGTAGGAACTGACCGGAGATGTTGATGCCGTTTTCGGCGAAGACCTTGTTGATCTCGCTCATCACACCCGGGATGTTCTCGTGGATGTGCAGCAGGCGGTGCTTGCCAGGGTGAGCCGGCAGGGCCACTTCCGGGAAGTTGACCGACGACACCGAAGTACCGTTGTCGCTGTACTTGACCAGTTTCTCCGCCACTTCCAGACCGATGTTGGCTTGCGCTTCGGCGGTCGAGCCGCCGATGTGCGGGGTCAGGATCACGTTGTCGAGGCCACGCAGCGGGCTTTCGAACTCTTCGTCGTTGGAGCGGGGCTCCACCGGGAACACGTCGATGGCCGCGCCGATCAGGTGCTTGTCCTTGATCGCGTCCGCCAGGGCGTCGAGCTCGACCACGGTGCCACGTGCAGCGTTGATCAGGATGCCGCCCTTCTTGATGGCGCGGATTTCCTTCTCGCCGATCATCCACTGAGTGGCGGCGGTTTCCGGTACGTGCAGGGTGACGATGTCGGACATGCCCAGCAGCTCGTGCAGGTTGTTGACCTGTGTGGCGTTGCCCAGCGGCAGCTTGGTCACGGTGTCATAGAAGAACACTTGCATGCCCAGACCTTCAGCCAGCACCGACAGCTGCGTGCCGATCGAGCCGTAACCGACGATGCCCAGTTTCTTGCCACGGATCTCGAACGAGTTGGCAGCGGACTTGATCCAGCCGCCACGGTGGCAGGAGGCATTTTTCTCAGGGATGCCGCGCAGCAGCAGGATCGCTTCGGCCAGTACCAGTTCCGCTACGGAACGGGTGTTGGAGTACGGCGCGTTGAACACGGCAATACCGCGCTCGCGGGCCGCACTGAGGTCAACCTGGTTCGTGCCGATGCAGAAACAGCCGACCGCGACCAGTTTCTTCGCGTGATCGAAGATCTCTTCGGTCAGTTGCGTGCGCGAGCGGATGCCGATGAAGTGAGCGTCAGCAATCTTTTCCTTGAGCTGGGCTTCCGGCAAGGAACCAGTCAGGTATTCGATGCTGGTGTAGCCCGCCGCCTTGAGGACGTCGACAGCCGATTGGTGGACGCCTTCGAGAAGAAGGAACTTGATCTTGCTCTTATCGAGAGAAGTCTTGCTCATCTGCGTAAACCTGTATCCCGGAGAAAAATGGCAGGGAGGGAGCAGCCTGGAGCTGACCCGCACGGCAACAAAGCCGTCACCGCGGATCTGGCCTTGGGCACTGTCCTGCGGGGTCGGTATGCTAGCATAGCCACCCCGCTAAACACTCATTCCTGCGACGTGAAGCGTTCTCAGGATGACCATGAATTGTTCGAGAGTTCTGTCGATGACCAATCCTGCGCTGATTGATGAACTGAAGACCCTGGTTGAGCCTGGCAAAGTCCTCACTGACGCCGACTCCCTGAACACTTACGGCAAGGATTGGACCAAACACTTTGCCCCGGCACCGAGCGCCATCGTGTTTCCCAAGACCATCGAGCAAGTGCAGGCCGTGGTGCGTTGGGCCAACACTCACAAGGTTGCGCTGGTGCCATCCGGCGGGCGCACCGGGTTGTCCGCCGCTGCGGTGGCGGCCAATGGCGAAGTGGTGGTTTCGTTCGATTACATGAACCAGATTCTCGACGTCAACCTCACCGACCGCACTGCCGTGTGCCAACCGGGCGTGGTCACTGAGCATCTGCAGAACGTCGCCGAAGAAAACGGCCTGTACTATCCGGTCGATTTCGCCTCGGCAGGTTCCAGCCAGATTGGCGGCAATATCGGCACCAATGCCGGCGGGATCAAAGTGATTCGCTACGGCATGACCCGCAACTGGGTGGCCGGCATGAAGGTCGTCACCGGCAAGGGCGATGTGCTGGAACTGAACAAGGACCTGATCAAGAACGCCACCGGTTACGACCTGCGTCAGCTGTTCATCGGCGCCGAAGGCACCCTCGGTTTCGTCGTCGAAGCGACCATGCGCCTTGATCGCGCGCCGAAAAACCTCACGGCGATGGTCCTCGGTACCGCCGATTTCGATTCGATCATGCCGGTGCTGCATGCCTTCCAGGGCAAGCTCGACCTGACCGCGTTCGAATTCTTCTCCGACAAGGCCCTGGCCAAGGTCATGGGCCGTGGCGACGTGCCGGCGCCATTCGACACCGAGTGCCCGTTCTACGCCCTGCTGGAATTCGAAGCGACCACCGAAGAAGTGGCGAACAGCGCGCTGGAAACCTTCGAACACTGCGTTGAACAGGGCTGGGTGCTCGACGGCGTGATGAGCCAGAGCGAAACCCAGCTGCACAATCTGTGGAAGCTGCGCGAGTACATCTCCGAAACCATCTCCCACTGGACGCCGTACAAGAACGACATTTCGGTTACCGTCTCGAAAGTGCCGGCGTTCCTGCGCGAAATCGACGCGATCGTTGGCGAGCACTACCCGGATTTCGAAATCGTCTGGTTCGGCCACATCGGCGACGGCAATCTGCACCTGAACATCCTCAAGCCGGAAAATCTGAGCAAGGACGAGTTCTTCGCCAAGTGCGCCACCGTCAACAAGTGGGTGTTCGAAACCGTCGAGAAATACAACGGCTCGATCTCGGCCGAGCACGGCGTCGGTATGACCAAGCGTGATTACCTGACCTACAGCCGCTCGCCGGCCGAGATCGAGTACATGAAAGCGGTCAAGGCAGTGTTCGACCCGAACGGCATCATGAACCCGGGCAAGATTTTCCCGGTTTGATCGGTAATCTCTGTTGAATCAATAAAGGCAGGAGTCGGTAAATGAGCTATCAGCACCAGTACGTCGACGGCACGCGCATTCACTTCCCGATCGGGAAAGTCGTGTGCATTGGCCGCAATTACGCCGAGCACGCCAAGGAACTGGATAACCCGGTGCCGACCGAGCCGCTGCTGTTCATCAAGCCGGGCAGTTGCGTGGTGCCGCTGGAAGGCGGTTTCAGCATTCCGACCGAGCGCGGTTCGGTGCACTACGAAGCGGAAATCGCTGTGTTGATCGGCAAACCGCTGTCGACCAAACCAAGCCGCGAAGAAGTCCTCGATGCGATCTCCGGTTTCGCCCCGGCGCTGGACCTGACCCTGCGCGACAAGCAGGCCGAGCTCAAATCCAAGGGCCTACCGTGGGAAATCGCCAAGTCGTTCGACGGCGCGGCGGTGATCGCGCCGTTCGTGGTCGGCAGCACCTTCGCTGACCTGACCGACATCGGCATCCGCCTGACCATCAACGGCGAAGTGCGCCAGGACGGCAACAGCAGCGCGATGCTCAACCCGATCGTGCCGATGATCCAGCACATGGCCGGCTGCTTCTCGCTGCAGGCCGGCGACGTGATCCTCACCGGCACGCCAGTGGGCGTCGGCCCGCTGAATGTCGGCGATGAAATCGTCCTCGAACTGCCGGGGGCGAGCAGCTTCAGCAGCAGCGTGCGCTAACCGCAGAAGCCCTTGCAGGGGGTGAGCTTTGTGGTGAGGGGATTTATCCCCGTTGGACTGCGCAGCAGGCCCCTCTTCAAGATCAAGAGGGGCGCGCTTCGCGCGCCAACGGGGATGAATCCCCTCGCCACAAGTGTGCTGCTGGCAAATGCACACGCCAATCCCGCCATTTCCCGTTTTTTTCACATCCTCTCTGGATAATTCCCGCGATTCTGGCGTCTCAGCCGGCCTCTTTGTGCTATTACCCTTGGCCTGAATTAACGGAACGCATCCCTCGATGGCATCTCGAACTCAGCAGAAATCCCCCTCCCGTTCGCGCTTCGTCCTGCGCTGGTATGTCTGGCTGTTGCTGGTCATCGCCGCAGCCTATGGACTGGCGTTCGCCATGCATTGGGATGATCGCGGCGTGCTGTGGGTGCTGGAGCGCTTCGAGAGCAAGGCCGAGCAAAAGGAGAGTGTGTGGCTGCCGGATTATCAGGTGGTCATCGATGCCAAGCCGCTGCCGGGTATGGAAAAGGACGAAGCTTCGGATCTGGCCTATAACCCGCAGACCAAGACCCTGTTTGCGGTGATGGGCAAGAATGCCTTCCTGGTCGAGCTGACGCTCGAGGGCGACGTGTTGCGCAAGATGCCGCTGGTAGGCTGGAGCAATCCGGAAGGCCTGACGGTCATGGAAAACGGCTTGCTGGCCATTGTCGATGAGCGTGAGCATACCTTGTCGATCGTCAAGATCGACGCCGCGACTCGTGAGCTGAACATCGCCGATTTCCCGAAATACGACCTCGGGCCGTCGAAAGATCAGAACAAGGCGTTTGAGGCCATCACGTGGGATCCGCGCAATCAGCGATTGATTCTGGGGGAGGAACGCCCACCGGCGCTGTTCACCTGGAAAAGCGATGGCGGCCAGACCCTGCAGGGCGACAAGCAGAAGCTGGCCAGCGATCAGCTGGATCTGCGCAACCTGTCGGCGCTGGCTGTCGATCCGCGCACTGGCCATCTGCTGGTGCTGTCGGCGGATTCACACCTGTTGCTTGAACTCGACGAGGATGGCAAGCAAGTCAGCTTCATGACGTTGCTTGGGAATTTCAACGGTCTGAAAGACACCATCCCCCGCGCCGAAGGCATGACCATGGATGCGGACGGCACGCTGTACATGGTCAGCGAGCCGAACCTGTTCTACCGATTCGAAAAACACCGGTGATGCCTTCCCTGGAGCTGCCGCAGGCTGCGATCTTTTGATCTTGCTTATGAAAGTCAAAAAATCGCAGCCTTCGGCAGCTCCTACGGCGCTTGGCTTGTGATCTGAGGCAAGTGGCCATTAAGCTTCAATTCAGACGGGCGTGATATTTCATCGGCCTGTCATGAATCCGAGCCTGCCTGAATGCGTCGACTTGCCCGCCCCAAACCGCTGATTCTCGTCCTGTTGATGATTGTCCTGATTGCGTTGATCGCGATCGGCCAATACCTGCGTCTGTTCGAGCGCGCCTGGTTCAACCTGCACACGCTGTGGCAACCGGTGAGCAGCGAGGCGATCGGGCTCGACCAGTATCGGGTGACGATCGAGGCGCGGCCGATCGAGGGGCTCGACGATGACGTCTCGGCGCTGACCTACGATCCGGTGCGTAAAAGCCTGTTCACCGTGACCAACAAGAATTCCGAACTGGTCGAATTGTCCCTGGAAGGCAAGATTTTGCGGCGCATCGCTCTGGTGGGGTTTGGCGATCCGGAAGCCGTCGAGTACATCAGTGCCGACACCTACGTGATCACCGACGAGCGTCAGCAACGCCTCATCAAGATCCACCTCGAGGCCGACACCACTTTTCTCGATGCCGAAGATGCCGAGCAAATGACCCTTGGCGTGCACATGTCCGGCAACAAGGGTTTCGAAGGGCTTGCTTATGATTCTGTGGGCAAGCGGCTGTTCGTGGCGAAAGAACGCGACCCGATGCTGATCTACGAAGTCCACGGCTTCCCGCATTTCAAACCGGACAAGACCTACGCGGTGCACGTGATCAACAACCCCAAGCGCGATGCCGGAATGTTTGTGCGTGATCTTTCGAGTCTGCAGTACGACGAGCGCAGCGGGCACTTGCTGGCGCTGTCGGACGAGTCGCGCTTGATCATCGAACTGGATGTCGACGGGCGCCCGTTGAGCACCATGTCGATCAGCGGCGGGCGCCAGGGTTTGCAGAAAACCGTGCCGCAGGCGGAGGGAATTGCAATGGATGATGACGGCACGTTGTACCTGGTGAGCGAGCCGAATCTGTTTTACGTCTTCAAAAAACCCACACCAAACTAACTGACATCACAAAACACTGTGGGAGCGAGCCTGCTCGCGAAGGCGGTTGATCAGTCTCTGAATATGTTGACTGACCCGACGCTTTCGCGAGCAGGCTCGCTCCCACAGGTTACTTATCAGCCCATGGCAAGTGGGCAGTCTGTTACTCAGCCTTCAGGGTTTTCACGCCTTCACTGGTGCCCAGCAACAACAGATCCGCCGGACGCGCGGCGAACAGGCCGTTGGTGACCACGCCGACGATGGCATTGATCTGTGCTTCCAGCTCCACCGGGTTGGTGATCTGCAGGTTGAACACGTCGAGGATGATGTTGCCGTTGTCGGTCAGCACGCCTTCGCGGTACACCGGGTCGCCGCCCAGTTTCACCAGTTGGCGGGCTACGTGGCTGCGGGCCATCGGGATGACTTCCACCGGCAGCGGGAACTCGCCGAGTACCGGCACCAGTTTGCTGGCGTCAGCGATGCAAATGAAAGTCTTGGCCACGGCGGCGACAATCTTCTCGCGGGTCAGGGCCGCGCCGCCGCCCTTGATCAGGTTCAGGTGCGCATCGCTCTCATCGGCGCCGTCGACGTAGAACTCCAGATCGCTGACGGTATTCAGCTCATACACCGGAATCCCATGGCCCTTGAGGCGCGCGGCGGTGGCTTCGGAGCTGGCGACCGCGCCATCGAACGCGCCCTTGTGCTGGGCCAGGGCGTCGATGAAGCAATTGGCGGTGGAGCCGGTGCCGACGCCGACGATGCTCTTGTCGTCGAGTTTCGGCAGGATGAAGTCGACGGCGGCCTGGGCCACGGCCTGTTTGAGTTGATCCTGGGTCATGCGGGCTCCGGAAGCGGGCAAGGGTTGGGCAGAAAGGCCGGCATTATAGGCCTCGCGGTGGTACAGGGGGAAACAAGCTGTGGCGAGGGGATTTATCCCCGTTCGGCGACGCAGTCGTCGTAAAACCCAGGAACGCGGTGTGACTGAAAAAAAGCAGGGGAGCGCTTCGCACTCCAGCGGGGATAGATCCCCTCACCACAACGGTGCTCACTCAAGATTGGGTTTCCAGACCTTAAAACCACCTGTTTAGTGTGGTCGCCTCGGCAAAAGGCGGGTTAGACTCGCTGGTCCCGCCCAATCGCCAGTGATGCTTTCCGATGCTCGAACAGTACGTCAAAAAGATCCTCACCTCGCGCGTTTATGACGTTGCCGTAGAAACCCCGCTGCAGAACGCCCGCCAGCTCTCCGAGCGGCTGGGCAATGACATCTGGCTCAAGCGCGAAGACTTGCAGCCAGTGTTCTCGTTCAAGATTCGCGGCGCCTACAACAAGCTGACGCAATTGAGCGACGAAGAGCGCGCTCGTGGCGTGGTCACCGCGTCGGCGGGCAATCATGCGCAGGGTCTGGCTCTGGCGGCGAAAGTGTTGGGCGTCAAAGCCACCATCGTCATGCCCAAGACCACCCCGGAAATCAAAGTCGAAGGCGTGCGTTCGCGCGGCGGCAAAGTGGTGCTGCACGGTGACTCGTTTCCGGAAGCGCTGGCCTATTCGCTGAAACTGGTCGATGAAAAAGGCTACGTCTACATCCACCCGTACGACGATCCGCACACCATTGCCGGGCAGGGCACCGTGGCCATGGAAATCCTGCGTCAGCACCCGCAGCCGCTGGATGCGATTTTCGTCCCGGTCGGCGGTGGCGGCCTGATCGCCGGTATCGCGGCCTACGTGAAATACCTGCGTCCGGACATCAAGGTAATTGGCGTCGAGCCGGACGACTCCAACTGCCTGCAAGCGGCAATGGCAGCGGGCGAGCGCGTGGTTCTGCCGGCCGTGGGCATTTTCGCCGACGGCGTGGCGGTGGCGCAGATCGGCCAGTACACCTTCGAGATCTGCAAGGATTACGTCGACGAAGTGATTACCGTCAGCACCGACGAGATCTGCGCAGCAATCAAGGATATCTACGACGATACCCGCTCGATCACCGAACCTGCCGGCGCGCTGGGCGTGGCCGGAATCAAGAAGTACGTCGAGCAACGTGGCGTCAGCGGGCAGACTTTCGTCGCCATCGACTCCGGCGCCAACGTCAATTTTGACCGCCTGCGCCACGTCGCCGAGCGCGCCGAACTGGGCGAAGGTCGCGAGGCGATCATCGCCGTGACCATTCCGGAAAAGGCCGGCAGCTTCAAGGCGTTCTGCGAAGCCATCGGCAAGCGCCAGATCACTGAATTCAATTACCGCTACAACACCGGCAGCGAAGCGCACATCTTTGTTGGCGTGCAGACCCACCCGGACAACGATCCGCGCAGCGCCTTGCTGGCGAGCCTGACCGAGCAGGGGTTTCCGGTGCTCGACCTGACCGACAACGAGCTGGCCAAGCTGCACATTCGCCACATGGTCGGTGGCCGCGCCGCGCAGGTGGTCGATGAAGTGGTGCTGCGCTTCGAATTCCCGGAGCGCCCGGGCGCGCTGTTCAACTTCCTCAACAAGCTCGGCGGGCGCTGGAACATCTCGATGTTCCACTACCGCAACCACGGCGCGGCGGACGGGCGTGTGGTCGCCGGCTTGCAAGTGCCGCATGACGAGCGTCATCTGGTGCCGGCGGCGCTGGCGGAAATCGGCTATCCATACTGGGATGAAAGCGATAACCCGGCCTATCAGCTGTTTCTTGGCTGAGCGGCTACGCTGATGGGCATGGATCTACGGATGAGAACGACATGGAAACCCTGACCACCCTGAAAGTCCTTCACGTCGCGGCGACCGTGGTGATCCTCGCGAGCGGGCTGGTGCTCGCCGCCCTGACCTGGCGAAATCGCAGTGAAGGGCCGGCCAGTACGATGCGCCGTCCCTGGCTGTTCATCTGGTGTCTGATGCTGATCGGCATGCTCAGCATGCCCTTCACCGGCTGGTGGTTGGTGCATCTGGTTGGCTGGCCGTTGGGCCAGTTTTGGATTCTGGGTTCCAGCGTGATCTACGCCGTGGCCACGTTCAGTGCGGTCTGGCTGCTGGTCCGGCTGGATCGGCTGTGGACAAGCGGGGTGGGCAATCGCAAGTTCAATCTGGCGCTGGCGATTGTCAGCGGCGTCGGATTTGTCGCCATCGCGGCGTTGATGGGGGCCAAGCCGGTTTAAGGCTTGAGGCCCGGTTGCGGCCATTCGCGAGCAGGCTCGCTCCCACAGGGGATTTGTGAATGACACAGGTCCAATGTGGGAGCGAGCCTGCTCGCGAAGGCGATATCAGTCGCGCAACGAAATCACCGGCCAGCCACGCTTCTCGGCCTCGGCCCGCAGATTCGGATCCGGGTCCACCGCCACCGGATTCGCCACCTGCTCCAGCAGCGGCAGATCATTCATCGAATCGCTATAGAAATAGCTGTCCTCGAGCGAATAGCCGGTCTCTTCCAGCCAGCGATTGAGGCGCGTGACCTTGCCTTCGCGGAAGCACGGGATGTCGGTGCTGCGCCCGCTGTAGCGGCCGTCGATCATTTCGCATTCGGTGGCAATCAGGGTTTCCACGCCCAGGCGCACGGCGATCGGTGCCGTCACGAAACGGTTGGTGGCGGTGATGATCACCAGTTTGTCGCCGGCATCGCGGTGCTTCTTCAGCAGCTCCAGTGCCTTGGGCAGCACGATCGGCTCGATGCAGTCGCGCATGTAATCGCTGTGCCATTGCTCAAGCACGGCCATTTCCGTGCGGCCGAGAATTTCCAGGCAGAAGTTCAGGTAGGCGGCGTTGTCCAGCTTGCCGGCCAGGTAATCCTGATAGAACTCGTCGTTACGCGCCTTGTAGGCGATCGGGTCGAGGAAGCCGCGCTCGCACAGATAATCGCCCCAAGCGTGATCGCTGTCGCCGCCCAGAAGGGTGTTGTCCAAATCGAATAAAGCCAGGCGCATTGCAGTTACCCGCTGAAAAGTCAGTAAAAAGGCGACAAGAATACGGTCTTTTCACAAGAGTGCACATAAGGTAGGAACCTTCGTTGCCGCCTGATCAAGCTTTGTGGAACAATGCGGCGACATGCGTTTGCGAGGTTGTTGCCGTGATCGACCCCGATGGTTTCCGCCCCAATGTCGGGATCATTCTGACGAATGACGCCGGCCAGGTGCTATGGGCTCGCCGTATCAATCAGGACGCCTGGCAGTTTCCGCAAGGGGGGATCAACCCCGAGGAGACGCCGGAAGACGCCTTGTACCGCGAGCTGAACGAAGAAGTTGGCCTGGAACGTGAAGATGTTGAAATACTGGCCTGTACCCGAGGCTGGTTGCGCTATCGTTTGCCGCAACGCCTGGTGCGTACCCACAGCCAACCGCTGTGCATCGGCCAGAAACAGAAATGGTTCCTCCTGCGCCTGATCTCCAACGAGCAGCGGGTGCGGATGGATCTGACCGGTAAACCGGAGTTCGATGGCTGGCGCTGGGTCAGCTATTGGTATCCGTTGGGCCAGGTGGTGACATTCAAGCGCGAGGTGTATCGACGCGCTCTCAAAGAGCTTGCCCCGCGCCTTTTAGCGCGCGACTGACGACGGAGTTCGACCCCGAGCCATGCTCAATACGCTGCGCAAGATCGTCCAGGAAGTTAACTCCGCCAAGGATCTCAAGGCGGCGTTGGGGATTATTGTGTTGCGCGTCAAAGAGGCCATGGGCAGCCAGGTCTGCTCGGTCTACCTGCTTGATCCGGAAACCAATCGCTTCGTCCTGATGGCCACCGAGGGCTTGAACAAGCGCTCGATCGGCAAGGTCAGCATGGCCCCCAACGAGGGTCTGGTCGGTCTGGTCGGCACGCGTGAAGAACCCCTGAACCTGGAAAACGCTTCGGTTCACCCGCGTTATCGCTACTTCGCCGAAACCGGTGAAGAGCGTTACGCCTCGTTCCTCGGTGCACCGATCATTCACCACCGCCGCGTCGTCGGCGTGTTGGTCATCCAGCAGAAAGAACGCCGCCAGTTCGACGAAGGTGAAGAAGCCTTCCTCGTGACTATGAGCGCGCAGCTTGCTGGTGTAATCGCCCACGCCGAGGCCACCGGTTCGATCCGTGGTCTGGGCCGGCAGGGCAAGGGCATTCAGGAAGCCAAGTTCGTCGGCGTACCGGGTTCGCCGGGTGCTGCCGTCGGTACCGCCGTGGTGATGCTGCCGCCGGCGGACCTGGACGTGGTGCCGGACAAGACCATCACCGACATCGACGCTGAGCTGGCGCTGTTCAAGACTGCCATCGAAGGCGTGCGCGCCGACATGCGCGCCTTGTCCGCCAAACTCGCGACCCAACTGCGCCCGGAAGAGCGCGCGTTGTTCGACGTCTACCTGATGATGCTCGACGATGCCTCGCTGGGCAGCGAAATCACCACCGTGATCAAGACGGGGCAGTGGGCTCAGGGCGCGCTGCGTCAGGTGGTCACTGAGCACGTCAACCGTTTCGAACTGATGGACGACGCCTACCTGCGCGAACGCGCCTCGGACGTCAAAGACCTTGGCCGCCGTCTGCTCGCCTATCTGCAGGAAGAGCGCCAGCAGAATCTGGTCTACCCGGAAAAAACCATTCTGGTCAGCGAAGAGCTGACGCCGGCGATGCTCGGCGAGGTGCCGGAAGGCACGCTGGTCGGTCTGGTCTCGGTGCTCGGTTCGGGTAACTCTCACGTCGCGATTCTCGCCCGGGCCATGGGCATTCCGACGGTGATGGGCCTGGTCGATCTGCCGTACGCCAAGGTCGACGGCATCGAAATGATCGTCGACGGCACCCGTGGCGAGGTCTACACCAACCCGAGCGAAGTGCTGCGCAAGCAGTTCGCCGAAGTCGTCGAAGAAGAGAAACAACTGGCGCTGGGCCTCGACACCCTGCGCGACCTGCCGTGCGTGACCCTCGATGGTCACCGCATGCCGCTGTGGGTCAACACCGGCCTGCTCGCCGATGTGGCGCGGGCGCAGAAGCGTGGCGCCGAAGGGGTCGGCCTGTACCGCACCGAAGTGCCGTTCATGATCAACCAGCGCTTCCCGAGCGAGAAGGAACAGCTGGCGATTTACCGCGAACAGCTCGCCGCGTTCCACCCGCAACCGGTGACCATGCGCAGCCTCGACATCGGCGGTGACAAATCGCTGTCGTACTTCCCGATCAAGGAAGACAACCCGTTCCTCGGCTGGCGCGGTATCCGCGTCACCCTCGACCACCCGGAAATCTTCCTGGTGCAGACGCGCGCGATGCTCAAGGCCAGCGAAGGCCTGAACAACCTGCGGATTCTGCTGCCGATGATCTCCGGCACTCACGAACTCGAAGAGGCCCTGCACCTGATCCACCGTGCCTGGGGCGAAGTGCGCGACGAAGGCACCGACGTGCCGATGCCGCCGATCGGCGTGATGATCGAGATCCCGGCAGCGGTGTACCAGACCAAGGAACTGGCGCGGATGGTCGATTTCCTTTCGGTCGGCTCCAACGACCTGACCCAGTACCTGCTGGCGGTAGACCGCAACAACCCGCGCGTCGCCGACCTCTACGACTATCTGCACCCGGCGGTGCTGCAAGCCCTGCAAACCGTGGTCACTGACGCCCACGCCGAAGGCAAACCGGTGAGCATCTGCGGCGAGATGGCCGGTGATCCGGCGGCGGCGGTGCTGTTGATGGCGATGGGTTTCGACAGCCTGTCGATGAACGCCACCAACCTGCCGAAGGTGAAGTGGATGTTGCGTCAGGTGAACCTGAGCAAGGCCCAGGAGATGCTGGCGGAACTGATGAAGATCGATAACCCGCAGGTTATCCACAGCTCGCTGCAACTGGCGCTGAAGAATCTCGGGTTGGCCAAGATGAATTCGCCGGTGGTGACCAAGGCTCTCTAAAAGGCTGATGCCCTCTTCGTCGGAACGCCGCCCGGAGCAGGCTCGCTCCCACAGGGATTCGTATCGATCACGAAACCCAGGTGGGAGCGAGCCTGCTCGCGAAGGCGCCAGTTCAGGCACCGCTAAACCACAATCTCCACCTCGCCCAAATGCCCGCCATACGGCCCAAAGCTGCGCTCCACCATCCGCCGCGTTCCGTCCGCCTGCACAACCAACGCTGTACTCGCCCGCGTTCCGTAACTTTGGCTGGCAATAAACACGCTCGACAGCAACGACTCCGTTGCCATGCCCACCCCGGTATCCGGCAACTCCGCCTCGGGTGCGGTCTGCGCATCGCTCAGCAAGGCCAGCAAGCGCTCAGGCTGCGGATCGTCCAGCACCGCGCTCAACGCCGCCCTGGCCTTGAGCAGTTTCGGCCACGGCGTATCCAGCCCCGCGTTGGATAACCCATAAACCCCCGGCTGCAACATCACCGGCTCTGACGCCCGCGCATTGAAGTGCCACAACTCATGGGCATTGCCCAGCAGCAGATTGAACCCGGCATATTCGGCGGCACGACCCACCACATCGCTCAAATAATCATCAATCGACAGATCGCCCGCAAGAAACCGCGCCACCAGCTCGCCCCGGGATTTGGTCGCGGGCGGCTGTTGCGGATCGCGGATATTGGTCAGCGCTGCGAAGCGTCCGTTGCTGCCTATCCCCAGCCAGGTGCCGCCGGCTTCAAGGTCGCGCCCGGCATGCACCTGCGGCGCTTCTGGCCAAGGTGCCAATGGCAGGCTGGGGCGGGCGTAGAACTCGTCGCGGTTGGCCGCGACGACCAGCGGCTGGGCATGGCCCGGGCGCCAGGCGAAAACAATCAGGCACATAAGGTGGTCCTTGTGTGTTTTTTGCCCACTCTACGCATCCGGCGTCCGTGCATCCATCGCCAGTGGAGCAGAAGGCTGCGCATCCGTTAACATGCCGCTCCTGTTTTGCCGATGCGTGCTGGAGACGGTCATGGAATTTCTGCTCTACCTGGCGCTCGGTGCCTGTGCGGGCGTGCTCGCCGGGCTGTTTGGCGTTGGCGGCGGGATCATCATCGTCCCGGTGCTGGTGTTCAGCTTCACTTTGCAGGGCTTCGATCAGTCGATTCTTACGCACCTGGCGGTGGGCACATCGCTGGCGACGATCATATTCACCTCGGTCAACGCCGTGCGTGAACATCACCGTCGCGGCGCGGTGCGCTGGGCGATTTTTCGCTGGATGACCGTGGGCATTCTGCTCGGCGCCGGTTTCGGTGCGCTGACCGCCGAAGCCATCTCCGGGCCGAACCTGCAAAAGATCATCGGCGTATTTGCCCTGGTGATCGCCGTGCAACTGGCGCTGGACGTCAAACCCAAGGCCAGCCGAACGGTACCGGGCAAACTCGGTCTGACCGCTGCCGGTACGGTGATTGGCTGGGCCTCGGCGATTTTCGGTATTGGCGGCGGCTCGCTGACCGTGCCGTTTCTGACCTGGCGCAGCGTGCCGATGCAGCAGGCCGTGGCGACCTCATCGGCCTGTGGCCTCCCGATCGCTCTGGCCAGTGCAGCAAGTTTCATGATTCTGGGGTGGCACGATCCGTTGTTGCCGGCCCATAGTCTCGGTTTTGTTTATCTGCCGGCATTGTTGGGCATCGCCCTGACCAGCATGGTCTTCGCTCGGCTCGGTGCGCGTCTGGCGCACAGGTTGTCGCCGCGCTTGCTGAAAAGGCTGTTCGCCGCTTTGCTGTTCTGCGTGGGTTTGAGCTTTCTGCTCTGACCGCGTGGCAATCCTGGCTTAATCCTGAGGTGGCAGCGTCACCCGGGAATTTTGCTTTCAACTCTAACAAGGAGTCGCAATGCTGCCTTACCCGCAGATCGACCCGGTGGCCCTGGCCATCGGTCCGCTGAAAATCCACTGGTACGGTCTGATGTACCTGATCGGCATCGGCGGCGCGTGGCTGTTGGCGTCGCGCCGGCTCAACCGCTTCGACCCGACCTGGACCAAGGAGAAACTCTCCGATCTGGTGTTCTGGCTATCGATGGGCGTGATCGTTGGCGGCCGTCTGGGTTACGTGCTGTTCTATGATCTGAGCGCGTACCTGGCCAACCCGACGCTGATTTTCGAAGTGTGGAAGGGCGGCATGTCGTTCCACGGCGGATTCATCGGCGTGATGCTCGCGGCCTTGTGGTTCGGCAAGCGCAATGGCAAGTCGTTCTTCCAGCTGATGGACTTCGTCGCGCCGATGGTGCCGATCGGCCTGGGCGCCGGGCGCATCGGCAACTTCATCAACGCCGAGTTGTGGGGTAAGGCCACCGACGTGCCGTGGGCGATGGTGTTCCCGCCGTTCAGCGATCCGGCGCAGTTGCCGCGCCACCCGTCGCAGCTGTATCAGTTCGCCCTCGAAGGCGTGGCGCTGTTCCTGATCCTGTGGATCTTCTCGCGCAAACCGCGTCCGACCATGGCGGTCTCCGGCATGTTCGCGCTGTTCTACGGCATCTTCCGTTTCATCGTCGAGTTCGTCCGCGTCCCGGATGCTCAGCTCGGCTACTTGGCGTGGAACTGGCTGACCATGGGCCAGGTGCTCTGCGTGCCGATGATTGTCGGCGGGCTGTTGCTGATCTGGCTGGCCTATCGTCGCGCCCCGGCAGCGCCGCTCGCGCCGACGGCTTAAACTACGAACCCCGGCGCGCGACGCCGGGGCTCCAAGGACACAGGTAACTCATGAAGCAATATCTCGAACTGGTCTCGCACGTCATTCAGAACGGCACCAAACAGGCCAACCGCACCGGTATCAACACCATCAGTTTCCCGGGAGCGATGCTGCGTTTCGATCTGCAGGAAGGCTTCCCGGCGATCACCACGCGCAAAATGGCCTTCAAATCGGCCATCGGCGAGATGTGCGGCTTTCTGCGTGGCGTGAACAACGCCGCTGAATTCCGCGCGCTGGGCTGCAAGGTCTGGGACCAGAACGCCAACGAAAACGCGCAGTGGCTGGCCAACCCGTTCCGTCAGGGCGACGACGACCTCGGTGAAATCTACGGCGTGCAATGGCGCAAGTGGCCGGCGTACAAGCAGATCCCGCTGAGCAATACCGCCGCCATCGAACAAACCCTGAGCAACGGCTACAAGCAGATCGCCCAGGGCGAAGAAGACGGCCAGGCCTACGTCGTGCTGTACAAGGCGATCGATCAGGTGCGCCAGTGCGTCGACACGATCATCAACGATCCGGGCAGCCGCCGCATTCTGTTCCACGGCTGGAACGTCGCCCAGCTCGATGAAATGGCCCTGCCGCCATGCCATCTGCTGTACCAGTTCCACCCGAATGTCGAGACCAAAGAGATTTCTCTGACCCTCTACATCCGTTCCAACGATCTGGGCCTGGGCACGCCGTTCAACCTTACCGAAGGCGCCGCACTGCTGAGCCTGATCGGTCGCCTGACCGGTTACACGCCGCGCTGGTTCACCTATTTCATCGGCGATGCGCACGTCTACGAAAACCACCTGGACATGCTCAACGAACAGCTCAAGCGCGAGCCGTTTGCCATGCCGAAACTGAAAATCTCCGACCGCGTGCCGGAGTTTGCCAAGACCGGTATGTATCAGCCGGAGTGGCTGGAACTGGTGGAACCGGGTGATTTCTCGCTGGAAGGCTATGAGCACCACCCGCCGATGACCGCGCCGATGGCGGTCTAAACCACACCGCAATATCCCTGTGGGAGCGAGCCTGCTCGCGAAGAGGGCGTGTCAGTCACAGATGTGTCGACTGATACACCGCTTTCGCGAGCAGGCTCGCTCCCACATTTGTTTTTGCGGTGTGCTTAGTGGCCGTGGCTACGGCCGACGTGGGAATGCTCAACTTCGGTCGCGACAACCCCGCCACTCACCTCCAGCCGCTGCAAGATCCCGCATTGATCCGCCTCCGGCCCTTCGCCACAGCGTTGGCGCAGGTCGAGCAGTTGTGTCTGCAAGGCCAGCAAGCCATCAATCCGCGCCTTCACATGCTGAATATGTTCGTCGATCAGCGCATTGACGCTCTCGCACTGATCCTGCGGGCTGTCGCGCAGGGCGAGGAGGCTGCGGATTTCTTCGAGGGTCATGTCGAGGGTGCGGCAGTTGCGGATGAAGGTCAGGCGCTCGGCGTGGGCCTGGGTGTAGACGCGGTAGTTGCCGTCGCTGCGCGCCGGTTCCGGCAGGAGGTTTTCGCGCTCGTAGTAGCGGATGGTTTCAACCGCACAGTCGGTGAGTTTCGCCAGTTCGCCGATCTTCATGACCGCCATCTCCAAAAGGGTGCTTGACCCTATAGTGGCTACAGGGTCTTTACTTGGCAACAGGCACCTTCATGGACGCGACCAATGAGCGATTCCCTGCACACCCAGAAGCCCGGCGACGGTCACGATCACAGTCATAAATTGCAGCCCGTGCATAAACATGCGCATGGCGGCGATTCCTGCTGCTCGTCAAAAGCCGCCGCACCTGCGCGGGTGCAACTGAGCGAAAAGACCAGCGCCGACGCGCGCCTGAGCAGCTTCCGCATCGAGGCAATGGACTGCCCGACCGAGCAGACGCTGATCCAGAACAAACTCGGCAAACTGGCCGGGGTGCAGCAACTGGAATTCAATCTGATCAACCGCGTGCTTGGCGTGACCCACAATCTGCCGGGCACCGAGCCGATTACTGAGGCGATCAAGTCCCTCGGCATGCACGCCGAGCCGCTCGAGGCGGGTGTCGACGCGCCGGCACCGGCAGCGGTAAAAAAACACTGGTGGCCATTGGCGCTGTCCGGCTTGACCGCGCTGGGCGCCGAAGTCATTCATTTCACCAGCGCCGCGCCGGACTGGGTGGTGGCAGTCGTTGCGCTGGTGTCGATCCTCAGCGGCGGCCTCGGCACTTATAAAAAGGGCTGGATCGCCCTGAAGAACCGCAACCTCAACATCAATGCGCTGATGAGCATCGCCGTAACCGGCGCGATCCTCATCGGCCAGTGGCCGGAAGCGGCGATGGTGATGTTCCTCTTCACCGTCGCCGAGCTGATTGAGGCACGCTCGCTGGATCGTGCACGCAATGCGATCAGCGGCTTGATGCAGATGACCCCCGAGCAAGCCACGGTCTTGCAGGCCGACGGCAACTGGCGCGAACAAGAGGTGAAAAGCGTCGAACTGGGCGCCCGCGTGCGGGTGAAACCCGGCGAGCGCATCGCGCTGGACGGCGCGGTGGTCAGCGGCAGCTCGACCATCGACCAGGCGCCGATCACCGGCGAAAGCCTGCCGGTGGAAAAAACCGTCGGTGACAAGGTCTTCGCTGGCACCATCAATCAGGCCGGTTCGCTGGAATATACGGTGACCGCTGCGGCGAACAATTCGACCCTGGCGCGGATCATTCACGCCGTCGAACAGGCCCAGGGCGCGCGGGCGCCGACGCAGCGTTTCGTTGACCAATTCTCGAAAATCTACACCCCGGCGGTCTTCGTCTTCGCCTTGGCCGTGGCGATCATCCCGCCATTGTTCATGGGCGCGGCGTGGTTCGACTGGATCTACCGCGCGCTGGTGCTGCTGGTGGTGGCTTGTCCGTGCGCACTGGTGATTTCCACCCCGGTGACCATCGTCAGCGGCCTCGCGGCAGCCGCGCGCAAGGGCATTCTGGTCAAGGGCGGCGTGTATCTGGAGGGCGGCTTCAAGCTTGATTATCTGGCGCTGGACAAGACCGGCACGATCACCCACGGCAAACCGGTGCAGACCGATTACCTGTCACTCGACCCGACGGCCGATGCCAGCGCACCGGCAATCGCCGCCGCGCTGGCCGGGCGCTCCGATCACCCGGTGTCGCTGGCGATTGCCAACGCCGCTGTGGATAAAAACTTCGCCGCGCTGACTGTGGATAACTTCGCCGCGCTGGGCGGGCGGGGCGTCAAAGGTGATATCAACGGCAAGACCTATCACCTGGGCAATCATCGTCTGGTTGAAGATTTGGGCCTGTGCTCGCCGCAGCTGGAAGAAAAGCTGTTCGCGCTGGAAAAACAGGGCAAATCCGTGGTGTTGCTGCTCGACAAATCAGGCCCGCTGGCGCTGTTCGCCGTGGCCGACACGGTCAAGGAAACCAGCCGCGAAGCGATTCGTCAGTTGCATGAACTCGGCGTGAAAACCCTGATGCTGACCGGCGACAACGTCCACACCGCGCAAGCGATTGCCGCCCAGGTCGGCATCGACGAGGCGCGCGGCGATTTGCTGCCGACCGACAAGCTGCAAGCCATTGAAGATCTGTACAAGCAGGGCCACCGGGTCGGTATGGTCGGCGATGGCATCAACGACGCGCCGGCACTGGCCCGCGCCGAGATCGGGTTCGCCATGGCCGCCGCCGGCACCGACACCGCGATCGAAACCGCCGATGTCGCCCTGATGGACGACGATCTGCGCAAGATCCCTGCGTTCATCAGCCTGTCGCGCAATACCGCGAGCATCCTGAAACAGAACATCGCACTGGCGCTGGTGATCAAGGCGATCTTTCTTGCGGTAACCTTTGCCGGGCTTGCCACCATGTGGATGGCGGTGTTTGCCGATATGGGCGTGAGCCTGCTGGTGGTGTTCAACGGTTTGCGCCTGCTGCGCAAATAAACGTGAGGGATGGTTGTGCTGAGTGCCGAGCTGAAAGCGTTTTACATGGTCGCCCGCCTGGGCAGCATCACGCTGGCGGCGAAAAAACTCGGCCTCAGCCAACCGACCGTGACCACGCAGATCCGCAATCTGGAGAGTCAGTATTCGGTGGAACTGTTCTACCGTGGCGGGCGCCGCTTAAGCGTCAGTGACGAAGGCGCGCGCTTGCTGCCGATGGTCAAGACCCTGTTGCAGCAAGAGGCGGACATCGAGTTTTTCCTGCGCAACAGCGGCCAGGTGCAGGGCACGCTGCGCGTTGCCGCGACGGCGCCGTATTACATCCTCGATCTGGTGAAGACCTTCCGCGAGCGTTTGCCGCAGGTGGAAGTGTCGGTGGAGATCGGCAATTCGCAGCAAGTGCTCGAAGCGCTGGAGGATTACCGCGTGGATGTCGCGGCATCGTCGCAGTTGCTCGACGATGCACGGTTGATTCGCCGGGTGCTCGGCACCGATCCGCTGGTGCTGGCGGTGCATCGCAGTCATCCGTTGGCGGCGCAGGAACATGTGACGCTGAACGCGCTGGCCGGGCATACGTTGTTGATGCGCGAGCCGGGTTCGACCACGCGGCGGTTGACCGAAGAGTTGCTGGCCAGCGCCGGGGTCAGTTTCGGGCCGTTGCTGGAGATCGGCAGCCGCGAGTCGATCCGCGAAGCGGTGCTGCGCAATATCGGCATCAGCATCATCGCCCGCCAGGAAGTGCCGCATGATCCGCAGTTGCGCGTGCTGACCATCGAGAATGCGCCGCAGATTCCGGAGTATCTGTATTGCCTCAAAGAGCGCAAGGGTGCGCGTCTGCCGGCGGCGTTCCTCGGCTTGGCACAAGAGATGTCTCCGGCATGAGACCTTCAATGTCTGAGAAGGCCTCTTCGCGAGCAGGCTCGCTCCCACATTGGATTTGGGTTGTGAACACGATCCCCTGTGGGAGCGAGCCTGCTCGCGAAGGCGTCAGCCCAGGCAAAACACAATCTGAACCAAAATCCCCGAATACCACTATCAGCCGTTTTTGCCTCGCTGCCACATGACGGACGCATTACAACTCTAGGATTGGCCTCATCCGTTTGATGAGGCCTGTCCATGAATCCTGCCATCGCAACTGCCCTGACCAACCCCGGCGCGCCAATGAAAGTGCGCGGCGTGCACAAGCGTTTCGGTGCGTTCACTGCGCTGGACAACGTCTCCCTCGACGTCGCCGCCGGCGAACTGGTGTGTCTGCTCGGCCCGTCGGGCTGTGGCAAGACCACGTTGTTGCGCTGCATCGCCGGGCTGGAGCAGCAGGACAGTGGCGAGCTGTACCTGGGCGATCGCGATGTCTCGCACCTCGCCCCGCAAGCGCGGGATTACGGGATTCTGTTCCAGTCCTACGCGCTGTTCCCCAACCTGACGGTCGAGGCGAACATTGCCTACGGCCTCGCCGGCAGCGGTCGCGATGAAGTGCGTCGTCGTGTCGGCCAGATGCTGGAACTGGTCGGCCTCACTGGCAGTGAGAAAAAATACCCCGGCCAACTGTCCGGCGGTCAGCAACAGCGGGTCGCGCTGGCTCGCGCATTGGCGCCGGCCCCGTCGCTGCTGTTGCTCGACGAACCGATGTCGGCCCTCGACGCGCGGGTGCGCGAGCATCTGTGCACCGAGCTGCGTCAGCTGCAACGCAACCTCGGCATCACCACGCTGATGGTCACGCACAATCAGGACGAAGCGATGTTGATGGCCGATCGCATCGCCGTGATGAACAACGGCCGCGTCGAGCAGTACGCCACGCCGCAGGAAATTTACAACCGTCCGGCCACGCCGTTCGTGGCCGAGTTTGTCGGCCAGGGCAACTGGCTGCCGTTTCAGCGCAGCAGCGACAGTCACGCCCGGGTCGGCGGGATGAATCTGCGCCTGGCCGAGGGCAGCGTACACGGCGCTTCGGGTCGACTGTTCTGCCGCCCGGAGGCGATCAACGTCAATCCGCTGGTGCACGAAGAGAACCTTTTCCCGGCCAGGGTTCGCGAAATCACTTTCCTCGGCAATCGCTGCCGGATGAGCTTCGAACTTGATCAATTGCCGGGCCACGCACTGCTCGCCGAAATCGCGCCAGAAGCCATGCCGCGCCTCGGCGCCCAGCAGATCATGGTCGCCTTGCCGCCGCGCAGTTTGCAGGTGTTCGCCTGATGAACAGCAACCTCGCGCTGCCGCTACCGCACAAGCAGGTGCGACAGTCCTCGGAAGCCGAGATCGGTGATCGCCTGTTCGTGGTCGGCGGGAAAATCCTCCTGCTGGTGTTGCTCGGCCTTGCAGTGCTGCTGCCCTTGCTGGCGATCTTCTGGCGCGGCTTCAGCAATGACGCCGGGCAGGGCGGTGGCTGGCTCGCGGCGAAGGAGTTGGTGACCAGCGCCAATTTCCACTGGTTGCTCGGCAACAGCCTGAAAGTGTCCCTCAGCGTGGCGGCCATTGTCGTACCGCTGGCCTACCTGTTTGCCTACGCGCTGCAACGCACGCTGATTCCGGGCAAAGGCATCTGGCGCGGGATCTCCCTGCTGCCGCTGATGGCGCCGTCGATGCTGCCGGGAATTGCGCTGGTCTATCTGTTCGGCAATCAGGGCATGCTGCGTGGGCTGCTCTCGGACAATATCTACGGGTTCTGGGGCATTGTGCTGGGTGAGGTGATCTACACCTTTCCCCATGCGCTGATGATTTTGCTCTCGGCATTGTCGCTGGCCGATGCGCGGCTGTTCGATGCCGCATCGAGCATGGGCGCCAGTCCGGCCAAGGCGTTTCGCAGCATTACCTGGCCGGCGACCCGCCAGGCGGTGTTCGCCGCGTTCTGTCTGGTGTTCACCCTGACCATTACCGATTTTGGTGTGCCGGTGGTGGTCGGTGGCGACTATCAAGTGCTGGCGCTGGAGGCCTACAAAGCCGTGGTCGGTCAGCAGCAATTCGGTCGCGGCGCGTTGATCGGCATGGTGCTGTTGCTGCCGGCGCTGTTCAGTTTCGGTGTCGATGCCTGGTTGCGTCGCCGCCATGGTGACTCCATGAGCGGGCGCGCGCAGGTGTTCAAACCGCTACCGTGCAAGCTGCGCGACGGCTGCTATCTGGCCATTGTTTTGCTGATCAGCGCGGCGTTGATGCTGGTGTTCGGCATGGCGGTGTTTTCGTCGCTGGTGAAGTTCTGGCCGTACAACCTGTCGCTGTCGCTCAACCACTATCAGTTCAACGAAACCGCTGGCGGTGGCTGGCTCGCCTACGGCAACAGTCTGAAGATGGCGCTGGGCACGGCGCTGATTGGCAGCGTGCTGATTTTTACCGGCGCCTATCTGATGGAGAAAACCCGCACTCAGCGCGGGCTGAACCTGGCTTTGCGCATGCTCAGCTTCGTGCCGATGGCGGTGCCGGGATTGGTGCTGGGTCTCGGCTATGTCTTCTTCTTCAACCTCAGCGGCAATCCGCTGCACGTGCTCTACGGGACGATGACGCTGCTGATCGTCTGCACCATTGCGCACTACCTGACCACCGCACAAATGACCGCGACCACCGCGCTGCGCCAGCTCGATGCTGAGTTCGAGGCTGCGGCGCTGTCGCTGAAGGCGCCGCTGTACCGGCATTACCTGCGCGTGACCGTGCCGATCTGCCTGCCGGCGCTGCTGGACATCGTGCGCTACCTGTTCGTCTCGGCAATGACCACGGTTTCCGCCGCGATCTTCCTCTACAGCCCCGACACCATCCTCGCGGCGGTGGCGGTGCTGAACATGGACGATGCCGGCAACGTCGGCGGCGCGGCGGCGATGTCGACCCTGATTCTGTTCACTTCGGCCGGCGTGTCCTTGCTGCTGGCGTGGGCTTCGCGCGGTTTGCTGCGCCGTTCCCAGGCCTGGCGGCAAACCGCGCCCGGTCACTGATTGCAACTCCGTTCAACTCATCTACAGGAAAACGCTCATGTTCAAGCCTATGGCCCTGGCCGCTGCTGTGCTCGCGACTTTCAGCCTGAATGCCTTCGCGGCAAAAACCGAGTTGACGGTGTACACCGCACTCGAAGCCGAGCAACTGAAGTCCTACAAGGACGCGTTCGAAAAAGCCAACCCGGACGTCGAGATCAAATGGGTGCGCGATTCCACCGGGATCATCACCGCCAAACTGCTCGCCGAAAAGGCTCGTCCGCAGGCTGACGCGGTGTGGGGCCTGGCCGCGTCGAGCCTGGCGATTCTCGATCAGCAAGGCATGCTGCAAAGCTATGCACCGAAGGATCTGGCCAAGATCGGCGCGAATTACCGCGACGCCGCCAACCCGCCAGCCTGGGTAGGCATGGATGTGTGGGCCGCGACCATTTGCTTCAACACCGTCGAAGCCGAGAAGCAGGGGCTGAGCAAACCGGTCAGTTGGCAGGACCTGACCAAGCCTGAGTACAAGGGCAAGATCGTCATGCCCAACCCGGCGTCTTCCGGCACCGGTTTCCTCGACGTCAGCGCCTGGCTGCAAACCTTCGGCGAGAAGCAGGGCTGGGCCTACATGGACGGCTTGCACCAGAACATCGGCCAGTACGTTCACTCCGGTTCCAAGCCGTGCAAACTGGCGGCGGCGGGGGAGTTTCCGATCGGGATTTCCTTTGAATATCCAGCCGTACAGTTGAAACGCCAGGGCGCGCCACTGGACATCATCCTGCCGAAGGAAGGTCTGGGCTGGGAGATCGAAGCGACGGCGGTGATCAAGGGCACGCCGCATGAAGAGGCAGCGAAAAAACTCGCCGACTTCTCCGCCAGCGCCGAGGCGATGGATCTTTACAAGGAGAACTTCGCCGTGCTCGCCCAGCCGGGGATTGCCAAGCCGCAGACCGAATTGCCAGCCGACTATGAGCAGCGCCTGATCAAGAACGACTTTGCCTGGGCCTCGAAGAATCGCGACGAGATCCTGGCTGAATGGCGCAAGCGGTATGACGGCAAGTCCGAGAAAGTTGTCGCCAAGTAAGATCTTTATCGACTGACAAGGCCCCTTCGCGAGCAGGCTCGCTCCCACAGTTGCAATGCTGTCCCCTGTGGGAGCGAGCCTGCTCGCGAAAGCGGTTTCTCATTCAGAGCACCTCTACATGACACAACACCAAGACCTGCTCATCATCGGCGCCGGCATTCTCGGTCTGTCCCACGCCTATGCCGCCGCCAAACGCGGCCTGAAAGTCGCGGTATTCGAACGCACAGCCACGCCCCTTGGCGCTTCGGTGCGCAATTTCGGCCAGGCACTGGTCACCGGTCAGCCGCCCGGCACCATGCTCGACCTGGCCAGGGCCAGCCGCGAAATCTGGGGCGACTGGGCGCAACTTGCCGGCCTGCAGATCAAACGCAACGGCTCATACCTGTTCGCCCGTAACGAGGCCGAAGAACACCTGCTCGAAGTCTTCTGCGCCGGCCGCGCGATCGAGCACGGCTACAACGTCGAGCTGCTGCGCGGCGCGGCGTTGCGTGATCTCTACGGCGGCCAGTTCAGCCATCACCGTGCTGTGTTGCACGGTATCGATGATCAGCAGTTGTATTCGCGCGAAGCGATTCCGGCGCTGATCGATTATTTGCGCCGTGACCTCGGCGTCGAGTTTCACTTTTCCACGCTGGTGCGCGGTGTCGAGCCGGGGCATCTGCACAGCACCGCTGGCAGTTTTACCGGCAAGCAGATCATCGTCTGCTCCGGCCACGACTATCAGACCCTACTGGCCGAGCCGATTGCCGCGCTCAATCCGCAGATCTGTCGTCTGCAAATGCTGCGGGCCAAACCGCAGGTCGATCTCGATCTGCAACACGCCGTGCTCACCGGACTGAGCTGCGTGCACTACGGCGCTTTCGCCGATTTGCCGCAAGCCGCAGCGGTGCAGGCGCAGATCCTCCGTGAACAACCGCACCTGCACGCCAACGGCATTCACTTGCTGATCAGCCCGACACCGTATGGCGAACTGATCATCGGCGATTCGCATCATTACGGCAGCGATGCGTCACCGTTCAACGCCGAGCAGGTCGATAACTGGATGCTCGAACTCGCCGAGCAGACGCTGGGATGCCAAGTGCAAGTGGTCGAACGCTGGCAGGGCGTCTATGGTGCTCGTGGGCCGGGCCCGTTTTCATTCCTGCGTCCGGCACCGGGCCTGAGCGTGGCGCTGATGCACACCGGCGTCGGCATGAGCGTCGGCCCGGCGCTGGCCGAACGCAATATCGCGCAATTACTGGAGGAGGCATGCATCACGAACAGGTGATCGCCCGGGTGTTCGGCCTGTATGAACGCTTCGGCGCCAGCGATTACATCGGCGAACCGGTGTCGCAGCTCGAGCACATGTCCCAGGCCGCAGAACTGGCTATGGCCGAAGGTTGTGACGATGAAGTGGTGCTGGCGGCGTTCTTTCATGACATCGGCCATTTGTGTGCCGAGGGCGCGGAAAACATGGGCGGTTATGGCGTGGTCAGCCATGAGCGGCTCGGGGCCGATTATCTGCGTGAGGCAGGTTTCAGCGAACGGCTGGCGCGACTGGTGGAATATCACGTCCAGGCCAAGCGCTATCTGACGTTACGCGAGCCGGGCTATTACGCGCGGTTGAGTGAGGCGAGTCGCAGGACGCTGGAATATCAGGGCGGGGTAATGAGCGCGGCTGAGGCGGATGCGTTCGAGGCTAATCCGTTGTGTGCGCTGAGTCTGCGCATGCGGTGTTGGGATGAGTTGGCGAAGGAGGTTGCGGTGCCGCTGGTGGATCTGAGTGTGTTAAAGCGCAAGGCTGAGAAATTGTTGTCGGCTGAGTGATTGCAGCCCTCACCCCAGCCCTCTCCCGGAGGGAGAGGGGAGCTGATCTCCATGCTTTTCAAACCTGAGTTCGACTGGATATCTCAGGTCGGTGTATGACCCAAGAGCAACACAGTCGGCCCCCTCTCCCTCCGGGAGAGGGCTGGGGTGAGGGGGTAGCGATCTAAAGCTCAAGCACCCGATCAACCAACGCCTCAACCTGCTCCTGCCTTTCCGCCTGATTCAACTTCGCCTGCGGATTGAGCGACGACCACTGCGGATGCGCACGGGCCTTGTTCAGCGCTTCCGGCAACTTGCCTTCGCGCCAGGTCTTGTCCAGAGGCGTGGCCACCTGAATGCTGTCCATCGCCGCATGCCCGCGCTGATCCAGGGCCAGCAGCAACTGGCGCTGGCGCAACGCCAACAGGCGCAGCACGGCGTCATCCACTGTCAATTCCCGCTGGCCTTTGATCTTGCCGAGCAGGCGACTGCCATAACTGCGCGCGGTTTGCAGTGCGCCACCGGCAATCGCGCCGGCCAGTGCCGCCGCGCCAAGGGTAATCCCGCCGACCAGCAAATCCACCCCAGCCCCGGCCGCTGCACCGGCAGCAATGCCGCCGCCGACGCGCACGCCGAGTTGCTTCAGGGTTTCCGGGTTGAACAGATCATCGCCCCAGCGCCCGTCGAGCAACGGCAAGTCACTGGCCGCCGCGTCCTGCGGGCGAAACGCGTAGAGCTTGAGCAGCGTCTCAACGCACTTCTGCTCACGCTGACGTACGGCTTTGCGCAGTTCGCTGATCGCCTGCTGTTCCTGCTCGGCTTCGCTGACCACACTGCGTCGGCACGCAGCGCAGTCGATCAGCAATTCGGCAATCAAGCGCGCGGCGCTTTGCTGACGGGCGAGGCGCTGCGCCTGCTGGTCGGCGATCAACCGCTCCAGTTGCGGCCGGGCGTTTTCCAATAGAAGGGCGAGGCTCTCGTACAAGCGCCGCTCGCCATCCTCGGGCGGCGCGACGCTGTCGAAACGTACCAACGCATGCAGCCCCAACCGCGCCAGCGCTTCACGCCAATCGGGTTCGCGATGGTTGGCGCTGCTGACGAAATTCAGCACCGGCAGCAGCGGTTTGCCGCAACTGGCGAGCACTTCCAGCTCGTCGCGGTACTTGGCCAGCACCGGTTCGCGGGCGTCGATCACATACAGACCGGCATCGGAGGCCAGCAGTTGTCGCAGTACCTTGGCTTCCTGTTCGAAACGCTGGCGCGCCTCGCTGCCGTCGAGAAACCGTGCCAGCCGTGCCGGGCCGTCGAGGCGTTCGCCGGGGCGTTCCAGACGCTCGAGAAAATCCAGCAGGGCGATCGCATCTTCCAGCCCCGGCGTGTCGTACAGATCGAGCAACGGCTCGCCATCCACCGACAACCGCGCGCCTTCGACATGCCGGGTGGTGCTCGGCCGGTGCGAGACTTCGCCGAAGCCGACGTCACGGGTCAGCGTGCGCAGCAGCGAGGTCTTGCCGACGTTGGTGTGGCCAACCACTGCCAGTTTCAGCGGGGCCTTGCGTGCATCAGTCATGTCCGCTCTCCAGCCAGTTCATCGGCGCGCAATCGGCGAATGGCAGTTCCAGCTGTTGCAGCGCCGCGTGCCAGTCACCCAGACGTTGCCCGTCCAGCGCTTCGCCGGGTGGCGCTTGCAGCAGCCAGATGCGAGTGGCGCCGGCGTTGCGCGCGAGTTCGGCGATCAGCGCGAGGCTGCCGCGATCCGGCGAACGTCGCGGATCACAGGCGATGGCCAGCCGCGCTGGCGGGAAGCGACTGAGTTGCTCGAGCAGTTTGTGCCGCGATTCGCGACTGTCGAGGATGCCCGCGTTGCTGACGTTTTTCGGCAGCGCGGGTGGCCATGGACGCTGTTCGTCCAACTCGATCGCCACCAGCAGCGCGCCTTCACTGGCCAGTTCGCCGATGTTGCTTTCGACGCGATGCAGTTGCGCCGGCTCCGGGTCGTTGACGCCAAGGCGCTCGCTGGTTGGCATTAACCGTTCGCGCAGTTGCGCGTAGCCGGGCAGGTTCAGATCCAGGCGCAGCGCGGCTTTGCCGCTGTTCCAGCGCCACAGGCACAACAGCGCGAGCAGCAGGCGCGGCAGCACGCCGTAGACCACCAGCACACCGACCAGCCAGGTCGCCCAGGCTTGTCGTGCGCTTTCAATATCCAGTGCGCCGTCGCCGCTGGCGCGGATCATTTCCTCGGTCGGCACATTGAAGCCGAGCAGCGACGGCAGATAGCCAAGGGCCTGGGTGACATGGATAAAGGTGTCGGCGCCGAGGATCGTGGTTTCCCAGACAAAGCCGTAGCGCCGCGTGGCCATCAGGGTCAGCAACAGAATCAGCGCGCTGAGCATCGCCAGCAGCCACAGGCCATTGACCAACGCGCCGAGCGCCCAGCGGTTGAGTTTCTTGCGTTGCAGCAGCAACAGCAGGGCCGGCGCCAGTTGCGCGGCTTTGGTGTCGCGAGCGAATTTTTCGCTGAGCCACAGCCATAAGCGCCCAAGGGTGGCGCCGTGTTCGCCAGCGAAAATCAAGCCCAGCGCCCAGCTCAGTAGCAAAATCAGATTGATCCCGAGCAGACTGCCCAGCGCCCAGAACACATTTACCGGCGTCTGGCCAAGTGCGGCGAATGCCAGACCGGCGCCGCTGAGCACGGCGACAATCATCAACAGCACCAGCGCCAGACGCGCGCCTTGCAGCCAGTGCTTGAGCGCGGCGGTGAGCCCGTCGCGCTCGGCCAGCCATAGCGCCCGGCGCGCAATGCGGCCCGGCAGATCGCCGCCAGCGGCGCGGGCCAGACGATTGGCTTCCAGATCATCCAGCGGCCCCGCGTGTTCTTCGCGCAGGCGGATGGTTTCGGTGAGCCAGAGGTTTTGCAGTGGAGTCAGTTCAGTCACGCGGCGTCCCGTCGCTAAATCGAGCGCTGAGCATAACCGCTGTGGCGCTTATCGGGGTAAGCGCGGCTCTGGTATCCTCGCCGGCATGACTAAATCACTGCCCCTCAGCCTGATCGCAGCCCTCGGTGAAAACCGCGTGATCGGCGTCGACAACAGCATGCCCTGGCACCTGCCGGGGGACTTCAAATACTTCAAGGCGACCACGCTCGGCAAGCCGATCATCATGGGTCGCAAGACCTGGGATTCGCTCGGCCGGCCGTTGCCGGGGCGCTTGAACATCGTGGTCAGCCGCCAGACCGATCTGCAGCTCGAAGGCGCCGAGGTCTATCCGTCGCTGGAAGCCGCCGTGGCGCGCGCCGAGGAATGGGCGAAAGCCCAGGGCGTTGATGAACTGATGCTGATTGGTGGCGCGCAGTTGTATGCGCAGGGACTGGCGCAGGCCGATCGGCTGTACCTGACCCGCGTGGCGCTGAGCCCGGAAGGGGATGCGTGGTTTCCGGAGTTTGATCTGAGCGAATGGAAGCTGGTGTCGAATGTACCGAATCCGGCAGAGGGCGATAAACCTGCATATAGCTTTGAGGTTTGGGAGAAAGCCTAACAGCTTCGCGAGCAGGCTCGCTCCCACAGGGGAACGCATTTCAGTGTGGGAGCGAGCCTGCTCGCGAAGAGGCCCGCTCAGTCGCTGAGAAGCTTAAGCCTGGGCCAACTCTGCGTGTTCATCGGCATCCAGCAGCGCTTTATCCGTCTGCTGCATGACCTGACTGGTAATCGCCCCTGCGGTAATCGAGCCACTCACGTTCAACGCGGTGCGCCCCATATCGATCAGCGGCTCGACCGAAATCAGCAACGCCACCAGTGACACCGGCAAGCCCATCGCCGGCAGCACGATCAGTGCGGCGAACGTCGCGCCGCCACCCACTCCGGCGACACCGGCCGAACTCAACGTGACAATCGCTACCAGCGTCGCGATCCACAGCGGATCCAGCGGGTTGATGCCGACCGTTGGTGCCACCATCACCGCCAACATCGCCGGGTACAGGCCGGCACACCCGTTCTGGCCGATGGTCGCACCGAACGAGGCAGCGAAACTGGCGACTGACGACGGAATGCCCAGACGACGGGTCTGCGCTTCGATGCTCAGCGGAATGGTTGCCGCGCTGGAGCGGCTGGTGAAGGCGAAGGTCAGCACCGGCCAGATCTTGCGGAAGAAGCGCAGCGGGTTGATTCCGGCGGCCGACACCAGCACGCCGTGCACGACGAACATCAGGCCCAGGCCGATATACGAGACCACGACGAAACTGCCCAGCTTGATGATGTCCTGCAGGTTGGAACCGGCGACCACTTTGGTCATCAGCGCCAGCACACCGTACGGGGTCAGCTTCATCACCAGACGCACCAGACGCATCACCCAGGCTTGCAGGGTGTCGATGGCGTTGATCACTTTCTGACCTTTCTCGACGTCGTCCTTGAGCAGTTGCAGCGCGGCAACCCCGAGGAACGCGGCGAAGATCACCACACTGATGATCGAGGTCGGCTTGGCCCGGGCCAGGTCGGCGAACGGGTTCTGCGGAATGAACGACAGCAGCAATTGCGGCACATTCATGTCGGCGACCTTGCCGGCGTAGTCGTTCTGAATGGTTTGCAGGCGCGCCATTTCCTGAGTGCCGGCGATCAGACCTTCAGCGCTGAGGCCGAACAGGTTGGTCAGGCCGATGCCGATCAGCGCTGCGATGGCGGTGGTAAACAGCAGCGTGCCGATGGTCAGGAAACTGATCTTGCCCAGCGACGAGGCGTTGTGCAGGCGGGCGACGGCGCTGAGGATCGAAGCGAACACCAGCGGGATCACGATCATTTGCAGCAACTGCACGTAACCGTTGCCGACCAGATCGAACCAGCCGATCGAGGCTTTCAGCACCGGATTGCCGGCACCGTAAATCGTGTGCAGCGCGACGCCGAACGCCACGCCGAGGACCAGTGCGAGCAGGACTTTTTTCGCCAGGCTCCAGGTGGTGTGGCGGGTCTGCGCCAGACCGAAGAGCAGGGCGAGGAACACCAGCAAGTTGAGAATCAGCGGTAGATTCATGAGAACTCCAGTAAAGACTGTGCCAACAGCCATCCGGGGCTGCTGCGAACCGGCAAGCCTAACAGCTTGATTTGCAATGATTTAATACCAAAATGGCTGGGCAACCGTCGTTTTTGGAATAAGCGCGTGTCGCTGTCGGCAATGCAACTGACGCGCAGGGGACGTAAGCGGTCGCTGACAGGCGAGGCTTGTCACAATGATTTGTTAGCGTCGAACTCTTTGCATCGGGGAGTAGCGCTATGAGAATTGCACGCACGTTGTTGGCTATGGCACTGGCGGCTGGCCTTGCTGGCCAGGCATTGGCCACGGACCTCAAGCATTGGCCGGCGGATCAGGCCAAGGCGCTGGACGCGATGATTGCCGCCAACGCCAACAAGGGTAATTACGCGGTGTTCGACATGGACAACACCAGTTACCGCTACGACCTCGAAGAATCCTTGCTGCCGTTCATGGAAAACAAAGGCCTTATTACCCGCGACAAGCTCGACCCCTCGCTGAAACTGATGCCCTTCAAGGACACCGCCGAGCACAAGGAAAGCCTGTTCAGTTATTACTACCGGCTCTGCGAAGTCGACGACATGGTCTGCTACCCGTGGGTGGCGCAGGTATTCTCTGGCTTCACCCTCAAGGAACTCAAGGGCTACGTTGACGAGCTGATGGCTTCGGGCAAACCGGTGCCGGCGACGTATTACGAAGGCGATGTGGTGAAGAAGCTCGATGTCAATCCGCCGAAGATCTTCACTGGCCAGCAGGAGCTGTACAACAAGCTGATGGAGAACGGCATCGAGGTCTACGTGATGACCGCCGCCTCCGAGGAACTGGTGCGTATGGTCGCGGCGGATCCCAAGTACGGTTACAACGTCAAACCGCAGAACGTCATTGGCGTTTCACTGCTGCTCAAGGATCAGAAGACCGGCGAGCTGACCACTGCGCGCAAACAGATCACTGCTGGCAAATATGACGAGAAGGCCAACCTCGGCCTGGAGCTGACGCCGTACCTGTGGACCCCGGCAACGTGGATGGCCGGCAAGCACGCAGCGATCCTGACCTATATCGATGAATGGAAAAAACCGGTGCTGGTCGGCGGCGATACCCCGACGAGCGACGGTTACATGCTGTTCCATGATGTCGACGTGGCCAAGGGCGGCATTCACTTGTGGATCAACCGCAAGGACAAGTACATGACGCAAATCAACGGCATGATGGCCAGGCACGCGGCGGCGCAGGCCAAGGAAGGCTTGCCGGTGACGGCGGACAAGAACTGGGTGATCGTCAAACCGGAAGACATCCAGTAAGCCACGATCGCATGTAGGAGCTGCCGAAGGTTACGATCTTTTGATCTTGTTTTGGATCGTTCCCACGCTCTGCGTGGGAATGCAGCCCGTGACGCTCCGCGTCACTGGACGCGGAGCGTCCCTTGAGACATTCCCACGCAGAGCGTGGGAACGATCAGCCCCGCACATGGCGGGGCATTTTTGCATCGACGATTTGACGGTTACAGCCCGTCGAGCATCGCTTTGTTACGCACCGCGCCCTTGTCGGCACTGGTCGCCAGCAGGGCATAGGCCTTGAGCGCGGTGGTCACTTTGCGTGGACGCACCTCGACCGGTTTCCAGCCTTTCTTGTCCTGCTCGGCACGGCGTGCCGCCAGTTCTTCGTCGCTGACCAACAGGTTGATCGAGCGGTTCGGAATGTCGATCAGCACCTTGTCGCCATCCTGCACCAGACCAATCGCGCCGCCGGCCGCAGCTTCTGGCGAAGCGTGACCAATCGACAGGCCGGAAGTACCGCCGGAGAAACGCCCGTCGGTGAGCAGCGCACAGGCTTTGCCCAGACCTTTGGATTTCAGGTAGGACGTCGGGTAGAGCATTTCCTGCATGCCCGGGCCGCCTTTCGGGCCTTCGTAGCGAATGATGACGATGTCGCCTTCCTTCACTTCGTCAGCGAGGATGCCGCGCACGGCGCTGTCCTGACTTTCGAAAATTTTCGCGTTGCCTTCGAAGACGTGGATCGACTCATCGACTCCGGCGGTTTTCACCACGCAACCGTCCTGCGCGATGTTGCCGTACAGCACGGCGAGACCGCCTTCTTTCGAATAGGCGTGCTCGAAGCTGCGGATGCAGCCGTTTTCACGGTCGTCGTCGAGGGTTTCCCAGCGGGTCGACTGGCTGAACGCGGTCTGGGTCGGAATGCCCGCAGGACCTGCCTTGAAGAAGTGATGCACGGCTTCGTCGTTGGTCTGGGTAATGTCCCACTTGGCGATGGCTTCTTCCATGCTGCGGCTGTGTACGGTCGGCAGGTCGGTGTGCAGCAGGCCGCCACGGGCCAGCGAACCGAGGATGCTGAAAATGCCGCCGGCGCGGTGCACGTCTTCCATGTGGTACTTCTGGATGTTCGGTGCGACTTTGCACAGCTGCGGCACGCTGCGCGAGAGACGGTCGATGTCGCGCAGGTCGAAATCGATCTCGGCTTCCTGGGCGGCTGCGAGCAAGTGCAGGATGGTGTTGGTCGAACCGCCCATGGCGATGTCGAGCATCATCGCGTTCTCGAACGCCTTGAAGTTGGCGATGTTGCGCGGCAGCACGGAGTCATCGTTCTCGCCGTAGTAACGCTTGCACAGCTCGACGATGGTGCGACCGGCCTGCAGGAACAGCTGTTCGCGGTCGCTGTGGGTGGCCAGAGTGGAACCGTTGCCCGGCAAGGCCAGACCCAGTGCTTCGGTCAGACAGTTCATCGAGTTGGCGGTGAACATGCCGGAGCACGAACCGCAGGTTGGACAGGCGCTACGCTCGTACTCGGCGACTTTCTCGTCAGAAGCGCTGGAGTCGGCGGCGATCACCATGGCGTCGACGAGGTCGAGGCCGTGGGAGGCGAGTTTGGTCTTGCCCGCTTCCATCGGGCCACCGGAAACGAAGATCACCGGGATGTTCAGGCGCAACGCGGCCATCAGCATGCCCGGGGTGATCTTGTCGCAGTTGGAAATGCACACGATAGCGTCGGCGCAGTGGGCATTGACCATGTACTCGACGGAGTCGGCGATGATCTCGCGACTCGGCAGCGAATACAGCATGCCGTCGTGGCCCATGGCGATGCCGTCATCGACGGCGATGGTGTTGAATTCCTTGGCCACGCCACCGGCGCGTTCGATTTCGCGGGCGACCAGTTGACCCAGGTCCTTCAGGTGCACATGCCCCGGGACGAACTGGGTGAACGAGTTGGCGATGGCAATGATCGGCTTCTTGAAGTCGTCATCTTTCATGCCGGTGGCGCGCCACAGTGCGCGGGCGCCGGCCATGTTGCGGCCGTGGGTGGATGTTTTCGAGCGGTAATCTGGCATGGAGCACTCCGGGCGGCTAATCACGTACTAAAGGGGAGTGAGCTTCTGTTGACCTCTGAAACACCCGAAAAATGGCCGTGTGTCCGGAAGCTGCCGATGACGTTGCGGGATCGCCGCTGGTCTCAGCCTGAGCTCATAAACCCGCCGGGGATGAATGGCGATGAATGAGGCGATTCTACACCGCTGACGCCGCGAGGGAATGGCGCAAAGCATCGTTGACTTGCTGATGCGGTGCGCGGGATGACGACTGGCAGGGTCAATGGTCGCCTCCGGGCATCAACCTGTTGCTGCGCAGGTTGCTGACGCGACGGCCAATCACGCTGTTGAGCAACAGCGATACGCCGCTCAACACCACGAAGCCGTAACCCAGCGTCGCTTGCAGGTTGGCCGGGCCGAGGCTGATCAAGGCGCTGACCAGCCCGCCACAGATAAAGATGATGGTGCTGCCGGCAGACGCCGATGCGCCGGCATTTTCGGCAAACAGGCTCATGGCGCGGGAGGTAGCCGGTGGCCGGGAAATGGTCGTGCCCACCGTGCAGATGAGCATTGGAATCAGCACCGTCGCAGCTGACAAATCATGGTTGGCGGCCAGATAGAGCATTACCAGTCCCGAGAGCAGGATCAGACTCAGCCCGGTAAAAATCTGCTGTTGCGCATTGATATGCCGGTTCAGCACGCTGGCGAGCACGCCGCCAAAGACATAGGCGGCGCCGTAAATCAGCAGGATCAAGGCGAAATCGTAAGGTGCCATCTGCAGCTGCTCCATGAAGATCAGCGGGGAAATGACGATGAAGGAAAAGTGGCAAGCGAAAGCGAATGCGGAAATCAGCCAACAGCCGACAAATTCGAAATTGCCCAAGACGCGCTGATAGGACTGGATGAAGCCAAGGCGGCCGGGATCATGAGGAGGACGGCTGTTATCGAGCAATCGCCAGGTCTTGATCAAAACTGCTGCGGCCAGGGCGATGAAGACCCAGAAGCTGCCGCGCCAGCCGAGCGTGGCTTGCAGAAACGTGCCCGCCAATGGTGATACCGAAATGAAGATGCCCGTTGCGGTGACCATCAGGATCCGCAGGCGATCACGCTCGTTGCCTTCGAACAGATCCTGCACCAGTGCCTGGGACAGCACGAAGCAACCGCATCCCAGCGCCTGCATCACCCGGAAAATCAGGAACAGCGTGTAGTCATTGCTCAGCACGCAGCCAAGTGCGCCGAGCAGCGACACGCTCATGCCGGCAAGCAGCAGACCTTTGCGCCCGATCACATCTGACAGCGGGCCGATCAATAACTGGGCAAATGCGATGCCCACGGCAAACAGACTGATCGACAGCGCGATGTCGTTTGCCGATCGGCCAAAGTGGGCTGCCAATGCCGGAAAGGAAGGCAGCAGCACATCCAGCGGAAACACGCCAAGCAGGATCATCGCCAGCAGCAGGCTGATTGCTCCGCGCTGTTGTCGGCGGGTGGTTGCACGGCTGTGTTTATCCATCGATCAATCCTGCTTTGGCGAAAAGTGTCTGGTTGTGGGGCAATGCAAAGAAGCCCGCCTTGTGCAAGGCCTCCACCGTAGGTTTGCAGCCAACGCGTGCACGGGCGCGGTTGGCCTGCACCGTTGCCGTGCCGCCGACAATCTCCATCACGTCGATCTCGGCAATACCGGCCGAACGCAGGCTTTGTTGCAGCCAGCCTTCATCTGCTTCGAAGAAGATGGAAATGATCTCCACGAGGGTCTTGCTGGCGAACAGGCGTTGACGACTGTTCATCGCAATCCAGAAGTAATGGAAGGCTTCGGCGAAATAGCGGCTGTGCCGGGCTTCGTCGGCAAGGTGATCACGCAACATGTCACTCACACTGGATACCAGCGTGTCGCGGCAGACCTCCAGCAACTCGCGGGCAATGATGGTTTCCGAGACAAATCCCAGCAGGAACCAGGCCAATGCACGGTTTTTCTCCGGCGTGCGCGCGATCAAAGCGTTCATGCGGCTGATCCGCTTCGGAATGACCGGTCGCCGGGTGATGCCGTAGAGCGCAGCGATCTGCTCGGCAATCTGGTTGGAAAACAGCGCGTGGTAGCCCTCGTCGGTATACAGCTGCAGTGCCGCATGTTTCATCGGTAGCGGTATATAAATGGGCAGTTCGCGGTGCACGATGACTTCCACCGCGCGGTTGACGATGCGGTGTTCGAGCAGGGTGGTGTAGTCGAGGAAATACACCAGATGATTGGCGGTAAGGCGGTGCAGGGTTTCGCGACCTTTGGCCTGGATGGCCGGATGCGCCAGATAGGGCACAAAGGCCGGGGGTAACCAGTAGCGGGTTTGCAATTGCTGCTCGACATCGCCCGGTAATCGATAGTCGTGGACACTGCTGCGTACCGATGCACGGTTCTCCCAGCCTGGAAGCGTGAATTTGAGCGACCATGACACCGGGGCTTCGCTTTCGTCCATAGCCGTGGGAATCATGACTGTGCTCCGCTGAGCAGATCACGCATTTCCTGGCACATGGCCTGGCCATCGCTTTGTCCGCAGCCGACGAAGAACAACGGTTGCTCGGCGCTGTCCGCGATGCCGAGCAGGGTTTCAATCTGTGCGTCGGCAAACGCGCCGGTCAACCAGGTGTTCAATCCCAGCGTCGTCGCTACCAGTTGAAAGGTTTGCGAGAGATGACCGGCTTCGATGAAGGCCATGCGATAGGCACGCGAGTGCTCGTACTTCCACCAGAGACGATCAAACCTTGCAGTGATGAACACGCCCAGTGGCAGGTTGTTGATGAAATGCTGGCCGCCGAGCAATTGACCCAGCTCCGGATCCGGCAGCGCATTGATCCGACTCAGGGCGTGTTCGGCAGGGTGATAGGCGTAGATGCCGGGTTCCAGTCCGCTGACATTTTGCGCCAGGACAAATCCCTCACAGGCGTTCAATCCGCCGCCGGACGGGCAGCTTCGGCGTGCCTCGAGACCCGGTGCGACCGGATCGTCGTGGGCATTGTCGCGTGTGGGAAGATAGCCGAGGGTCAAATACAGCAGCGTGCCGACCTCATCCAGTGTCACCGCTGCACCGGTGTAGGAACGACAGGTTTTGCGCCTCATCAGGGCCTGAGTCAGGCTGTCATCATCAATGGCGCCCGGTACGGGCAGGGTAATCAGGGGCTGCACTGATCGCCGCGCCCGGGTGTCTGCAGGTTCTGGCTTCGCCAGCACTTCGCTGCAGTGCGCCAGATATTGCCTGGACCACTCGTGGATATTCCGAGGCGTATGTGCGCTAGGTATGTTTTGTGTGCCGATGTGATAGATCTTCGACAATTCATCCCAGCCCCAATTCGGACTGTCTATTTTTAAAGTTATTAAAATGCCGGCGTCCAGAAGTTGTCTGTCTATTATGTTGTTTGGGTCAAATAGATCAGGGTTGTGTATAAGGCTGGCGAGGCGATGGGAGTATTCAAGATCAAGTTCGTGTTGAGTATGGTTCTTGTAGTTCCAGACAACTTGTCCGGGCGGGCGCGGCAATATAAAAAGAAAAGGATTGATATACATGGGCTCAGGTCACTCGGGAAAAAGTCTGATGGACGCCAGAGTGCCGGCACTCTCCGGCGTCCAGGCTTACTTAGCGGCCGGTGGCTGCAACCAGAAAGGCCAGGTTGGCGAGTGTGTTTGCTTCGAGATAAATGGTTTTCATGATGTGAACTCCTTGTTCGTTGGTAGTTGGAGTCGCTTCGTTGCGACAACTTCATATTAGTTTGTAATCGAATATTGGCAAGCGGATATTAAGTAGGAATATTCCAGTAATTTTGTCGGAGTGATCTTTTGCAGGAGACTTACTGTGTAGGTTTAATTTCCATGATTGACAGGCATGACGAAACTTCCTGCAAGGCAGCGAGAAAGAAGTTGTAGGAAGAGGGCTGGACACTCATGTCGAGTGTGAAAAAACGGGGGGAGGGCGCGCAAAAAAAAACGGGGAGCTCAGTGGCTCCCCGGTGTTCAAGCGCAATCAGCTGTTGGGCAGCAGACGGCAGGTGATGCTTTTGATGTAACGGGTTTCAGCGATGGCCGGATGCACCGGATGATCCGGACCCTGACCGCCACGCTCGAGCATCTGGATATTGCGGTCCAGGTGACGGGCGCTGGTCAGCAGGATGTTCTGCAGATCATCTTCCGGCAGGTGCATGGAGCACGAAGCGCTGACCAGAATGCCGTCCTTGGTCAGCAGGCGCATGGCTTGCTCGTTCAGACGACGGTAGGCGCCTTCACCATTCTTCATGTCTTTCTTGCGTTTGATGAAGGCCGGCGGATCGGCAACGATCACGTCGAAGCGCTCTTCGCTGGCTTTGAGTTCCTTCAAGGCTTCGAAGACGTCGCCTTCGATGCAGGTCATCTTGTCAGCGAAGCCGTTCAGCGCGGCATTGCGCTCGACGCCGTCGAGGGCGAATGCAGAGGCGTCGACGCAGAACACTTCGCTGGCGCCGAACGCAGCGGCCTGCACGCCCCAGCCACCGATGTAGCTATAGAGATCAAGTACGCGTTTGCCCTTTGCGTAAGGTGCCAGGCGCGCGCGGTTCATGCGGTGATCGTAAAACCAGCCGGTTTTCTGCCCTTGAATGACCGGCGCTTCGAACTTGACGCCGTTCTCTTCCAGCGCGACCCACTCCGGCACCAGACCGAACACGGTTTCGACATAACGGTTGAGGCCTTCGGCGTCGCGGGCGGCGGAATCATTCTTGAACAAAATGCCGCTTGGCTTGAGCACTTGAGTCAGCGCGGCGATCACGTCGTCTTTGTGCGCTTCCATGGTCGCCGAGGCGATCTGCACCACAAGAATGTCGCCGAAACGATCGACCACCAGACCCGGCAGCAGGTCGGAGTCGCCGTAGACCAGGCGATAGAACGGCTTGTCGAACAGACGCTCGCGCAACGACAGCGCGACGTTCAGACGGTGCACCAGCAACGACTTGTCGAGTGCCAGTTTGATGTCGCGCGACAGCAGGCGCGCGCAGATCAGGTTGTTCGGGCTCATGGCGACGATGCCCAACGGCTTGCCGCCAGCGGCTTCGAGCACCGCCTGATCGCCGGCCTTGAAGCCGTGCAGAGGCGTGGCGGCCACGTCGATTTCGTTGCTGTAGACCCACAAGTGGCCGTTGCGCAGGCGACGGTCGGCGTTGGCTTTGAGGCGCAGGCTAGGCAGGGACATGACGTCGCTCCGGAAAAAAGAGCGGGAGTATAGCGTGTTGAGGTTTGCGCAGGGCTGAGGATGCGATGAAACGCTGATGATGCCTTCGCGAGCAGGCTCGCTCCCACACTTGCAATGCATTCACCTGTGGGAGCGAGCCTGCTCGCGAAAGCGATTTCAGCTCTTATGCAGCCAGTGCGTCAATCAGGGCCTGACTGAACGCCGGCACATCATCCGGTTGGCGGCTGCTGATCAGGTTGCCGTCCTTGACTACTTCCTGGTCGACCCAGTTGACCCCGGCATTGACCAGATCGTCCTTGACCGTTTTGTAGCTGGTCATGGTCTTGCCATTGACCAGCCCTGCGGAAATCAGCAGCCAGCTGCCATGACAGATCACGGCAATCGGCTTGCCCGCCGAAGCGGCAGTCTTGACCAGATGCAGAGCATCCTGGTCGATACGGATGGTGTCGGAATTTTGCACACCGCCCGGCAGCAGCACGGCATCGTATTGATCGACGCTCACAGCCTGAAAAGTGTTGGTGACCGGGAAGTCGTCGGCCGGTTTGTCATGGTTCCAGCCTTTCACCGTGCCAGCCTCGGCGGAAAGAATATCGACCTGCACGCCGGCCTGCTCCAGGGCCTCCTTGGGGCCGGTCAGTTCGACCTGTTCGAAACCATCGGTAACCAAAATAGCGACGCGTTTGCCATTGAGGGAAGTTGCCATCGGTAAGCTCCTGAGTCTGTGGAGATTTTGCCTTCGCAGCGGACCGTTGAGGTCCGATGCGCCCTACAGATTCCGAAGCCTGGGCACAGATGAAAGTTCCGACGATGTGCCCATCGGTGTGTCGCCCTGCCGTTTCAGCGGTTAGAATCGCCGCCTGCCCCGGAGTGTGTACTTATGTCCCAAGAGCTGACCACCGAACAGATTCAACAATCGCTGCAAGGCATCAGTGTGCCGGCGCAACCGCAGATCATGGTGGATCTGCAAATGGAGCAGTACATGCCCGACCCGGACCTGGAGGTGATCGCCAAGCTGATCTCCCAGGATCCCGGCCTGTCCGGCGCGCTGCTGAAAATCGTCAACTCGCCGTATTACGGCCTGAGCAACAAGATCACCTCGATCCAGCGTGCGGTAAACCTGTTGGGCAGCCGCTCGATCATCAACCTGATCAACGCGCAGTCGATCAAGGGCGAGATGAACGACGACACCATCGTCACCCTCAATCGTTTCTGGGACACCGCGCAGGATGTGGCGATGACCTGCCTGACCCTGGCCAAGCGCATCGGCACCCAGGCCGGTGACGAAGCCTATGCGTTGGGCCTGTTCCACGATTGCGGCGTGCCATTGATGCTGCAGCGTTTCCCCAATTACATGACCGTGCTGGAAGAGGCCTACGCCAGCGCCAGCCCGGAATGCCGCGTGGTCGATACGGAAAACCGTGTGTTCAACACCAACCACGCCGTGGTCGGTTACTACACGGCCAAGTCCTGGCGCCTGCCGGAGCATGTCAGCGCCGCCATCGCCAACCACCACAACGCGCTGGCGATTTTCAGCGACGAATCGTCGAAGAACAGCCAGCTGAAAAACTTGCTGGCGATTCTGAAAATGGCCGAGCACATCTGCGCCTCGTATCGGGTGCTGGGTAACCAGACCGAAGATTTCGAGTGGAACGCGGTCGGCCCGCTGGTGCTCGATTACGTCGGTCTGTCGGACTACGACTTCGAAACACTCAAACAAACGATTCGCGACCTCGGCGCGCATTGATCCGAGGACACCATGCCTGAACTGCCGGAAGTCGAAACCACCCGTCGCGGGATCGCCCCGCACCTGGAAGGCCAGCGGGTCAGCCGGGTCATCGTCCGCGACCGGCGCCTGCGCTGGCCGATCCCCGAAGACCTCGATGTGCGCCTGTCCGGGCAGCGCATCGTGCTGGTGGAGCGGCGCGCCAAGTACCTGTTGATCAACGCCGAGATCGGCACACTGATCAGCCATCTGGGCATGTCGGGCAATCTGCGTCTGGTCGAGGCCGGGTTGCCGGCGTTGAAGCACGAGCACGTCGACATCGAACTGGAATCGGGTCTGGCCCTGCGCTACACCGACCCGCGACGCTTCGGTGCGATGCTGTGGAGCAACGACCCGCTCAATCACGAACTGCTGATTCGCCTCGGGCCGGAGCCGCTGACCGATCTGTTCGATGGCGAAAGATTGTTCAAGCTGTCACGCGGACGTTCGATGGCGGTCAAGCCGTTCATCATGGACAACGCGGTGGTGGTCGGGGTGGGCAATATCTACGCGACCGAAGCGCTGTTCGCCGCCGGCATCGACCCGCGCCGCGAAGCCGGAAGCATTTCTCGCGGGCGTTACTTGAAACTGGCGATCGAGATCAAACGCATCCTCGCCGCCGCCATTGAGCGTGGCGGCACGACATTGCGCGATTTCATTGGCGGCGACGGTCAGCCGGGATACTTTCAGCAGGAACTGTTTGTCTACGGCCGGGTAGGGCAACACTGCAAGGTCTGCGGCACCGGTCTGCGTGAAGTGAAGCTCGGTCAGCGCGCCAGCGTGTTTTGCCCGCGCTGCCAGACCTGAAAAAATCCTTGGGTCTATAGTGAGAAGTCTCACTGTTCAGCCCGAAGGATCGTGCCATGAAACTCCTGCAAGTCTTCTTCGTCACGCTGCTGCTGTGTTCCAGCCTGGCCGTTCAGGCCTCGGAAAACGGCAGCGGTGACCCGCGATACACCATCCAGAATCCCCCGGCCTACGCCATGCTCGGCGACCTGCTGATTGCCCGACCTTTGCTGGTGGTGGCAACGGTGATCGGTGCGGGAGCGTTTGTGGTGTCGTTGCCGTTTACCGCGCTCGGCGGCGGTGTTGGCGATGCCGGTCAGGCGCTGGTGGTAGACCCGGCGAAAGCGGCGTTTGTGCGGTGTCTGGGGTGTACAGGGGAGGGGTTCGAACAGCGCGAGTGAGCTGATCGGGTTTCAGGGGTGTGGCTGATGGCCCATTCGCGAGCAGGCTCGCTCCCACAGGAGAATGCATTGCAAATGTGGGAGCGAGCCTGCTCGCGAAGAGGGCCGGACGGGCACTGAAGAGATCAGGCCTTGCCGGTGATCTTGCGGTACTTCTCCATCAACTGTTCTTCAGTCTCCGGATGGGCTTCGTCCAGTGGAATGCAATCCACCGGGCAGACCTGCTGGCACTGCGGCTCGTCGTAGTGGCCGACGCACTGGGTGCACAGGTTCGGGTCGATCACGTAGATCTCTTCGCCTTGGGAAATGGCGGCGTTCGGGCACTCGGGTTCGCAGACGTCGCAGTTGATGCAATCGTCGGTGATGATCAGGGACATGCTAACTCCAGCCGGGGCGGCAGGCCCGGGCGCTATAAATCAATGCGCGCAATTGTGCCGCATTGACGCTCGCAGTGCACGCGGGGGCGATCAAGGGCAATCTTTGGCTGCGATCCAAAAACGAAAGGATCGCAGCCTGCGGCAGCTCCTACTTCTTGAAGCGCAGGGTCAGCGCGTCGGCCACGGCCGGGTGGACGAACTTGCTGATATCGCCGCCCAGCGCGGCAATCTCCCGCACCAGCGTCGAGGAAATGAACGAATAACGCTCCGACGGCGTGAGAAACAGGCTCTCCACATCCGGTGCCAGTTGGCGGTTCATGTTGGCCAGCTGGAATTCGTATTCGAAGTCCGACACCGCACGCAGACCACGCAGGAACACATTGGCGTTCTGCTCTTTGGCGAAATGCGCGAGCAGCGTCGAGAAACCGACCACTTCCACGTTCGGCAGGTGTTTGGTGACCTCGCGAGCCAGTTCGACCCGTTGTTCCAGTGGGAACAGCGGGTTCTTTTTCGGGCTGGCGGCGACCGCAATGATCACGTGATCGAACAGGCGCGAGGCGCGTTCGACCAGATCGCCATGGCCCTTGGTAATAGGGTCGAAGGTACCTGGGTACAACACTCGGTTCATCGCGTCGTCCTGGCGGGAGTCCGTTGGGGAGTCGGATGGTATCGCAGCCTTCCCGGTCGGCCAAGTCGCCTGTTGGGTAAGAAAGCACTATAGACGATAGGAATATTCTGCTTTTTCATGGATTTTTCAGCCGATCAGCCAAGGCTGTCGCCAGTTGCGCGGTCAGGCCATACACCGACAGCTGCGGGTTGGCGCCGATGCTGGTGGGGAACAGCGAGCCGTCGTGAATCGACAGATTGCTCAGTTGATGATGGCGGCCGAGGCTGTCAGCGACCGCGCTTTTCGGATCTTCACCCATCGCACAACCACCCATCACGTGGGCACTGCCCAGTCGCGTGCGGTACAGCTCCAGGCTCAACCCGTCGATCAGCGAGCGCGCCTCAGCCAGTGTCTTCACATAGCGACCGTCGGCGTGCATCGGCATGACCGATTGCGCGCCGCCGGCGAACTGGATTTCGGCCATGACGTGAAAGGCCCGGCGCAAACCGTCCCAGGCGTACTGCGAAACCTGATAGTCGAGCACCGGCGAGCCGTCGCCGCGCAGCTCCACCGAGCCACCGCTGCTGTCCGGGTGGAAGCCATCGCGCAGCAGCGCCAGCATTGCGTGGGTGTGCGGCAGGTCGGCCATGTGCCGGGCGTTCTCCCGGCCGAAACCACCCAGCAGCGTGGCCGCCAGCGCCGGGTGCAGCGGCGGCACTTCGAGTTTGAAAGCCATCGGCCCGGTGGTGCCGTCCTTCCACTGAAAATGGTCGGAATAGATCGACTGCGGCGCGCCGTAAAACGGATTGACCACCTCGGCGAAACGCGCGGCGGACATGTTCACCGGATGCAGAAAAGTACGCTTGCCCACGCGCTCATGCGGATCCGGTGCGTCGGAGCGCAGCAACAGCGCCGGGCTGTTGATGCCGCCGCCGGCCAGCACGTAATGCCGCGCCTTGACGGTGATGCTGCGCCCGGTCGGCTCGACGCAGCGTTCGTCCATCGCCACGCAATGCAGCCCGGTAACCTTGTCGCCGCTGATCAGCAGCTTCTCCACCCGCGCCAGATACAGCAGCTCGCCGCCCTTTTCCAGCGTCGCCGGGATGGTCGTGACCATCATCGATTGCTTGGCATTGCTCGGGCAGCCCATGCCGCAATAGCCCAGATTCCAGCAGCCGCGCACGTTGCGCGGGATCACGTGCCAGCTGTAGCCGAGTTGCTCGCAGCCTTTGCGGATCACATCGTTGTTGGCATTGGGCGGCACCATCCACGGCGCGACGCCGAGGCGCTGCTCCATTTTTTCGAACCACGGCGCCATCTCTGCCGGACTATGGCCTTTGACGTTGTGCTCGCTGGCCCAGTGTTCGAGGGTCGGCTCGGGTGTGCGGAAGCTCGAGGTCCAGTTGATCAGCGTCGTGCCGCCGACCGCGCGGCCCTGCAGGATAGTGATCGCGCCGTCCTTGCTCATGCGCCCGATGCCTTCCTGGTAGAGGCTGCTGTAAGCCTCGTCTTCGAGCAGCTTGAAATCCGAACTGGTCTTCAGCGGGCCTTCTTCGATCAGCAGGACTTTGTAGCCGGCCGCGCTGAGGATCTCCGCCGTGGTGCCGCCGCCGGCGCCACTGCCGATGATCGCCACGTCGGCTTCGAGGATGAGGTCGTCGCTCAGTTGCGTGCCGTTGTAGGTTTTCCAGCCTCGGGCGAGGCCTTCGCGGAAGGGATCGGGTACGGGCATCGGTCAGGTTCTCTTTATTATTCTGGATGCTGAGGTGATGCAGCAGGCCCCTTCGCGAGCAGGCTCGCTCCCATAGGGGGATGCATTTCAAATGTGGGAGCGAGCCTGCTCGCGAAGGCCGCGCCCTGGTTTCAGACCTTCGGCGGACCGGGATAACCGCAGTGAGCCCAGGACTCGGCGCGGGTGTACCAGGCCATCATCACCATCTGCTGCAACGAGCTATGGCCCATGCGCAGCAAGCTCAGTGAACTGTTCTCCCAGCGTTCAAGGAAATGCCGCATCGCTTCAGGGCTGGCGTTTTCCCAACTGCCCCAGATACCGGTGAGCGGGCCACGGGTCACGGCCATGCCGAGCACATCGAACAGTTGCCGAGTGAGCTTGAGCATTTCCAGCGACAGGTGATCGAGGCTGTAGTCCAGCGACTTCAGCGTGCCGTCTAGCGCTGCGGGCATTTCCCCGGCGGCGACGGCGCCGTCGAGCATCACCGGGATCAGCGCGCGCAGGAACAGCAGATCGCCGTCGCGCAAACTGACGAAACCGTTGGCGCTGACGCTCGACGAGCAGCCAGTGAGGCTGGCGCCAAGGCCGGCGGTGGCGAGAAACGCGCTGGCGCCGAGGCTGAATTTCAGCAGGCCACGGCGCGACAGGGCAGGTGTTTCGGTCAGGCTTGGGTGCATTGTTTTTATTACCCGGCGTCGACGAACGTTTAGCGAATGAACAGCTTCTGAATCAGTTTCTGAATCGATGTGCCGTAGGGCGGGTAGATAAGCCGGGCCGCGTTGAAGCGCTGTTTGATCAGCACGCCCTTGGCCTTGCTGAAGGTCAGGAAACCTTCGTGGCCGTGGTAATGGCCCATGCCCGAGGGGCCGATGCCACCGAAGGGCATATCGTCCTGAGCGACATGCAACAAGGTGTCGTTCAGGCATACGCCGCCGGAATGGGTCTCGTGCAGCACGCGATGCTGTTCGCGTTTGTCGTAGCCAAAGTAGTAAAGAGCCAGAGGACGAGGCCGCTGATTGATGTAAGCGAATGCCTGCTCCAGATCGCGATAAGGCACGATTGGCAGCAATGGGCCGAAGATTTCGTCCTGCATCACCGTCATCTCATCGCTGACATTGAGCAGCACGCTGTGCGGCATGCGTCGGCCCTGGCCTTGTTCGAACAACGGGATCAGCAGCGCGCCCTTGCTGGTCGCGTCGCTGACGTAACCGTTCAGTCGGGCCATCTGGCGTTCGTTGATGATCGCGGTGTAGTCGGCGTTGTCGGCCAGGGTCGGGTAGAAGCCTTTCACAGCCTGACGGTAGGCCTCGACGAAGGCGCCGACGCGGTCTTCCGGCACCAGCACATAGTCGGGCGCGACGCAGGTCTGCCCGGCGTTGAGGGTTTTGCCGAAGGCGATGCGTTCGGCGGCGTCCTTGAGCGGTACGTCTGTGGAGACGATGGCCGGCGACTTGCCGCCCAGTTCCAGGGTGACCGGCGTGAGGTTTTCCGCTGCAGCGCGCATGACGTGTTTGCCGACGCTGGTGGAACCGGTGAACAGCAGGTGATCGAACGGCAACCGCGAGAACGCTACGCCGACATCCGCTTCGCCCAGCACTACACAAACCAGGTCTTCGGGAAAGATCCGCGCGAGCAGCTCTTTGAGCAACAGGCCGGTGGCCGGGGTCGATTCGCTGAGCTTGAGCATCACCCGATTGCCCGCCGCCAGGGCGCCGACCATCGGCCCTACGGCCAGATACAGCGGGTAGTTCCACGGCACGATCACACCGACCACGCCCAGCGGCTGGTAAACAACCTTTGCCGAAGCAGGCTGGAAGGCCATGCCGACCTTGCGCCGCGATGGCTTCATCCAGTTCTTCAGATGACGGCTGGCGTAGTGAATGCCGTGCAGGCTCGGCATCAGTTCGGCGAGCAGGGTTTCGTCGGCGCTGCGGTGACTGAAATCGGCGCTGATCGCCTCGATCAATGCCTGCCGCTCAGCGCTGAGCAAATCGCGCAAAGCCTTGAGCCATTGCTGACGTTGCGCGGCCGGTGGCATCGGGTTGGCGGCGTACGCGGCCCGTTGTGCCTGGAACTGCCGATCGAGGGTTTCAAGAGGCTGTTGCAGCGTTTGCAGGTAGGCAATGTCGGCAGTCATCGCGGGCTCCGGATTTTATTGTAGTGAGCACTTTTTAGAGTCTATGCTCTAGAAAGTCAAACGACTTCCGTGCACGGCAAGGTTTTATCCATTTCCGGTTAGGTCGTAAGATGCGCCGTCTACGCACTCTGAATTAAAGCTCAAGCCATGGCCCCACGAATAAAAACCAGCGAGCGCATCGTTCAGAACAGCCTGGAGCTGTTCAATCAGCAGGGCGAGCGCAGCGTCAGCACCAACCACATCGCCGCGCACATGGAGATTTCTCCGGGCAACCTGTACTACCACTTCCCCAACAAGCAGGCGATCATCGCCGTGTTGTTCAGTGAGTACGAAGCCCTGGTGGACAGCTTTTTGCGTCCGCCTCAGGGTCGCCCGGCGACCGTCGAGGACAAGCGTTTCTATCTCAAGGAACTGCTCTCGGCCATGTGGCGCTACCGTTTCCTGCATCGTGACCTTGAGCATCTGCTCGACAGCGATGCGGAACTGGCCGCGCGCTATCGGCGTTTTTCCCAGCGCTGCGTGATCCAGGGCGCAGCGATCTACGAAGGCTTCGTCGCCGCCGGCATCCTGAAAATGGACCGTGTGCAGATCGAATCGCTGACCCTCAATGCGTGGATCATCCTGACGTCGTGGGTGCGTTTTCTGTGCACCACCCGGGAAAACTCCAACCACCTCAGCGAACAGGCCGTGAAGCGTGGCGTGTATCAGGTGCTGGTGCTTGAGGCAGGGTTTGTCACCGATCAGGCGCGGGATGAGGTCAACGCATTGTTCGACGAGTTCTATGTGCCGCTGGCGCAGGCCCTTGAAGACGTGAAATAAACCGTTCAGCCGAATTCCACAGGAGCCCGTTATGTCGATTGCGCAGTTGATCAGCCCACAAGCTTTGGACGCTCGCAAAGAGCAGCCGGGGCTGGTGATTCTCGATTGTCGTTTCGCCCTCGAGGATCCGGATTACGGCCAGCGCAGCTACGCCGAAGGGCACATTGCCGGAGCGAGTTTCGCCGATCTGGAGCGGGATCTGAGCGGTAAAGTCGAGAAGGGCGTGACCGGGCGTCATCCGTTGCCCGAGCCGGCGGCGCTGATCGAGCGCCTGCAAGCCTGGGGTATCAGCGACGACAGCGATGTGGTTTTGTACGACGACGGCCCGGGTGCGTATGCGGCGCGGGCGTGGTGGTTGCTGGCATGGCTGGGCAAGCGCGACGGCGTGTTCATTCTCGATGGCGGGCTCAAGGCCTGGCACGCGGCCGGCCTGCCGCTGAGCCTGGATCCGCCGAGCGTGACGTCGGGTAACTTCAGTGGTCAGCCGGACATGAGCCTGTTGCTTAGCGCCGAACAATTGCAGCAGCGCCTCGGCCAGCCAACCCTGACCCTGCTCGACGCCCGCGCCTTGCCGCGCTTCAAGGGCGAAGTGGAACCGATCGATCCGGTCGCCGGGCACATTCCCGGCGCGCAGTGCGCGGCGTTCACCGACAACCTCGGCAGTGATGGACGTTTTTTGCCGGCGGAGCAGCTCAAGCAGCGCTTTGCCGCGAAGCTGGGTAATCGCTCACCGTCGGAACTGGTCGCCTACTGCGGCTCGGGAGTGACGGCGTGTCACAACCTGTTCGCACTGTGCCTGGCTGGGTATCCGCTGGGGGCGCTGTATGCCGGATCGTGGAGCGAGTGGATCAACGAACCGTCGCGCGGGATTGCCACGGGCGAATAAACACAGCGATCTCCTGTAGGAGTGAGCCTGCTCGCGATGGCGGTGGGTCTGTGAGTTAAATGCCAACTGACTCACCGCTTTCGCGAGCAGGCTCGCTCCCACATTGAACCAGGTTGTGCCATGCATTTTGATGCCGACACAAATCCCTGTGGGAGCGAGCCTGCTCGCGAAGGCGTCCTGTCAGGCATTGAATTTCCAGACTGACACACCTCCATCGCGAGCAGGCTCACTCCTGCAAGGGATATGCGGCGTTCATTGACCGAGTGCGGCCAGCCATTGTGGTATGCGCCGCTCCAGGTAATACCCGGGCCGGCGAAACGAGCCGTCGACGAAGCCGACATGACCGCCACGCGCCTGCAATTCGAACCGGGTGCAGGCTGACAACTCATCGGCTTGCGGCAGGCTGTGGGGAAATACGAACGGATCATCCGCTGCCTGAATGATCAACGTCGGCGTGCGGATTTCGCCGAGGTAATAGCGGCTCGAGGCGCGGCGGTAGTAATCCTCGGCATCGGTGAAACCATGCAGCGGCGCGGTGATCCGGCCGTCGAAATCCCAGAACGTACGCATGTTTTCCAGCGAGCCGAGCGCGGCCAGTTTCGCCAGGCCGTCTTCGCGCCCGTCATGCTGGAACTGGCGCTGCTTGTTCTTGATGTAGGCGACCATTTCGCGCATGAAATGCGCCTGATAAACCCGCGAAAATCCCTGGCCGATACGATCGGCACATTGATCGAGGCGGAACGGTACCGACACCGCCACCGCGCCGAGCACGCCGCTGTTGCTGCCGGTTTCGCCAAGATGTTTGAGCAGCACGTTGCCGCCCAGTGAATAGCCGACCGCGTACAACGGCGCCAACGGTCGTTTCGCGCGCAGGTGCTGGATGGCTTCGGCAAGGTCTTCGCTGGCGCCGGAGTGGTAGCTGCGCGGCAACAGATTCGGCTCGCCGGAACAACCGCGCCAGTTCAGCGCGACGCTGGCCCAGCCCTGCTCGGCCAAGGCCTTTTGAATGCCCGCCACATAGGGCGAATTGGAAGAACCGGTCAAACCGTGCAGCACCAGTACCAACGGCGCCTCGGCGCTGTGCGGGCCGTGCCAGTCGAGGTCGAGGAAGTCGCCGTCCTCGAGCCACAGGCGTTCGCGTTCGCGCTCGATGTGCACGGTCTTGCGCCACAGCGGACCCCACAGGGTTTGCAGATGCGGATTGCCGAGACCGAAGGCCGGAACGAAACGCGAGGCGGGAAGCGGGGACGGTGATTGCACGGCAAATCTCGACAAGTCTTGCGTAAAGCGACCGGCGCACAGGGCGGGCTGTCGCTTCTCAACGAAAGCGCCTAACTTGCCACAAAGCCCGGGTCGGCGCGACACATGTCCTCTTCAGCCTGACCGATCGGCGCAACCTCCGGTCCAGGCAGTGGCTGTTGCTCGACACTGGGGCCGACCGTAACCGACACCCAGCGATCAACAGACAAGTGACGGTTCATGGCGAGTTTGATGTCGTCCACCGTCAGCCTCTGCACTTGTTGCATTGTGTAATCCAGATCGAGCGGCAAGTCGTAGCGGTTGATCTCCACGAGTCTGGCCAGAATGTGCCGGTTGCTGGCGCTGGTGAGCACATTTCTGTTGGCCAGCCTGCGCTTGAGGTGCTCGAGTTCCGGGGCGGTCGGCGCTTCCCGAAGAAAATCATTGAGCATCGAGCGCACCAAAGCGACGGTGCTGTCGCTCATGGAGCTACCGGTCTGCAAGGTGACGGTCAGCAACCCGGCGCCACCAGCCCAATTGACGCTGGCGCCATACACGTCATAAACCTGTCCGCGTTTGTGCCGCAGTTCATTCATCAACCGACTGTTGCTGCCTCCGGCGAGAATCTGACTGGCGGCGTACAAGGCGGTGTGATCGGCATGTCGTCGCGGCACGCTGATTTGGGCAAAGGCAATGTGGGTCTGCAGTTGATTCAGTTCCAGGTGACTGGACTGGACGTTTCCGGGTGTTGCCATTGCTGAAGACACCAGCGCGTCAGGAGGCTTGGGCAGGGCATTGCTGATCTGCAGGCTGATCGCTTGTGCCTGGTCCAGAGTGAGGTCGCCGACCAGGGTAATTTGCGCATGTCGGGCAGCGTAATAGCGGCGATGGAAATCCTCCACGGCGGCCCGGGTCACGGCATTGAGGCCCCATTGCGTGCCATAGACCGGAAGGCTGTAGGGGCTGTCCGGCGCAAGCAGTGCCTTGATGCTCTGCGAGGCCAGACCCGCGGCATCGCCTTGCTCTGCGATGAGCGCGGCGCGCAGTTCGTCTTTCACTGGCGGCAGGCGCTGGGCGCTGAGCGATGGCTCGCTGAATATTCGCGTCAACAGATCCATCGCCGGTAGGCGCTTGGCCGGATCGCTGAGGCTGCGCAGGGAGAACACGGCGCGGTCGTGATCGATGTCCATTTCCCATTGCGCGCCGAGCCCGTCGAAGGTTTCGACGATGGCGGACAAATCCTTGCCGGGGATACCTTCATTGAGCATGGAAAAGGTCGTGGCAGCCAGGCCCGGCAGGCTACCGTCGCGGGCGCTGCCTGCGGCGAAGCTGACGTGAATATCGAACATCGGCAGATCGCTCGTGCGCACGAACAGCACCTTGGTGCCGGTCAGGGTTTTCCAGCCCCTGATCTGCAATGCGCGCGGCTTGATTTCCAGCGCCTGGACTTCGCTGAGCGATTGCAGGCGCGATGTCCGCGCTTGTTCAGGCTGACCATCAGCGCAAGCCGCCGCAGCCGACAGCCACATCAGGACCAACCCCGTGCGCCTTGAGGACCTGCTCATCGGACGTCCACCTTGCGCACGTGGGCAACGCTGAGACGCTCGGGTGTCAGCCACGTGGCGGCCACTTCGCGGATCTGTTGCGGCGTCACTTTCGCCAATGCAGCTGCATCTTCATCGAGTATTCGCCAAGGCAAGCCGATGGCCTGGAGCCTGGCCAGCTGACGCGCCTGTTCCTGAATCGAATCGCGGGCATACACCTGCTGCGCGATCAGTTGCGTGCGTGCCCGCTCGAGCTCTTCTGCCGACGGTGGTGTGGTGCGCAACGTTTCGATCTGCTCCCACACCCGCGCTTGCGCACCTTCAATATCGGTCAGCGGCGGATCGGCCAGCTCGGCAGTCAACAGCAGCAGGCTGTCGCCGCGCGTGCGTTCGTCGTAGTGAGTGTCGACACGATTGAGCACGCGGTCGGTGAAAATCAGTTTCTTTTGCAGGCGCGCGCCATGTGCGCCGCCGAGTATCGCGTTGATCAGGCGCAGGGCGTGCACGGTGTGCAGGTCTTTGGCCGTGGCCAGTCCGGGCAGATTGAAAGCCATCAGCAACCGCTCTGCTGGGACATTGCGCTGCAAGGTCAGTTTGCGCTCGCCCGGCACTTTCAGCTCCACGGGCCGTAACAGGCGCGGCACGGGACGATTTGCGAGCGCGCCAAAATAGCGCTCGGCCAGCGGCTGCACGTGTGCGAGCGTGACATCGCCGACGATCACCAGTACGGCGTTGCCCGGCGCATAACGGCTTTGATACCAATGACGAAGTTCCTTGGCGTCCACGTGCTGCAGGTCGTGCATCCAGCCGATGACTGGCGTGCGATAGCTGTTGGCGACATGCGCCTGGCTGGTGAAGTGTTCCAGCACAGCGGCGTCGACATCGTCGTCAATGCGCAGCTGGCGCTCTTCGCGGATGACTGCCAGTTCGGTTTCCAGGTCGTCGACGTGCAAATCGGCAGTCGTCATCAGGTCGGCCATCAGCTCGAAAACCACGCCCAGATAGCGCGGCGACAAGGTCTGGTAGTAGCCGGTGACGTCCTCGGCGGTGAAGGCATTTTCTTCGGCACCCAGGGACTCCAAAAGACGCGAAGCCTCACCGGCGCAGGTCTTGCGGCTGCCTTTGTAGAGCATGTGTTCAAGAACGTGCGATAGCCCGGCTTGCCCCGGCGCCTCGTCTGCCGAGCCGACCTTGAACCACAAATGCGAAGTGACCAGCGGCGCACGGTGATCCTCGCGCACCAGTACCTGCAAACCGTTTTCCAGGGTGAATTGATGAGTCGGCGGGGGCGTGGCGGCCAGCGTCATGAACGGCGCGAGGCCAAGAAAAAGCAGCATCCGGCTGCAGAGCGTATCCATACGCGAAATCCTCAGTGGTTAACGCAGATTGCGGCAACCACTGTGGCGGACTGCGAGGCACTGGGTGCGGTAACTATCTACCGCACGCTAAAGCGCAGTACGGATGGTTCAAGCGCTGCGCTGCCACAGCGCGTAATACACACGACCGGATTTCTGTTCGCGGTGCAGGCGCCAGTTGCCCGGCAGGCCCAGCGTCGATGGCGCTGTTTCGCTTTCCGTGTAGATCCACGAATCGGCCGCCAGCCATTGGCGCTCTTCCAGCAAAGTACAAACCGCTGGTAACAGGTTCTGGTTGAACGGCGGGTCGAGGAACACCAGATCGAACGGCGTCGCGGCCTGGGTTTCCAGGTAGCGCAGCGCGTCGGCGGTTTGCACTTGGCCGTTGCTGCAACGCAGGGTGCCGAGGTGCTCTTTCAGGCTGGAAACTGCAACGTTGCTGGCGTCCAGCGCCTGGGCCGTGGCCGCGCCTCGGGACAGCGCTTCGAGAAACAGCGCGCCGCTGCCGGCGAACGGGTCGAGCACTTTCGCCCCTTCGACATAGGGCGCGAGCCAGTTGAACAGGGTTTCACGCACGCGATCCGGGGTCGGGCGCAGGCCCGGTGCGTCGGGGAAGCTCAGCTTGCGGCTGCGCCACTGGCCGCCAATGATGCGCAGCTGGTTCACGCCGTTGTGCACGTTTTGCACAGGTTTTTTCGGTGCTCGAGTGGCCATTAATGCTCCGGAACCCCGAGCGGTTGCTCGGCAGGTTTATCAGATGGGGCCGGTAACGGCTTTTGCGGCACGGTCGGGCCAGCGGTGACGATGACCATTTTCTCCGTGCTCAGGTGTTTGTTCAGCGCATCGCGGACCTGCTCTACGGTCAGGCTCTGCGACTGCCGCATGAAATCGTCGAGATAGCTCAGTGGCAGATTATAGAAGCCCATCGCGCCGAGCTGGCCAACGATGTCGGCGTTGCTCGCGGTGGACAGCGGGAAGCTGCCGGCCAGTTCGCGCTTGGCATCGTCGAGTTCTTTCTGTGTCGGCCCGGTTTTCAGGTAGTCGGCGAGCACGTCCTGCACCAGTTTCAGAGTGCCTTCGCTCATCTCGGCGCGGGTCTGCAGGTTAATCATGAACGGCCCACGGGCCTGCATCGGGCTGAACGCCGAATACACGCCGTAAGTCAGGCCGCGCTTCTCGCGCACTTCGCTCATCAGGCGCGTACCGAAACCACCGCCGCCGAGGATCTGGTTCCCCAGCGACAGCGCGGCGTAATCCGGATCGTCGCGATCGATGCCCAGTTGCGCGAGCATCAGGTTGGTCTGTTTCGACGGAAACTCGATGTGGTTAACGCTGGCTTGCGGTTCCTGCGGTGCGGCGATTTTCGCCAGTGCCGGGCCTTTCGGCAGGGCCGAGGAGACCTGATTGGCGATCGCCTCGGCTTCGGCTCGCGACAAATCACCAACCAGCGCAATCACCGCATTGCCGGCGGCGTAGGCCTTGGCATGGAACTCGCGCAATTGCGCGACGGTGATCTTCGGCACGCTTTGGGCATTGCCATCGCTGGAATGCGCGTACGGGTGATCGCCATACAGACGCTTCATCAGCTCCAGGCTGGCGAGTTTGCCGGGGTTCTGTTTCTGGTATTCGAAACCGGCGAGCAGCTGGTTCTTGATGCGCGCGAAGGAACCGGCGGGGAAGGTCGGTTTGCCGACCACATCGGCGAACAGCTTCAACGCCGGTTCACGCTGCTCGGGTGCGCTGAGGCTGCGCAACGAGGCCAGCGCCATGTCCTTGAACGCACCGTTGCCGAAGTCGGCCCCAAGGCCTTCAAAACCCTGGGCGATAGCGCCGACGTCTTTGCCGGCGATGCCTTCGTTGAGCATGGCGTTGGTCAGCACCGCGAGGCCGGGCGCGTTGCCGTCCTGGCTGCTGCCAGCGGCGAAGATCAGGCGCATGTCGAACATCGGCAGCTCATGTGCTTCGACGAACAGCACTTTGGCGCCTTCAGCGGTGTTCCAGGTCTGCACATCGAGCTTGCGGCTGGCCGGGGCCTTGCCGTCGAGTTCGGCCAGCGATTGCAGTTTCTGGCTGGTTTTGGCGTTATCCAGCGCTTCGCTGGCATGGCTGTCAGCGCCTGGCGACAGATACATGGCAGCCGAGCCGATCACCGCGACAGCAATCAGGCCAAGCAGCATCAGGCGTGGGGTTTTGCGCTCACTCATGAGTCGTCTCCAAAGGCAGGACGTGGGCGACGCTGAGACGTTCGCGGGTGAAATACTTTTTCGCGGCGTTCTGGATGTCTTGCGGGGTCACGCTCTCCAGATCGGCCAGTTCGGTGTCCATCAGCTTCCACGACAGGCCGACCGTTTCCAGTTGACCGATCGCGGTGGCCTGGCTGGTGATCGAGTCACGCTCGTAGACCAGGCCGGCGATGACTTGAGCGCGGACGCGTTCCAGCTCTTCGGCAGACGGCGCGGTGGTTTTCAGTTGCTCAAGCAGTTTCCACAAGCCGGCTTCGGCCTGGGCGATGGTCTTTTTCTTCTGCGTATTTGGCGTGGCCGACAGGGTGAACAGGCTGTCGCCACGGGTGTAGGCGTCATAGTCCGACGAGCCGCCGGAGACCAGCTCTTCGCCACGCTCCAGCTGCGTCGGGATGCGCCCGCTGTAGCCGCCGTCGAGCAGCGCGGAGATCAGGCGCAGGGCGTTGACCGAGCGTTTGTCTTCAGCGGTAGCAATGCTCGGCACGTTGAAGCCAAGCATCAGGCTCGGCAGTTGGGTCTGCACGCGCAGGGTGATCTGGCGTTCGCCGGGCTCGGCCAGTTCCAGCGGTTTTTTCGCCGGTGGCACGTCGCGTTTGGCGACCGGGCCGAAATAGCGCTGGGCGAGGGTTTTCACTTCGTCCGGAGTGACGTCACCGACCACCACCAGCGTGGCGTTGTTCGGCGCGTACCAGGATTGGTACCAGTGACGCAGTTCCTCGACTTTCATACGGTCGAGGTCAGCCATCCAGCCGATGGTCGGCGTGTGGTAACCGCTGGCCGGGTAGGCCATGGCCTTGTAGCGCTCGTAAGCCTTGGACATCGGCTTGTCATCGGTGCGCAGGCGGCGCTCTTCCTTGATGACTTCGATTTCCTTGGCGAATTCGTCGGCCGGCAGGCGCAGATTGGCCATGCGGTCTGCTTCCAGCTCAAACGCCACGCCGAGGCGGTCACGGGCCAGCACCTGGTAATAAGCAGTGAAGTCGTCGCTGGTGAACGCGTTCTCTTCGGCGCCGAGGTCGCGCAGGATCAGCGAAGCTTCGCCGGGGCCGACTTTTTCGCTGCCCTTGAACATCATGTGCTCGAGCGCGTGGGACAGACCGGTCTGGCCCGGAGTCTCGTAGCTGGAGCCGACCTTGTACCAGATCTGCGAAACGACCACCGGCGCACGATGGTCTTCGCGCACGACGACCTTGAGGCCGTTGTCGAGGGTGAATTCATGGGTCGGTTGCGGGTCGGCCGCCAAGGCCGAAAGGGGCAGGCAGACTGCGCTGAGCAGCAGGCCAGCAGCGCGGCGGGCTAGAGCATTCATTCGTTTTTCAACCTGTTGGGCTGCCCGCTTGGTCTTAGCGTCGGCGGGCGAGAGGGTGCTAGGATACTGATCCGTTTTACTGGCGGCCACGTCTATGAGGTTCTGCAACCTGATAAGGCTGAATGGGTTTGCGGCACAAGGCAGCGGTTTGGCAACCAGACCCTGCGTTTTCGCCGATTTTTGCCGGTTTAGATCATCGTAAAAACGATCCTTGAGGTGCTTTCGGTGCCTCGACAAAATGTTGCGCGTGAACAAGCTGGGTGAAACACAGTCTGTTCTGCATCGAATATTTATTTGCCGGGGCGCCCTGTTGGCGCGTCGCTACCGTGAGATAGCCGTCCTCCATGTTTGGTTCCAACGACGACAAGAAGAGCCCAGCTGCGGCTGGCGAGAAGAAAAGCCTGTTCGGATGGCTGCGGAAGAAACCGCAGGAACCCGTCGTCGAACAGCCGCCCGCGATTCCTGAGCCGGCCCCTGCGCCTGCACCTGTAATAGAAGAAGAGCCGGCGCCGATTGTGCTGCCGATCGCCGAGCCGGTGCTGCAACCGGAGGCTGAAGCCGAGCCGGAAGCGCCCGCCGCTCCCGAACTGCCGCTGACGCTCGCCGCCGAGCCGTGGCTGACCTTGCCGGTGGCAGAAGAGCCGGTCGCGCTGGTTGAAGAAGCGGCGCCACATGTGACGCCAGTGATTCCTGCGCCGGTTGCCGAGGTGCCTGCGCAGCCTGTGTCTGAACCGGTTGTCGAGCCTGCGCCGGTCATTTCTGAACCCGCCGCCCCGGTTGTCCCGCCGTCGGAGCCTGCACCGATTGCCGCTGCGCCGGTTGTCGCTCCGGTCGAAGTCCCTGTAGAAGCGCCAGTCGAAACCCCGCGCACCGAAGAAACCAAAGCCGGTTTCTTCGCCCGCCTCAAGCAAGGCCTGTCGAAGACCAGCGCCAGCATCGGCGAGGGCATGGCCAGCCTGTTCCTCGGGCGCAAGACCATCGACGATGACCTGCTCGACGACCTCGAAACCCGTCTGCTCACCGCCGACGTCGGCGTTGAAGCCACCACGCAGATCATCCAGCGCCTGACCCAGAAGGTTGCACGCAAGGAACTGGCAGACGCCGACGCCCTGTACAAATCCTTGCAGGCCGAATTGGCCGCAATGCTCAAGCCCGTCGAGCAACCGCTGAAAATCGCCTCGCAGAACAAGCCTTTCGTGATTCTGGTGGTCGGCGTCAACGGCGCCGGCAAAACCACCACCATCGGCAAACTGGCGAAGAAGCTGCAACTGGAAGGCAAGAAAGTCATGCTCGCCGCTGGTGACACCTTCCGTGCTGCGGCGGTAGAGCAATTGCAGGTCTGGGGCGAGCGCAACAAGATTCCGGTGATCGCCCAGCACACCGGCGCCGATTCCGCTTCGGTGATCTTCGACGCCGTGCAAGCGGCCAAGGCCCGTGGCATCGACGTGCTGATCGCTGACACCGCCGGTCGTCTGCACACCAAAGACAACCTGATGGAAGAACTGAAAAAGGTTCGCCGGGTGATCGGCAAGCTCGACGCCGACGCGCCGCATGAAGTGCTGCTGGTGCTCGACGCCGGTACTGGCCAGAACGCGATCAACCAGGCCAAGCAGTTCAACCAGACCGTTGAACTGACCGGCCTGGCGCTGACCAAGCTCGATGGCACCGCCAAGGGCGGGGTGATTTTCGCCCTGGCCAAGCAGTTCGGCCTGCCGATCCGCTACATCGGCGTCGGTGAGGGCATCGACGATTTGCGTACCTTTGAAGCCGAACCCTTTGTCCAGGCACTGTTTGCCGAGCGGGAGCGTTCATGATTCGTTTCGAACAGGTCGGTAAACGCTACCCGAACGGTCACGTCGGCTTGCATGAGCTGAGCTTTCGAGTCCGTCGTGGCGAATTCTTGTTTGTCACCGGTCACTCCGGTGCCGGTAAATCCACGCTGTTGCGCCTTCTACTTGCAATGGAACGGCCGACCAGCGGCAAGCTGCTGCTTGCCGGGCAAGACCTGAGCACCATCAGCAACGCGCAGATTCCGTTCCTTCGCCGACAGATCGGCGTGGTGTTCCAGAATCACCAGTTGCTGTTCGATCGCACGGTGTTCAACAACGTCGCCTTGCCGCTGCAGATTCTCGGCCTGTCGAAGGTCGAGATCGCCAAGCGCGTCGATTCGGCGCTGGAACGCGTGGCGCTGTCGGACAAATCCGATCTGTACCCGGGCGATCTGTCCACCGGTCAGCAACAGCGCGTCGGCATTGCCCGCGCCATCGTCCATCGCCCGGCCTTGCTGCTGGCGGACGAACCGACCGGTAACCTCGACCCGCGTCTGGCCGCCGAAATCATGGGCGTGTTCGAAGACATCAACCGTTTGGGCACCAGCGTACTGATCGCCAGTCACGACCTGGCACTGATCGCGCGCATGCGTCATCGCATGCTGACCCTGCAACGCGGCCGCCTCATCGGCGACGGGGAGGCCGGGGTATGAGTGCGACACGCAGTCCTAAGGTTTCCGAGCGCGTGGCCCCGAAGGCCGCCGATCCGCAACCGCAGAAAAAGAAAAAGCACGACGATGATGACGGCCCGGACTTCGCCACGCTGTTTCGCGCCTGGATCGAAAGCCATCGCGCCAGCCTGCTCGACAGCCTGCGCCGTCTCGGCAAACAGCCGATCGGCAGCTTCTTCACCTGCATGGTGATGGCCGTGGCGTTGAGTCTGCCGATGGGGCTGTCGCTGTTGCTCAATAATGTCGAACGTCTCGGCGGTTCCTGGCAGCGCGCGGCGCAGATTTCACTGTACTTGCAACTCGACGCCAGCCCGGAACAAGGCGAAGCGCTGCGTGAGCAGATCAAAGGCATGCCGGGCGTCGCTGATGCCGAATATGTCGGCCGCGATCAGGCGCTGGAAGAGTTCCAGCAGCAATCCGGCCTGGGCGAAGCCCTGCGTGAGCTGCCTGACAACCCGTTGCCGGGTGTGGTGCTGGTGACACCGAACGAAGTCGACAAGCCGACACTCGAAGCATTAAGACAAAAACTTTCCGAGCTGCCGAAGGTACAACAGGCGCAACTTGATCTAGTCTGGGTCGAGCGTCTGGCCGCCATCCTCAAGCTTGGCGACCGCTTTGTCTTCGGTCTGACGGTGTTGTTGGTGTCTGCATTACTTTTGGTGATAGGCAATACCATTCGTCTTCATATTGAAAACCGCCGCACCGAGATAGAAGTGATTAAACTCGTCGGCGGCACTGACAGTTATGTGCGCCGCCCTTTCCTTTATATGGGCGCGTTGTATGGCTTCGGTGCAGGGCTGTTGTCCTGGGGCGTATTGGCGTTCGGCCTCAACTGGCTGAACGATGCGGTGGTCGGACTGGCCGGCTTGTACGGCAGTGATTTCGCCCTGGCCGGTGTGCCAGTGGCCGACGGTCTGTCGCTCTTGCTTGGCGCGGTGCTGTTGGGTTATATCGGTGCATGGATTGCAGTCGCACGTCATCTCAGGGAGCTGGCGCCGAAGTAGAATCTTTTTTGCGCGTGATTGACCTTGCGGTTTTTATGGGAACTTGTACCTGAGTTCCCGGTCAATTTTTCGCAGTGCCGAGAGGCACGAGTATGTGAGTGGGAGGTTTTTTCGTATGACCAATTCTTTGCAACCTGCGTATGCATTGGTTCCGGGTGCGAACCTGGAAGCCTACGTGCACACCGTCAACAGCATTCCATTGCTGACGCCGGAGCAGGAGCGTGAACTGGCCGAGAGTCTCTACTATGAGCAGGATTTGGGGGCGGCTCGGCAGATGGTGCTCGCCCACCTGCGTTTTGTCGTACACATTGCCCGTAGCTATTCCGGCTACGGTCTGGCTCAGGCTGACCTGATCCAGGAAGGTAACGTTGGCCTGATGAAGGCCGTCAAGCGCTTCAACCCGGAAATGGGCGTGCGTCTGGTGTCGTTCGCCGTGCACTGGATCAAGGCGGAAATTCACGAGTTCATCCTGCGCAACTGGCGCATTGTGAAAGTCGCGACCACCAAGGCCCAGCGCAAGCTGTTCTTCAACCTGCGCAGCCAGAAGAAGCGCCTGGCGTGGCTGAACAACGAGGAAGTCCACCGTGTGGCGGAAAGCCTCGGCGTCGAACCACGTGAAGTGCGCGAGATGGAAAGTCGTCTGACCGGTCACGACATGGCCTTCGACCCGGCTGCCGAAGCCGACGACGACAGTGCTTTCCAGTCTCCGGCCAACTACCTGGAAGACCACCGGTACGACCCGGCGCGTCAACTGGAAGATGCCGACTGGAGCGACAACTCCAACACCAACCTGCACGAAGCACTGGAAGTGCTGGACGAGCGCAGCCGTGACATCCTCTACCAGCGCTGGCTGGCGGAAGAGAAAGCCACGCTGCACGATCTGGCGCAGAAGTACAACGTGTCGGCCGAGCGAATCCGTCAGCTCGAAAAGAGCGCGATGAACAAGCTCAAGTTGTCGATCGCCTCGTAACCGGTAGATCAGCAATAAAAAACGCCCCGATCAGCGATGATCGGGGCGTTTTCATTTCTGTTTCAACACAAATCCCTGTGGGAGCGAGCCCGCTCGCGAAAGCGGTTTATCAGTACCATCAATGCAAGCTGACACACCGCTTTCGCGAGCAGGCTCACTCCTACATTTGATCTTCGGTGTTATTCAGCCCAAGGCGCCCGCCGCGAATCATTCAGCCCGAGCAAATAACTGTCCCCGCCCAACTGACTCATCTGCTGGCGAATCCACCCGGCCCGGCGCGATACATAACCGGTCGGATGACTGGCGCTCCACACCCGTGGGTTGGGCAGTACCGCCGCCAGATAACTCGCCTGCTGACGCGACAATGACTTCGCGCTCACACCAAAGTGGTGGCGGGCCGCCGCTTCAGCGCCAAATACGCCGTCATCCCACTCGACGCTGTTCAGGTACACCTCGAGAATCCGCTGCTTGGGCCAGAACACCTCGATCAGCGCGGTAAACCACGCTTCCAGGCCTTTGCGCAGATAACTGCGGCCCGACCACAGAAAGAGGTTTTTCGACACCTGTTGGCTCAAGGTGCTGGCACCGCGAATCGAACCGCCCAGTTCGTTGTGGGCCAGAGCAGCCTGAATCGCGCGCAGATCGAAGCCCCAGTGCTCGGGGAATTTCTGGTCTTCGCCTGCAATTACTGCCACTTTCAGGTCGTCGGAGATCTCGTCCCACGGCTTCCAGGTGCGCTGCAGGTCGATCGGCTCGCCGTCGACCCAGGATTCGACCTTGCGCTCGACCATCAGCGCCGTGCCCGGCGGTGGCACAAAGCGAAATACCAGCACCAGCAAGACACTGCCGCCGGCGAACCAGAGCAGGGCCTTCGTGAGACGACGGAAAATTGAACGCAGCATAGAGATGGCTTGGCCGAACCCGTGGAGCGGGCCATTATACAGACCCTGCCGATGGCGTCTGACTGGAGTTCCTCATGCTGCGTGGCTTTTTGATGCTGGCCGCTTTTTTCGGATTCACCGGTGTCGCGCTGGGCGCGTTCGCCGCCCACGGCCTGAAAAACCGTCTGACGCCGGAATACCTGACGATTTTCCACACGGGCGTCACCTACCAATTGGTGCACACACTCGCACTGTTCGGCGTTGCGCTGCTGGCCACGCAGATTCCAGGGCGGCTGGTCGCTTGGGCCGGCGTGTCCTTCACCGTCGGCATTGTGTTGTTCTCCGGCAGCCTGTATCTGCTGACCACCTCCGGCATCAGCAAGCTCGGTATCATCACGCCGTTCGGAGGCCTGGCGTTTCTCATCGGTTGGTTATGTCTGGGGCTAGCCGCTTGGCGCTTGCAGCTAACCGCTTGACGCTTGGTACTGACCTTTAGGTCATGATCGGGCTAGAATGCCAGCCCCTAAAAATGATGGCGGCGTTGTGCATGCGCATTCAGTTGAACGGTGAGTCCTTTGAACTGCCCGACGGTGAAACCGTTGCGGGCCTGATCACCCGTCTGGATCTGGCCGGACGTCGGGTGGCGGTCGAGCTCAATCTGGACATCGTCCCGCGCAGCCAGCATGCCGACACCACGTTGAACGACGGCGACAACGTCGAAGTGGTCCACGCCATCGGCGGCGGCTGATTGTCCCGGCCCGCAAGGGCACAGAATTCTGCAAGACCCTCACCCTTAAAGAGGATTCCCCATGAGCATCGTTCGTAGCGACAAGCCTTTTGTGCTGGCCGGTCGTACTTACCAGTCGCGTTTGCTGGTCGGTACCGGGAAGTACCGTGACATGGAAGAAACCCGCCAGGCCATCGAAGCCTCGGGTGCCGAAATCGTCACCTTCGCCGTGCGCCGCACCAACCTGGGCCAGATCGAAGGCGAGCCGAACCTGCTCGAAGTGCTGTCGCCGGATCGCTACACCTTCCTGCCGAACACCGCCGGTTGCTACGACGCCATCGAAGCCGTGCGCACCTGCCGCCTGGCGCGTGAACTGCTCGACGGCCACAATCTGGTGAAGCTGGAAGTGCTGGCCGACCAGAAAACCCTGTTCCCCAACGTGATCGAAACCCTCAAGGCCGCCGAAACCCTGGTCAAGGAAGGCTTCGACGTGATGGTCTACACCAGCGATGACCCGATTATCGCTCGCCAGTTGGCGGAAATCGGCTGCATCGCCGTGATGCCGCTGGCCGGTCTGATCGGCTCCGGTCTGGGTATCTGCAATCCGTACAACCTGCAGATCATCCTTGAAGAAGCCAGGATCCCGGTGCTGGTGGATGCCGGTGTCGGTACCGCTTCCGACGCGACCATCGCCATGGAACTGGGTTGCGACGCCGTACTGATGAACTCGGCCATCGCCCACGCCCAGCAACCGGTCATGATGGCGCAAGCCATGCAGCACGCCATCGTCGCCGGTCGCCTGGCGTACCTCGCCGGCCGCATGCCGAAAAAACTCTATGCCAGCGCCTCTTCGCCGCTGGATGGTCTGATCAAGTAAGAGCCATTGATGACTGAATCGAACGACACGCCTGTCCAGCCGGACGAAGGCGACGAGCGCCAACACCGCCGCATCAAGAGTTTCGTGATGCGCGCCGGGCGCATGACCGAAGGCCAGCAACGCGGCCTGGATCAGGGCGCGCCGCTGTATGTGCTGCCGCTGGCCGATGCGCCGGTCGATTACGACCAGGTGTTCGGCCGTTCGGCGCCGCGCTCGCTGGAAATCGGTTTTGGCATGGGCCATTCGCTGCTGGAAATGGCCGCGGCCGCTCCAGAGCAGGATTTCATCGGTGTTGAAGTGCACCGTCCGGGTGTTGGCGCGCTGCTCAATGGCGTGTTGACCCAAGGGCTGACCAACCTGCGGGTCTACGATTGCGACGCGATCGAAGTGCTCAACCGCTGCATCGCCGACAACAGCCTCGATCGCCTGATGCTGTTTTTCCCGGATCCGTGGCACAAGAGCCGCCACCACAAGCGCCGCATCGTCCAGGCCTCGTTCGCCGAACTGGTGCGCAGCAAATTGAAGGTCGGCGGCATTCTGCACATGGCCACAGATTGGGAGCCGTACGCCGAGTACATGCTGGAAGTGATGAACGTCGCCCCGGGGTACCGCAACCTTGCCGAAGACGGCAAATGCGTCCCACGCCCGGCCGAACGCCCGATCACCAAGTTCGAACGCCGTGGCGAACGACTTGGCCATGGCGTGTGGGATCTGAAGTTCGAGAAGATCGCTTAAGCATCACGCAAAAAAAACTGTGGGAGCGAGCCTGCTCGCGAAAGCGGTCTGACGTTCAACGATGATGTTGGATGTCAAGACGCCTTCGCGAGCAGGCTCGCTCCCACAATTGTTTTGTGTATGATGAGATTACAGGGGGGCAAGAAATCGAGCGGGCACCTGCTCTGTCAACCAGACGCCATTTTCGGCCTGATAGAACTTGAAGCCCTGTTCTTCCATCTGCTTCGCGGCAACCTTCAGAACGACTGGCGTTCCGTAGCGTTGACCCACGGCCGACGCGGTGGCGATTTCGTCGGACAGATGCACCTGATGGCGTTGTCCTGGAATCAAGCCTTGTCTGTGGATCGAGTCGAGAAAACGCGTCGCTGTTCCGTGGTAGAGCGTTTGCGGTGGCTGTTTCTGCTCGAATTGCAGATCAACGCTTTTCGTCGAGTGGCCTTGAACAGCGCGTATACAGTGGCCATCAGCGGAAATCGTAAAACGCTTCTTGTCACTGCTGGTCACGACGTTTTCAATCAGCTCACGACTTAAATGCCTGCCATCACGCGCCGCGCCGCTGATCAGTGCTTCGATATTTGCCCAGCCTTCCGAATTCAGATTCAGTCCGATCGCCTGAGGCTCGTGACGCAACACGAAGCTAAGAAATTTGCTCGTCTCATCCAGTAGTTTTTTACTCATGAACTTCCCTTTCATTGCGATCAACAGTGGGAGCGAGCCTGCTCGCGAAAGCGGTCTGACAATCAACGATGATGTTGGATGTAAAGACGCCTTCGCGAGCAGGCTCGCTCCCAAATTTTGTTTTGGGGTGTTTGCGGGGTCAGCGGCGATCAGCAACCACACCGATCAACACCAGCACTACCAGCAGCACCGGCGCCAGGCTGTAGTTGTTGAACTGGCTCAGGCCTTTGATCACCCACGGCGTGGCGTAGATCAGCGCGGCGCCGCTGCCGATCAGGCAGAGCAGGGCCATCAGGGGCACGCGCAGGGCGCCGGCGATGCTGCCCAGGCGTTGCTCGACCCAGCCTTTGAAGTCAGCGCCGAACAGCACCAGCAGGCAACCGACCAGCGCCAGGGCGATTTCCGAGAGATTGCTGCGGCTCCAGCGGGAGACGGTGGCCAGCAGGTCGAGTATCAAATCCATGCGTTTTCCCTTTGAGCTGAAGTCAGTTCAGAAATTGTTGCAGCAAATCGTTGAGGAACAGTTGGCCGCGTTCGGTCGCCGCCAGGCGTGACGGTTCGACCTGCAACAGGCCGCTTTGTTCGGCTTCGCGCCGGCCTTCGGCGAGGGTGTCCAGCGACAGGCCGGTGCGCTCCGGATACAGGCGCGATTCGACCCCGGCAGTCAGGCGCAGGGCGTTCATCAGGAACTCGAACGGCATCTCGTCATTGCTCAGCGATTTCTCGCCGGCCTGAAAGCTTTTCGCCGGGTTCAGATAATCCTTCGGCAGGCGGGTTTTCCATGTGCGCACGATGCGCCCGTCCGGGTGGCTCAACTTGCCATGGGCACCGGCGCCGATGCCGATGAAGTCGCCGAAGCTCCAGTAATTAAGGTTATGCCGCGCCGGTCGACCGGCCTGGGCATACGCCGATACTTCGTATTGCGCGTAACCGTGCTCGGCCAGCAGCGCCTGACCGGCTTCCTGAATGTCCCACAGCGTGTCGTCTTCCGGCAGCACTGGCGGCTGATTCCAGAACACCGTGTTCGGCTCCAGCGTCAGCTGATACCAGGAAATGTGCGTCGGCTGCAGCGCAATGGCCTGACGCAGATCGCTCAAGGCATCGTCCAGCGACTGATCGGGCAAACCGTGCATCAAGTCCAGGTTGAAGTTATCGAACCCGGCCTGCCGCGCCATGCCCGCCGCACGCACGGCTTCGTCACCGTTGTGGATGCGGCCGAGGGCCTCAAGCTTTTCCTGCTGAAAGCTCTGGATACCGATCGACAGCCGATTGATCCCCAGCTTGCGATAGGCGACAAACTTCTCTTGCTCGAAGGTGCCCGGATTGGCCTCAAGGGTGATTTCGATGTCGGCAGCGAACGGGATGCGTTGTTCGACGCCCTTCAACAAACGCCCGAGGGCTTCGGCGCTGAACAGGCTGGGCGTCCCGCCACCGAAGAAAATCGAAGTCAGCTCACGGCCATACACCGCATGCAGATCCTGATCGAGATCGGCCAGCAGCGCGTCGACGTATTCCTGCTCCGGCAGCACCGGGCTGGCGGTGTGCGAGTTGAAATCGCAATACGGGCATTTGCGCACACACCACGGAATGTGGATGTACAGCGCCAGGGGCGGCAGAGTTGGCAGCGGCGCCCGAGGCGAGGACGCGGCGCCGCCGATAATCAGCGACGACGCGGAAGAATCAGTGGTCATTTCAAGCCCAGACGCTGGCGCAGCAGATCCATTGCACGGGCGCGGTGGCTGATCTGGTTCTTGTCGGCCGGGCTCAGCTCGGCGCTGGAGCAGTCGCGCTCCGGCACCCAGAACAGCGGGTCGTAACCGAAGCCGTGTTCGCCGCTGGCTGCGGTGAGGATGCGCCCGTGCCACAGACCTTCGCAGAGAATCGGCAGCGGATCATCGGCGTGGCGCACCAGTGCCAATACGCAGACGAACTGCGCGCCGCGCTCGGCTTGTGGCACGTCCTTCAGCGCATCGAGCAGTTTGGCGTTGTTCGCCGCATCGCCTTGACCGTCGGCGTAACGCGCCGAGTAGATACCCGGTGCGCCGCCAAGGAAATCCACCGCCAGCCCGGAATCATCGGCCAGTGCCGGCAGCCCGGAAATATGCGCGGCGTTGCGCGCCTTGAGAATCGCGTTCTCGACGAACGACAGGCCGGTTTCTTCCGGCTCGACCTTGCTCCACTCGCCAATCGAGCGCAGTTGCACCGAGTCGCCGAGCATGGCCTGAAGTTCTTTGAGTTTGCCGGCGTTATGGCTGGCCAGTACGAGCTGCTTGATGTTCATCATTCGCCGGGAAAGAGTTCTTGGTTGAAATTGATAGTGTTGATCTTGTCGCCGTTCTGCACCTTGATTTCAAAGGTGCGGGTTTCCTGCTGCGGCACCGGGTACTGGGCGATGTAGTAGATCGCGCCCTGTTCGGTGACCTGGCGGAATTTCAGCGGCACGCTGTTGCTGGTCAGGTCCTTGATCGTGCCGGTGACGCTGGCGATCACCGGTTTGCCGTCCTTGACCACCGAAACATTGATCACGCCCTGGTTCTTGCTGCGGATCAGCTCGGCGGCCTTGGCGATGTCCGGTTGCAGGAACGTCGAGTTGAAGGTGTTGTAGTGCACCGTGATGTCGCCGAAGGTTTCCTTGCGCTCACCTTTGATGACGTCCGCCGCCATGGTGCTGGCGCTCAGGCAGGCGGTGAATAACAGCAACGCTAGACGGCTCATGTTCGTGCTCCTTCAAATGCCCTGGCTCAGACCGCGACTCGGGCGTCCGCCAACTGCGGACTGCTGACGCGGTAGATACCGATTTCACCTAACAGATTAGGCCATAGCTTACTGGCCCACCCGTGGCGGTGCTGTTGATCCACGGCAAGCCGATCAATGACCTTGGCGTCACGTTCGCGGCACAACTCTTCGAAGTCCTCGAAGGTGCAGAAGTGAATGTTCGGCGTGTTGTACCAGGTGTAGGGCAGGAATTCCGAGACCGGCATGCGGCCCTTGCTCGCCAGATACCAGCGGCAGCGCCAGTGACCGAAGTTGGGGAAGGTAATGATGCACTGACGGCCGACCCGAAGCATTTCGTCGAGGATCTTGTCCGGGTAATGCACCGCTTGCAGGGCCTGGGTCATGACGACGATGTCGAAACTGTTGCTGGCGAAGTTGCCCAGGCCTTTGTCCAGATCCTGCTCGATGACGTTGATGCCCTTGGCCACGCACTCGGCGATGTTGTCGGCGTCGTTTTCCAGGCCATAACCGGTGACGTTCTTGTTGTCGCGCAGCCAGGTCAGCAGCTCGCCGTCACCGCAACCGAGGTCGAGGACGCGGCTGCCGGCGGGGATCCATTCCTGGATGATTTCCAGATCAGCTCTCATGGCTTTCTCACAACGAAATGCGGTTCATGTAATTGCCGAACGCCTGCAAGTAACGCGGGATCGGAATCAGGAAGGCGTCGTGGCCTTGCGGTGCGTCAATTTCCAGATAGCTGACGTCCTTGCGCGCGGCCATCAGCGCATCCACCAGTTCCCGCGAACGCGCAGGAGAAAAGCGCCAGTCGGTGGTGAACGACATCACGCAGAACTTGGCTGTGGCGTTTTCGAAGGTTTTCGCCAGATCATCGTCGAAGTTCGCCGCCGGATCGAAGTAGTCCAGCGCTTTGGTCATCAACAGATAAGTGTTGGCATCGAAGCGCCCGGAGAACTCTTCGCCCTGATAACGCAGGTAGCTTTCGACCTGGAACTCGACACTGTGGAAGTCGTAGTTGAGCTTTTCGCTCTTCAGGCCGCGGCCGAATTTCTCACCCATGGAATCATCGGACAGATAGGTAATGTGCCCGACCATGCGCGCCAGCATCAGCCCGCGCTTGGGGATCACGCCGGCTTCCTGGAACGAACCGCCGTGGAATTCCGGATCGGTGAGGATCGCCTGGCGCGCGACTTCGTTGAAGGCAATGTTCTGCGCCGACAATTTAGGCGCCGAGGCGATGGCCAGGCAGTGCCGCACGCGATCCGGGTAGGTGATGGTCCATTGCAACGCCTGCATGCCGCCGAGGCTGCCGCCGATCACCGCTGCCCACTGGCCGATGCCGAGCAGGTCAGCCAGACGCGCCTGGCTGTGCACCCAGTCTTCCACGGTGAGCACCGGGAAATCGGCGCCGAACGGCTTGCCGGTCTCCGGGTTGACGCTGCTCGGGCCGGTGGAGCCGTTGCAGCCGCCGAGGTTGTTCAGGCTGACCACGTAGAACTTGTTGGTGTCGATCGGCTTGCCGGGGCCGATGCAGCTGTCCCACCAACCGGGCTTGCGGTCGTCGACGCTGTGATAACCAGCGGCGTGATGATGACCGGACAGCGCGTGGCAGATCAGCACGGCGTTGCTCGCCTGGGCGTTCAGCGTGCCGTAGGTTTCATAAATCAGGTCATAAGCGGCCAGCGAACGGCCACAGGCCAGCGTCAGCGGTTCGCTGAAATGCGCGGTTTGCGGCGTTACCAGACCAACAGAATCGGCGGGAAAGGCAGTTGGCATCGACCCTGCTCTCGTTGAAATGAGGCGTAAGTCTAAAGACCGTGGGGGGTAGCGGCAAGCGGCCCTCACCCTAACCCTCTCCCGGAGGGAGAGGGGACTGACCGCGGCGATCTTCAGAGTGATGCTGACCTGAGATATCGAGTCGAACTCAGGCCTTGAAAACAACCCGATCGGCTCCCTCTCCCTCGGGAGAGGGCTGGGGTGAGGGGCGCAGGCGACGCCGACATCAAGACGAGCGCCCATCCCCCGACCTCACATCAGCAAACGCAAAATCTCCGGCATCATCGTCATCGCCGCCAGATTGTTGATCACCAGCATGTCGATCAATTTAAGCGCAAGGAAGGCGAAGATCGGCGACAGATCCAGGCCACCAAGGTTCGGCAGGAAGCGGCGGAACGGTGCCAGCGCCGGTTCGCAGATCTGGTTGACCAGCTCAGCGCCCGGATTGTGGCTGCCCGGTGCGACCCACGACAGAATCACGCTGATGATCAGAGCGAAGAAGAAGATCTTCAGGAACAGTGCAGTGACGCCGATCAGCGACCAGATCAACAGTTGCAGCGGGTTTCCGGTGGTGCCGTAGGTCAGCAGCAGGGTCAGCGCCATCAGCAGCAGTTGCACCAGAATCGCCAGCACCAGCGACGACATGTCGAGGCCGAACAGGCTTGGGATGATCCGGCGCAAAGGCTTGAGCAGCGGCTGAGTGGCCTTGACCACGAACTGGCACAGCGGGTTATAGAAGTTCGCCCGCACCAGTTGCAGGACGAAGCGCAGCAGCACGATCAGCAGGTACAGGCTGCCGAGGGTTTGCAGCACGTAAACCGCTGCGGTGTTCAATCCGATCATGTAAGGCTCCTTTATTTGCCCAGTTGTTCGGCCATTTCGGCCGAGCGGTGCGCGGCGGCGCCGAGTGCGGTTTCAACCAGCGCTTCGAAGCCGCCAGCCTGGAATGATTTGATCGCAGCTTCCGTGGTGCCATTCGGCGAGGTCACGCGGCGGCGCAGTTCGGCTGCATCGACATCGCTGGACACCGCCATGTGCGCGGCGCCCAGAGCAGTCTGCACGGTCAGTTGCTCAGCGATCTCTTTTGGCAGGCCAAGTTTGACGCCGGCGGCGGTCATCGCTTCGATCAGCAGGAAGAAGTACGCCGGGCCGGAGCCGGACACTGCGGTGACTGCGTCCAGTTGCTGTTCTTCTTCCAGCCACAGGGCGATGCCGACGGCGGACAGCAGCTCTTCGGCTTGCTGACGCTGCTCGGCGGTTACTTCGCTGGTCGCGTACAAACCGCTGACACCCTGACGCAGCAGCGCCGGGGTGTTCGGCATGCAGCGCACGATTGGCTGTTCGCCGAGCCACGCGGTCATGCTCGCGCAGGTAATGCCGGCGGCGATCGACACCACCAGTTGATTCGGTTTCAGGCTTGGGCGAATCGCCTCGCACACGGCTTTCATCGCCTGTGGCTTGACCGCCAGCACGATGACATCGACGCCGTCGATGGCCTGGGCGTTGTCACCGAAGGTTTCGATGCCGTGTTCGGCGCTGACCTTGGCACGGGTGTCTTCGCCCGGGTCGCTGGCGCGGATCTGCGCCGCTTCCAGACCTTTGGCGCGCAAGCCGCCAATCAGACTGGCCGCCATGTTGCCCGCACCGATAAACGCAATACGTGTGTTGCTCATGTGTGGTCCTTATCTGGAAACGTTCAAGACTGGGAATAATCTCTGGCGCCAAACAGCGCGGTACCGATCCGCACCCAGGTGGCGCCTTGGGCAATGGCCGACTCGAGGTCGTGGCTCATGCCCATGGACAGTGTGTCGAGCGGCAGAGCGAGGCTCGCCTGCAATGTCTGCACGGCGGCGAAGGCAGCGTCCTGTTCAGCGCGCTCTTCGGTCGGCTCGGGAATCGCCATCAGTCCGCGCAATTTCAGCCGGGGCAGGGCGCTGATGGCCTCGGCCAGCGCCGGCAGATCGGTCGGGGTGCAACCGGATTTGCTCGCTTCGCCGCTGACATTGACTTGAATGCAGATGTTCAGGGGCGGCAGTTCGGCAGGGCGCTGCTCGGACAGGCGTTGGGCAATTTTCAGACGATCCACGGAGTGCACCCAGTCGAAATGCTCGGCAATCGCGCGAGTCTTGTTCGATTGAATGGGGCCGATGAAGTGCCAGATCAAGGGCAGGTCGGCCAGCTCCAGCTGTTTGCCCAAGGCTTCCTGCAAGTAGTTCTCGCCGAAGTCGCGCAGGCCGGCGGCATAGGCTTCACGCAGGGCCTGGGCGGGTTTGGTCTTGCTCACGGCGAGCAAATGGATGCTGTTTTCGTCGCGGTGCGCAGCTTTCGCCGCTGCCTGGATGCGCGAACTAACCTGAAGGATGTTGTCTGCTATCGTGGACATCAAGAGGCGCCGGCGGTCTGTAGGTTCGCGGCATTCTACTGGAATTGAGGGACGCTATGGATATCACTGAACTGCTGGCCTTCAGCGCCAAACAGGGCGCTTCCGACCTGCACCTGTCGGCCGGCCTGCCGCCGATGATCCGTGTCGATGGCGACGTGCGACGGATCAATCTGCCGGCGCTGGATCACAAGCAAGTGCACGATCTGATCTACGACATCATGAACGACACCCAGCGCATCGAATTCGAGAAAAATCTGGAAACGGATTTTTCCTTCGATGTACCCGGCGTGGCGCGCTTTCGGGTCAACGCATTCAACCAGAACCGTGGCGCCGGCGCCGTGTTCCGCACTATTCCGTCGAAAGTGCTGAGCATGGAAGACCTCGCCATGGGCGATGTTTTCCGCAAGATCACGGACGCGCCGCGCGGGCTGGTGCTGGTCACCGGGCCGACCGGCTCCGGCAAATCGACCACGCTGGCGGCGATGATCGATTACCTCAACACCCATCGCCATCACCACATCCTCACCATTGAGGACCCCATCGAGTTCGTCCATGAATCGCGCAAATGCCTGATCAATCAGCGCGAAGTCCATCGCGATACGCGCAGCTTCGCCACCGCGCTGCGTTCGGCCTTGCGTGAAGACCCGGACGTGATTCTGGTCGGCGAAATGCGTGATCTGGAAACCATTCGCCTGGCGCTGACCGCCGCCGAGACCGGGCATCTGGTATTCGGCACCCTGCACACGACCTCGGCGGCGAAGACCATCGACCGCGTGGTGGATGTGTTCCCCGGCGACGAGAAGTCGATGGTGCGTTCGATGCTGTCGGAGTCGTTGCTGGCGGTGGTGTCGCAGACATTGATCAAGAAGATCGGCGGCGGGCGGGTGGCGGCGCATGAAATCATGCTCGGGACATCGGCGATCCGTAACCTGATCCGCGAGGACAAGGTGGCGCAGATGTATTCAGCGATTCAGACCGGTGGGTCGTTGGGCATGCAGACACTCGATATGTGCCTGAAGGATTTGGTGACCAAGGGCTTGATCAGCCGCGAGCATGCGCGGGAGAAGGCGCGTACGCCTGATAATTTCTGAGGGTCGCTGGTGCGGCTGCCGGCCCCTTCGCGAGCAGGCTCGCTCCCACATCAAACCGTATTCCTTCAGCTGGAATGCATTCTTCTGTGGGAGCGAGCCTGCTCGCGAAAAGGCCGGTACTGCTGAAGCTGATTCAGGAGATCAAACAGCTCAGCGCTGGACTACGCGCATCTGCTGTTGTTCTTTCGGCAACACGCGTTTGGCCACGACGTAATGCTTTTCCCAGTACGGCTTGTTCAGCGTGTCGATGCTCACCGCTTTGCCACGGCGCGGGGCGTGGATGAAGCGGTCGTTGCCCAGGTAGATGGCAACGTGGTTGACCCGACGGCTCTTGATGTTGAAGAAAATCAGATCGCCCGGCTTCAGATCCTTGCGCTCGACTTTCTCGCCGTGACCGCTGGCCATGGCATTGGAGGTGCGTGGCAGGTCGAAAGTAGCGTCGTTGAACGCGTATTTCACCAGACCGCTGCAATCGAAGCCTTTACTTGGGCTGCTGCCGCCCCAACGATAAGGTGTACCGAGGACGTTTACCGCACGGCTTAGCACATTGCTGCTTTCCTTGCTCGCCATCGGTGGCACCAGCTTGCTGCGGCTCTTGCTGCTCAGCGTGGTGGTCTTGCTCTTGCTGCTTTTGCTCGATGGAGCCGAAGCATGGGATTTAGGGGTGAAGCCGTTAACGTTGGGAAGACGTTGCTCACGATTGGTGGCGTGGGCGGCCAGTGGCATTAATAGGCAAATAGTCAGCCATGTCTTGAAAAATGGTCGCATTAGGCGTGGCTCATAAGTGATAGCGCGCAACTTTATAACAGCTTTTTTTGCCGTTCCGAGCCCGTTCATCGATTCATTCCGCCGGCTACGGAACCAAAAACGCTCAAAAAGTACGCAATTGTCCGACAGAAGTCAGGTTCTACAAGGGTTTCGCGCTAGCAACGGTAACATTTGCCATACGTCGGCCACCTGTAAAAAAGTCACAAAGAAATGAAGAATATTTATCTATCGAGTGCAATGAGGTCTTAATGAACAGCTATCAGCTACCCCGCGTGAAAGAAAAAGACACTCACAGCAAAGTCATCGGCTACCTGCTGTGGATTTTCGGATTCACCGGCGCGCACCGCTTTTATTACGGCAAGCCGGTGACCGGAACGATCTGGTTCTTCACCTTCGGTTTGCTGGGGATTGGCTGGCTGATCGACCTGTTTCTGATCCCGGCGATGGATCGCGAAGCGGATTTGCGCTTTGCTGCCGGGCCGATCGAGTACAACGTCGCGTGGATTCTGCTGACTTTCCTCGGTGTGTTCGGCGTACACCGGATGTATCAGGGCAAATGGATCAGCGGCTTGCTGTATCTGCTGACCGGCGGGTTGTTCTTTATTGGTGTGCTGTATGACTTCTGGACCCTGAACGATCAGGTGTCGGTGCGCAACGCGCAGAATCGCGGCGCCTTCCAGTAAGCTTTCGCGAGCAGGCTCGCTCCTACAGGAATCACCGCAATACCTGTGGGAGCGAGCCTGCTCGCGAAGGGGTCAACTGGCTATCAAGCCTGGTGCGTAATCCGCCCATCTACCAGCGTATAGCGCACCACGCCCGGCAGACTGTGGCCGATGAACGGGCAGTTCTCGCCCTTCGACAGCCAGTGTTCACCGGCCACCGTCGAAGACTTCGGATCGAACAGCACGATATCCGCCGCGCCGCCTACCGCCAGTTTGCCCGCCGGCAGGCGCAGCGCTTCGGCCGGGCCTGCGCTCAACCGAGCCAATAGCGTCGGCAAGTCGAGCAAACCATCCTCAACCAGCGTCATCGCCAGCGGCAGCAGCAACTCAACACTGCTGATGCCCGGCTCGGTGGCGCCGAACGGGGCCAGTTTGGCGTCGCGCTCGTGGGGCTGGTGATGGCTGGAAATGGCCGAGACCACCCCGGACTTCACTGCCTCACGCAGGCCATCGCGATCGGCGCGGGTGCGCAGCGGCGGTTGCACGTGGTAGAGGCTGTTGAAGTCGATCAGCGCTTCGTCAGTCAGGATCAGCTGATACAGCGCAACATCCGCCGTTACCTTCAAGCCACGGGCCTGGGCCTGGGCAATCAGCGCCACACCGCGCGCACTGGTCAACTGGCTGAAATGCGCACGTACGCCGGTTTGCTCGACCAGCAGCAGATCGCGAGCCAGCGCCACGGTTTCCGCCGTCTCCGGGATGCCCGGCAGGCCAAGGAAACTGGCGACCGCGCCTTCGTGGGCCAGACCGCCGTCGGCCAGATCGTGATCCTGCGAGTTGAAGATCACCGTCAGGTCGAAAGTCGCCGCATATTCCAGCGCCCGGCACAGGGTGCGGCTGTTGCGAAAGCTCTCCAGACCGTTGCCGAACGCTACGCAACCGGCGTCGCGCAGGGCGACCAGTTCGGCCAATTGCTCGCCGTCGAGGCCTTTGCTCAGGGCGCCGATCGGAAACACCTTGGTGTTGCCGGCCTCGCGGGCGCGGTCGAGGATCAGTTCGGCGACGGCCGAGGTGTCGAGCACCGGTCTGGTCTTCGGTGGGCAGCACAGGCTGGTCACGCCACCGGCAGCGGCGGCGCGGGTTTCGCTGACGATCGAGCCTTTGCGGCTGTAGCCCGGCTCGCGCAGGGCGACGTTGAGGTCGACCAGGCCAGGCGCGGCGACCAGGCCTTGGGCATCGATGGTTTCTACTGCGCTGAAACCGGCCGGTGCGGCGCCGAGGGCGACGATCTTGCAGGCTTCAACGTGGATGTCGGTGATTTGATCCAGGCCGCTGCTGGGATCGATAACGCGTGCGCCGAGAATGCTGAGCTTCACTGGGCGTTCTCCTGCTCGAATTGACGTTGCGCAGTCTGCCCGCTCATGGCCATGGACAGCACAGCCATACGAATCGCGATGCCGTAGGTCACTTGATTGAGGATCACCGAGTGCGGGCCGTCGGCCACCGCCGACTCGATCTCCACACCACGGTTGATCGGCCCCGGGTGCATGACGATGCAATCGGGTTTGGCTCCGGCCAGACGTGCGGTGGTCAGGCCGAACAGGCGATAGAACTCGCCTTCGCTGGGCAGCAGGCCGCCGGTCATGCGCTCACGTTGCAGGCGCAGCATGATCACCACGTCGACGTCCTTGAGGCCTTCAGCCATGTCGGTGTAGACCTTGACGCCGTATTGCTCGATGCCGATCGGCAGCAGGGTTTTCGGCGCGATCACGCGGATATCCGGGCAGCCGAGGGTTTTCAGCGCGAGCATGTTCGAGCGCGCCACACGCGAATGCAGGATGTCGCCGACGATCGCCACCGAAAGGTTTTCGAAACCGCCCTTGTGCCGACGGATGGTGAGCATGTCGAGCATGCCTTGGGTCGGGTGCGCATGCCGGCCGTCGCCGCCGTTGATGATCGCCACCTGCGGGCAGACATGCTCGGCGATGAAGTGCGCCGCGCCCGAGTCGCCGTGGCGCACGACGAACATGTCGGCAGCCATCGCCTCAAGGTTGCGCAGGGTATCGAGCAGCGTTTCGCCCTTGCTCGCCGACGATGTCGACACGTTCAGGGTGATCACGTCCGCCGACAGCCGCTGGGCCGCCAGTTCAAACGTGGTGCGGGTGCGCGTGGAGTTTTCGAAGAACACGTTGCACACGGTCTTGCCGCGCAGCAACGGGACCTTCTTCACCGCCCGGGCGCCGACTTCAAGGAACGAGTCGGCAGTGTCGAGGATTTCCGTCAGCAACTCGCGGCGCAGGCCGTCGAGCGAGAGGAAGTGGCGCAGCTGGCCCTGATCATTGAGCTGCAGCGGGCGCTTGGTATCTAGAGGCGTCATCGCGAGGGGGACTCTCAATAGGGCGGATTAAAGGGTGACGTCTTGCAGTTCGAGCGTCAGCGGCTCGGGGCCGGACAACTTGACCCGCTGGTTGCCGGCCAGGGTCAGGGTGGCGCCGACCACGTTGGGGCGGATCGGCAGCTCGCCGGCGTCCAGGTCCAGCAGGCAGACCAGGGTGACGCTGGCCGGGCGGCCGTAATCGAACAATTCATTCATCGCGGCGCGGATAGTCCGACCGCTCATCAGCACGTCGTCGATCAGCACCAGATGCTGGCCTTCGATCTCGAAGGGCAGGGCGGACGGGCGCACTTGCGGGTGCAGGCCATTCTGGCTGAAGTCATCGCGATAGAAGGACACATCCAGCGTGCCCAGTGGCGCATCGCTGTTCAGTTCCTTGAGCAGCGCCTGCGCGACCCAGATGCCGCCGGTGCGGATGCCGATGTAACGCGGTTCGCTGATGTCACGCTGGGCAAGGTGCGCCTTGAGGCGGGTCGCCATCTGGCTGATCAGATCGGCGGGATTGGGCAGGCTCATGGTTGCTCCTTCGTGATTCCGCGCTGCGTCCTGCTGGACGAAGCTCGGTTTATAACCAAAAGAAAAGCGCCGAAGCGCTTGTCAGGATTCAAACAATGCAGTGTTTTCATCGAGCCAGCCCTGCAGCAGCAGGGCAGCGGCGATGGCGTCCACCGGGTTGTCGCGGTAACTGCCTTTCTGCCCGCCACGCACCAGTCGCTCGCCCTTGGCTTCGAAAGTGGTCAGGCGTTCGTCGTGGGTATAGAAGGGCAGGTTGTAGCGGCCGTTGAGGCGGCGGGCGAATTTCTCGGCGCGCACGCACATGTCGCTCGGCGTGCCGTCCATGTTCAGCGGCAGGCCGACCACCACGGCGTCGGGTTTCCATTCTTTTATCAGCGCTTCGACCTGATCCCAGTTCGGCACGCCGTTCTGCGCTTTCAAAGTGCACAGCTCGCGGGCCTGGCCGGTGATGACCTGGCCGACCGCGACGCCGATCTGTTTGGTGCCGTAGTCGAAGCCGAGAATCAGGCGCAGGGCCATCAGGCGTGACCTGCCTGGCTGGTGAGCAGATTGAGATCGATGCCCAAGTGCCGCGCTGCCGCTTCCAGGCGCAATTCGCTGCGGGTGTTGAACAGTATGTCGGCGTTGAAAGGGCAGGTCAGCCAGGCGTTGTCGGCCAGTTCGGCTTCCAGTTGCCCGGCTTCCCAGCCGGCGTAACCGAGGGTGATCAGGCTCTGCGCGGGGCCGACGCCGTCAGCGATGGCGAACAGCACGTCCTGCGAAGTCGACAGGGCCAGGTCGCCGTCCAGCTGCGCCGTGGCCTGGAACGTTTGGCCCGCCGGGTGCAGGACGAAACCGCGATCGGTCTGCACCGGCCCGCCGATGAAGATCGGCACATCCTGGCAGCGTGCCGGCGGCTCGATGTCCGGGCGCAACTGTTCGAGGATGTCGGCCAGGTTCAAGTCTTGCGGCCTGTTGACCACCAGCCCCATCGCGCCATTGGCCGTGTGCTCGACGATGTAGGTCAAGGTGTGGGCAAAGTTCGGGTCGGCCATGTGTGGCATGGCGATCAGGAAGTGATGCTTGAGGTAGCTGGGGCTGACGTTTTTCATGAGCGCTAGTGTGGCGTCGCAAGGGCGAACTGACAAGCTGAGGCTTTAAAAGATCGCAGCCTTCGGCAGCTCCTACAGGGTGTACGCAGGCCCACTGTAGGAGCTGCCGAAGGCTGCGATCTTTTGATTTTGCTCTTAATTGCTTGAGAGCTTGTCGCCCCGGGCAAATTTCCAGGTGCGAATGATTTCCAGGCGGTCGATGTCCGACAGATCGCCGGTAAACGGTGCAAACGGCGCGGCCAGGCGGACGATGCGCTGCGCCGCCTGATCGAGCAGCGGCTGACCGGAGGATTCCAGCACCAGCACCTCATACAGCGAGCCGTCGCGATTGATCGAGACCATCAGGCGCAAATTGCCGTAGATCTGCTTGCGTCGGGCTTCTTCGGGGTAGTTGAGGTTGCCGATGCGCTCGACCTTCTTGCGCCAGTCATCCTTGTACCAGGCGCCCTTGTCGCGCATGGTCGAAGCCGCGCTCAAGCGGTGGATGCGCGGGCGTTTGGCGTACAGCTGTTGTTCCTTGGCCAGTTCCGCTTCGAGGCTGGCGATGTCGCTGGACAGCTGCGAGCTGTCGAACACCGGCGCGTCGACGGTCGGTTTGACTTCGGTTTTGTTTTCTTCTTTCTTGGTCGGCGCCTTTTTCGGTTTCGGCGCGACGGTGGTCACCGCTGCCTTCGGTGCGGCTTCCTGCACCACTGGCTTGGCGGCGGGCGGCGGGGTGACCTTTTTGACCTGATTGTCCTGGAACGGCGCGACTTCAGTGGTCTTGGGCAGGGCCTTCTTATCAAGCGTGCCGCTGCCTTCCTGGTTTTCCTGAGCGAGAAAATCTGCCTTTTCCGGCTTCTTCTCGGCCTTGAAGGTGGCCAGGGTGATTTCCAGGGTTTTGCTGATCTGCTGCGGCTCGACCATGGTGAAGCCGACGCCGAGCAGCAGCGCCAGGTGAATCAGCGCCGCGAGAAACAGGGTAAAACCGAGGCGATCGGCCGGGCGCACGCCACGATGGGCGAGTTCAGCGGGCAGATCGGACGGGAGGGTCATGACAGAAAAACCAACATCGCGTTTTCATGGGCCCGGCATGATAACGCAATGTTGGTTTTTAGCTGCAAGTGACATAGAAGCAAGCGACGAGCCGCAAGCTTCAAGCTTCAAGCTTCAAGCTGACGCGGGCCGGCTTCAAGCTTGTGGCTTGCGGCTCGAAGCTTGCAGCTGCTTTTCGATCGCATCCATCAGCATGCCGCCGATATCGGTGCCGAACGCATTGTCGATTTCGCGGATGCAGGTCGGGCTGGTGACGTTGATTTCGGTCAGGTGCTCGCCGATCACGTCGAGGCCGACAAACAGCAGGCCTTTCTCGCGCAAGGTCGGGCCGACCTGGGCGGCGATCCAGCGATCCTTCTCGGTCAGCGGACGCGCTTCGCCACGGCCACCGGCGGCGAGGTTGCCACGGGTTTCGCCCATGGCTGGAATCCGCGCCAGGCAGTAATCCACCGGCTCGCCATCGATCATCAGGATGCGCTTGTCGCCGTCGACGATCGCCGGCAGGTAACCCTGAATCATGATCTGCTGCTTGCCGTGCAGGGTCAGGGTTTCGAGGATTACCGAGAGGTTCGGGTGGCCGGCGGTGTGGCGGAAGATCGACGAACCGCCCATGCCGTCCAGCGGCTTGAGGATCACGTCACCGTGATGGTCGGCGAACTCACGCAATACGTCCGGGCGGCGGCTGACGATGGTCGGCGGCGTGCACTGCGGAAACAGCGTAGCGAACAGCTTTTCATTGCAGTCGCGCAGGCTCTGCGGCTTGTTCACCACCAGCACGCCGGCGGCTTCGGCCTGTTCCAGCAAGTAAGTGGAGTAGACGAACTCCATGTCGAACGGCGGATCCTTGCGCATCAGGATCACGTCCAGGTCGCTTAGCAGCTTGTCCTGTTCGGCGTCCAGCTCGAACCATTTGTCCGGGTTGGCGAAGACTTTCAGCGGGCTCATCCGCGCCCGCGCCTGGCCTTCGGCCTGATACAGGTCTTTCTGTTCCATGTAGAACAGTTCCCAGCCACGCTTCTGCGCGGCCAGCAGCATGGCCAGCGAGCTATCCTTTTTATAGGAGATGCTGGCGATAGGGTCCATGACAATCCCGACGCGAACGCTCATTGGGTTTTCCTCGAAATTTGGCTACCGGATCGGTATTGAAAAAGTGCCGCCAGAGTGGCGCCGGGCGGGTTTCGGGTCAAGGAAAAACCCGTCGATAGATTGCATCTGGAGACTGTGCTAAAAAGGCTGGCAGATCGCGCCGCCCCATGGGTTTCAAGGGTTTCAGGCCATTATTCACAGCAAAACGGACAATTTGATTCGCAAAGGCGACGGTAGAACCCTCTTATGGAACAGCAGTCCAGCGCCTTGAAGGTCATGGTGATCGACGACTCGAAAACGATTCGCCGCACCGCCGAAACATTGTTGAAGAATGTCGGTTGCGAAGTGATCACCGCCATCGACGGTTTCGATGCGCTGGCGAAGATTGCCGACCACCATCCCGGGATCATCTTTGTCGACATCATGATGCCGCGTCTGGACGGTTATCAGACCTGCGCCCTGATCAAGAACAACAGCGCCTTCAAGGCGACGCCGGTGATCATGCTGTCGTCCAGGGACGGTCTGTTCGACAAGGCCAAGGGGCGGATTGTCGGCTCTGATCAATTTCTGACCAAGCCGTTCAGCAAAGAAGAACTGCTCAACGCGATCCAGGCCCATGTTCCGGGCTTCGCCGCCGTTTTGCCGCAGTAAGACACGCACAGTGACGCTCGGCCAGCGGGCCGGCAGTCGACCAGAAAAATGGGGAAGACCATGGCACGTATCCTGATCGTCGATGATTCGCCGACTGAAATGTACAAACTCACCGGCATGCTCGAAAAGCACGGCCATGAAGTGCTCAAGGCCGAGAACGGCGCCGACGGCGTGGCCCTGGCCCGTCAGGAAAAACCCGACGCGGTGCTGATGGACATCGTCATGCCTGGCCTCAACGGTTTTCAGGCGACCCGGCAGTTGACCAAGGATGCCGACACGGCGCACATCCCGGTGATCATCATCACCACCAAGGATCAGGAGACCGACAAGGTCTGGGGCACCCGCCAGGGCGCCAAGGATTACCTGACCAAACCGGTCGACGAAGACACCCTGATCAAGACCCTGAACAACGTACTCAACGGCTGATCGCGCGATCATGAACGAATCGCTGACCGCGTTCGAACTGCTCTGGCAGATCGACCAGCGCTGCCGCCTGCTGGCAGCGGACCTGCCGTCGCAAGCGGCGCGCCCGGATCGCTGGAGCGGCATCGGCTTTCGCCTCGGCGAACATTGGTATGTGGCGCCGATGGGCGAAGTCAGCGAAGTCCTGCATGAACCGCGCTTCACCCAGTTGCCCGGGGTCAAGCCGTGGGTCAAGGGTGTCGCCAATCTGCGCGGGCGGCTGCTGCCGATCATGGACCTGTGCGGCTTCTTCGGCCATGAGCTGTCGCCGCTGCGCAAACAACGGCGGGTATTGGTGGTGGAACATGAAGACGTGTTCGCCGGGGTAATGGTCGACGAAGTCATCGGCTTGCAGCATTTCGAACAGGACAGTTTCGAGCCTCTGTCGATCAGCAAGCGCCAGGGCTCCAAGGCCGAATTCGTCAAAGGCTATTTCCGCCGTGAACAGAACTGGCGGGTGTTCAGCCTGTTCGCACTGGCCAGGTCTCCGGTGTTCATGGGTGTGGCTCTATAGCACGAACAACAGAACCCATGTGGACGCGGGCCATGTGGCGAGGGGATTTATCCCCGTTGGGTCGCGCAGCGGCCCCAAAAACTGCAATGCCTGACACCGTCAGCGCATGCGATATTTTTGCGACTGCTTCGCAGCCGAACGGGGATAAATCCCCTCGCCACAAGGCTCGCTCCCACAAGGGCCATGGCAGGTTTCATAGGCGAGGACCGATGACAAAAGCAAAAACAGGCAAGTCGGCAGAAGCATCGCGCAGTCGCGCACAGATCATCGTGCTGTTTATCGCACTGATCGTGTTCATCATGCTGCTGTTCGCCAACTTCGCGTACCTCAACACCCAGGCGAACTACGACAAGCAGTACATCGGCCATGCCGGCGAACTGCGCGTGCTCTCGCAACGCATTGCCAAGAACGCCACCGAAGCGGCGGCGGGCAAGGCTGCGGCGTTCAAGCTGCTCAGTGATGCGCGCAACGATTTTGCCCAGCGCTGGGGCTACCTGAAGAAGGGTGACCCGAACACCGGCCTGCCGCCGGCACCCGTCGCGGTGCGCCCGGAAATGCGCGCGGTGCAGATGGACTGGGAGCGCCTGTTGAAAAACACCGATGCGATCCTCAGCAGCGAACAGACCGTGCTGTCGCTGCATCAAGTCGCCGCGACGCTGGCCGAAACCGTGCCGCAGTTGCAGATCGAATACGAAAAAGTCGTGGAAATCCTGCTCCAGCGCGGCGCTCCGGCGGCGCAGGTGGCAATGGCGCAACGGCAATCGTTGCTTGCCGAACGCATCCTCGGTGCCGTCAACACGGTGCTCGCCGGTGACGAAAACTCGCAGCAGGCCGCCGATGCCTTTGGCCGCGATGCCGCGCGTTTCGGTCTGGTGCTCAACGGCATGTTGCAGGGCAACCCGGCGCTGAAAATCAGCCAGGTCGAAGACCGCGACGCCCGTGCGCGTTTGAGCGAAATCTCCGAGCTGTTCCAGTTCGTTTCCGGCTCCGTGGACGAAATCCTCGAAACCTCGCCTGAGCTGTTCAAGGTGCGCGAATCGGCGAGCAACATCTTCACCCTGTCGCAAACCCTGCTCGACGAAGCCTCACACCTTGCTACAGGTTTCGAGCATCTGGCCGGCGGGCGCAACACCGACACCATTGGCGGCTATGTGCTGGGCTTGCTGGCGCTGGCCTCGATCATCCTCATCGGTCTGGTCATGGTCCGCGAAACCAATCGCCAGTTGCGTGAAACCGCCGAGAAGAACGAGCGCAACCAGAACGCGATCATGCGCCTGCTCGACGAAATCGAAGACCTCGCCGATGGCGACCTCACCGTGACCGCTTCGGTGACCGAAGACTTCACCGGCACCATCGCCGACTCGATCAACTATTCCGTCGACCAATTGCGTGATCTGGTCGCCACCATCAACCTCACCGCCGGCCAGGTTGCCGCCGCTGTGCAGGAAACCCAGGCCACCGCCATGCATCTGGCCCAAGCGTCTGAGCAACAGGCCCAGCAGATTTCCGAAGCCTCGACAGCGATCAGCGACATGGCCGAGTCCATCGATCAGGTCTCGGCCAACGCTGCCGAATCGTCGGCGGTGGCCGAGCGTTCCGTGGAAATCGCCAACAAGGGCAACGAGGTGGTGCACAACACCATCCACGGTATGGACAACATTCGCGAACAGATTCAGGACACCGCCAAGCGCATCAAGCGCCTCGGCGAGTCGTCCCAGGAAATCGGCGACATCGTCAGCCTGATCGATGACATCGCCGACCAGACCAACATTCTCGCCCTCAACGCGGCGATCCAGGCGTCGATGGCCGGTGATGCCGGGCGCGGTTTTGCCGTGGTTGCCGACGAAGTACAACGGCTGGCCGAACGTTCGTCCGCCGCGACCCGGCAGATCGAAACCTTGGTGCGGGCGATTCAGGCCGACACCAACGAAGCGGTGATTTCCATGGAGCAGACCACCACCGAAGTGGTGCGCGGCGCGCGACTGGCGCAGGATGCCGGTGTGGCTCTGGAAGAAATCGAAGGCGTGTCCAAGACCCTCGCGGCGCTGATCCAGAGCATTTCCAACGCGGCGCAGCAGCAGACCTCCTCGGCCGGGCAGATCTCGCTGACAATGAATGTGATCCAGCAGATCACCTCGCAAACCTCGTCGGGGTCCACGGCCACCGCCGAGAGCATCGGCAACCTGGCGAAAATGGCCAGTCAGCTGCGTCGTTCGGTGTCCGGATTCACCTTGCCGGCGGCGACAGATAAAGCGTGAGTGGAGTGGTTATGGGTGATCGGCACGACTACGTGGCCCTGGAATGGGTCAAGGGCGAAATTGCCGAAACGCTGAGGCTGGCGCATCAGGCGATCGAAGCCGTGCTTGACGATCCGCAGGCCTTTCCCGGTCTGGACGAGTGCCTGGCGTACATTCATCAGGTCCACGGCAGTCTGCAGATGGTCGAATTCTACGGCGCAGCGTTGCTCGCCGAAGAAATGGAACACCTGGTCGAAGCCCTGCAACATCAACGCGTGCCACACCGCGACGAGGCCTTGCACCTGCTGCTGCAAGCCCTGGGGCAACTGCCGCTTTACCTTGACCGCGTGCAGAGCGCCCGCCGCGACCTGCCGCTGGTGGTGTTGCCGCTGATCAACGATCTGCGCAGCGCCCGTGGTGAAAGCCTGTTGGCGGAAACCAGCCTGTTCAGCCCGCCACTGCCCGAGCTGGCGCCGCTCGGCGACGCGGCACTCGCCGCGCTGGAACCGCCCGATCTGCCGAACGTGCTGCGCAAACTGCGGCAGATGCTGCAAATGGCTCTGGTCGGTCTGCTGCGCGAACAGGACGACCAGACGCACCTTGGCTATCTGGCCAAAGTCTTCAGCCGTCTCGAAGCGCTGAGCGGCGACGCGCCGTTGAGCCCTTTGTGGCAAATCGCCTCGGCATTGGTCGAGGGCATGCGCGAGGGCGTCATCGCCAACAGTCCGGCGCTGCGCAGCCTGTTCAAGGACGCCGACCAAGAGCTCAAGCGCCTGCTCGAGCAGGGCATCGTCGGGCTCAATCAGCCGGCGCCGGCCGAGCTGCTGAAAAGCCTGTTGTTCTATATTGCCAAAGCCGAACATCCCACCGGGCAGATGCTGACCATGAAAGATCACTACTCCCTGGACGACGCGTTGCCTGACAGCGCGATGGTCGATGAAGAACGCGCACGCCTCGCCGGCCCCGACCGCGATGCCATGCGCTCGGTGCTGGCGGCGCTGTGCGAAGAGCTGGTGCGGGTCAAGGAGCGCCTCGATCTGTTCGTGCGCAGTGACCGCCAGCACGCTTCGGATCTGGACAGCCTGCTCGCACCGCTGCGGCAGATCGCCGACACCCTCGCGGTGCTGGGTTTCGGCCAGCCGCGCAAAGTCATCATCGACCAACTGGCAGTGGTGCTCAGCCTCGCCCAAGGTCAGCGCGAACCGAACGACGCCATTCTCATGGACGTCGCCGGGGCCTTGCTCTACGTCGAAGCGACGCTGGCCGGCATGGTTGGCACGGTGGAGACGCAAAGCGCCGAAGACGCGCGCCTGCCGACCACCGACCTGACGCAGATCCATCAGATCGTGATCAAGGAAGCGCGCATCTGCCTGCAACAGGCCAAGGACATGATCGTCGACTACATCGACGCCGATTGGGACCGCCAGCATCTGCAACCGCTGCCCGAACTGCTGACGCAGGTGCGCGGAGCGCTGGCGATGATTCCGCTGGCCCGCGCGGCGAGTCTGGTCGAGGCCTGCAACGGTTTCATTCGCGAGCATTTGATGCTCGATGCCCACGAACCGGGCTGGGAACAACTCGATCATCTGGCCGATGTGATCAGCAGCCTGGAGTATTACCTCGAACGCCTGAGCGACGACCCGCAGGCGCCCGCCGAGCATCTGCTCGATGTCGCGCAAAACAGCCTTGCCAGCCTCGGCTTCTTTGCCAACGAGCAGCCCGGCGAAGCGCAAGTGCCGGTGCTCGATGAGGTGCTCAGCCCCAGCGAAGCGCAGCTCATGCAGGATCTGCAAACCCTTGACGACCCTGACGTCGTGCAGTCGCTCGCCGAGGTGCTGGCCAGCCCGGTGTCGGCGCTCAACCCGCCGGCGCGCAACACCCCTGACAGCCTGATGCCGCCGCCGACCGATGAAGAACCGGTCGACGATGAACTGCGCGAAGTATTCCTCGAAGAGACCGACGAAGTCCTCGCGGTCCTCCACGAATACCTGCCGCGCTGGACCGCCAATCCCCAGGACCGCGCCGCCCTGATTGAGCTGCGTCGGGCCTTCCATACCTTGAAGGGCAGCGGGCGCATGGTCCGCGCGTTGGTCCTTGGCGAACTGGCCTGGGCCGTGGAAAACCTGCTCAACCGCGTGCTCGAACAAAGCGTCGAGCCCGGCGCAGTGCTGCGCCAGTTGCTCGGCGACACGCTGTTGCTGCTGCCCGAGCTGATCAACGAATTCGCCACCCAGCGTCAGCGCCAACGCAGCGATGTCGACCAACTCGCCGCCCGCGCCCACGCGTTGGCCAAAGGCGATGAGCCGCTGGCTGCCGAAGACACCGACGACGTCGCCGCGCTTGATCCGCTGCTGCTGGAAATCTTCCGCAAAGAAGCCGAAACCCACCTCGCCAGCCTCAACCGTTTCCTCGATCAGGCCGCCGAACAGGTGCCGTTGCCGGCCAGCGACGAACTGCAACGGGCGCTGCACACGCTCAAGGGCAGTGCCTCGATGGCCGGCGTATTGCCGATGGCCGAACTGGCGGCTTCACTGGATCAACTGGCCCGCGAGTTCAAGGCGCATCAGTTGCCGCTGGATCTGGACGAGGTCGAATTGCTGCTCGAAGCCGAGGGCTTGTTCCGCGTCGGCCTGCGTCAGCTCAAACACGATCCGCTGGCGCCGATTGTCGGTGCGCAGTCGCTGATCAAACGCACCGAGGCGCTGCTCGCCGAGCGCCTGCAAGCCAGCTCCGATGGCGCTGACAGCGGCCTGCGCCTCAAGCGCGATCCGCAACTGATCAACAACTTCCTCGCCCAGGGCATGGACATCCTCCTCGACGCCGAAAACCTCTTGCAGCGCTGGCAGCAACACCCCGGCGAGCGCCAGGAACTCAGCGCCTTGCTCGATGAGCTGACCACTCTGGGCGAGGGCGCGCACCTTGCCGATCTGCTTCCGGTCGATGGCCTCTGCGAAGCTTTGCTCGACCTGTATGGCGCGGTGGAAGAAAGCAGCCTGGCGGTCAGTGAGCGGTTTTTTCACGAAGCGCAACTGGCCCACGAAGCGCTGATCAACATGCTCGACGAACTCGCCGCCGGCCAGGAGATCACCCCGCAACCGGAGCGGATTCGCGCCTTGCAGGAACTGCTCGACGAAGGCCTCGACCCGGCGGCGATGGGCCTGATCCGCAGCGACGGCAGTCGCACCCTGGATATTCGCGAACTGGGCAGCGCCACCGCGCAATTGCAGCAATCGGTTGCCGCCCTCGAGCCTGACGACGAGATCGTGGAAATCTTCCTCGAAGAGGCGGTGGACATTCTCGACAGCGCCGGGCAAGCCTTGCAGCGCTGGCGCAAGGATCCGGACAACGCCGCGCCGCTGTCGTCATTGCAGCGCGACTTGCACACGCTGAAGGGCGGCGCGCGCATGGCCGAAGTCGAGGCCGTCGGCGACCTTGCCCAGGAGCTGGAAAACCTCTACGAAGGGCTGGTCGATCGGCGTTACAGCCACAGCGTCGTGCTCGAAGGTTTGCTCCAGCAAAGTCACGAGCGTTTGGCGCTGATGCTGGAGCAACTGCAAGCGCATCAAGCGCTGACCCCGGCGCAGGATCTGATCGACGCGATCCGTCAATTGCGTCAGGGCCAGGCCGCCAGCGAATCTGCCCCCGCAGCGGTCGAACACGACAACGCCGGGCATGATCCGGAACTGTTGGAAATCTTCCTCGAAGAAGGTTTCGACATCATCGAAAGCTCCGGCGCCGCGCTGTTGCGCTGGCAGGCCGAGCCGGGTAACCGTCAGGAAATCGAAACCCTGCTGCGCGATCTGCACACCCTCAAGGGCGGCGCGCGCATGGTCGAAATCGGCCCGATCGGCGACCTCGCCCACGAGCTGGAATTTCTCTACGAAAGCCTCTCTAGCGGTGCGCTGCAACCGTCTGCCGAACTGTTCGCGCTGGTGCAGCGCGGCCATGACCGACTGGCGCAAATGCTCGATGGTGTGCGTGCCGGGCAGCCGTGCCCACCGGCCGATCGGCTGATCAATGCGATCCAGAATTTCAGTCACCCGGTGCAGGTTGAAGCGCCGCCAGCGCCAGCTCCAGTCATCAAGCCCGAGGCCGCGCCGCCGAGCGCCGATGCTGGCGCGGACATGGTCAAGGTCTCGTCCGAACTGCTCGATGAGCTGGTCAATCTGGCCGGGGAAACCTCGATCTTTCGTGGGCGAATCGAGCAGCAGGTCAACGATGCGCAGATTGCTCTCAACGAGATGGAAACCACCATCGAGCGCATGCGCGATCAGTTGCGCCGCCTCGACACCGAAACCCAGGGGCGCATTCTCAGCCGCCAGCAAGTCGATGGCGAACGCCTCGGTTATGAAGACTTCGATCCGCTGGAAATGGACCGCCATTCGCAGCTTCAGCAACTGTCGCGGGCGCTGTTCGAATCCGCCTCGGACCTGCTCGACCTCAAGGAAACCCTCGACCGCCGCAATCACGATGCGGAGAACCTGTTGCAGCAACAGGGGCGGATCAACACCGAATTGCAGGAAGGCCTGATGCGCACGCGCATGGTGCCGTTCGAACGCATGGTGCCGCGTCTGAAACGCATCGTTCGTCAGGTCGCCGAAGAGCTGGGCAAGGATGTCGCTTTTGTCGTCGGCAATGCCGATGGCGAGATGGATCGCAATGTGCTGGAACGCATGGCCGCGCCGCTGGAACACATGCTGCGCAACGCCGTCGACCATGGCCTCGAACCCGCCGATGTGCGGCTGGCGGCAGGCAAACCGGCGCAAGGGCAGATCACCCTTGATCTGTCCCGCGAAGGCGGTGACATCGTTTTCGACATCCGCGACGACGGCGCCGGGGTGCCGCTGGAAGCCGTGCGGCGCAAGGCGATCAAACGCGGCTTGCTGGCGCCCGACGCCGAGATCAGCGACCGCGACGTGTTGCAGTTCATCCTCCAGCCGGGTTTCTCCACGGCGGAAAAGATCACCCAGATTTCCGGGCGTGGCGTCGGCATGGACGTAGTCCACGAAGAGGTGCGTCAGCTCGGCGGCAGCATGAGTATCGATTCGGTGCCGGGGCAGGGCGTGCATTTCCGCATTCGCCTGCCGTTCACCGTGTCGGTCAACCGCGCACTGATGGTGCAGTGCGGCGAGGATCAGTACGCGATTCCGCTGAACACCATCGAAGGCATCGTGCGCGTGTTGCCGAATGATCTGGAAGGGCATTTCCGTCACGATCCACCGAGCTATCAATACGGCGGCCAGCGGTATGAGCTGTGCTATCTCGGCGAGCTGTTGAAGACTGCGCCACGGCCAAAACTGCTCGGGCAGAACCTGCCGTTGCCGGTGCTGCTGGTGCATTGCAACGACCGCCATGTTGCGGTGCTGGTCGACTCCATGGCCGGCACCCGCGAGATCGTGGTCAAGAGCCTCGGCCCGCAGTTCGCGGCGGTGCAGGGCGTGTCGGGGGCGACGATTCTCGGCGATGGCCGGGTGGTGCTGATTCTGGATCTGCTCGCACCGATCCGGGCGATGCAGGCGCGCCTGGCGCAAGAGCCGGCGCGCACGGACATCGACAGCGAACCGCACAAGCCGTTGCTGATCATGGTCGTCGATGACTCGGTGACGGTGCGCAAGGTCACCAGCCGTTTGCTCGAGCGTCACGGCATGAACGTGCTGACCGCCAAGGACGGCGTCGATGCGATGCTGCTCCTCGAAGAGCACATGCCCGACCTGATGCTGCTCGACATCGAAATGCCGCGCATGGACGGCTTCGAAGTCGCCACTCAGGTGCGCGCCGACGAACGCCTGTGCCACTTGCCGATCATCATGATCACCTCGCGCACCGGGCAGAAACACCGCGACCGCGCCATGGCCATCGGCGTCAATGACTACCTCGGCAAGCCGTATCAGGAATCGGTGTTGCTGGAGAGCATCGCCCAGTGGAGCAAGAAACATGCATGAGCACCGGCATAACCCGCGCACCAGCCAGCTCACCGGGCTGCTGCTGCCGCTGGCCGATCGCAACCTGATCCTGCCCAATGTCGCCATTGCCGAGCTGATCGACTACCAGGCCAGCGCCTTCGATCTCGACACGCCGCCGTGGTACCTGGGCCGGGTGACGTGGCGTGAGCGGCAGATTCCGCTGATCAGTTTCGAATCGGCCTGCGGGCAGAAAATCGTCATCGGCGAACGGGCGCGGATCGTCATTCTGAATGCCTTGGGCGGCTTGCCGCAGCTGAGATTCATCGCCCTGTTGGTGCAGGGGATTCCTCGGTCGTACAAGCTGGACAGTCAGTTGAGTTACGTGGATGTGCCGTTGTGTGCGCTGGAGCAGGCGGCGGTGCAGGTCGGCGAGCAGGTGGCGAAGGTGCCGGATTTGTTGGGGCTGGAGCAGTTACTGGTGGATGCGGGATTGGCCCGCTGATCCAAGGCTTGACTGATCGTTCCCACGCTCCGCGTGGAAATGCAGCCCGGGACGCTCCGCGTCCCATCAAGAGCCGAACGCGGAGCGTCCGTAGAGGCATTCCCACGGAGAGCGTGGGAACGATCAAAAGCCCCTCACCCCAGCCCTCTCCCAAAGGGAGAGGGAGCCGACCGAGGTGTCTCGCGTCCTACGTCGACCTGAATGACCGAGTCGATTATGGATTCACTACAACGGGTTCAGGTCAGCGTCATTCCCAAGCATCCCTCAATCAGTCCCCTCTCCCTCCGGGAGAGGGCTAGGGTGAGGGTAGCTTTTGAACGTTACGCTCAGCGTAATGATTCACCACCCAGCTTGATTGATGCCCTCACCACACACGCCTAACTTGGCTCCACGACAGCGAACCCCGTGGAGTGAGCATGACAACAACAATTTCCCCCGACTCGCGCTGGACGCGGCGGCGTGACGAAAAGCAGCGCCGGCTCGACAAGGTGCGCGGGCTCGCCGATGGCGCGGTGTTGCCTAGCGACAAGATCGTCGCCGCGCTCGAAGCGCTGATCCACCCCGGCGACCGCGTGGTGCTGGAGGGCAACAACCAGAAGCAGGCGGATTTCCTCTCGCGTTCGCTGGCCAAGGCCGACCCGGCCAAGCTCCACGATCTGCACATGATCATGCCCAGCGTCGGCCGCTCCGAGCACCTTGATCTGTTCGAACGCGGCATCGCCCGCAAGCTCGATTTCTCCTTCGCCGGCACCCAGAGCCTGCGCATCAGCCAATTGCTCGAAGATGGCTTGCTCGAAGTCGGCGCCATTCACACGTACATCGAACTCTACGCCCGCCTCGTCGTGGACCTGATCCCCAACGTTGTGCTCTCGGCCGGTTTCATGGCCGACCGCGCCGGCAACATCTACACCGGCCCGAGCACCGAAGACACCCCGGCGCTGATCGAACCGGCGGCGTTCAGCGACGGCATCGTTATCGTTCAGGTCAACCAATTGGTCGATGACGTCAGCGAACTGCCCCGCGTGGACATTCCCGCTTCATGGGTCGATTTCGTCGTGGTCGCCGACAAGCCGTTCTACATCGAACCGCTGTTCACCCGCGACCCACGGCACATCAAGCCTGTGCACGTGCTGATGGCGATGATGGCGATTCGCGGGATCTACGAAAAACACAACGTGCAGTCGCTCAACCACGGCATCGGTTTCAACACCGCCGCCATCGAACTGATCCTGCCGACCTACGGCGAATCCCTCGGCCTGAAAGGCAAAATCTGCCGCAACTGGACGCTCAATCCGCACCCGACGCTGATCCCGGCGATTGAAAGCGGCTGGGTCGAGAGCGTGCATTGCTTCGGTACCGAACTGGGCATGGAAAACTACATCGCCGCTCGGCCGGATGTGTTCTTCACCGGCCGCGACGGGTCGCTGCGCTCCAACCGCATGGTCTGCCAACTGGCCGGGCAATACGCGGTGGACCTGTTCATCGGCGCGACGCTGCAAGTCGACGGCGACGGCCATTCCTCGACCGTCACCCGAGGCCGTCTCGCCGGTTTCGGTGGTGCGCCGAACATGGGTCACGACCCGCGCGGCCGCCGTCACGGCACCCCGGCGTGGCTGGACATGCGCCACGCCGATGGGCCGCAACCGATGCTCGAACGTGGCAAGAAACTCGTGGTGCAAATGGTCGAGACCTTCCAGGAGGGCGGCAAACCGACCTTCGTCGAAACCCTCGACGCCGTGGAGGTGGCGAAGAAAAGCGGCATGCCGCTGGCGCCGATCATGATCTACGGCGACGACGTCACCCACCTGCTCACCGAAGAAGGCATCGCCTACCTGTACAAGGCGCGCTCGCTGGAAGAGCGCCAGGCGATGATCGCAGCGGTTGCCGGGGTTACCGCCATCGGCCTGCGGCACAACCCGAAAGACACCGAACGCATGCGCCGCGAAGGCCTGATCGCCTTGCCCGAAGACCTCGGCATCCGCCGCACCGACGCCACGCGCGAATTGCTCGCGGCGAAAAGCGTCGCCGATCTGGTCGAGTGGTCCGGTGGCCTGTACAACCCGCCCGCCAAATTCAGGAGCTGGTAATGCACGCATTCAACCTGCAAGCGAAACCGCTGTCCCTGGCCGAACGCCTGGCCGATCTGGCGGTGGACGCGCTGATCGACGAAGCCGATCTGTCGCCGAAACCGGCGCTGGTCGACCGTCGTGGCAACGGCGCACACACCGATCTGCACCTGGGCCTGATGCACGCGTCGGCGCTGGCCTTGTGGCCGGCATTCAAGGAAATGGCCGAGGCCGCGCTGGAGACCGGTGAAGTCGGTGTGCCGTTGCGCGAAGCGATTGGCCGCATCGGTCGTGAAGGCGAGCAAGCCATGCTCGTGACCACCAACGGCGTCAACACCCATCGCGGTGCGATCTGGGCATTGGGGCTGTTGGTGACGGCCGCCGCGCTGCAACCGAAATCCATCGCCCTGTGTGCCGCACGCCTGGCACTGCTCGACGACCGCTACGCACCGACACCGCTCAGCCACGGCGCACAAGTCGCCCAGCGTTACGGCGCACGTGGCGCTCGGGAAGAAGCGCAACTCGGCTTCCCGTCCGTGGTGCAACGCGGCCTGCCGCAACTGCATAAAAGCCGCGCCAACGGTCACGGCGAACAGAACGCCCGGCTCGATGCGTTGCTGGCGATCATGACCGAGCTGGCCGACACCTGCGTGCTTTACCGCGCCGGCGAACCGGGCCTGCACGCCATGCAGGCCGGCGCGCAAGCGGTGCTCGATGCCGGCGGCAGCGCCAGCCTGAGCGGTCGTCGTCGCCTGCACGAACTGGATCAACAACTCATCGCATTGAATGCCTCGCCCGGTGGCGCCGCTGACTTGCTCGCGGCCACGCTGCTGCTCGATCGCATCGAGCGCGACGGCATTGTTCAGGGAGCGTTTTGATGGAAAGCCTATCGTTTGAATTCCCCGCCGGGCAGCCGCCACGCGGGCGGGCGCTGGTCGGTTGTGTCGGCTCGGGTGATCTGGAAGTGCTGATCGAACCGGGTCTGGCCGGCAAGCTGACGATCAACGTGCAGACCTCGGTCAACGGCGCGCAGCAGCGCTGGCAACACCTGTTTGCGCGGATGTTCGACGGCACCACGCCGCCGGCGATGGCCATCGATATCCACGATTTCGGCGCGACACCGGGGGTGGTGCGCTTGCGTCTGGAACAGGGTTTCGAGGAGATCGGCCATGACTGACAGCGCAGCGTTGCTCAACAAACACAGCTTCGTCGAACTTGGCGCACGGCAGCGGGCGCAAGCCTTGCTCGACGCCGGGACCTTTCGCGAACTGCTCGATCCGTTTCAACGGGTCATGTCGCCGTGGCTCGAGCGCCAGGGCGTAGTGCCGCAAGCCGACGACGGCGTGATCATCGCCAAGGGCAGTCTCGACGGTTTGCCGGTGGTCATTGCGGCGATTGAAGGTGCGTTTCAGGGCGGCAGCCTTGGTGAAGTCGGCGGGGCGAAGATTGCCGGTGCGCTGGAACTGGCCGCCGAAGACAACCGCAACGGCATCCCCACCCGCGCCGTGTTGCTGCTGGAAACCGGCGGCGTGCGCTTGCAGGAAGCCAATCTAGGGCTGGCGGCGATTGCCGATATTCACGCGGCGATTGTCGATTTGCAGCAATACCAACCGGTGGTCGGCGTGGTCGCCGGCAGTGTCGGTTGCTTCGGCGGCATGTCGATTGCTGCGGCGCTGTGCAGTTATTTGCTGGTGACTCAGGAAGCACGCCTCGGTCTGAACGGCCCGCAGGTGATCGAGCAGGAAGCCGGGATCGAGGAATACGACTCCCGCGACCGGCCCTTCATCTGGAGCCTGACCGGCGGCGAGCAGCGTTTCAACACGGGGCTGGTGGACCGTTATGTCGGCGATGATGTGGCGCAGATTCGTCAGCAGGTCGGCCAACTGCTCCAGCAAGGCCTGCCGGCACAGCCGCGCAGTCAGCGCGCCGAGTGGTTCCTGCAACGCCTCGGCAAGCTGAACACTGACCAGCAAATCGAACCGTCGGTGGTTCGCGATCTGTATCAAGGAGAGCGCTCATGAGCGGTTGTTCATTGCGCGGTTTGCACTGGTTCAATGCGCTCAGCGCTGGCGCCAGTGTCGTCGAAGGTTTGCCGCCGTCGTTGAAAGTGGCCGACGCTGAGCTCGGCAGGTTTATCGCGGTGGTCGGCGACCCGGGCAATCGTTTTCCCCGCGCCCGCAATGGCGAAGTCGGTTTGCTCGAAGGCTGGGGGCTGGCCAAGGCTGTGGATGACGCGATCAGCGCCGACCGCGACAGCGCGCAGAAGCGCCCGATCATTGCCATAGTCGATGTGCCGAGCCAAGCGTATGGCCGCCGCGAAGAAGCCCTCGGCATTCATCAGGCCCTGGCCGGCGCGGCGGACGGTTATGCCCGTGCGCGTCTGGCCGGGCATCCGGTGATTGCGCTGCTGGTGGGCAAGGCCATGTCGGGTGCATTTCTCGCCCACGGTTATCAGGCCAATCGCCTGATTGCTTTGCGCGATCCCGGCGTGATGGTCCACGCGATGGGCAAAGCCTCGGCGGCGCGGGTGACCTTGCGCAGTGTCGAGGAACTGGAAGCGCTGGCCGCCAGCGTGCCGCCCATGGCCTACGACATCGACAGCTACGCCAGCCTCGGCCTGCTCTGGGAAACCCTCTCGGTGCAGCAGATCGAACAACCGACGGCGGAAGATCTGACGCGCGTGAGTGAGTGCCTCAAGCAAGCGATCAACGACGTGGCCAGCAGTGATTTGAAAGGGCGCCTTGGTGCGAGTAATCGTGCCGCCTCCAGCCGCGTCCGCGAACTGCTGAGGGCGCAGTGGTGAACCTGCCCCTGGCCCACGATCTGCTCTGGGGCATGACCCCGGCGCAGTTGCCGGCGGATGCGCCGCAGTGGGCGATCGCGGCGCTGGCGGCCGGGCAACCGGTGGTGGTGCGCCGGGCCTTGAGCGAGGAAGGTCAGGTCGCGGTCGGTGTGCGCGGTGTGTTGCGCGAGCAGCGGCTGGCGGCGTTTATGGCGCTGGATTCGATTGCCTGTCGGGTCAGTCCCGAAGCCCTTTGTCATGTTGAGTGTGAGCGAGATCTGCCGGTGATGCAGGCGCTCAAACAACTGCGGCCGATGCTCGATGACTGCCGTTGGGTCTGGGGTGTCAGCGGCAGTGTCGGGTTTGAATTGGCCAGTGGTTTTGCAGCGATGCATGCGGCCAGTGATCTCGATCTGATTCTGCGTGCGCCGCAGATGATCGGCCGTGATCAGGCGCGCGAACTGGTCGCGCTATTTGATCAGACTGTGTGCCGAGTCGACATGCAATTGCAGACGCCATTCGGCGCGGTGGCGCTGCGTGAATGGGCCAACGGTTCGTCCCGAGTGCTGCTGAAAAATGCTTATCAGGCTTGTCTGGTGACGGATCCGTGGAACCCGCAGGAGCAGGCAGCGTGAGCAGTCTGCTGGTGTTTCCCGGCCAGGGCGCGCAGCAAGCGGGCATGCTCCAGCGTTTGCCAAGGGAAACGCTGGTCGAGGCCAGTGATGTACTGGGCGAAGATGTTGCGCTGCTGGATTCAGCCGAAGCATTGCGCACGACACGAGCGGTTCAGTTGTGCCTGCTGATCGCCGGTGTCGCTGCTTCGCGGCAGTTATTGCAGGATGAACTGACTGCGGATTACGTCGCCGGCCTGTCCATCGGGGCCTACCCGGCGGCAGTGGTGGCGGGGGCATTGAGCTTCAGCGATGCGCTGCATCTGGTCAGCCTGCGCGGTGAGCTGATGCAACAGGCTTATCCACAGGGCTACGGCATGACCGCGATCATCGGCTTGCAGTTATCCACCGTCGAAACCCTGCTGGCGCAAGTGCACAGCGAAGATGCGCCGGTGTATCTGGCCAACATCAACGCCGATACCCAAGTGGTGATTGCCGGCAGCGACAAGGCCATGCAAGCAGTGGCCGAACTGGCGCGCGGTCGTGGTGCCGGAGTGGCGAAACGGCTGGCGGTGAGCGTGCCGTCGCACTGCCCATTGCTGGAAAAACCGGCGCAGGCGCTTGCCGAAGCCTTCGCCAGGGTCGAACTTAAAACGCCACGGATCGGCTATCTCAGCGGCAGCCGCGCCCGCCCTGTGAGCAAAGTCGAAGCGCTGCGCGATGACCTCGCTTTCAACATGTGCCGCGTGGTGGACTGGCGCGGCACCGTGCAAAGCGCCTACGAGCGCGGCGTACGTCTACAGATCGAACTGCCGCCCGGTGCGGTGCTGACCGGGCTGGCGCGCCGGGTGTTCGAGCAGGGCACCGTCACTGCCTTCGACAGTGCCCGCCTAGACACCCTGCAAGCGCTGTTGCGCGAGGAGGGTGGCCGCCAACTCTAAAACCGCCGCGACTCAAGCTTCGAACAACAAAAACAACATTCGACGATGCACTTTGAGGACTACAACAATGATTATTTACGGTGTGGCGTTTCTCGCCTTTTGCACGCTGGTCGGTATCTGGGTCGGTGAATTGCTCGGCAAGCTGATCGGCGTGCCGGCCAACGTCGGCGGTGTCGGTATTGCGATGCTGCTGTTGATCGGCCTGGGCAGCTATCTCTACAAGAGCGGCTGGCTCAAGGGCAAGACCGAGCAGGGCGTGGAGTTCTGGAGCGCGATCTACATCCCCATCGTGGTCGCCATGGCCGCACAGCAGAATGTCTACGGTGCGCTGAAGGGCGGGCCGATGGCGATTCTCGCCGGCACCCTCGCCGTAGTGATCGCCTTTGCTCTGGTGCCGGTGCTGACGCGCATGGGCAACAAGCAAGAGACGCCGATTGCTCCAGCCAAGACTGCGGGGTAATCGCCATGTACGAATCAATGATGAAAGTGATCACCGGCTACGGTTTGATCAGCGGCTTTTTGATTGTCGGCCTGACCATGTGGGTGTCCTACTGGATGTCCAACACTTTCACCAAGGGCCGTCTGCACGGTTCGGCGATCGCCATTCTGCTCGGGCTGGTGCTGTCGTATATCGGCGGCGCGCTGACCGGTGGGCAGAAGGGCGTGGTGGATATTCCGCTGCTGTCCGGCATCGGCCTGCTCGGCGGTGCGATGCTGCGGGATTTCGCGATTGTGGCGACGGCGTTTGGCGTCAGTGTCGATGAGCTCAAACGGGCCGGATTCGTCGGTGTGCTGGCGCTGTTTGTCGGCGTTGGCACCTCGTTCGTCGCCGGCGTCGGCGTGGCGATGGCGTTCGGCTACACCGATGCGGTGAGCCTGACCACCATTGGCGCGGGTGCCGTGACTTACATTGTCGGCCCGGTGACCGGCGCGGCGATTGGTGCCAGTTCAGAGGTGATGGCGCTGTCGATTGCGGCGGGGCTGATCAAGGCGATTCTGGTGATGGTGATGACACCCTTCGTGGCGCCGATGATCGGCCTCAACAACCCGCGCAGTGCGGTAATTTTCGGCGGTTTGATGGGCACCTCCAGCGGTGTTGCCGGAGGCTTGGCGGCCACCGATCCGAAGCTGGTGCCGTACGGTTGCCTGACGGCGGCGTTCTACACCGCGCTCGGGTGTCTGCTGGGGCCTTCGCTGTTGTTTCTGGCGATGCGCGGATTGATGGGTTAGTCAATTTAAGCTGCCCTCACCCTAACCCTCTCCCGGAGGGAGAGGGGACTGACCGAGTTGTTTTGGCGTTATACATCGACCTGAAATTTCTAAGTCGAACTCAGGTTCTGAAAAAGCCCCCGATCTGCTCCCTTTCCCCCTCTACCCCTTGGGGGAGAGGGCTGGGGTGAGGGGGTAGCTCTTGATTTTGATCTTGATCTAAACCCCAGCCTGCCGATTGGCATACATCCGACACTCCGCCAACAACGCCAGCAAATTCGGGTCACGCTCCTTGGCCTTGAGAAACACCACGCCAATGTGCTGCTGCAACCGGTACTTCTCCTGCAACGGAATCAGCTTCACCCGATTCTCGTACACCGCCGCAATCCGCCCCGGCAACAAGGCGTACCCCACCCCTGAGCTGACCATGCTCAGCAGGGTGAAGATGTCATTGACTTGCATCGCCACCTTCGGCTCGAACCCCGCTTGCTTGAATACCCGCACACCGTCCTGATGCGTGGCGAAGCCCTGGGTCAGGGTGATGAAGGTTTCATCGCGCACTTCCGCCAGATCGACTTCACTGCGCTGAGCGAATTTTGAATCCGCCGGGGTGGCGAGGAAGATGTCGTCGGAGAACAGCGCAATCTGTTCGCAATCGGGGTCGTTGATGCTGTCGTCCAGCGACACCAGAATCGCGTCGACTTCCATGTTTTTCAGCTTGTAGAGCAGGTCGATGTTCGAGCCGAGGATCAGGTCGATGTTGAGTTCGCTGCGGCGGATCTTCAGGCCCATGATCAGCTGCGGCACGGTTTTCACCGTCAGCGAATACAGCGAGCCGAGCTTGAAACGCTCGGCGGAGAATCCGGCGGCTTCGCGGGTCAGGCGCACGCTGTCGACGACGTCGTTGATCAGCTTCTGCGCACGTTCTTCCAGCACATAAGCGCTTTCCAGCGGCGTCAGGTTGCGCCCTTCGTGTTTGAACAGCGGGCAGCGCAGGGCGTTTTCCAAAGAGTGAATGGCGCGGTGCACGCTGACGTTGCTGGTCTGCAGTTCAGCGGCGGCGCGGGCGAGGTTGCCGGTGCGCATGAAGGCGAGGAACACCTCGAGTTTTTTCAGGGTCAATTCTTCGTCGATCAGCATGGCGCGGACTCTTTTTGGCATCGGCCGATTGTGCCCAATTCCTGCGGGCCGCGCAGGCGAGGTTGAACAGAAACATTGCGCTTTTACGCTCAAGGCCCGAGCCTTGCGCGCTGCGGTAACGAATGTGAGGTGAGCAATACATGTATCACGGGGAAAAACTCAACGCCTGGACCCATCTGGTCGGGGCCATCGCCGCGTTTATCGGCGGCGTGTGGATGCTGGTGATTGCCAGCCTCGACGGCAGTCCGTGGAAGATCGTCAGCGTAGCCATTTACGCCTTCACTTTGCTGGTGCTCTACAGCGCCTCGACCGTGTACCACAGCGTGCGCGGGCGCAAGAAAGCGATCATGAAGAAGGTCGACCATTTTTCGATCTACCTGCTGATCGCCGGCAGCTACACGCCGTTCTGCCTGGTGACGTTACGCGGGCCTTGGGGCTGGACGCTGTTCGGGATTGTCTGGGGGCTGGCGCTGATCGGCATCCTGCAAGAGATCAAACCACGCTCAGAGGCACGCATTCTGTCGATCGTGATTTACGCGGTGATGGGCTGGATCGTGCTGGTCGCAGTCAAACCGCTGATTGCCGCACTGGGCACGGCCGGGTTTGCCTGGCTGGCGTCGGGCGGGGTTTTGTATACGGTGGGGATTATCTTCTTTGCCCTGGATCACCGCCTGCGGCATGCCCATGGCATCTGGCATCTGTTTGTGATCGCGGGAAGTCTGCTGCACTTTGTGGCGATTCTGTTTTACGTCCTGTAAATGCAATCCCTGTGGGAGCGAGCCTGCTCGCGAAGGCGTCAGGTCAGCCAACACCTTCGTTGAATGAAACACCGCTTTCGCGAGCAGGCTCGCTCCCACAATAAATCTTCAGTGAACTCTGGTTTTGTGAACACCCTAGATCCAATGTGGGAGCGAGCCTGCTCGCGAAGGGGCCTTAGAAGTCACCCCACAGTTGCTGGGCCACCGCCAACGCCACCACCGGCGCGGTCTCGGTGCGCAACACGCGCGGGCCGAGGCGGGCAGCGTGGAAACCGTTGCCTTTGGCCTGCTCGACTTCGCCATCCGTCAACCCACCTTCCGGTCCGATCAGAAACGCCAGCGTCGCCGGTTTGGCATGGCTGACCAGCGGTTCTGCGACCGGATGCAGCACCAGTTTCAATTCGGCTTCGGTCTGCTTGAGCCAGTCCGCCAGCAACACTGGTGGATGAATCACTGGCACCCGTGAACGCCCGCACTGTTCGCAGGCACTGATTGCCACTTGGCGCCAATGCAGCAAGCGCTTGTCGGCGCGTTCGTCCTTGAGCCGCACTTCGCAGCGTTCGCTGAAGATCGGGGTGATTTGCGTCACGCCGAGTTCAGTGGCTTTCTGAATCGCCCAGTCCATGCGCTCGCCCCGGGACAGGCCCTGGCCGAGGTGGATCTGCAGCGGCGATTCGATTTGCCCGGCGAACTGCTCGTCGATCTGCACGACCACGCGCTTCTTGCCGACTTCGACGAGCGATCCGCGAAACTCATGGCCGGAACCGTCGAACAACTGCACCGCATCGCCTTCGGCCATGCGCAGGACGCGGCTGATGTAATGCGCCTGGGCCTCCGGCAGTTCGTGTTCGCCAGTGCTCAGCGGGGCGTCGATAAAGAAGCGGGACAGTCTCATGCGGGGTCTCTGTAAAAAGTGTAAAAGTCTGGCGGCCCTATCGCTGGCAAGCCAGCTCCCACAAGGACTTGCGCAGGACCTGTGGGAGCTGGCTTGCCAGCGATGACGGTAGTCCGTTCACCGCTGAAGCTTAAGTGAAATAGATCAGCCCGGATCGCGGAAGCCGGGATGGAAGTCTTTCGGCACCGCAACACTGACGCTGTCACGCGTAGCAATATCAATACCTTCACTGGCCACTTCGGCCAGAAAGTCGATCTGCTCCGGGGTGATCACATACGGCGGCAGGAAATACACCACGCTGCCCAGCGGCCGCAACAACGCACCACGTTCCAGTGCATGCTGGAAAACCTTCAAGCCACGACGCTCCTGCCAAGGGTAGGCCTCTTTCGTGGCTTTATCCTCGACCATCTCGATGGCCAGGACCATGCCGGTCTGGCGCACTTCGGAGACGTTCGGGTGATCCACCAGATGCGCAGTCGCCGAGGCCATGCGCTGAGCCAAGGCTTTGTTGTTCTCGATGACGTTGTCCTGCTCGAAGATATCCAGGGTCGCCAATGCCGCCGCGCAGGCCAGCGGGTTGCCGGTGTAGCTGTGCGAGTGGAGGAAGGCGCGCAGGGTCGGGTAGTCGTCGTAGAAGGCGCTGTAGACCTCGTCGGTGGTCAGGCACGCGGCCAGCGGCAGGTAGCCGCCGGTGAGGGCTTTCGACAGGCAGAGGAAGTCCGGGCGGATGCCGGCCTGTTCGCAGGCGAACATCGTTCCGGTGCGGCCGAAGCCGACGGCGATTTCGTCGTGGATCAGGTGCACGCCGTAACGGTCGCAGGCCTCGCGCAACAGCTTGAGGTAGACCGGGTGATACATGCGCATGCCGCCCGCGCCCTGAATCAACGGCTCGACGATCACTGCCGCGACGCTGTCATGATTCTCTGCCAGCGTCTGTTCCATGGCCGCGAACATATTGCGTGAGTGTTCTTCCCAGCTCATGCCGTCGGGCCGGCCGTAGCAATCCGGGCTCGGCACTTTGATGGTGTCCATCAGCAGCGCTTTGTAGGTCTCGGTGAACAGCGGCACATCGCCGACCGCCATCGCCGCCATGGTCTCGCCGTGATAGCTGTTGGTCAGGGTGACGAAGCGCTTTTTGTTCGGCTGGCCGCGATTGAGCCAGTAGTGAAAGCTCATCTTCAGCGCGACTTCGATGCAGGACGAGCCGTTATCGGCGTAGAACACCCGGTTCAGGCCTTGCGGGGTCATCTTCACCAAGCGCTCGGACAGCTCGATCACCGGCTGATGGCTGAAACCGGCAAGAATCACATGTTCGAGTTGATCGACCTGATCCTTGATGCGCTGGTTGATGCGCGGGTTGGCGTGGCCGAACACGTTGACCCACCAGGAACTGACTGCGTCGAGGTAGCGCTTGCCTTCGAAGTCTTCGAGCCAGACGCCTTCGCCGCGCTTGATCGGGATCAGCGGCAGCTGTTCGTGGTCTTTCATCTGGGTGCAGGGATGCCACAACACCGCGAGATCGCGTTGCATCCACTGGTTATTCAGGCCCATTTACAGTCTCCTCGAGGCGGCTCGCGTCAGGCGCGGGCGAACAATCGCGCAAGCCTATGCAATGCATCGCGCGGGAACAACCCATTGTGTCGATTGAACTACTTTGTCTGAGCCGATAGACGTCGCTGGCGGCGTTTTGATGGCTAACGTATTCTTCGCGGTTCTTTGAGTCGTCTGACTCGCAAAACTGCTTTTTCCCACATGTTTTTCCGGAGTTCGCTGAATGTCTGTCGGTTGGCTGCGCGCCTGTGCGCTGGTGATGTTGGGGCTGTTCAGCGTTACGGCGCTGGCCAAGGATAAAACCGCAATCGTGATCGGCGGCGGCCTCTCGGGTCTGACCGCTGCTTACGAACTGCAGAACAAAGGCTGGCAGGTCACCCTGCTGGAAGCCAAACCGAGCCTGGGCGGCCGCTCGGGCATGGCCACCAGCGAGTGGATCGGCAACGACAAGACTCAGCCGGTGCTGAACAAGTACGTGTCGACCTTCAAGCTCGGCACCACGCCGGCGCCGGAATTCGTGCGTACCCCGGGTTATCTGATCGACGGCGATTATTTCTCCGCCGCTGATCTGGCCACCAAGCAGCCAGCCACCGCCGATGCGCTCAAGCGCTACCAGAAAACCCTCGACGATCTGGCGCGCTCGATCGACGACCCGCAGAACCCGGCGGCGACCGCCACCCTGCATGCACTGGACCAGATCACCGTATCGAGTTGGCTCGACAAGCAGAACCTGCCGGCCACCGCGCGTCAGTTGATCAACCAGGACATTCGCACCCACTACGACGAACCTTCGCGTCTGTCGCTGCTGTATTTCGCTCAGCAGAACCGCGTTTATCGCGGCGTTTCCGACCGCGACCTGCGCGCCTCGCGTCTGGTCGGCGGCAGCCAGGTCCTGGCCCAGGCCTTCGTCAAACAGATCAAGACCATCAAGACCAGCTCGCCGGTCTCGGCCATCATCCAGGACAAGGACGGTGTGACCGTCAAAGTCGGCAGCGTCGGCTATCAGGCCGACTACGTTGTGCTGGCGGTACCGCTGCGTGCGCTGAACAAGATCGCCCTGACCCCTGCGCTGGATGCCCAGCATCTGGCGGCGATCAAAGGCACCAACTACGGCTGGCGCGACCAGATCATGCTGAAGTTCAAGACGCCAGTGTGGGAAAGCAAATCGCGCATGTCCGGCGAGATCTACAGCAATACCGGTCTGGGCATGCTCTGGATCGAACCGGCACTGAAGGGCGGCGCCAACGTGGTGATCAACCTGTCCGGCGATAACGCCCGTGTGATGCAGGCGTTCGGCGACAAGCAGATGGTCGATCAGGTGCTGATCCGTCTGCACGCGTTTTACCCACAGGCCCGTGGCTCGTTCACCGGTTATGAAATCCGTCGCTACAGCACCGATCCGTCGATGGGCGGCGCCTACCTGGCTTACGGCCCGGGGCAGATCAGCAAGTTCTGGCGCCTGTGGGAACGTCCGCTGCAACGCGTAGCGTTCGCCGGCGAACACACCGACACCTTGTACCCGGGCACCTTGGAAGGCGCACTGCGCACCGGCCAGCGCGCGGCTAGCCAGGTTGAAGATCTGGCGGCAGGCAAGTCGTTCGAACCGGCCAAAGTGGTTCCGGCTGCAGCTGCGGCAGGCGCGGCGGGTGCGGTAGCGGCGAAGAAGGGCAACTTCTTCAGCAACCTGTTCGGCGGTTCGGATGACGAGAAGAAGCCAGAGCCTGTGAAAGCGCCAGAGCCAGCACCTGCTCCGGCCGCTCCAGCGCCTGCACCGACCCCGGCACCTGCGCCAGCGCCGGTGGAAGCACCGAAACCAGCGGCCCCGGTGAAAGCCGAGCCGGCGAAAAAAGCAGCGGCCAAGCCAGCGGCCAAGCCAGCGGCGAAGAAACCGGCGGCAAAAACCGAAACGAAAAAGCCGGCGGCCAAACCGGCGGCGAAGAAGGCTGAACCGGCGAAGAAGCCAGCGGCCAAGCCTGCTGCAACGACCGAGACCAAGGCGCAGTAAGGCTTTGTTCACATGAAAACGCGACCCTCGGGTCGCGTTTTTTTTTGCCCCGCATTTCAGTCCTTCGTCATCCGGTTACGGGACTTACCGGCGTACCGGAGCCTTCCCACAAGATGCTCGGAATGAGGTGATAGCCGCTGCCAGCGCGCCAATTTTATGCTGGAAAAAATTGGAGGCATGCTATGAAAACGCTTATCGCGATACTGGTTTTGATTGCACTTTCCGGATGTAGCAGCGGGCAATTTTTCCCCGGCGGCTATGGTTCTGAACTGGCGCACAAGTGCCAAATAGACCCCTACAGTGCCGAATGCCTGCAACCGCCGGCAGTACTCCATAACTGATCGGCCATGAATGGCTGGTCAGTCAAAACTCCCACTTGAAGAATTCTGTCCCGTTCGGCAGTTTCCTCAGCCACTTTTGCTTGGGTTTGCGCAGGCGCCCGGGAATGAAACCGAAACGCGCCCAGCGCAGACTGCCCGTGCGCTGGTCGTAAATCACCAGGTTTCCATCGTCCTGCACAGTCATGTATGTGTTGTACCAAAGCGACTTGTCGGTGCTGTGCGTGCTTTCCGCGATCCATAATCGTCGCCTGGAGGGGTCATAAAGAAAGCCGCTGTTGCTGATCACAAACTGCAGCGGCTCGCGCATCTTCTTCGGGTGCAAAGTTGCGCTGTAAGGTTGATTGGCGTCGGCGATCCAGATGATCGCCTCACCGTCCTTGAGCACGAGGTTCCCGTCGCTTTGCAGCATCAGACGAAATCGACCGTTCTCGGATTGCAGGAATTGGCCCGCAGACATCGTTTGATTGGGCGGCAGTACAGAAGAACCACTTGCTTGAAAGGGCGTATATCGCAGAGCCATGTTTTCGTGCCTGTTTGAATAATGAAAAGAAGCATCATTCGAGCAGGTTTGAATTGCGCATCAGCGGTACATAGTTATCAGGGTCGAGTTTCGCCGTCTGCGTGTGCATAGATGACGATGGTCAATGCAGCCCCCGTCATCTGTACAAGCGCTCCACGCAGGAATCGCCTTTAATCCTTCCTTAACACCTCGCTCGCAGACTCTTGATCGTATTTATCGATATTTCAAAGCAAAATTTTCCGCTTTAATTCGATAGATAACTCGCTAGTCTTGGTTCGCAGTTCTCACAGGATTTGGGCAATGCAGCTACGTAACTCTTCTTCGCGCTATGGTTGGGTCAGCATCTTCATGCACTGGGGCGTGGCGCTGGCGGTCTTCGGGCTGTTTGCGCTGGGCCTGTGGATGGTTGGGCTGGATTACTACAGCACTTGGCGCAAAGACGCGCCGGATCTGCACAAGAGCATCGGTCTGGTGCTGCTTGGTGTGATGGTGTTGCGGGTGCTGTGGCGCTTCATCAGCCCACCGCCGCCAACGCTGCAAAGCTACAGCCGCATGACCCGTATCGGCGCTAAATTCGGCCACGGGTTTCTGTATCTGGCGCTGTTCGCTGTGATGATTGCCGGTTACCTGATTTCCACCGCAGACGGTGTCGGGATCCCGGTGTTTGGCCTGTTTGAAGTCCCTGCTCTGCTCTCCGGACTACCGGATCAGGCAGATACCGCTGGGGTGATTCATCTGTGGCTGGCGTGGGCACTGGTAATTTTTTCCGGTCTCCATGCGTTGGCAGCATTGAAGCACCACTTTATCGATCGTGATGCGACCCTCACTCGAATGCTCGGTCGCAAAGCCTGAAATTCAACCTCGACTCAAAGGAAAAGAAAGCATGTTGAAAAAGACTCTGGCCGCTCTGGCAATCGGTTCGGCCGTGCTGTCCGCCAACGTAATGGCTGCTGACTATGTAGTAGACAAGGAAGGCCAGCACGCCTTCGTCGACTTCAAGATCAGCCACCTGGGCTACAGCTACATCACCGGTACCTTCAAGGACATCGACGGCAAGTTCAGCTTCGACGCTGCCAAGCCTGAAGACAGCAAGATCGAGTTCAACGTCAACACTGCCAGCGTGTTCACCAACCACGCCGAGCGCGACAAGCACATCGCCAGCGCTGACTTCCTCAACGCCAGCAAGTTCGGCAAGGCTACTTTCGTATCCACCAGCGTCAAGTCCACCGGTGCCAACACCGCTGACGTGACCGGCGACCTGACCCTGCTGGGCGTAACCAAGCCAGTTGTCGTCAAGGCCACCTTCCTGGGCGAAGGCAAGGATCCATGGGGCGGCTACCGTGCCGGCTTCGAAGGCACCACCACCATCAAGCGCTCCGATTTCGGCAAGCAGAAAGACCTCGGTCCGAAGTCCGACGCGGTCGAGCTGTATGTTTCGTTCGAAGGTGTGAAAGCGAAATAACTTCGCCGCCACATGAAAACGCCCACGGTCGAAAGGCCGGGGGCGTTTTTTTTGCCACAACACGCTATTCCTTGTGGGAGCGAGCCTGCTCGTGAAAGCGGTGTGTCAATCGGCATAGATGCCGCTGACCCGCCGCCTTCGCGAGCAGGCTCGCTCCCAAAGGGGTATTGCGGTGTGGCAGAGATAATCGAGGTAAAAAAATGCCCCGGCTCTTTCGAGTCGGGGCATTTTTCATGACGGTATGAAACTCAGCGATTGCGGGTCAGCAGTGCTGGTTTCTCGCCACGCGGGCGGCTTGGCAGTTGATCGAGTTGCTCAGGCGTCGGGAAGCGGTCGGCTTTCGATTCCTTGTGCATGATCTTCGGACCGTTGCTGCGCGGATTCTGCACGGCCGGTTCGCTGCGAGGCTGATCGTCACGGGCCGGGCGGCGATTGCGCGGCGCGGATTCGTCGCGACGACCCTGACCGTCACGCGGTGCGCCATTGCGCGGGCCGCTGCGTTTGGCTGGTGGCGTCCCGGTGCTCGAGCCGTTGCTGTTGCGCGGACCGTTCTGGCGACCCTGAGGCTGGCCACCGCGTGGTGCGCCAGCGCCTTGCGCCGGTGCACCCGGACGACGGCCACGGCCGCCGGCAGGAGCGGCTTTCGGCACGTAGTCGACGCGGTTACCGAAGTTATCGATATCGTCGTCGAGGAACTCGTCCGGGGCACGGTCAGCTGCTGCACGCGGTGGCTGGCTCGGGCGCTGTTCGCGGCTCGGGGTGCCTTCGCGCGGTTTCTGCTGACGGGCAGGGCGCTCGCCACGTTCACCGGCCGGTTTTTCCTTGCCCTTGTCTTTGCCTTTGTCCTTGCGACCACCACCACCGCCGCCATTCGGACCGTCGCCACGCGGGCCACGGGAATTGCGCGGGTTGCGGATGTCCGGACGCTCGCGGGCTTCCGGCTTCTCGGCTTCGATGGTGCTGGAGTCGAAGCCCATCAGATCGCCGTCGGCAATCTTCTGCTTGGTCATGCGCTCGATGCTTTTCAGCAGTTTTTCTTCGTCCGGCGCGACCAGCGAGATCGCCTCGCCCGAACGACCGGCGCGGCCGGTACGGCCGATACGGTGTACGTAGTCTTCATCGACGTTCGGCAGCTCGAAGTTGACCACATGCGGCAACTGATCGATGTCCAGGCCACGGGCAGCGATGTCGGTGGCAACCAGAATGCGTACTTCGCCGGCCTTGAAGTCGGCCAGGGCTTTGGTGCGCGCGTTCTGGCTCTTGTTACCGTGGATCGCCACAGCCGGCAGGCCGTGTTTGTCCAGGTATTCAGCGAGACGGTTGGCGCCGTGCTTGGTGCGGGTAAAAACCAGTACCTGTTCCCACGCGCCGGCGGTGATCAGGTGCGCCAGCAGCGCACGCTTGTGGCTGGCCGGCAGGCGGAACACGCGTTGTTCGATGCGCTCGACCGTGGTGTTTGGCGGCGTCACTTCGATGCGTTCCGGGTTGTGCAGCAGCTTGCCGGCGAGGTCGGTGATGTCTTTGGAGAAGGTCGCCGAGAACAGCAGGTTCTGACGCTTGGCCGGCAGACGCGCGAGGACTTTCTTCACGTCGTGGACAAAACCCATGTCGAGCATGCGGTCGGCTTCGTCGAGAACGAGAATTTCCACGTGGGACAGATCGACGCTGCCCTGGCCGGCGAGGTCGAGCAAGCGACCCGGGCAGGCGACGAGAACGTCGACGCCACGGGACATGGCCTGGACCTGCGGGTTCATGCCGACGCCGCCGAAGATGCAGGCGCTGACGAATTTCAGGTCACGGGCGTAGATCTTGAAGCTCTCGTGCACCTGGGCCGCGAGTTCGCGGGTCGGGGTCAGGACCAGCACGCGCGGTTGGCGCGGGCCGTGACGCTGGGATTTGTCCGGGTGACCGTTGGGGAACAACCGCTCCAGAATCGGGAGGGCGAAGCCGCCGGTTTTACCGGTACCTGTCTGAGCCGCCACCATCAGGTCGCGACCTTGCAACACGGCGGGAATGGCCCGCTGTTGCACCGGAGTAGGCTCGGTATAGCCCGCATCTTCGATGGCACGGACTAAAGCCTCGGAGAGACCGAGGGAAGCAAAGGACATGAGTAATCCTGTTTTAGTTAGGGCTTGGCCCAATGGGAGTCTTGCCTGGCGCGAATCACGTTTAAGAGGACGCAATCCCGTCCGGTCCAGCGGCGGTTCCGAAGGCACGTCAGGAGCGCTCGCGCGGGCTGGAAGCTGCGCTGTAGCGGGTCGAGAGGCCTGTTACGGTTCCGGGCGTCCGGGCGTGAGCCTGGCGGGAACGCCGGAGTATAACAGAGCAATCACTGCGCGCTGCTTTCCTGCTGCTCAACGGTTTTGCCGCCGGCCGTGGCCGAGCGCATTGGTGCGCCCTCAACAGGTGCGGCACCATAGCGCGCGCTGAGCTCGGCGTAGGCCGGTTCGCGCTTGAAACGCTTGAGCTCGGCGCCGAAACGCTGCACCAGCAAGTCCATACCGGCATTGCGCCGAACCGCAAGAAACTGGCTCTGACGGCTGATAACCGTCGGGTTTTCCGTGATCAGATCGCGAATATTCAGCTCATCGAGCAAATGCTGACCGACGCGGCGATCGGTAATCAGCAGGTCGATCCGCCCGCGCACCAGTTTGCCGAAATTGGCTTCATGAGTTGGCGCCGGCTCACGGGTAAACAGGTCCGACTGGCTGAAGTCAGGGCTGTACAGATAACCCGGCGAGGTGCCGATGGTCAGGCCTTTGAGTTGTTCGAGGGTGTTGAATGGATGCGGCCGCTCGTTGGCGTAGAACATCACGAATTCGACGTCGGACAGCGGTTCGCTGGGGTAGAGCAGAGTGGCGTCGCGTTCGGCGCTGTGAAAGATGTCCAGCGCACCGTCGGCTTGACCCGTCTCGAGCATCGACAGGCAGCGCTTCCACGGCAGGAACTGCCATTCCACTTCAATGCCCAGGCGCTGGAACACGATGGCGGTGGTTTCGTAGTCAAGACCGAGGTTTTTACCACCCTGTTCGTAGACGTAAGGCGCCCACGGCTCGGTGACAATACGCAACTTCTCCCCCCGAGCGGCGACGCTCAGGCAAGTCAGAAGAATAACGCTCAGCAGTTGGGCAATAAGGGGCATGGCCTGAGGTTAGTACGCGAAACGCCTGATGAGAAGCTCTGGCATGCATGTTTCGCGCAGACCCCGGGCGCAATGGCCGCGATGGCCTTATTTGCTTGCGGTTTTCAGCAGGTGTTGGTGGACCTTCGCGTGACGCGAACCAAGGATCCGCTTGACCAGGCCGCGACTGAACCAGTCCCTGAGCAAGTGCCTGCAAACCGGCTTGCCGATGCGTTGCTGCTGGTTTTCCAGTGCCTTGTCCCACCAGACCGCTGCACACGCCTGATCGAACTCGTTGGGATGTTCATAGCAGCCGTAAAGGATTTCGCGAATGAACTGACGCAGATGTGCCGGCAGCAGCAACGTGACGAGCTTGTAGAACATCCGCTGCAGTCGCGGTGGTCGAGGCAGTTGCGGTGATACACGTCGGGTGTCGTCCAGTGCAGCCTCGCCGGTCGGGTTGTCGCCATGTTTGGCGACCCAGGCCTGAACCTTGGCCCTGAACAGGTGCTTGCGGCTCCAGTAATGGTGAATCAGATCCGGGCACTTGTTGACGTCCAGCGTGCGGTAGGCGGCCACTGACAGGCAGAACTCTTCGAGGGTGTAGGCGCCCTGTGCCGACGGGAACAGCTCATCGATCAAAGCGATGGAGCGGTCGAGCACGTGAGCGTCCTGGCGGTGCAAGCCGATGACGCCGGAGTTGAGCAGGCGCATGTGATCGTCAGTCAGACCTTTGTCCAGCAGTGTGGCCGACAGCGTGCGGTAGAGCAGGCTCATCTTGTTGTCGCCATAGCGGGCGTAGTAGTCATTGCACAGCAGGGTGCCGGGCTGTACCCGCTCGAACAGTTTGAGCGGCGAGCAGTGGAAGAACGTGTCGGTGTCGATCAACAGCGCCGTTTCATGCTCTTCAAGTACCGAGCGCAAAGCGACATGTTTGATGCGGAAATGATAACCGTGGGGCTCGCTCCATTTCTGGCGCGTTTCGGCGTCCAGCGGGCGAACGCGTACGGGGAGATGTGCATAGGGTTGCGGATTGTCGCTGAAGACCTGGATATCGATCGGGGCATCCGGTGTCTCGCGCAACCACGCCAGAGCACTGGCGATGCTGAAAACAGCTTCCTGATGGTAAGTCTCGGCACCGAAAACCAGATAGACCAGTTGAGGGCGTGTTTTTGTTTGCGCGCAGATCATCGACGACAATATTCCATTTGTGCTTTTCAGTGAAAAGGCCCGGTGAGGGCCTTTTTTATCGCATGGAAAACCTTCAGCGCGGCAGCTTGAGGTTGTTCCAGATGGCCAGGCTAGGTTCGGCCTGGTTCATCGAGTAGAAGTGCAGCCCCGGTGCGCCGCCCTGCAGCAGGCGTTCGCACATTTCGCTGACGACTTGTTCGCCAAAGCTTTGAATGCTTCGCGTGTCATCGCCGTAGGCTTCCAGCTGCTTGCGGATCCAGCGCGGGATTTCCGCACCGCAGGCATCGGAGAAGCGCGCGAGTTTGCTGTAGTTGGTGATCGGCATGATCCCCGGCACGATCGGCAGATCCACGCCCAGCGCCTGCAAACGGTCGACGAAGTAGAAGTAGCTGTCGGCGTTGAAGAAGTACTGGGTGATCGCGCTGTCGGCACCGGCCTTTGCCTTGCGCACGAAGTTGGCGAGATCGTCTTCGTAGTTGCGTGCTTGCGGATGCATCTCCGGGTAAGCCGCGACTTCGATGTGGAAATGATCGGCGGTTTCTTCACGAATGAATTCCACCAGTTCATTGGCGTGACGCAGCTCACCGCTGGTCATGCCCATGCCGGACGGCAGGTCGCCACGCAGGGCAACGATGCGCTTGATGCCGGCAGCCTTGTATTCGTTCAGCAGGCCGCGCAGGTCGTCCTTGCTGTCACCGACGCACGACAGGTGCGGTGCGGCGGGTACTTTGACTTCGCTTTCCAGCTGCAACACGGTGTTGAGCGTGCGATCACGGGTCGAACCGCCAGCGCCGTAGGTGCAGGAAAAGAAATCAGGATTGTAGGTGGCCAACTGACGGGCAGTGGCAAGCAGCTTTTCTTGCCCGGCATCGGTCTTGGTCGGGAAAAACTCGAAGCTGTAGCGACGGTCTTGGGACATGGTCATACCCTTGGAAACAAGTACCTTCGAGACGCTGCAATCCGGTGTGGGAGCGAGCCTGCTCGCGAAAGAGCTGGGTCAGACAACACGGATGTTGAATGATAAGCCGCCTTCGCGAGCAAGCTCGCTCCCACAGGGAGAGCGAGCTTTCAGCGCCTGTTAGTAGCGGTAGGCGTGCGGCTTGAACGGGCCTTCGACGGTGACGCCGATGTAGTCAGCCTGTTGCTTGGTCAGTTGGGTGACCACGCCGCCGAAGCCGCGAACCATTTCCAGGGCCACTTCTTCGTCGAGTTTCTTCGGCAGCACTTCAACGGTCAGACGCTCGGCTTTCTGCGCTGGCGACAGGTCGGCGTACTTCTGGCCGAACAGGAAGATCTGTGCCAGTACCTGGTTGGCGAACGAACCGTCCATGATGCGGCTCGGGTGACCGGTGGCGTTGCCCAGGTTCACCAGACGGCCTTCGGCCAGCAGGATCAGGTAATCGTCGTTCTGTGGATCGAAGCTGCCGGCACCGGTGCGGTGAACCTTGTGCACCTGTGGCTTCACTTCTTCCCATGCCCAGTTCTTGCGCATGAACGCGGTGTCGATTTCGTTGTCGAAGTGACCGATGTTGCAGACCACGGCGCGCTTCTTCAGCGCTTTGAGCATGTTCGCGTCGCAAACATTGACGTTACCGGTGGTGGTCACGATCAGGTCGATCTTGCCCAGCAGCGCTTTGTCGATGCTCGCTTCGGAACCGTCGTTGATACCGTCGATGAACGGCGACACCAGTTCGAAACCGTCCATGCACGCTTGCATGGCGCAGATCGGGTCAACTTCGGAGACTTTAACGATCATGCCTTCCTGACGCAGCGACTGGGCCGAGCCCTTGCCCACGTCACCGTAACCGATGACCAGCGCTTGCTTGCCGGACAGCAGGTGGTCGGTGCCGCGCTTGATCGCATCGTTCAGGCTGTGACGGCAGCCGTACTTGTTGTCGTTCTTGGACTTGGTCACCGAGTCGTTGACGTTGATCGCCGGGATCTTCAGCTCGCCCTTGGCCAGCATGTCCAGCAGACGGTGTACGCCAGTGGTGGTTTCTTCGGTCACGCCGTGAACGCGATCCAGCACTTGCGGGTATTTCTTGTGCAGCAGCTCGGTCAGGTCGCCGCCGTCGTCGAGGATCATGTTGGCGTCCCATGGCTGGCCATCCTTGAGGATGGTCTGCTCCAGGCACCACTCGTACTCTTCTTCAGTCTCGCCTTTCCAGGCGAACACCGGGATACCGGCGGCAGCGATAGCGGCAGCGGCCTGATCCTGAGTGGAGAAAATGTTGCAGGACGACCAGCGTACTTCGGCACCCAGGGCAACCAGGGTTTCGATCAGCACGGCGGTCTGAATGGTCATGTGGATGCAGCCGAGGATTTTCGCGCCCTTGAGCGGCTGCTCGGCAGCGTATTTGCGGCGCAGACCCATCAGGGCAGGCATTTCCGATTCGGCGATGATGGTTTCGCGACGGCCCCAGGCAGCCAGGGACATGTCGGCAACTTTGTAATCGGTAAAATCGGCAGGCGTGTTGACAGCGCTCATGAAGAGCCTCCATTCGTAATGTATGCGAATGGGCGCCGTTGTGCGTTTAGTGTCCGGCGTGAGCCGGTCAACGCCCCATCCGAGCCTGACAGGTCGAACCTGCTGCAGCGCCCCTCGGACAGGTGGCGGGAAAACGGTAGCCAATGAACGTTACCGTTTTTTGAAACGGGGGCGATTATAGCCGCCCGGGCTGATCTTCCAAAGGGTTTCTGTCGGCCAGATGAAGATCGCCAATGGCGACCATAGTCGCAGCTGCCTGGAGCCTGACTGATCAGTCTGCCAAGATGGGCGCATCTTTCGGCAAGCGCTCAGGAGTGAACATGAATTTCCACACCCGCAAATGGGTTAAACCCGAAGACCTCAACCCCAACGGCACCCTGTTCGGCGGCAGCCTGCTGCGCTGGATCGATGAAGAAGCGGCGATCTACGCCATCGTGCAACTGGGCAACCAGCGCGTGGTGACCAAGTACATCTCGGAAATCAACTTCGTCAGCGCCTCGCGCCAGGGCGACATCATCGAACTGGGCATCACCGCCACCGAATTCGGCCGCACCTCGATCACCCTGACCTGCGAAGTGCGCAACAAGATCACCCGCAAGAGCATCCTCACCGTCGAGAAAATGGTGTTCGTCAATCTCGGCGAAGACGGCCTGCCGGCGCCGCACGGGCGGACCGAGATCAGATATGTGAAAGACCAGTTCAAGGATGACGAAGCCGTTCAATAAGATCGGCGGCGCATTCTTCGCGAGCAGGCTCGCTCCCACAGGTACAGCGTGATCCTTGTGGGAGCGAGCCTGCTCGCGAAAGCGGTTGCCAATTCAGCGGAGATTCGCCTGCCCACTGAACAGCCATGAAGCGCAACGGTCGTAGCTACATCCCCCCCACCGGTTGCCACGCCATGACCACCCCCACCAGCGAAAAGACCCCCGACCTCTCGGCCAAGGAGCAGCACGAAGTCGAGAAGAGCCAGCCGCCGCGCGCGGCCGTTCTGCATGAAATCATCCGCACCCAGGGCGACCAGGAACTGGAGCGCAGCATTGCCGCGCTGTGGTGGTCGGCGCTGGCGGCAGGATTGACCATGGGCCTGTCCCTGATGGGCATGGGCCTGCTCAATTCGCGCCTGCCCGACGGCGACGAATTCAAGGTGATCGCCAGCTTCGGCTACTGCGCCGGTTTCCTCGCGGTGATCCTCGCGCGCCAGCAACTGTTCACCGAAAACACCCTGACCGCCGTGCTGCCGGTGATGACCAAGCCGACGCTGAAGAATTTTCTGCGACTGATCCGTCTGTGGACAGTGGTACTGGTCGGCAACCTCTGCGGGACGATTCTGGTCGCCTACGTGATGCTGGAACTGCCGATTTTCGACAGCAAGACCGACGTCGCCTTCCTCGAGATCGGCCGCAAGGTCATGGAACACAGCGCCAGTCAGATGTTCGCCAAGGGCATCGTCTCCGGCTGGATGATCGCCACCATGGTCTGGATGATCCCCTCCATGGAGAGCGCGAAGATGTGGATCATTATCCTCATTACCTACTTCATGGCGCTGGGCGACTTCACCCATATCGTCGTCGGATCGGCGGAAGTGTCCTATCTGGTGTTTGCCGGCGAGTTGCCGTGGAGTGATTTCTGGGCGGTGTTCGCCGGGCCGACGCTGGCAGGAAATATCATCGGCGGCAGCTTTATCTTCGCGCTGATCAGCCATGCGCAGATTCGCAGCGAAAGCGGTGCGCCGAAGGAATCTGCGGATCAGGCTGTTAAGCCCGATCCGCAGTCGATCAAGAAATGATCAATGGTGAGCTGGCTCAGCCACGCTCGCCGGCTCGTTGCGCGTCGCGTGCTTGACCAGTTTGCCGATGGTCAGGCCCTGCAGCAGGATCGACGACAGCACGACGATGTAGGTGATGCTCAGCAGCAGATCGCGCTCCGGGCCCAGCGGTAGGGCCAGCGCCAGTGCCACCGAAACACCGCCGCGCAAACCGCCCCAAGTGAGGATGCGGATCGTGCCGGCCGGCACTGAGCGCCAGCGCCGCAGCAGCAGGATCGCCGGCGCCACGGTAAGCAGGCGCGACAACAGAATCGCCACCGCCAGCAGACCTGCGGCGGCCATGTGCAGCCAGTTGAACGGCAGCAGCAACAACTCCATGCCGATCAGCGCGAACAGCAAAGCGTTGAGCATGTCATCGAGCAGCTCCCAGAAACCGTCCAGATAGCGACGGGTCATGTCGTTCATCGCCAGATTGCGCCCGAGGTTGCCGATGATCAGACCGGCCACCACCATCGCAATCGGCGCCGAGACGTGCAACTCGGTGGACATCGCCGAGCCACCGATCACCAGGGCCAGGGTCAGCATCACGGTGATCTGATGCTGCTCGACGCTTTTGATCATCCGATAGACCAGATAACCAATCAGTCCGCCGAACAACACACCACCAATCGCCTCATGGACGAAGAGCATGGCCGTGGCGCTGACGGTCGGGGTTTCGCCCAGTTGCGCGATGCCCAGCAGCACGGTGAAGACCACCACCGCCGTGCCGTCGTTGAACAGTGATTCGCCGACGATGGTGGTTTTCAGTGGCTTCGAAGCGTTGGCGGTACGCAACACGCCGAGTACCGCAATCGGGTCGGTCGGTGAGATCAGCGCGCCGAACAACAGGCAGTAGAGGAAACTCACGTGCCAGCCGAACAGGGCAAAAATGTAGAAGGCCAGGCTGCCGATCACCACGGTGGCGATCAACACGCCGAAGGTCGCCAGCAGGCCGATCGGCCAGCGGTAGCTACGCAAATCATTGAGGTTGACGTGCAGGGCGCCGGCGAAAAGCAGGAACGAGAGCATCCAGTTCATCAGCAGATCGCCGAAATCGATCTGGCCGATCAGTTGCTGCACGCGGTCTTCGAGGCCGGGAAAGCCGAGGACGCTGAGGCCTTGCAGGAGCAGTGAGAACAGCAGGGCGGTAACCATCACGCCGATGGTCGGCGGCAGGCCGATAAAGCGGAAATTGACGAAGGTCAGGAGGGTGGTGAGGCAGATGAAAGCGGCGACAAGTTCAAGCATCCGGGGTCCTTTGGATGAGGGGTGAATGGAGCGCGACCGGAGGTTGGACGCAGGGGTTTGATGGGCGAACAGCGACATGGGACACACCACAGTTCATTGTGGCGAGGGGATTTATCCCCGCTCGGCGGCGAAGCCGTCGCAATCCGGTTTATCGATTATTCCTGACAAAACCCGATTGAAGGTTTTGGGGCTGCTGCGCAGCCCAAGGGGGATAAATAGAGGTCTCAGCCAGACACATTGACCGCACTCGCCTGCCGACGTTGCAGGTAAATGAACAACAGCGCCGTCAGCACCGTCAGCACGCCGACCAGCGCCCCGGTCCACGGCAGATCCGCCAGATCCGCGCCGCTGGCCACCACCAGCCCGCCAATCCAGGCACCTGCTGCGTTGCCCAGATTGAACGCGCTCTGGTTCAGCGTCGAACCGAGGTTCGGCGCTTCATGCGCCTGATCGATGATCAGCAGCTGCAGAATCGGGCACAGCGCAAAGGCGAAAATCCCCCATAGCACCAAGGTGATCGCCGCCGGAATCACCGCACGGCTGGTCTGGCTGAACGCCGCCAGAATCACCACAACTGCCAGTGCCACGCCGACCAGTGACGGCAGCAAGCGGCTATCGGCCAGACGCCCGCCGAGCATGCTGCCCGCTGTCAGGCCGACGCCGAACAACAGCAGCATCACCGTCACGCCGTGGGGGCTGACGCCAGTGATGTCTTGCAGGATCGGTGCGATATACGTGAACACGCTGAACAGGCTGGTCGAGGCCAGCACGCTCATGCCCAGCGCCAACAAGACGTTGGCCTTGCCCAGCACTTTGAATTCGCTGGCGAGATTGGCCTTGTCCATCGCGATGTGTTTGGGCAACCACAACCATTGCGCCAACGCCGCCACAATGCCGATCACCGACACCGCCCAGAAGGTCGAGCGCCAGCCAGCGTATTGGCCCAGCGCTGTGCCGAGTGGCACGCCGAGCACGTTGGCCAGGGTCAGGCCGGTGAACATCATGGCAATGGCTTGCGCGCGTTTGTTCGGCGCAACCAGGCCGGCGGCAACCACCGAGCCAATGCCGAAAAACGCGCCATGACACAGCGCCGTGACCACGCGCGCCGCCATCAGCGTCGCGTAGTTCGGCGCGAGCGCGCAGAGCACGTTGCCGAGGATGAACATCAGCGTCATGCCCAGCAGTGTCGCTTTGCGCGGCATATTGGCGGTGCCGATCGCCAGGATCGGTGCGCCGAACACCACGCCCAGGGCGTAACCGGTGATCAGCAGCCCGGCATGAGGAATGCTCACCGCCAGATCGCGGGCAACGTCGGGCAGCAGGCCCATGATGACGAATTCGGTGGTGCCGATGCCGAATGCGGCAACGGCGAGTGCAAGTAAAGCGAGGGGCATGCGCAAGGTCTCTGTCGGTAGTCTTGACGCTTTGATCAGGCATACGCGTGCCAGCGACCGTTTTCGAAGAAAGCGGAGCAGGCAGCTTTTATTGGAGTTTTTGGTGTGCAGCTGAGTACGGCGTGGTGGGTTGCAGTATAAACAGCTGCTGACACATGGCGAATCAATAATCTGACTAATCGACGGCTCACTGGAATTGCCGTGTTATATCCAGCTGAAAGAACCTTTCGGCCGGGCGCTGCTCTTAGCCTGTGGGCAGGTGCTGATCGGCATGCTGGTGATGAAGTTCTGACCGCTCGCCAATTTCTCCAATCGAAAAAAGGACGACGTTATGACAGTGGCTCTGTGGTGTGTGTTGATCGCGATTTTCCTGCCGTACGTGTGCACGATCGTGGCGAAGGCCACCGGCGGTTTCCGCCTCAAGGACAATTACGATCCACGGGACTTTCTCGACAGCGTCGATGGCGTCGCCCGTCGCGCCCACGCCGCGCAACTGAACAGCTTTGAAGTAACGCCCGCGTTTGCCGCTGCGGTGATCGTTGCGCATCTGGTCGGCACTGCGGAGCTGGTGACGGTCAATGTGCTGGCCGTGCTGTTTATCACCAGCCGCCTGCTGTACATCATTTGCTACCTGGCTGACTGGGCTGCACTGCGTTCGGTGGTGTGGTTTATCGGGATGGGGCTGATTGCTTCGTTTTTCTTTGTGTCCATCTGAAAGCAGGCTCAAAAGATCGCAGCCTGCGGCAGCTCCTACAGAGGAATGCATACTCCTGTAGGAGCTGCCGAAGGCTGCGATCTTATGCTTTTAGGGTTTGTCAGCCACCTGCGGCACTTGCGGCAACTCTTTTCCTTTAGGCCAGAGCATCCAGATCTGCCCCTGCTGTTTCATGTCCCCGGCCAGTTGCCCGGCCGCATCGCCGGTGCCCCAGAACAGATCCGCGCGCACCTCGCCGGCAATCGCGCCGCCGGTGTCCTGCGCCGCGACCGGGCGCACCAGTGGGGTGCCATCCGGTTTGGTGGTCGACAGCCATAACAGACTGCCCAACGGAATTACTTTGCGATCCACTGCCGCGCTGTAGCCGGCGGTCAACGGCACGTTCAGCGAGCCGCGCGGGCCTTCGTTGCTGTCCGGGTTGCGGGTGAAGAACACGTAGCTCGGGTTGCTGGCCAGCAGTTGCGGAATGCGCGTGGGGTTGGCCTTGGCCCAGTTGCTGATCGCGGTCATGGTCACGTCTTCTTTCTTCAGCTCGCCTTGCTCGACCAGCCAGCGACCGATCGGTCGGTACGGGTGGCCGTTCTGATCGGCGTAGGCAATGCGCAGCTGTTTGCCGTCCTCGGTCTGAATCCGGCCCGAGCCCTGGATCTGCAGAAATTGCAGGTTCATCGGATCAGTCAGATAGGCGACCACTGGCGCTTTCACGCCATTGGATTCAATGGTCGCCGCGTCGTCGTAAGGCTTGAGCACGCGTCCTTCGAGGCGGCCGCGCAGGCGCTTGCCTTTCAATTCCGGGTAGATGCTGTCGAGCGAGACGATGATCATGTCTTCCGGCACGCCATACACCGGCACGTTCGCCGTTGCGGTTGGCGTCAGGCTGCCGGGGTACACCGGTTCGTAGTAGCCGGTGATCAGACCGTTGGGGTTGTCGTTCTCGGCGCGCAGGCCGTAGACATCGAGATTCTGCTTGAGGAATGCACGAATCTCGGCGGCGCTTTGCGGCACATTCGCCGCCGCAGCGCAGGTCGGCCCCCAGACTGCGTCGGCTTTGAGTCGGGTGCACGCGCTGCGCCAGGAACCGAAACCGGCGACCAGATCGCTGTCGGAGACAGCGGGCAAGGCTTCCCAGGTCGCGCTGGAATAGGTGGCCAGCGCATGGGTTTTTGGTTTGGCGCTGTCGCCGCCTGTGCAACCGGCGAGGATGGCGAGCAGTGGAAGGGTGACGATAAGCGGGTGACGCCAGGCCGTGAAGCGGCTGTTCATGGAGTGATTCCTGTGCCGATTGGCCGAGAGCTCCATGCGCTCGACCAACCCGTATTTTTAATAGGGCTATTGGTGTTTGGCGGTGAGCCGAGGATACTGGCCGCCGATTTCCGCGACCTGAAGCCATCATGACTCTGAAACCAATTGCTGTTGTATTGCTGGCCTGTCTGACCTTGTCCGCCTGTGGCGGCGTCGACCCGAATTCGCCGCTGGGCCAGCGCAAGGCCATCTTCAAGCAGATGCTCAAGACCAGCGAAGACCTCGGCGGCATGTTGCGCGGGCGCATTGCCTTCGACGGACCGAAATTTGCCGAGGGCGCGGTCAGACTTGATGCGTTGGCCCATGAACCGTGGAAGCATTTTCCGCAGGTGCGCGAGGAAGATCACACCAGCGCCAAGGACGATGTCTGGCAGAAACAGGCGCGTTTTCAGCAACTGGCCCGCGCCCTCGAAGCGGCAACCGGTGAACTGGTGGTCGCCAGTCAGGTTCAGCCGTACAAGGCCAGCAATCTCGGACCGGCAGTGCAGAAAGTCGAGGATGCCTGCAGTGCTTGCCATAAAGAGTTTCGCGATCATTGATTCCTGAGGCTGCTGAGTACCTTGTGGCGAGGGGATTTATCCCCGATGGGCTGCGAAGCAGCCCCAAAACCATATAACCGAGTTTTTTCAGTCGGACCCGATCAGTCGAATTTGCGACGGCTTCGCCGCCGGACGGGGATAAATCCCCTCACCACAGGGCTTGGGTTACTTATCGATCTCGTCCAGCGCTTCCTGCAGTTCCTTGCGCGACTCGGCGAGCTTTTCCTTGCGCTTGTTGATCTTCTCCGGATCGCCCTTCTTCATGGCCTTGTCGAGGTCCGCCTGACGCTGGCTGACTTCATGCTTGGCCTCAAGCACCTTGTTCTCACGCTCTTTCTTCAGCCCGGCGTCGGTGCAATGTTCGTTCACTTCACGCAGTGCGGTTTCCAGGCCTGCCTGCTGCTCCATGTTGCCGCGCGACTTGGCCTGTTCGATCTGATTGATGATGCCCTGCTTCTTGGCAGCGCAACCGGTCAGGCCCGGGCCGTCTTCTTCGGCCATGACCGGGGCGGCCATGACGCCGCAAAGAGTAAGCAGGGCGAGCGGTGCGAGAAATTTCATAAAAGCTCCATGTGCAAAGGCAATCGGGGTGGGAGGGCACTGCGCTGTTGGAGCGTCTGGCCGGCCGTTGGGTTCCCGCCGGGCGGGGATTGCAGGTTCAGAAGCCGTCGATTCCGGCGGCTTTCAGGGTGTCACTCAAAGCCAGTACCTGCGGGTCGCGAAAGAATGCGCTCAGTTGCGCCGCGCGTCCCGGGCCGATACCGGCTTCTGCCTGCCATTGTTCAGTGTCGCGTTGTGCCAGGGCCTGCCACGAATCGTCCAGTTGTGCCTGTCCGGCCGGCGGCATGCCCAGCGCTTTCAACCATCGAGCGAACGGCTGTTGCCGCGCGCCCTGAAAACTGTCGATCAGCCGTGCGCTGCTGCGCTCGCCGAGGCCGGCAATGTTAGCAAGCTCTGACGCATCGAGGGTCAGCCAATCCAGCAGGTGTTTCAGACGGCCTGTTTCCAAAAGTTTCTCCCAAGTGCCGCGACCGACATACTGCATGGCCAGGCCCTGCTTGCCACTGAGCCAGGTCAGACGCGCGAGAAACTGGCTTTCACACCCCGGCGTCGGTTGCCAGCAGCTCAGGGCGTGGTAGTCGCCAGCATCGGGGATGTTGATGTCCGCCCGTTCGCTGGTGCGCAGCACGACACTGTCGAGGCGCGGAATGGTCAGCCCGGCCAGACTGATTGCCACCTGATCGCCGGGGCGGATGTCGAGGGTTTGCCAGCGCTTGAGCGAGCTGACGCTGACCCGTTTGATTTCGCGGTCATCGAGTCTGACCGGCAGCAGTTCCAGCACCGGCGTGATCCGCCCGGTGCGGCCGATTTTGAAGTTGACCTTGCGCACTTCGGCCAATGCCTGGGCGAACGGGTATTTCCAGGCAATCGCCCAATACGGCGCGCGAGCCTGCCAGCGTTCGGCGGGTGGCCGTTGGCTCTGACGCAGCACCACGCCGTCGCTGGCAAAGGGCAGTGGCGAGCGATACCAGTGCTCGCGCCATTTTTGCGCGTCTTCGAATCGGGTGACGGGCTGGGTATAGGGCTCGGTTGTGGCGAACCCCAATGTCTGAAGTTCGGACAATCTTTCCGGCAGCCGCACAGGACCTTGCGGCCAGTCCCAGACAAACAGGCCGATCCCGGCGGCCTGTTCAACATCGAGTGTTTTACGTCCCATCAGCCCGGCGACGGTGGCGCGGGCATTGACGCTGCCGGACTGTGATTGAACATGCGCGCTCAGGCGCCAATAGAGTTCGCCCTGTACCAGCAGATCCCGTGGCTGCCTCAAACGTTGCGGAATGGCTGCAATCCTGCGCGCGGAGGCTGTCCAGTCCTGGCCGTTGACCCCATCACCGCGACTGATCGCCTGCTGCAATACCCCCTGGCGGTAGATCAGCGTGACAGCCACGCCGTCGACCTTGGGTTGCACCCAGACGTTCTGGCGATCACGCAACCAGTGGGCGACGTCTTCGACTTTGTGCAGCTTGTCCAGGCCGGTGTGGGCGATGGGGTGGGTGACCGTGCCGGACGCGGTGCGCAACGGCTGCGGGGATGTGGGTTGGTTGAAACAGGCTTGCCATTCTTTCAGCTGCAGTCGGGACTGGTCATAGAGTTCGTCGCTGATCAATGAACGGCCTTCGCGATGATAGGCGTCGTCCCATTGGTCGATCCGGTTTTGCAGGGTGGTGATTTCGCGTTGGGCTTGGGAACGATCCCAGTTCGGACAGTTGGCTTGGCTGACAAGGGTGATGAGTGCCAGCAGGAAGGCCAGCAACAGGCGCAGTGTGAAGAGCATCGTTGAGCGTCCTTGCTCGGGGGTAATATTTGAAGGGTAGGTGAGGATTCGAAATGCGTTACCGGGGGTGTTTTTCGAGGTGTTTCCGGATTCTGAATTGACGTTGCATGAGCGGGCGCCTTCGCGAGCAGGCTCGCTCCCGCAGGGATCTCAAAAATCTGTCAGGCATGAAAAAGCCCCGCACGGCGCGAACCGTGCGGGGCTTTCTTGCAGCCAGGGTATTACAGGCCAGCGGCGGAACGCAGGGCGTCGGCGCGGTCGGTTTTTTCCCAGGTGAACGTGGTGAAGCTGTCTTCGCCAACGGTCTTGGTCTGCGGCGCGCGACCGAAGTGGCCGTAGGCTGCGGTTTCCTGGTACATCGGGTGCAGCAGGTCGAGCATGGTGGTGATCGCGTATGGACGCAGGTCGAACACTTCACGCACCAGTTTGATGATCTTGTCATCGCTGATCTTGCCGGTGCCGAAGGTGTTCAGCGAGATCGACGTAGGCTGGGCCACACCGATCGCGTAGGAAACCTGAATCTCGCAACGCTCGGCCAGGCCGGCCGCAACGATGTTCTTGGCTACGTAACGGCCAGCGTAGGCAGCCGAACGGTCAACCTTCGATGGATCCTTGCCGGAGAACGCGCCGCCGCCGTGACGGGCCATGCCGCCGTAGCTGTCGACGATGATCTTGCGGCCGGTCAGACCGCAGTCACCAACCGGGCCGCCAATGATGAACTGGCCGGTCGGGTTGATGTGGAACTGGGTGTCCTTGCTCAGCAGTTCGGCAGGCAGTACGTGCTTGACGATCAACTCCATCACGCCTTCGCGCAGGTCTTTGTACGACACTTCCGGGTTGTGCTGGGTCGACAGAACAACAGCGTCGATACCGACAACCTTGCCGCCTTCGTAACGGCAGGTCACTTGCGACTTGGCGTCCGGACGCAGCCACGGCAGCAGGCCCGACTTGCGTGCTTCAGCCTGACGCTGCACCAGCTGGTGCGAGAAGGTGATCGGTGCTGGCATCAAAACGTCGGTTTCGTTGCTGGCGTAACCGAACATCAGGCCCTGGTCGCCGGCGCCCTGATCTTCAGGCTTGGCGCGGTCGACACCCTGGTTGATGTCAGGGGACTGCTTGCCGATGATGTTCATCACGCCGCAGGTCGCGCCGTCGAAGCCGACTTCGGAGCTGGTGTAGCCGATGTCGCAAATCACGTCACGAACGATCTGCTCCAGGTCGACCCAGGCGCTGGTGGTCACTTCACCAGCAACGATGGCCACGCCGGTCTTGACCAGGGTTTCCACGGCCACGCGAGCGTGTTTGTCCTGGGCAATAATGGCGTCCAGCACCGCATCGGAAATCTGGTCGGCGATTTTGTCCGGATGTCCTTCAGACACGGACTCGGAGGTGAAGAGGGAGTATTCGCTCATCTCGATGTTTTCCTGAATTTACCGATGGTGAGTGTCGCCAGCCGGTCGCTGAAAGTGGCGAACCTGGATCTGGAAACCATTACGTAAGCCTACATAGAGGCTTTCCCCGGGAACGAGTCCCGCAGCGGTGGCCCAACGGGCCAGATCGTCCTGTTCAAACCCCAACCAGAGATCACCGCAGGCCTCCCTGGCCCAACTCTGGTTGTGGCTACATAACTCTGTCACGAGCAGGCTACCGCCCGGTTGCAGCAGATCGGCCATGTGCCTGAGCGCATCGGCCGGAGCGGCGAAATGGTGCAGGACCATGTTCAACACCACGCAATCGGCCTTGAGGCTTGTGCCGTTCAATGCATCGGCCAATTGCAGGCTGACGTTAGCCAGCTGTTCACGTTCACACACCTGACGCGCCAGTTCGAGCATCGCCGGGCTGTTGTCCAGCGCGGTTACGGTGCCGAAACGACGGGCCAGTTCCGGCAGAAAAGCACCATCGCCGGGGCCGACTTCAATGGCCGTGGCTGCACCATCGAAGTTCAGTTTGTCGAGCAGGGCCAGCACGCTGTCACGGTACTGCGGCAGGCCTGCGATCAAATCTTGCTGGGCACGGAATTTCTCCGCGACCCGGGCGAAAAAATCCCGGCTGGCGGCGGCACGCTGACCATGAACCTGCTCGATGCGTGCTTGCACTTCATCAGGCAGATCCAGATTGTCGACTTCTTCCAGCAATGCCGCGTGCAGCTTGCCGCCGAGCAATTCGCTGTGGGGCAGGGCACGACGATAAAAAATCGCGTTGCCCTCACGGCGTGTCGCCACCAGGTCGGCTTGCGCCAGCACCTTGAGGTGATGGCTCATGCCCGACTGACCGATGCCGAAAATCTGCGCCAGCTCCAGCACGCCAAACGAATCGTTGGCCAGCGCGCGCAATACATTCAGCCGCAGCGGATCGCCGCCGGCCTTGCACAGGGCCGCCAGCTCGTCGCAATCGTCATGGCGAATGGAAGGCACGCGTAAGTTCATAGGGCTGGCAGTCTAGAGACGGGGACAAGGCACCGCAAGGTCAATATCAAAAAGTTTTGATATTGCTCGATAAATGGCACTTCTCGGCGGACGGCAGTCTCTACAAACGAATAGCGGAAAGGTTTCACCAAGCGAAACCTGTGCTATCGATTGGAAAAACGCCTGCCGATGACTATCTGTCATTGCCCCGAGGCGCATGGGTGAGGGAAAATGCCCTCCTTTTTTCCGTTTCAGTCTATTCACACCCAGGAGATCAGCGATGCCTAGCCGTCGTGAGCGTGCCAACGCCATTCGTGCCCTCAGCATGGATGCCGTGCAAAAAGCCAACAGCGGCCATCCCGGTGCCCCTATGGGTATGGCAGATATTGCCGAAGTGCTGTGGCGCGACTACCTCAAGCACAACCCGAGCAACCCGTCGTTCGCCGACCGTGACCGCTTCGTGCTGTCCAACGGCCACGGCTCGATGTTGATCTACTCGCTGCTGCACCTGACCGGCTACGACCTGTCCATCGACGACCTCAAGCAGTTCCGTCAACTGCACAGCCGCACTCCAGGCCACCCGGAATTCGGTTACACCCCGGGCGTCGAAACCACCACCGGCCCGCTGGGTCAGGGTCTGGCCAACGCCGTCGGTTTCGCTCTGGCTGAAAAAGTCATGGGCGCGCAGTTCAACCGTCCCGGCCACAACATCGTTGATCACCACACCTACGTGTTCCTCGGTGATGGCTGCATGATGGAAGGCATTTCCCACGAGGTCGCCTCCCTGGCCGGCACGCTGGGCCTGGGCAAGCTGATTGCCTTCTACGATGACAACGGCATTTCCATCGACGGTGAAGTCGAAGGCTGGTTCACCGATGACACGCCGAAGCGTTTCGAAGCCTACAACTGGCAGGTGATCCGCAACGTCGACGGCCATGATCCGGAAGAGATCAAGACCGCCATCGAAACCGCACGCAAGAGCGCTCAACCGACGCTGATCTGCTGCAAGACCACCATCGGTTTCGGTTCGCCGAACAAGCAGGGCAAGGAAGATTGCCACGGCGCCCCATTGGGTGACGCAGAAATCGCCCTGACCCGCCAGGCATTGAACTGGAACCACGGCCCGTTCGAAATCCCGGCCGACATCTATGCCGAGTGGGACGCCAAAGAAGCTGGCCGCGCGGTCGAAGCCGAGTGGGATCAGCGTTTCGCCGCCTACTCCGCTGCGTTCCCGACTGAAGCCAACGAGCTGATCCGTCGTCTGAGCGGCGAACTGCCGGCCGACTTCTCGGAAAAAGCCTCGGCCTACATCGCCGAAGTCGCCGCCAAGGGCGAAACCATCGCCAGCCGCAAAGCCAGCCAAAACACCCTCAACGCTTTCGGCCCGCTGCTGCCGGAAATGCTCGGCGGTTCGGCTGACCTCGCCGGCTCCAACCTGACCCTGTGGAAAGGCTGCAAAGGTGTCAGCGCTGAAGACGCCAGCGGCAACTACATGTACTACGGCGTGCGCGAGTTCGGCATGACCGCGATCATGAACGGCGTCGCCCTGCACGGCGGTCTGGTGCCTTACGGCGCGACCTTCCTGATGTTCATGGAATACGCACGCAACGCCGTACGTATGTCGGCTTTGATGAAGAAACGCGTGATCCACGTCTACACCCACGACTCCATTGGTCTGGGCGAAGACGGCCCGACGCACCAGCCAATCGAGCAATTGACCAGCCTGCGCAGCACGCCGAACCTCGACACCTGGCGCCCAGCCGATGCCGTGGAATCGGCAGTGGCCTGGAAAAACGCTCTGGAGCGCAAGGACGGCCCGTCGGCGCTGATCTTCTCCCGGCAGAACCTGCAGCACCAGGAACGCGACGCTGGCCAGATTGCCAACATCAGCCGTGGCGGTTATGTGCTCAAGGATTGCGCAGGCGAGCCTGAGCTGATCCTGATCGCCACCGGTTCGGAAGTCGGTCTGGCCGTACAGGCCTTCGACAAACTGACCGAGCAGGGCCGCAAGGTTCGCGTGGTTTCGATGCCTTGCACCAGCGCGTTCGATGCTCAGGATGCGGAGTACAAGCAGTCGGTTCTGCCATTGCAGGTCAGCGCACGTATCGCCATCGAAGCCGCCCACGCCGATTTCTGGTTCAAGTACGTGGGTCTGGAAGGTCGTGTGATCGGCATGACCACCTACGGTGAGTCGGCGCCGGCTTCGGCATTGTTCGAAGAGTTCGGCTTCACCCTGGAAAACATCCTCGGTCAGGCTGAAGAGCTGCTGGAAGACTAAGCAGTACGAATGCGGTGGCCCTGGCCGCCGCGTTCCCCTGTAGGAGCTGCCGAAGGCTGCGATCTTTTGATCTTGATCTTAAAAACAAGATCAAAAGATCGCAGCCTCGTTTCACTCGTCAGCTCCTACATGGGGTTGTGTTGTTAGCGAATCTATCGAGAACCCCATGCCTCAACCGCGTCCCTACAAAGTTGCACTCAACGGCTACGGCCGCATTGGTCGTTGCGTCTTGCGTGCGTTGTTCGAGCGAGGCGAGAAAGCCGGGTTTGAAATTGTCGCGATCAACGATCTGGCCGACATGGCCAGCATCGAATACCTGACACGCTTCGACTCCACCCACGGCCGCTTTCCCGGCGAAGTGCGGGTTGAAGGCGATTGTCTGCATATCAATGGCGACTGCGTGAAGGTCCTGCGCAGTGCCACCCCCGAAGGCATCGATTGGGCGTCGCTGGGCGTCGATCTGGTGCTTGAGTGCTCCGGCGCTTACCACACCCGTGCCGATGGCCAGCGTTTTCTCGACGCCGGCGCACCGCGCGTGCTGTTTTCGCAGCCGATGGCCAGCGAAGCGGATGTCGACGCCACCATCGTCTACGGCGTCAATCAGGACTGCCTGACCGGCGACGAACTGCTGGTGTCCAATGCCTCCTGCACGACAAATTGCGGCGTGCCGCTGCTGCGCCTGCTCGATCAGGCGATCGGCCTCGATTACGTGTCGATCACCACGATTCACTCGGCGATGAACGATCAGCCAGTGATCGACGCCTATCACCACGAAGACCTGCGCCGCACGCGTTCGGCGTTCCAGTCGGTGATCCCGGTGTCCACTGGTCTGGCGCGCGGTATCGAGCGCCTGCTGCCGGAACTTGCCGGGCGAATTCAGGCCAAAGCCGTGCGCGTGCCGACAGTCAACGTGTCCTGCCTCGACATCACGATGCAGACCGCCACGGCGACTGACGCCAATGAGGTCAACCGGATCCTGCGCGAAGCCGCCACCAGCGGCCCGCTCAAAGGCCTTCTGGCCTATACCGAGTTGCCGCACGCCAGCTGTGATTTCAACCATGACCCACATTCGGCCATCGTCGATGCCAGCCAGACCCGAGTTTCCGGCCCCAAACTGGTGAACATCCTGGCCTGGTTCGACAACGAATGGGGTTTTGCCAACCGAATGCTGGACGTAGCAGACCACTATCTGCAAACAGCAACTTCAAAAAAACCGTAGGAAGTGCGACCCATGACCGTGTTGAAGATGTCCGACCTCGATCTGCAAGGTAAGCGCGTATTGATCCGCGAAGACCTCAACGTCCCCGTCAAGGACGGTGTTGTCACCAGCGACGCGCGCATCCTGGCTTCGCTGCCGACCATCAAGCTGGCCCTGGAAAAAGGCGCGGCGGTGATGGTCTGCTCGCACCTGGGCCGTCCGACCGAAGGCGAGTTCTCCGCCGAAAACAGCCTGAAACCTGTCGCCGACTACCTGAGCAAAGCGCTGGGCCGTGAAGTGCCGCTGGTGGCTGACTACCTCGGTGGCGTGGAGGTCAAGGCTGGCGACATCGTGCTGTTCGAAAACGTACGCTTCAACAAGGGCGAGAAGAAGAACGCCGACGACCTGGCCCAGCAATACGCGGCCCTGTGCGACGTGTTCGTGATGGATGCTTTCGGTACTGCTCACCGCGCCGAGGGTTCGACCCATGGTGTAGCCAAGTTCGCCAAAGTCGCTGCCGCCGGCCCGTTGCTGGCCGCTGAGCTGGATGCACTGGGCAAAGCCCTCGGCGCGCCGGCCAAGCCAATGGCAGCCATCGTTGCCGGCTCCAAGGTGTCGACCAAACTCGACGTGCTGAACAGCCTGAGCCAGATCTGCGATCAACTGATCGTCGGCGGCGGCATCGCCAACACCTTCCTCGCGGCGGCTGGTCACCCGGTCGGCAAGTCGCTGTACGAACCGGACCTGCTCGACACCGCGCGTGAAATCGCTGCCAAAGTCAGCGTACCGTTGCCGGTTGACGTTGTGGTCGCCAAGGAATTTGCCGAAAGCGCTGAAGCGACCGTCAAGCTGATCGCTGACGTGGCGGCTGACGACATGATTCTCGACATCGGTCCGCAAACTGCAGCCAATTTCGCCGAGCTGCTGAAATCGTCGAAAACCATTCTGTGGAACGGCCCGGTTGGCGTGTTCGAGTTCGATCAGTTCGGCAACGGCACCAAAGTGCTGGCCCAGGCTATCGCCGAAAGCTCGGCATTCTCCATCGCGGGCGGTGGCGACACCCTGGCGGCGATCGATAAATATGGCGTGGCTGAGCAGATCTCCTACATTTCCACCGGTGGTGGCGCGTTCCTCGAATTCGTCGAGGGCAAGGTGCTGCCTGCCGTTGAAGTCCTGGAAAGCCGGGCCAAGGCCTGAGGCCGCCCGTTTGGCCAGGCAAAGGAGTGTTCACATGGTCAAGTCGTTAGCGCTGTTGTTGCTGACCGGTACGCTGGCGGCCTGCGGGAGCACCCCGAAGGCTGACGCGACGCCAGCACCGAGCGAGCCGCAGAAGGGCTGTTATCAGGCCGACTGGCAGGCCGAAACCAACCCGGTGCTGAACAAGCGCTCGGGCCCGGACGGCCTGGACAAATACGAGACGCAAACCCCGGTCAAGGAACATGGTTGTCCTTGACGGGTCTGACTCTTTAACTCAGGGCTGGCGGCGTGCGTCGTCAGTCGAGGAACACGGATGAAAGGCTTGATCGCCGTTGCGGCGTTGGCATTGTTGGGTGGTTGCGCGCAGTTGAACCTGTTTCAGTCGTCGGCCCCGGCAGACAACTGGACGACCTGGACCTGCGACAGTCAGGCCAAGGTGTTGTGGCGTTACGCCGATGCCGGCCAGAAGGAAGTCGACGTTCGCCTCGGCGGCGGTGATCAGGTCTATCGCCTGAAAGAAGAGCCAGGCGCCTCTGGCACGCTGTACAGCGATGGCATGCTGGCGTTTCACGTCAAGGGTGACGAAGGCCTGGTGTACTGGGTCGCCACCAATGACCTGATTGGCCGTGGTTGCAAGGCGCAGTAATTGACACACCACAGTTCTACTGTGGGAGCGAGCCTGCTCGCGAAAGCGGCCTGGCAGGCACTGCATCAGCGACTGCAAGATTGCTTTCGCGAGCAGGTTCGCTCCCACAGGGGATCTGTGTAGTTCTTGGAATTTGCTTTACCGAATCACCAGGTCGGGCCTCAACCCCCGATCTGCATTAACTTGAATAGCCGCCGCCGCTTCGGCAGGCTGGCACGATCAACGACCCTCAACCGGGAGAGACACACACAATGGCACTTATCAGCATGCGCCAGATGCTGGACCACGCAGCCGAGTTCGGCTACGGCGTTCCAGCCTTCAACGTCAACAACCTTGAGCAGATGCGCGCCATCATGGAAGCCGCTGACAAGACTGACTCCCCGGTGATCGTCCAGGCTTCGGCCGGCGCCCGCAAATACGCCGGCGCGCCATTCCTGCGTCACTTGATCCTGGCCGCGATCGAAGAATTTCCGCACATCCCGGTGTGCATGCACCAGGACCATGGCACCAGCCCTGACGTTTGCCAGCGCTCGATTCAACTGGGCTTCAGCTCGGTGATGATGGACGGCTCGCTGGGCGAAGACGGCAAGACCCCGACCGACTACGACTACAACGTCCGCGTTACCCAACAAACCGTAGCCATGGCTCACGCCTGCGGCGTCTCGGTTGAAGGCGAGCTGGGCTGCCTGGGTTCGCTGGAAACCGGTATGGCCGGTGAAGAAGACGGCATCGGCGCTGAAGGCGTTCTGGATCACAGCCAGATGCTGACCGACCCGGAAGAAGCCGCTGACTTCGTCAAGCGCACCCAGGTCGATGCCCTGGCCATCGCCATCGGCACCAGCCACGGTGCCTACAAGTTCACCAAGCCACCCACCGGCGACGTGCTGGCGATCGACCGCATCAAGGAAATCCACAAGCGCATCCCGAATACCCACCTGGTGATGCACGGTTCGTCTTCGGTTCCGCAAGAGTGGCTGGCGATCATCAACCAGTACGGCGGCGATATCAAAGAAACCTACGGCGTCCCGGTTGAAGAAATCGTCGAAGGCATCAAGCACGGCGTGCGCAAGGTCAACATCGACACCGACCTGCGCCTGGCCTCCACTGGCGCCATGCGTCGCCTGATGGCCACCAACCCGAGCGAATTCGACCCACGTAAATTCTTCGGCGCCACCGTGACCGCAATGCGCGATGTATGTATCGCTCGTTATGAAGCGTTCGGTACTGCCGGCAATGCTTCGAAGATCAAACCGATCTCGCTGGAAGCGATGTACCAGCGTTATCTGAAGGGTGAGTTGAACGCCAAGGTTAACTGAGCCTGAGCGTTGAGCTGATTAAAAAGAAACCCGCCGAGAGGCGGGTTTTTTTGTGGTGGAAGCGTTGTGACAAGACATCGGCATCCTTTTGCTTGAAATGTCACCTAAAGGGGACTTTACTGGTAATAATCTATTTAAAGTCCGATATGGGTGACATTTTGCTTCTCGATAATCCAGCAACGTTTGCCCAGCGTATTCGCCAATTGCGCAAAGCCAAGGGCTACAGTCAAGCGCTGCTTGCGCATAGGGCTCATTGCAGCCGCAAAACCATCATCGATCTAGAAGCAGGCGAAAACGTCGCTTTTTATACGGTGTTTAGAGTTATTGCCGCGTTAGGCATGGCGTTGGAGATTGTCGATAACCGAATCGATCTCAAATCACTCGCCGAATTGGTAGAGCATGATGAGTAAGGTGAAACGACTGAATGTCATGACGCCTCAGGGCCATTCCGGCGAGTTGTCCAAAGGTTCGCAGTTTTCATTCGCTTACCAGTCAGCGTCGCCACTCAAGGAAGTTTCCCTGGTCATGCCCTATGACCCGACACCGTCGGTGAGCAGCGTATTGCAGCCCATCTTCGATATGAATGTGCCTGAGGGATATCTGGCCGACCAAATCAAGCGGCGCATGGCCAAGCATATGCAAGTGGATGAAATGCGCCTGTTGTCCGTCATTGGCGGTAATCAGATCGGTCGCCTCACGTATGAGAATCCGGTAGAACCTTCAGGCTCTGTTCGTGCGCAGGTCGGCCTGCAGGAGATCCTGTCGGCGGACACCTCTCAGCATGTTTTCGGTTTTTTGGTCGAAACCTACTTCGAATCGGGGATTTCAGGTGTTCAGCCCAAGGTTCTGGTGCCCGATCTGGACAAACTGACTGGTAGCCGAAAAACAGTGATCAGCTCCGACCTTATCGTCAAATCAGGAGCGGAAGAGTATGAGCACCTGGCTCAAAACGAGTTTCTGTGTCTGGAAGCAGCGCGGCTGGCAGGACTGTACACGCCGCCTTTCTGGCTTTCCGATAACGGTGAGCTGTTTGTCATGGAGCGTTTTGATCTGACAGCGTCTGATCGCCTTGGCTTTGAAGACATGGCGGTGCTGCTGGGGTTAAACAAGGATCCCCACGACAACTATAAATATTCGCAGAGCTACGAAACCCTTGCTGCAGTGATCCGTCAGGTATGCAGGCATGCCGACCCGATACGAGAACTGGAACGATTTTTTTCATCCGTCTGTCTTTCGGTCATGGTGCGTAACGGCGATGCGCATTTGAAAAACTTCGGGGTGACCTACACGCACCCCGCGGCCTCTGAAACGGTGCAGTTGGCGCCGGTATACGATGTCACGACGACAACCGTATACGAGAACTACAACCCCAGGACCGGGCGATCGCTGGTTGACCGTACTCTTGCCATCAAGATGAACAAGGCCAAAGCTTATCCGGATCGTCAGCAGTTGATTGAGTTTGGTCGTAAACACTGCGCTGTGGATAAGCCAGCACTGATCGTCGACCGGATAGCCGAGGCAATGAGTCAGGCGCTTTTGATTCACCGACCACGGATAGACGTTGAATTGTTTGCAAGGATGCAACGCGAATGGGACATCGGGCGCATGGTTGCGTTGAATGACTCGGTCGGTTCGGGTTTGAAGCGTCATCCTTTATCAAGCGGTAGAAAGGAAAAGGCTGATAGATGATAAGCGGTGTACCGCTACGGTGACATTTGCTACTCAAAGTCGCGTATACGCGACATTTCGCCAAGGCAGCGGCCCGCATTTGGAGGTGGCGCAGTCCGCAGCCCACCCCTGAAGCCCTTGCAGGAGTGAGCCTGCTCGCGATAGCGGAGTTTCAGACACATGAATATTGAATGACACACCGTTATCGCGAGCAGGCCCACTCCTACAATTGGAGCGAGTGTGGTCTGCAAGTTATGGGTTGTTTGTCATTTTGGCGGCTAGCTACTTGTCGTGATCAATATCCAGTTTGGTAAACGTCACCTGTCCACCCTCACTGGTATAGCCGGTGTTGTCCTGCACATACACGCCGGCCTTGAAGTACAGCGGCTTGTCGCGCCAGGTCGCGCTGATCTGGGAGTCCCACTGATAGCCCGCCGCACTCACGCCCAGGGCACCGCCGGGGCTCAAGTGGATGAGGTAGTTGAATTCGCGATCAAGCTTGACGCCGGTGGCGAGGGTGATGACGCGGCTTTCGGCGTCGTCCGGGCGCATGCGCACTTTGATCACCAGATTGCCGGTCTGGGTTTTTTCCTTGTACTGGTATTCGAGCTTGACCATCGGCCGCTGGCTTTCGTACGCGTGAATCTGGCCGATGACGATCTTGCCCGAGCTCGGCACCTTGTTCACCGCGAGGGTGGCGCGCAGCAGGTTGTCGGCGTCCGGGTAGTACCAGTTGCGCAGGGTGCCGTTGCTGTAGGTTTCGCGCAGTTCGGTACGCGGGTAGATGGCGTTTTCGGTTTTCGAGCCAGTCACCGGGGACCAGAAGAACAGGGTGCCGGTGTCGGAATGGAAGTACTGATCCTTGAAGCCATCCACCAGTTTCGAGGTTTCGACGGTGTACGGCGGGCTGCCAACAGGAACGCTGAGGTTCCAGGTTGCGAGGTCGATCATGACGGTTCTTCCAATCAATTCATCCGGAACGCCGGTGCCAGAAGCTCTAGCCCGCGCGTTTTCGGGCGTCTTTATAAGCGTAGCGGCAATTTTTGTTAATGCCCGTCCGGCGATTACTTGACGTCAAAGTCCTGTCGAAATGCCATCCCGCCCGGTTTTCGGGGGCTGTAGCGGTGACCGTTAGTCGGCTGGGTTGAGCATTGTTTAAATGATGGCGGGATGACAGCTTCTGCTTTCACTGATCCGCGTCTAGAGTGAAGGCTCAGTACGTCTATGGTTTTGCCGGCAACCGGTCCCGATAAGAGAAGCAGCATGGAATGCGCGCAACCCCAGCCAGGTGAAGGCAGCTCGGTCCTTTTGATCGTCGATGATTACCCCGAAAATCTGATCAGCATGCGCGCGTTGCTGCAGCGTCAGGATTGGCACGTGATGACCGCCGCCTCCGGTTTCGAGGCGCTGAACCTTTTGCTCGAACACGACATCGACCTGGTCCTGCTCGATGTGCAGATGCCCGGCATGGACGGTTTCGAGGTCGCGCGGCTGATGCGCGGCAGCCAGCGCACGCGGCTGACGCCGATCATTTTCCTCACCGCCAACGAGCAATCCCAGGACGCCGTGATCAAAGGCTATGCCAGCGGCGCGGTGGATTACCTGTTCAAGCCGTTCGATCCGCAAATCCTCAAGCCCAAGGTCCAGGCGCTGCTCGAGCACCAGCGCAATCGCCGTGCCTTGCAACGCCTGAGTCATGACCTGGAAGTGGCGCGCGCCTTCAATGCCTCAGTGCTGGACAACGCCGCCGAAGGCATTCTGGTGTTGAGCGAGGACGGCGTGATCCGCTTCGCCAACCCGGCGATTTCGCGGTTGCTCAATGCGCCGGTGAAGGATCTGCAAGGCAAGGAGTTTCTCGATTTCCTGCAGAAGCCACACATTCCCCTGTGGGCCGATTCCGAGTTCTACGCCGGCTACCAGCGCGGTGAAACCCTGCGTCTGCACGATGCGTTGCTGCGCACGGCGCCCGGACAGCAAGTGCCGGTGGCATTGTCCTGTGCGCCGCTGTCCTCGGAGCAGCATGCGATGGTGGTGACGGTGCTGGACATGTCGGTGGTGCGTCACTTGCACCAGCAACTGGAATTCCAGGCGGTAACCGATCCGCTGACCGGGCTGCTCAACCGACGCGGGTTCTACCAGACCGTCGAAAACCTGCTGTTGCGCGGCGAACGTAGCGACAGCAGTTGGGTGTTGCTCTACCTTGATCTCGACGGCTTCAAGCGGGTCAATGATTCCCTCGGTCACGATGCCGGCGATCGCGTGTTGCGCTGGGTCTCCGAACAGTTGAAAGCGTGCCTGCGGCCGTTCGATATTCTCGCGCGTATGGGCGGCGATGAATTCACCGCGCTGCTGGATCTCGAATTCCCCGAGCAAGCGGCGAAGATTGCCGAAAAACTCATCGAACGGGTATCGGTGTGTCAGCAGATCGAAGGTCTGGATATCGTCCTTGGCGCCAGTATCGGCATCGCCACCTATCCTGACTGCGGGCGCAATCTCGACGGCTTGCTGCGCGCCTCGGACATCGCTATGTACGAGGCCAAGCGCGCCGGGCGTCAGCAATATCGTTTCTATGACCCTGAAATGAACGGCCGCGCACGCTCGCGTCTGATGCTGGAAGACAGCGTGCGCGAGGCCATCGAGAATCGCGATTTCAATTTGGTCTATCAGCCGCAGGTGGCGATCGGCAGCGGACAGATCCGTGGGTTCGAAGCGTTGCTGCGCTGGCAGCATCCGAGCGTCGGCGATGTGCCGCCGGGGTTGTTTCTGCCGTTGCTGGAAGAGGCGCGCTTGATCAGTCGCCTCGGCAGCTGGATCTATCACCGTGGCGCCGGTCAGCGTAAAGCCTGGGAAACCTTGTTCGCTGAAGATCTGGTGCTTGGCGTGAGCCTGAGCAATACCCAGTTCGGCCTGCCGAATCTGGTCACTGAATTGCGTCAAGTCATGGAACGCCATGCGCTGCAACCGCGGCAACTGGAAGTCGAAGTCACCGAAGAAGCGTTGATGCAAGACCCGGACGAAACCCGCAAGCAACTGCGACTGCTGCGTCATCTCGGGGTGCGCGTGGCGCTGGATGATTTTGGTTCGGGGCCGTGTTCGCTGGCGCATCTGCGCGATCTGGAGCTGGACACGCTGAAGCTCGACCGCCACTTGATCGCGCGCCTGCCGGACTCGCCACGTGATGCGGCGCTGGTGCGCATGGTCATCGACCTGTGCAAGCAATACGGTCTGCTGGTGATCGCCGAAGGAGTGGAAACCCTCGAGCAATATCAGTGGCTGCAAGCCCATGGCTGCGAATACGTGCAGGGCTTCCTCGTCGCGCGGCCGTTGATCGCCGAAGACGCGGTCAGCTTCGTCGAACCCTTTGACTGGAGCGCGCTGCCCGGTTGAATTCGCTACACTGGCGGACCTTTTTCGAACCGCGTCGCTTGTCCATGACTGTGTTGAAGTACCTCCAGGCCTACCCCGCGCAATTGCAGGATCAGGTGCGCCAACTGATTGCCGAAGGGCGTCTGGGTGAATACCTGAATCAGCGCTATTCAGGGCGACACGACGTGCAGAGCGACAAGGCCTTGTACAGCTACGCGCTGGATCTCAAGCAGCAGTACATGCGTAATGCGCCGGCGATCGACAAAGTGCTGTTCGACAACCGCCTCGACCTGACCCACCGCGCGCTCGGTCTGCACACCACGGTGTCACGGGTGCAGGGCGGCAAGCTCAAGGCCAACAAGGAAATTCGCATCGCCGCGCTGTTCAAGGACGCCGCGCCGGATTTTCTGAAGATGATCGTGGTGCACGAGCTGGCGCACTTCAAGGAATCGGATCACAACAAGGCGTTCTATAAACTGTGCGAGCACATGCTGCCGGGGTATCACCAGATCGAATTCGATCTGCGTGTGTACCTGACGTGGCGGGATATGCAGGCTTGACCAATCAGGAAGGTGTGGATGGACGTCAGCAAGACCAAGAGCAGTTTCTATCGCCGTTTGTACGTGGCTTATCTCATCGATAGCGGCCTGGCGCCGAGTGTGCCGACGCTGACCGAAGTCACCGGCATGCCGCGACGCACGGCGCAGGACACGATTGCCGCGCTGGCCGATCTGGACATCATCTGCGAGTTCGAACAGGAAGAGGGCGCACGCAATCATGCCGGGCGCTATCGGATTCGTGAGTGGGGAGCGATTGATCGCGGCTGGATCGAGCGCAATTTGCGGCAGATAAAAGCGGTGCTGGAATACCCCTGATTCCTGCGGCGCCTGAACTGACGCAATCGCTGGCAAGCCAGCTCCCACAGGGATCTCCAGCGAACACGGTTTTCGTGAACGAGCGATGAACCTGTGGGAGCTGGCTTGCCAGCGATGAGGCCCTCAAGAACGACGCATGCCGATATGTGGAATGTCATCCTCGAGATATTCCTCACCCACCACGACAAACCCGTACCTGCCGTAATACCCCTGCAAGTGTGCCTGCGCCGACAGATAGATCGGCACCTGCGGCCAGTGCTTTTCGGCCTGCTTCAGCGCCTGTTCCATCATCGCGTGGCCCAACCCTTTGCCACGGCCGGCGGGCGCGGTCACCACGCGGCCAATCACCACGTCGCCGCCCTGGGATTCCGGATCCAGCAGGCGCAGGTAAGCCATCAACTGATCATCCTCCCAGCCCATCAGGTGATGGGTATCGCCCTCCAGATCCTGGCCGTCGAGATCCGGGTAGGCGCATTTCTGTTCGACCACGAATACATCAGAGCGCAGCTTCAACGAGGCGTACAACTGCTCTTTGCCCAAATCGCGATGATGTTTGCAGATCCACTCGATTGTCATTTTTCGATTCCTTGACCATGTCGCCCGATACTAAGCGCAGCTGCGCCATATGTCTGTATGGCGCAACAGTCTGTGATAAAGGTCAAAATGCCACCATTCCTTTCTCGCGGCCGCCGAGACTTTGTGTAATCTGCTCAAGAGCACTGCGCACTGGTTCCCATGAGCTAATGTTCAATGCTTGGGTTTTGCCGGTAAGGGGCCTTGGGTTTTGACGTGAAACCACGTCGGGCGGTTGCCCGCTGAGGATGTTCAAGCATGCTGCGATTGCTTCAAGCCGTTGCTTTGATCGGACTGCTGGTGCTGGGCCAGGATGCTGCGGCGCAGAAGCTGCGGCTGGCGTTCGATAATTGGCCGCCGTTTACCGACGATGCACTGGTCAACGGTGGACTGGCCACCGACATTGTCAGCACCGCACTGGCTCGCGCCGGTTATGCCAGCGGTTACGAACAAGTGCCGTGGGCGCGAGCATTGCTGGGGATTGGCGAGGGGCGTTACGACGTACTGGTCAACGCCTGGTACAACGACGAACGCACACAGATCGGTCAGTTTTCCGGTGAGTACCTGATCAACCGCATCCGCTTCCTCAAGCGCAAAGACGCACCCATCGACTACAGCAACCTCGAGCAACTGCACACTTACCCGATTGCCGTGGTGCGCGGGTACGCCTATTCCGCACCTTTCGATGCCGATACGGCGATGCAGAAAGTCCCTGTGCACAACTTCGCCATGGGCGTGCGCATGCTCGCGGCGGACCGGGTCAAGCTGACCCTGGAGGATGAGTACGTGGCCAAGTATTACCTGGCACGGGAATCGGCCAAGGTACGCAATTCGGTGGAGTTTTTACCCAAGCCGTTGAGTGAGAACAGCCTGCATATTCTGGTCAGTCTGAAGAACCCGCAGCATGAGCAGATCGTCGCCGGGTTTGATCGTGCGATCGAGGCGATGAAGGCTGACGGGACTTATGAGAAGTTATTGCGGCGGCATGGAATGTGAAGGGTGATCCGGCAATTTCTTTGTGGCTGATGACCTCTTCGCGAGCAGGCTCGCTCCCACAATTTGAAATGCATACCCTGTGGGAGCGAGCCTGCTCGCGAACGCGTCGTCTCAGGCGCCGCTGATTTCGGCAGTGTCCTTGATCAAATGCGCCGCCAACGTCCGAAGCGGCCCCAACTGCCGGCAAATCAGCGCCAGCTGCGTCTGCACCAACCGTTGCCCTTCATCGATTTCATCCGGCATCTGCTCCAGCTCATTGGCCAGCGCTTCCTCGTCATCACTCTGAATCGCAATCGGCTGCTTGCTCGCCAAACCATGAGCGATTTCGTCGATGCTGGTCGCCAGTTTCACCCCGGCGCCTTCGATCAGATGCTCCCGCACCTCCGCTGGCAACTGTGTTTCACGGTGCGCGCCGAGCCCTGACAAATAGCTGAGCAACGTGTGCGATAGCACCAGGAAGCGGAAGCCGACATCCGCCTCCTTACGGAAATGCCCCGGCTCCATGAGCATGTTCGCCAGTGTTGTCGACAGCGCCGCGTCAGCGTTATGGGCGTTGCGTCGGGCCAGGCGATAAGCGAGGTCATCGCTTTTGCCGGCGGCGTATTGCTGCATGATCTGGCGCAGGTAGATGCTGTTGCAGGTCAGGGTGTTGGCCAGCACTTTGTTCAGGCGCCGACCCTGCCAGTCCGGCAGGAACAGGAACACCGCCAGACCTGCGATCAGGCTGCCCAGCAGGGTATCGAACAGCCGTGGCAGGAACAGCCCGTAGCCATCGCCGACCTGATTGAAGCAGAACAGCACCATGATCGTGATCGCCGCCGTTGCCAGGGTGTAGCGGGTGGTGCGGTTGGTAAAGAACACCACACCGGCAGCGATGGCGAAGCACGATTGCACCACCGGGTTGGGGAACAGATCGAACAGCGCCCAGGCCACCGTCAGGCCAATGGCCGTGCCGATGATCCGCTGGCCGAGTTTGCGCCGGGTCGCGCCGTAGTTCGGCTGGCAGACGAACAGCGTGGTGAGGATGATCCAGTAGCCTTGCGACGGGTGGATCAGGTGCACCATGCCGTAGCCGATGCTCAGTGCCAGCGGTAGGCGCAGGGCATGGCGGAACAGCAGCGAGGTCGGCGTCAGTTGCGTACGCAGGCGAATCCACACGTCCTTGAGATTACGCGGTGAGCGGTCGAGCAGGCTGCTGTCGGTGGCGTCCGCCAGGGCATCGGGGTTGCTGGCATCGCTGAGCAGTCGGTCGAGGGTGCCGAGGTTGGCCGCCAAGGCGCGCAGCGAGCGCAGCAGGCCGCGCCATGCCGGGTTGCTCTGGATGCGTAAATGTTCGAGGGAGGCATGCAGGTCGTTCAGGGCTTCGGCGAAACTGGCGTCATAGATGAACGGCTGGCGCATCTGGATCGATTCGGCCAACGCCCGGCAGGCCTTGCCTTGCTGGCGCAGCAGGCGCTGGCAGCGGAACAGCACGTCGCTGTGGAAGAACGCCTCGGCCAGCGCGTTGTAAGGATAGTGCGAAGAGCTGGCGCGTTCGTGAATGTCCTGCGCGAGGAAATACAGCTTCAGATAACGGCTGACTTTCGAGCCGGGTCGACCGTTGCCGACCCGATGCAGGATGATTTCCTTGGCCGTGTTCAGGGCGGCGACCACCCGGCCATTCTGCTGCGCCAGTTCGAGCCGCCGGGCTTCGACATCCATCTGCCGGATCGGCTCGAACAGCGAAGATTTCAGCTTCAGATAAAGGCCCAGCTCGCGGAACAGCCGCGCCAGGCTCTGCTGCACCGGTTGATTGGAAAACAGCGCCTGCCACAGCACCGAGAGCAGGCCGTACCACGCCGCACCAGCGACCAGCAGCATCGGTTCGTGCCAGAAATCAGTGACCGCGCCGCCGCGCTGATCAACGCCGATCATTGTGTACACCGACAGAATCAGCGTCGCCGAGGCGATCGCACCGTAGCGCTCGCCCAGCGCACCGAGCATGGTCAGGCCGAAACTGGCCAGTGCCAGGGCCACGGCGAAAATGATCGGGTAGGGAAACAGCAATTCCACCGACAGCGCGGCGATGCTGAAACACACCAGTGTCACCGCGAGGGCGTTGAGACGACCCTGCCAACTGTCGTCGGTCTCGGCCAGGGCGCTGGCGATGATGCCGAGGAACAACGGGATCAGCAGGCCCATTTCATCCTGATACCAGCACAGCGCCATGCTGCCGGTCAGGGCGATGAATACCCGCACGCTGTAGCTGAATTTATCCAGCGCCCACAGGCGCCGCAAAGACTGACGAAACGAGGTCGAGGACATGAAGTGCGAAGGCCTTCCGAGGCGATGCCGCTAAATTGAGCCAGTAATGACGCCGACGCAATGGCGCCGAGCACATCTGACAGCAAAAAGTGTTCCTTTTACTTACACCACAAACCATTGTGGGAGCGAGCCTGCTCGCGAAAGCGGAGTGTCATTCAACATTGATGTCGACTGGTACACCGCATTCGCGAGCAGGCTCGCTCCCACAGGGTTTTGTATTTGGCCTTGAGTTAAGCGTACTGCGCGGCGGCGTAACCGGAGGCCCAGGCCCACTGGAAATTGAAGCCGCCCAGATGCCCAGTGACGTCGAGCACTTCCCCAATAAAGTACAGGCCCGGGCTTTTCAGCGACTCCATGGTCTTGGACGACACCTCGCGGGTATCGACGCCACCCAGAGTCACCTCAGCCGTGCGATAGCCTTCAGTCCCCGCCGGCACGACTTTCCAGCTGCCAAGCTTCTCGGCAATCTCCGCCAGTTCGGCGTGGGTGTACTGCTTCATCGGTTTGGAGACAAACCAGTTGTCCGCCAGCAGATTGGCCATCTTCTTGGTGAAGATCTCGCCAAGCAAAGTCTTCAGCTCGCTGTTCGGACGCTCGGCGACTTGCTGTTGCAACCAGCTCGCGGCGTCGTGATCCGGCAGCAGGTTGATCTCCACCGTGTCGCCGGGCTCCCAGAACGAACTGATCTGCAAGATCGCCGGGCCACTGAGGCCACGATGGGTGAACAGGATGTTCTCGCGAAAGCTCTGCTCGTTGCAGCCGACCAGACAATCCACCGAGGTGCCGGACAGCTCTGTGCACAACTCCTTGAGCTGGTCGGTGATGGTGAACGGCACCAGGCCGGCGCGGGTCGGCAGCAGTTCATGGCCGAACTGTTTGGCGACCTGGTAACCGAAACCGGTGGCGCCCAGGGTCGGAATCGACAGGCCGCCGGTGGCGATCACCAGCGATTGGCACTGGACCTGACCGAGGGTGGTGTCGAGCAGATAACCGCTGTCGGTTTTTTCGATGGTCTGGATTGAGGTGTCCAGGTGCAGCTCGACGCCGGCCTGATCGCATTCATCAAGCAGCAGGCCGAGGATGTCGCTGGATTTGTTATCGCAGAACAGCTGGCCAAGTTTCTTCTCGTGGTACGGCACGCCGTGCTTGCCGACCAGACCGATGAAATCCCACTGGGTGTAACGCGCCAGCGCCGATTTGCAGAAATGCGGATTCTGCGAGAGGAAATTGCTCGGTTCGGTGTACATGTTGGTGAAATTGCAGCGACCGCCGCCGGACATGAGGATTTTCTTGCCGGCCTTGTTCGCGTGGTCGAGCAGCAACACCTGACGCCCGCGCCCGGCGGCGGTCAGGGCACACATCAAGCCGGCCGCGCCAGCGCCAATGATCACGACTTCGGTAGAGCGCAAAACGGTGTCCTCTTGGTGGGTCGCTACAAAACAAACTGTGGGAGCGAGCCTGCTCGCGAAAGCGTTGTGTCATTCAACAATGATGTCGACTGACAGATTGCATTCGCGAGCAGGCTCGCTCCCACAGGGGATCTCCCATGGATGGAAGATCGCTTACAGAATACGCACGCGCAACGAGCGGCCCTTGATCTTGCCGTCGTTCAGGCGCTGCAAGGCCTGCATGGCCACGGTGCGCTCGACAGCGACGTAGGCCTGGAAATCGAAGATCGCGATCTTGCCGACCTGCGCACCGGGAATGCCCGCTTCGCCGGTCAGTGCGCCAAGAATGTCGCCCGGGCGCACTTTGTCTTTGCGGCCAGCGCCTATGCACAGGGTGGTCATCGGCGGTTGCAGCGGCGCCAGGCCCTGGGACTTGAGGTTGTCGATCTGATCCCAGTTCAGCGGCGCTTTCTGCAGTTGTTCGATGGCTTGCGCACGATGCGCTTCGGACGGCGCGACCAGGCTGATGGCGATGCCTTTCTCGCCCGCGCGACCGGTACGGCCGACGCGGTGGATGTGGATTTCCGAATCGCGCGCCAGCTCGACGTTGATCACCATGTCCAGCGCATCGATATCCAGACCACGGGCCGCGACGTCGGTGGCAACCAGCACCGAGGTGCTGCGGTTGGCGAACATTGCCAGCACCTGATCGCGGTCACGCTGTTCCAGATCGCCGTGCAGGCCAACAGCGGAAATGCCTTTGGCGGTCAGGTGATCGACGGTTTCCTGCACTTGCTGCTTGGTGAAGCAGAACGCCACGCAGGACGCCGGACGGAAGTGGTGCAGGACCTTGGTCACCGCGCTCATGCGCTCTTCCGGGGAAATCTCGTAGAAGCGCTGCTCGATCTGCGTGTCGTCGTGGAAGGCTTCAGCCTTGACGGTCTGCGGATCGCGCATGAATTTCGAAGCCAGTTGCTTGATGCCCACCGGGTAGGTCGCGGAGAACAGCAGAGTCTGGCGGCGCTCCGGGGTCTTGATGATGATGTCTTCGATGGCGTCGTAGAAGCCCATGTCGAGCATGCGGTCGGCTTCGTCGAGGATCAGCGTGTTCAGGCCATCGAGCACCAGCGAACCCTTGCGCAAATGCTGCTGAATGCGCCCCGGGGTGCCGACGATGATGTGCGCGCCGTGCTCCAGCGAAGCGATCTGCGGGCCGAACGAGACGCCGCCGCACAGGGTCAGGACCTTGATGTTGTCTTCGGCGCGAGCCAGACGGCGGACTTCCTTGGCCACCTGGTCGGCCAGCTCACGGGTCGGGCAGATCACCAGCGCCTGGCACCCGAAGTAGCGCGGGTTGATCGGGTTGAGCAGGCCGATGCCGAACGCGGCGGTCTTGCCGCTGCCGGTCTTGGCCTGGGCGATCAGGTCCATCCCCTTGAGGATCACCGGCAAGCTCTGCGCCTGGATCGGCGTCATCTGGGCATAACCGAGTGATTCGAGGTTAGCCAGCATGGCGGCGGACAGCGGCAGAGTATTAAAAGCGGTGGCGATGGTGGTCACGGGACTGGCCTGCAAAACAAAATGTCGCGCAGTGTAGCAGCCCCGTGCCGGTTTCCTCGACAGTTCTGGACGAACAGCGATTGAACCCGAGGCAGGGATTACCTGTGGCGAGGGGATTTATCTGTGGCGAGGGGATTTATCCCCGATGGGGTGCGCAGCACCCCCAATACCTGCCACCTCGATTCATCAGGCTGACCGCATCCAACCTTTTTGGGGCTGCTGCGCAACCCAGCGGGGATAAATCCCCTCGCCACAGAAGTCAAAGAACTCCTTCAGCAGAATCAGTGTTCGATGTGTTCTTGTGGACGTTTCGCCCGGCGCCCGTCTTCCTTCGACAGTTGCGAGAAGATCGTCGCCGCCAGCATCGCCATCACGCCGACCGTGACGAAGGTCAGCTGGAACGCACCGAGTACGGTTTCCACGCCATCGTTGCCGACCTTCGCAGTGAAGCCGCCGAGCAGCGCGCCGGCGCAGGCCACGCCGAGGCTCAGCGACAATTGCGCGACCACCGACAGCAGACTGTTGCCGCTGCTGGCGCTGGCATCGTCGAGGTCGATCAGCGTCACCGTATTCATCGCGGTGAATTGCAGCGAGTTGATTGCCCCCAGCACCGCCAGCAGGCATAGCAGCAGCCAGTACGGCGTCTGCTCGCTGACCAGGCCCATGCTCGCCAGCATGATCCCCAACGCCAGGGTGTTGCCGGTGAGGACGATGCGATAGCCGAGGCGTTCGATCAGCGGCCGCGCGACCCACTTGGCGACCATCGCCGCAGCGGCCAGCGGCAACATGCTCATCCCGGCTTGCGAAGGCGAATAGCCCAACGCGACTTGCAGCAACAACGGCACCAGAAACGGCAGGGCGCCGCTGCCCAGTCGCGCGAACAGGTTACCGAGGATGCCTGCGGCGAAAGTGCGGGTCTTGAACAGTGACGGCGCGAACAGCGGATTCTCGATATGCCCGGCGCGCAGCCAGTACGCCGCCAGACAGGCCATGCCGGCGAACAGCAGCAACATCACCCGCAGGTGCGGCAGGTGCAATTCGCCAAGGCCTTCCATGGCAATGGTGATGAGGATCATCGCCGCGCCGAACAGCAGAAAACCGAGGCTGTCGAAGCGGGTGCGCTCCGTGCCGCGCAGGTCGGGAATGAACTTCCACACCGCATAACAGCCGATCACCCCGACCGGCAGATTGATCAGGAAGATCCAGTGCCACGTCACGTATTCCACCATCCAGCCGCCCATGGTCGGGCCGATCAGCGGGCCGAGCAGGCCGGGAATGGTGATGAAACCCATGATCCGCACCAGTTCCGAGCGCGGGTACGCACGCAGCACCACCAGCCGCCCGACCGGCAACATCAGCGCACCGCCGAGGCCTTGGATCACCCGTGCGCCGATAAGCATGCTCAGGCTGCTGGATAACGCGCAGAGCAACGAGCCGAAGCTGAACAGCAGAATCGCGCCGAAGAAGATTTTCTTGGTGCCGAAGCGGTCGGCGATCCAGCCAGAGGCCGGGATCAGCAGGGCCACGGTGAGCATGTAGGCGATGATCACACCCTGCATGCGCAACGGGTCTTCGGCCAGATCGCTGGCCATGGCCGGCAGCGCGGTATTGAGGATGGTCCCGTCGAGGGACTGCATGAAGAACGCAATGGCGACGACCCACGGCAACCAGCGGGCGGTGATGGCGTCGAGAGGCGGGCGGTTGGGCATGGAACCTCTTGTGTCAGTGCATATTCAGAGTCGAGCGCGGTCAGTGTGGGAGCGAGCCTGCTCGCGAAGAGGCCATTTCATTCAACATTGATGTCGATTGATCTACCGCTTTCGCGAGCAGGCTCGCTCCCACAGGTTTTGCATTTACAGCGTCAGCGTGAGTCGGCTGACCAGCGCCCCCGGCAACAGCGATGACGAGGTATTGCGCTGGCTGTACGTACTCGCCGAGAGCAGCAGCTCACGCTCGGTGGTCAACGCTTCCAACTGCGAACCGAGCAGGTTGTAGGCGCTATCGTCGAAGCGCATGGTGCTGACCGGCGCCTGGATCTCGCCGTTCTCGACCCAGAAGGTCGCGAAGCGGGTCATGCCGGTCATGCGCGCCGCCGGTTGATCCGAGTAGTTCAGATACCACAGGTTGCTGATGTACAGCCCGGTGCCCAACTGCTTGAGGATCTCTTGCTGCGACAGATCACCGGCGGCCATGTTCAACGCACTGGGCATCTCGCCGCCGCCCGCACCGTTCGCCGCCAGACCATATTCGGCGGCGCTGCGCGAGCCCACCAGTTGATCGCCGGCCTTGCCCTCGATGATCAGACGCAGATCGCTGCGCGGATAACCCTCGGCGGAAAACGCCGGGCTCAGGGACTCGCTGACTTTTTCATCCAGCGACAGCAACGGGCTGAACGCCTGATCGCCGACGTAGAGCTTCTGCAACGGGCTGCTCTTGCTGGCGATCGACTGCGCCGAGAACCCGCCCCAACTGAGCATGCCCATGATTTCTTCCAGTGCCGCCGGTGCCAGATAGGCGCGGTACTGCCCCGGTGCCAGGGTGCGTAACGGTCGGCCGAGAAACTCCAGCTGTTCGCGTGCCTGGGCGAAACGCCGGGCAAACCCGTCGTCGCTCCAGTCATGCCCGGCGTAGCTGGCCTTCACCGCTTCACCGTTTTCGTGGAACAGGCTGAAGTCGAAATTGAAGCTGTTGGCTTCATGCCAGCCGAACGCGCCAGCGGAACTGGCGAAACCGCGGCTGATCGGACCGGCAGCATAAAAACCGACCAGATCGAGACCTTCAGCGGCGGCGCAGATTTGCCCGACGACATCTTCGGTGTCCGGCAGCGGATGCGCTTGTACGTGCGTGCTCTGCCAGCTGTTGTGATTGAGCAGCAAGTACGGGTCCTGCGGCAGCAGCGGCAAGGTTTCGCGCAATTGTTGCAGGCCTTCGGCGAGCCGTTGCAGATCGGCTTCCTGATCCCCGGACAAGGTGATCTGCAGGTCGGCGTGGCGACCGTCGTTGATCAGTTTCAGGCCGACGTTGGCCTGCTGCACTTGCCCGGCCTGGCGCACCTTGGCGTGATTGAAGCGCACGAACGCCGAGGCTTCGGCGGCGTAGCTGAGCGTGAACTGTTCCGGCTCGCGCACGCTGTCGCGCAGCCAGTTGACCATGACCTTGAAGGCGTCGGACTGACGCTTCGAAATGCTCATCAGGCGTCTCCCCCAAACACATCAATGTTGCTGAATACGCAGGCCGGCGAAGCATGGCCGACGCGAATCACCTGGTTCGGTTCGCCCTTGCCGCAGTTCGGCGTGCCCAGCACCTTGACGGTGCTGGCATCGCCGACGGCGCGCAGGCTCTTCCAGAAGTGCGCGGAAATCGCCCGGTAGTTGGGGTTTTTTACCACGCCTTTCAGTTCACCATGCTCGATCAACTGGCCCCATTCGCAGCCGAACTGGAATTTGTTGCGCGCATCGTCGATCGACCACGAACGGTTGGTGCTCATCAGAATGCCGTGCTCGATACCGCCGATCATCTGCTCCAGCGTTTGATCACCCGGTTCGATGTTGAGGTTGGCCATGCGGTCGATCGGCGGCCGGTTCCAACCGCAGGCGCGGCTGTTGGCAACGCCATCGAGGCCGGCGCGATATTGCGACAGCGCTCCGCCCAGCGGCCGCAGCAAAAGGCCGTCGCGAATCAGGAATTGTTTGCTCGCCGCGGTGCCGTCGTCGTCATGGCCGTAGCTGGCGAGTTCTTCCGGGATGCCGGGGTCGAAAGTCACGTTGAGCAAATTCGAGCCGTATTGCAGGCTGCCGAAATCGCTGGTCTTGACGAAACTGGTGCCGGCGTAATTGCGCTCATCGCCGAGGATGCGGTCGAGCTCCAGCGGATGACCGATGGACTCGTGGATCTGCAGCATCATCTGATCGGGCATCAGTAGCAAGTCGCGCGGGCCTTGCGGGGTGTTCGGCGCGAGCAGCAGTTGCAGGGCCTGATCGGCGACTTGCGGACCGGCACCGACCAGGCCGCAACGGCTGATGACGTCGGCGCCACCCTGCTGGCCGAAGTTCTCGCGGCCGAGGCTGCGGGTCTGGCTGTCGTTGCCGTCGTAGGCGGTGACGTCGAGGCTCGGATAGACAAAGCGCTGGGCCTGACGCAATTCGGCGCCGGCGCTGCTCAGGTAGATCTGCTCGACGTTAGTGATGCCGATGCTCACCTGCCAATTGACCAGGCGTTCATCCTTGGGCACCGAGGCGGACTCCGCACCGAGCAGATCGAAGCATTCGCTCAGGGACGGGAAGGGCTGTTCGAGATTGGGTGAAAAATAATCAGCGCGATCGCTGGAAAGCGGCTGCTCGCGCAGATCGAGCAAGGCGTGCGGCTTGAGCCGGCGGGCCTGTTGCTCAGCGCGCTCGAGAGCGGCTTGCAGGCCTTGTTGCGAGAGGTCATTGGTCGCCGCATAGGCTTCGACGCCATTGACCCGGACGGTGAGCATCGCCCCTTCATCGCGACTCAGGCTAGGCGGTTCGGCGACGTTCTTGCGCACCGACAGAAACTGCCCGGACTCGCGCACATACCGCAGGGAAAAAAATTCAGCGCCCGTGCGCAAGGCAGCAAAGCGCTGCTTGAGCTGGGGGTGGAAATCGAACATTCGGGAACCTCCTTGTAATGGAGTAGCGGCATGGCGACAGCGGGGAGGGGTGAAACGGTTGCGCGAGGTCTAGAGTAGGCCTGCGTGGGGGTAGGATCAAGTGAAGAGGGGGTGTAGGGGGATTTACTGTGCAGCGGGGAAGTGTGTGTTGCTGTGAGGGCCTCTTCGCGAGCAGGCTCGCTCCCACAGGGGATTTGTGAATGCCACAGATCCAGTGTGGGAGCGAGCCTGCTCGCGAAGGTCGCGCCTCGGTCTTACGACTTACTGCGTAACCGGGGTGATATCCCGCATCGGCTTGCCTTTGACCGGTGCGCCGTTCGCGACGTAATAAGCAGCGGTGCTGCGCGGCAGCGGCTTGCGGCCACGGATCTTGTCGGCGATTTTCTCGGCCATCATGATCGTCGGCGCGTTGAGGTTGCCGGTGGTGATGATCGGCATGATCGAGGCATCGACCACGCGCAGGCTCTGCATGCCGTGCACACGACCTTCGCCATCGACCACGGCCATCTCGTCGGTGCCCATCTTGCACGAGCAGGACGGGTGGAACGCGGTTTCGGCGTGCTCGCGGATGAACTTGTCGAGCTGCTCATCGGTTTGCACTTCGATGCCCGGGCTGATTTCGCGACCACGGTATTGATCGAGTGCCGGTTGCTGCATGATTTCGCGGGTCAGGCGGATGCCGTCGCGAAATTCCTGCCAGTCCTGCTCGGTGGCCATGTAGTTGAAGAGGATGCTCGGGTGCTGGCGCGGGTCCTTGGATTTGACCTGGATGCGACCACGGCTGGGCGAACGCATGGAACCCATGTGCGCTTGGAAACCGTGCTCTTTCACACCGTTGCTGCCGTTGTAGTTAATCGCCACCGGCAGGAAGTGGTACTGGATGTTCGGCCATTCGAATTCCGGACGCGAACGGATAAAACCGCCGGCCTCGAACTGGTTGCTGGCGCCGATGCCGGTGCCGTTGAACAGCCACTCGGCACCGATCGCTGGCTGGTTGTACCAGAGCAGTGACGGGTACAGCGAAACCGGTTGGGTGCAGGCGTATTGCAGGTACAGCTCAAGGTGATCCTGCAGGTTTTCACCGACGCCCGGCAGATCGTGGACCACCGGGATGTCGAGGCTTTCCAGCAGTTTCGCCGGGCCGACACCGGAGCGCTGCAAAATTTGCGGCGAAGCGATGGCGCCGGAGCACAGCAGGACTTCCTTGCGCGCCTTGGCTTCAACACGTTCTTCAGCGTCGCCGATCAGGTAACGCACGCCGACCGCGCGCTTGCCTTCGAACAGAATCTTGTCGGTCAGGGCGTGGGTGACGATCGTCAGGGTCGAGCGTTTTTTGGCGATGTCGAGGTAGCCACGCGCGGTGGAAGCACGGCGGCCGTTCGGCGTCACGGTGCGGTCCATCGGGCCGAAGCCTTCCTGCTGGTAACCGTTGAGGTCTTCGGTACGCGGGTAACCGGCCTGCACGCCGGCTTCAACCATGGCGTGGAACAGCGGGTTGTTGCCGGCTTTCGGCGTGGTCACGCTGACCGGGCCGTCGCCACCGTGGTAATCGTTCGGGCCGATGTCACGGGTTTCGGCTTTGCGGAAATACGGCAGGCAATCGAGGTACGACCAGTCTTCCAGGCCCGGCAGTTTCGCCCAGCCGTCGTAGTCCATCGCGTTGCCACGGATGTAGCACATGCCGTTGATCAGCGAAGAGCCGCCAAGGCCCTTGCCGCGACCGCATTCCATCCGGCGACCGTCCATGTGTGGCTCTGGATCGGTTTCGTAGGCCCAGTTGTAGCGACGACCCTGCAGCGGGAACGCCAGCGCGGCGGGCATCTGGGTACGGAAGTCGAGGCGGTAGTCCGGCCCTCCGGCTTCGAGCAGCAGAACGGTGACGCCTTCGTCTTCAGTCAGACGGGTCGCCAGGGTGTTACCGGCCGAGCCGGCACCGATGATGATGTAATCGAATTCTTGGGACATTGAATGCACCCTCTTTGATAGTGGTCAGGTCGGACCTTGGCGAGTGCTGTGCACTCGAATCGCTGGCAAGCCAGCTCCCACAGGGATTGGGGGCTGCCACAAATTGGGTGGACGACTCCAAACCTGTGGGAGCGGGCTTGCCCGCGAAGAGGCCTTCGCGAGCAATGCAAATCTCGGGTCTTAGAACACCGAAACGTAATCGCCCAGCTCGACCTGTACCGATTTGATGCGCGTGAAGTTGTTCAGCGAGCTGATCCCGTTCTCACGGCCCACACCCGACTGCTTGTAGCCGCCGACCGGCATTTTTGCGTCGGACTCGCCCCAGGCGTTGATCCAGCAGATACCGGCTTCCAGTTGATGAATCACGCGGTGGGCGCGGTTCAGGTCTTTGGTGACGATACCGGCGGCCAGGCCGAAGTCGGTGTCGTTGGCGCGGCGGATCACTTCTTCTTCGGTTTCGTAGGAGAGGATCGCCATCACCGGGCCAAAGATCTCTTCACGAACGATGGTCATGTCGTCGGTGCAGTCGGTGAACACGGTGGGCGCAACGAACGCGCCCTTGGCGAATTCGCCGTCGGTCAGACGACCACCGCCGCACAGGACGCGGGCACCTTGTTCCTTACCTTTTTCGATGTAGGCCAGCACGCTTTCCATGTGGGCGAAGCTGACCAGCGGGCCGAAATTGGTGTTTTCGTCTTCCGGGTTGCCGACGCGGATGCGCGCAACGCGCTCAACGATCTTGGACTCGAACGCGGCTTTCAGATGCGCCGGTACGAACACGCGAGTGCCGTTGGTGCAGACCTGACCGGAGCTGTAGAAGTTGGCCATCATCGCCGTGTCGGCGGCGCGATCGAGGTCGGCGTCGTCGCAGATGATCAGCGGCGACTTGCCGCCCAGTTCCATGGTCACGTCTTTGAGCGACGAAGCCGAAGCGCTGGCCATGACTTTCTTGCCAGTGTCGGTGCCGCCAGTGAAGGAGATTTTCTCGATGCGCGGGTGCTCGGTCAGCCAGGTGCCGACTTCGCGGCCGCTGCCGGTCAGCACGTTGAACACGCCGTTCGGTACGCCGGCTTCGGTGTAGATCTCAGCCAGTTTCAGGGTGGTCAGCGAGGTGACTTCGCTTGGCTTGAAGATCATCGCGTTACCGGCCGCCAGGGCTGGAGCGGATTTCCACAGCGCGATCTGGATCGGGTAGTTCCACGCGCCGATACCGGCGACCACGCCAAGCGGCTCGCGACGGGTGTAAACGAAAGAGGTGTCACGCAGCGGGATCTGCTCGCCTTCGATGGCGGGCACCAGGCCTGCGTAGTATTCCAGCACGTCAGCGCCGGTGACGATGTCGACGTACTTGGTTTCGGAGAAGGATTTGCCGGTGTCCAGGGTTTCCAGCGCAGCCAGCTCATCGTTGCGCTCGCGCAGGATGTCAACGGCGCGACGCAGGATGCGCGAACGCTCCATGGCGGTCATCGCGGCCCAGATTTTCTGGCCCTTTTCGGCGCTGACCACGGCGCGCTCGACGTCGTCTTTGGTCGCACGTTGCACCAGTGCGAGGACTTCACCGTTCGCCGGGTTGATGGCTTCGAAGGTGGCGTCGCTGCCGGCGTCGGTGTACGCGCCATCGATGTAGAGTTTTTGCAGTTCGAAACGGGCCATAGTGTCCTCGCAAGTGCATTGGTGGTTGGCGTTGACCACCGCGATGACGCTGCGGTGGAGTTCAGGGGCCGAGCATTTTCTGTGTGCTCTAGCTCACCTTCTTGGCCAATTGGAAATCCATGTATTCGTAAGCGATCTGTTGCGCCTGAGCGGTGTCGAAAGCGTCTCCCGACAGCGCGCCGCGCAACCACAAGCCGTCAATCAACGCTGCCAGACCCCGGGCGGCGCTGCGCGCATCTTCGAGCGGCAGCACACGGCGGAACTGGCAGCACAGGTTGGAATACAGACGGTGATCGTTGATCCGCTGCAACCTGTGCAAAGACGGCTGGTGCATGCTGGTGGCCCAAAAGGCCAACCAGGTTTTCATTGCCGGGCCATTGACCTGGCTGGCGTCGAAGTTGCCTTCGATGATCACCTGCAGATGCGCCCGTGGGTTGTCATCTGCCAGCGCCTGACGGCGCGCGGTGACGCTCTCGCTGAGGGCGGTCATCAGGTACCGCATCGTGGCGGCGATCAGGCCGTTCTTGTCCTGAAAGTAATGACTGATGATGCCATTCGAGACACCGGCCAAACGGGCGATCAGCGCAATGCTGGCGTCCCCCATTCCGACCTGATCGACCGCTTGCAAAGTGGCTTCGATCAATTGTTGGCGGCGGATGGGTTGCATACCGACCTTGGGCATCTTGCACATCTCCTTAGGCCTTCCGAGAGGCGAATGACGCCGATCGGATTGAGGGCCAGTCTATTTTGTTTTGATTGAACGTTCAATCAACAAAGAATAAGATCTGCGACAATTCGTCGCTGCCTACAGAAAATTCCTACGTGTAATGACGATAAAAACCGACACCTGAAACGGCTCGAAACCTGCGTGGGGCATGGCGCGGTTCGCGATTCGATGGACGTGTTGAAAGGGCAAGACGCTCGGGGCCAGGTTTCGGATGAACGTCCGTCGCCTCTGGCCACGAAAGCGAATACGCAACGCCATTTCGGCAGGTTCGGGCTTTTTTCGGAGTGTCTTTATATCACCCGCCGGTCGGCTGCCAACTAACCGATTGGTCGGGTTCCGTGATGCCTTGTGTTCTTCTCTCGCACTGCCTGGAGCATTTGTGCCATGAGTTCTGCCTCGCTAATAAAGACCCCGCCCGAGAAGGTGACGGTCAACGGTTGGGTGTTCTACACCTCGACCGCGCTGATTCTGTTGTTGACCGCCATTCTGATCATCGCCCCGCAAGAGGCCGGCAGAATGTTGGGCATGGCCCAGGCCTGGTTGTCGCGCAGCTTCGGCTGGTACTACATGGTGGTGATCGCCGCCTACCTGGTGTTCGTGGTCGGTCTGGCGTTTTCCTCGTACGGCAAACTCAAACTGGGCAGCAAGGACGACACCCCGGATTTCAGTTACGGCGCCTGGGCGGGGATGCTGTTCTCGTCGGGCATCGGCATTTCGCTGCTGTACTTCGGCGCGTCCGAGCCGCTGGATCACTACTTCAATCCGCCGGAAGGCACCTCGGCGACGAATATGGCGGCGCGGCAAGCGGTGCAACTGACTTTCCTGCACTGGGGCCTGCACGGCTGGGCGATCTACGCACTGGTCGGCCTGGCCGTGGCGTATTTCGCCTATCGGCATAACCAGCCGCTGGCCCTGCGTTCGGCGCTGTATCCGCTGGTCGGCGAGCGTTGGGTCAAAGGCGCCGCCGGGCACGCGGTGGATGGCTTCGGCATGTTCGTGACCCTGCTGGGTCTGGTGACCAACCTGGGGATTGGCTCGCTGCAAGTCTCGTCCGGGCTGGAAAACCTGTTCGGCATGGAGCACAGCAACACCAACCTGCTGATCGTCATCATCGTCATGAGCACGGTGGCGACCATCGCTGCCGTGTCAGGTGTGGAAAACGGCATCCGTCGTCTGTCCAACCTGAACATCGTGCTGTTCAGCGGCCTGCTGATTTTCGTCCTGCTGTTCGGCCCGACCCTGCATCTGCTCAATGGCTTCGTGCAGAACATTGGCGACTATCTCAACGGCGTGGTGCTGAAGACCTTCGACCTGTACGTCTATGAAGGCGACAGCGCCAAGTCCGATCGCTGGTTGGGCCTGTGGACCCTGTTCTACTGGGCGTGGTGGATTTCCTGGGCGCCATTCGTGGGCATGTTCATCGCACGGATTTCCCGTGGCCGCAGCGTGCGTGAGCTGGTTGCTGGCGTGCTGCTGATTCCGCTGGGCTTCACCTTGGCGTGGCTGTCGATCTTCGGCAACTCGGCGCTGGATCTGGTGATGAATCAGGGCGCGGTGGAGCTGGGCAAGACGGCGCTGGAACAGCCGTCGATGGCGATCTATCAATTGCTTGAGCATTACCCGGCGTCGAAAGTCGTGATTGGTGTGTCGATCTTCGTCGGCTTCGTGCTGTTCCTGACCCCGGCCGATTCCGGCGCGGTGATGATGGCGAATCTTTCCTGCAAGGGCGGCAACGTCGACGAAGACGCGCCGCACTGGCTGCGGATCTTCTGGTCGGTGGTGATCACGCTGGTGACCATCGGCCTGCTGTTCGCCGGCAACTTCGAAGCCATGCAGACCATGGTGGTGCTGGCCGGCCTGCCGTTTTCGGTGGTGCTGATCTGCTTCATGTTCGGCCTGCACAAGGCGATGCGCCAGGACGTGCAGATCGAACAGGAGCAAGCACAACTGGCCGAGCGCGGACGCCGTGGTTTCAGCGAGCGCCTGACGCAACTGGATCTGCAGCCGAGCCAATCGGTGGTGCAGCGCTTCATGGACAAACACGTCACCCCGGCGCTGGAAGATGCAGCAGCGCAATTGCGCAATCAGGGCATTGAAGTGCAGACGCTGCTGGGCAAGGCCAAGCGTTGCATGGGCGTGCGGGTTGAGATGGAAGAGGGCAACCCTTTCGTTTACGAAGTGAGTCTGGATGGTTATCTGGCGACCCCGACCGAATCGGCGCAGTCGGATGAAGCGCGTCAGCGTTATTACCGCGCTGAGGTGTATCTGCACAATGGCAGTCAGGACTATGACTTGATGGGCTTCACACCGGAGCAGATTACGCGGGATGTGTTGGATCAGTTCGAAAGCCATCGGCAGTTGTTGGGGCGGGTTTATAGCTAAAGTCAAAAGCTGACCCTCACCCCAGCCCTCCCGAAACGTCGGACCGCCCGTAGGGAGAGGGAGCCGACTGAGGTGTCTGGCGTTGTACATTGACCTGAAAGATCGAGTCGATTATGGATTCGGTAAAGCAAGATCAGGTCGGTGCAGATCTGCAGCATCCCCCGATCGGTCCCCTCTCCCTCTGGGAGAGGGCTAGGGTGAGGGGCTATTCCTGACCCAACAAAAAGGGATCGCTCACCGCGATCCCTTTTTTTATCCCACCTGGCGCATTACCCCAGATTCTTGCCCAACAACGCGTGATACAACTCGCTGTCGCCGAGAATCCCCACCACATGATTGTTATCGTGCAGCACCAGCTTGTTGCCGGTCTGATAACGGATCTGCAGCGCGTCACGCATGCCGATGTTCGAGTCCACCAGCGTCGGTTTGCGCTCCAGGCCTTCCACCGCTTGCCCCGGTGCCCAGTTCTGCAGGTTCAGCACCGAGCCGTTCTGCCGTGCGCCTTTGATGGTGTTGCCTTCGGCCAGGTCCAGCCACGAGTCGCCGCCCGGATCGAGGCACACCGAGCCGTTGATGCGTTTGCACTTGTCCAGCGTGCGCATCAGGCTGCGGCCGCAGAGCACGTTGAGCGGGTTGGTGTGGGCGACAAAGGTGCGCACATAGTCGTCCGCCGGGTTGAGGACGATTTCCTCCGGCACGCTGTACTGGATGATCCGACCGTCCTTCATGATCGCGATGCGGCTACCCAATTTGAGTGCTTCATCGAGGTCGTGGCTCACAAACACGATGGTCTTGCTCAGCTTGCGTTGCAGCTCCAGCAGTTCATCCTGCAGACCCTGGCGGATCAACGGGTCGAGGGCCGAGAACGGTTCGTCCATCAGCAGAATGTCGGCGTCCATCGCCAGCGCGCGGGCGAGGCCGACGCGCTGCTGCATGCCGCCGGATAGCTCATCAGGCTTCTTGTTGCGCCATTGGGTCAGGCCGACCAGTTCGAGTTTCTCATCGACCAGTTTCTTGCGTTCCTTCTCCGGTCGGCCCTGCATCTCCAGACCGAAACTGATGTTCTCGCGCACCGTCAGCCACGGCATCAGAGCGAATTTCTGAAAGACCATGGCAATGCGCTTGGTGCGCATCATTTTCAGCTCGGCGGGCGTGCAGGAGGCGATGTCGATCTGGCGGTTTTCATGCTCGACGAACAGCTTGCCACGGCTCACGGTGTTGAGGCCGTTGATGCAGCGCAGCAGGCTCGATTTGCCCGAGCCGGACAGGCCCATCAGCACGCAGATCTCGCCTTTGTTGATGTCCAGCGTGGCTTTTTCCACGCCGACGATCTGACCGGTCTTCTTCAGGATCTCGTTGCGGGTCATGCCCTGATCGAGCAGCTTGAGTGCCTCGCGCGGATCCTTGGAGAAGATTACGTCGACGTCTTCGAAGCGAATTATGCTCATGCGTCACCCCCTACTTTGGCGTCGGGTTGTTTGCAGATACGGTCGAGCATGATCGCCAGCAGTACGATTGCCAGGCCTGCTTCGAAGCCCAGGGCAATATCAGCAGTGTTCAGTGCGTTGACCACCGGTTTGCCGAGTCCGTCGGCGCCGACCAGTGCCGCGATCACCACCATCGACAGCGACAGCATGATGCACTGGGTGATGCCCGCCGCGATGCTCGGCATGGCGTGCGGCAGTTCGATCCTTGAGAGCAATTGGCGACGCGAGCAGCCGAAGGCCTTGCCGGCGTCCATCAGTTCTTGCGGGACATCACGGATGCCCAGGTAGGTCAGGCGGATCGGCGCCGCGATGGCGAAGACCACCGTGGAGATCAGGCCCGGTACCACACCCAGCCCGAAGAGGGTCAGGGTAGGAATGAGGTAAACGAAGGTCGGCACGGTCTGCATCAGATCGAGCACCGGCCGCATCATGGTGTAGAACATCGGTTTGTGCGCGGCGACGATGCCCAGCGGCACGCCGATCAACACGCAGACCAGGGTGGCGAACAGCACCTGGGCGAGGGTTTCCATGGTTTCCTGCCAGTACCCCAGGTTGAGGATCAGCAGGAACGAGGCAACCACGAACGCGGTCAGGCCCCACTTGCGTTGAATCAGATGGGCAATGATGGCAATCAGGCCAATCAGCACCAGTGGGTTGAACCAGGTCAGCGCAAACGTCACGCCGTGGATCATCGTTTCCAGTGTCACGGCGATTGCGTCGAAGGTGTTGGCGCCGTGTTGCGTCAACCATTCGACGAAGCCCGCGATGTACTGGCCTAAAGGTATTTTCTGATCAATCAGCATGGTAGTGAACGTCCGCATGCAAGGAAATTAACAGCCCGGGCAGGCACGCCTGCCCGGCATAAGCGGTGCCCCTCAAATCAAGGCGCGAGCTTGGCTTTCACGGCCTCCAGGCCTGGTTTACCGTCAATGGTGGTCACGCCAGCGAGCCAGGTTTCGAGCACCTGTGGATTCTTTTTCAGCCAGGCCTTGGCGGCCGCGTCAGGCTTCATCTTGTCGTCGAGGATGTTGCCCATCAGTTCACTTTCCATGTCGACGGTGAACTCCAGGTTTTTCAACAGCTGACCGACGTTGCTGCATTCTTCGGCGTAACCCTTGCGGGTGTTGGTCGCCACGGTGGCTGCGCCGAAATCGGGGCCGAAGAAGTCGTCGCCGCCGGTCAGGTATTGAATCTTGAAGCGCTTGTTCATCGGGTGCGGTGCCCAGCCGAGGAAGACCACGGCGGTGTCGCGCTTCTGCGCCCGGTCGACTTGCGAGAGCATGCCGGCCTCGGAGGATTCGACGATCTTGAAGCCAGCGGTTTTCAGGCCGAAGGCATCCTTGTCGATCATGCTCTGGATCAGCCGGTTGCCGTCGTTGCCCGGCTCGATGCCGTAGATCTTGCCGTCGAGTTCTTTCTTGAATTTGGCGATGTCGGCGAAGTCATGCAGGCCTTTGTCATACAGGGCTTGCGGCACGGCGAGGGTGTATTTGGCACCCTTGAGGTTGGTGCGCACGGTGTCGACGGTGCCGGCATCGCGATACGGCTTGATGTCGTTCTCCATGGTCGGCATCCAGTTACCGAGAAACACGTCCATGTTCTTGCCGTCGGCCAGCGACTTGTAGGTCACGGGCACGGAGATCATGGTGGTCTTGGTCTTGTAGCCGAGGGCGTTGAGAACAACGGAAGTGGTAGCAGTGGTGGCGGTGATGTCGGTCCAGCCGACATCGGAGAAGTTAACGAGGCTGCACTGTGCCGGTTCTGCGGCTTGCGCCAGTAACGGCAGACTCAGCAGGGCGGCCAACAACAACGACGGGGAACCTTTCATGGATGGACTCCTTGGTGTTTTTTTTGGCAGTGTTCCGACTGTGGACCACCGCACTTATGGGTTGCGGTTGGTGGCGTTTTTGAGACAGCTCTACCGCAGCGCCTTGCAATCGAGTCATCCCGATCATGTACCAGTGAAAATCTGACGCCTACAGGGAGGGTCGTATCCAGTACAGGGATGGTCGCTTCCAGTGTCGGTGACGTCGCTTACAGCTTTTTTCCGCCCCCGATGACCTGCTCGACTGCATAAAAACGGCGTATTTGCGGGGCGAAAACGTGACGACGCTGCTGGACATGACTGCGTCGGTGTCAGACGCCGTGCGCGCCGACAAAAGCCCGATGATGCCGGCATTCGGCGGATCGCAGCTTGAGCGTAGCAGCTCCGCCAGCGGGCGCTTTTGCCGCCCGGACCGGTATTCTCAGGAGCTTCGCAGCAATGGCTATCAGCGTTTTCGACCTGTTCAAAATCGGCATCGGCCCTTCCAGTTCCCACACCGTCGGGCCGATGCGCGCCGCCGCACTGTTTGTCGAGTCGCTGCGCGGCAAGCATCAACTGGAGCAGGTGCGGCGCATCGAGGTGCAGTTGTTCGGATCGCTGTCGGCCACCGGCATCGGCCACGGCAGCGACAACGCGGTGATCATGGGCCTGATGGGCGAGTGGCCGGACGCAATCGACCCGGCGCAGATCGGCCCGCGCATTCAGGCGCTGCGTGAAACCCATATGCTTTTATTGGATGGTCGCCTGTCGGTGCCGTTTGTGTGGGCGCGGGACATGCGCCTGATCGACGAAAACCTGCCATTCCATCCCAACGCCATGACCCTGGTGGCCGAAGGCGAATTCGGTGAGCTGCATCGTGACACCTACTATTCAGTCGGCGGCGGCTTCGTCGTTGATGAGGCGCAAGCGGCCAGCGGTGTGGTCGATCTGGATCGCACCGAATTGCCCTACGATTTCTCCAGTGCGGTCGAGCTGCTGCAGTTGTGCAAAACGCACAACCTGCGCGTCGCCGAACTGATGATGGCCAACGAAAAGGTCTGGCGCAGCGAAGAAGAGATCCGTGCCGGGCTGATGAAACTGTGGCGGGCGATGCAGGATTGCGTCGAGCAGGGCCTCAAGCACGAGGGCATTCTGCCCGGCGGCTTGAACGTGCGACGGCGTGCGGCGAAGTTGCACCGCAGCCTGCAAGAGCTGAATAAACCCAATGTCATCGGCTCGACCCTGAGCGCGATGGAGTGGGTCAATCTGTTCGCCCTTGCCGTCAATGAAGAGAATGCTGCCGGCGGGCGCATGGTCACTGCCCCGACCAACGGCGCGGCGGGGATCATCCCGGCGGTGCTGCACTATTTCATGAAGTTCAGCGAAGCGGTCACCGACGCCAACGTCGTCGACTATTTCCTCGGCGCGGCGGCGGTGGGCATTCTTTGCAAAAAGAATGCGTCGATCTCTGGGGCCGAGGTCGGTTGCCAGGGCGAGGTCGGTTCGGCTTGCGCGATGGCGGCGGCAGGGCTGGCGGAGATTCTCGGCGCCACGCCCGAGCAATTGTGCAACGCGGCGGAAATCGGCCTGGAGCACAATCTGGGCCTGACCTGCGATCCGGTCGGTGGCCTGGTGCAGGTGCCGTGCATCGAGCGCAATGCAATCGCGGCAGTGAAAGCCATCAACGCGGCGCAAATGGCTCTGCGTGGCGACGGTCAGCACTTTATCTCGCTGGACCGGGTGATCCGCACCATGCGTGATACCGGCGCTGATATGCATGACAAATATAAAGAAACTTCGCGCGGTGGCTTGGCGGTCAGTGCTGTTGAGTGCTGAGCCAGCCACACCGGGGTGAATGCTTCGCGAGCAGGCTCGCTCCCACAATAGATCTCCAGTGAACACAATATTTGTGGACCCCAGATTCCAATGTGGGAGCGAGCCTGCTCGCGAAGGCGCCAGACCAGTCAAAACTGCTCAACAAAAGAACACCCCGATCCAGCCGCGCCACCTTTTGGCGCGTCGCAATCAGACAAGCGTCATTGTCACTCGTGACTCGTCAGTCGTTACCTGACCGTCCGTCGCCCGTGCTTGCGGTGACACTCTGTGCAAATCCTCTGCAGGCCAGTTCCCACAAGTGCTACCGATCTGCTCACGGGCTGCGCGGCAGGGCTCTCGCGGCATCTGATGGCACTTCGAAATGGCGTGTTCCGAGGTCTCGTATAGACGCGTCGCGAGGTCGTTTTCAGGAGTTATTGAATGACCGTCCAATTTCAGGCACGGCAATTGCTCTGTCATAACAAAGCCTGCTTTCTCTGTGAGACGCGGGCAATAACAAGAGCCTCCGCCTGAGGCCGCCACCCGCTTTGTGTGAGGAGATACCGCGATGACGTCGTTCAACTCCGGGGCCCAACCCCAGAACCGTGCGCCTCAATCCATCGGCTTTCTGCTGCTGGACAATTTCACGCTGATTTCCCTGGCGTCCGCCGTTGAGCCGCTGCGCATGGCCAACCAGTTGTCCGGTCGCGAGCTGTATCGCTGGAGCACCCTCACCGTCGATGGCGGCCAGGTCTGGGCCAGTGACGGTCTGCAGATCACTCCCGACGCCTCCATGCACAAAGCCCCGCCCCTGGACACGGTGATTGTCTGCGGCGGCATCGGCATTCAACGCACCGTGACCCGTGAACACGTCTCTTGGCTGCAAAGTCAGGCGCGCCAGTCCAAGCGTCTGGGCGCGGTGTGCACCGGTAGTTGGGCGCTGGCCTGCGCCGGTCTGCTCGATGGCTTCGATTGCAGCGTGCACTGGGAATGTCTGGCGGCGATGCAGGAAGCTTTCCCGCGCGTGGCCATGAGCACACGGCTGTTCACCCTCGACCGTAACCGCTTCACCAGTTCCGGCGGTACCGCGCCGCTGGACATGATGCTGCACCTGATCAGCCGCGATCACGGTCGTGAACTGTCGGCAGCGATCTCGGAAATGTTCGTCTACGAGCGCATTCGCAACGAACAGGATCACCAGCGTGTGCCGCTCAAGCACATGCTCGGCACCAACCAGCCGAAGCTGCAGGAAATCGTCGCGTTGATGGAAGCCAATCTGGAAGAGCCGATCGACCTTGATGAGCTGGCAGTGTATGTCGCGGTGTCGCGTCGACAGCTGGAGCGGTTGTTCCAGAAATACCTGCACTGCTCGCCGTCGCGCTACTACCTGAAGCTGCGCCTGATCCGCGCCCGGCAACTGCTCAAGCAGACGCCGATGTCGATCATCGAAGTGGCGTCGGTGTGTGGTTTCGTCTCCACGCCGCACTTCTCCAAGTGCTATCGCGAGTACTTCGGCATCCCGCCGCGTGACGAGCGCGTCGGCTCCAACACCACCCAGCAAGTGGCGATGTTGCCACTGCCGCAGGCCATCGTGATGTCGCCGCTGTCGGGGCCGATGTCAGCGCTGAGTCAGGCGCGCAATGAGTCGACGTTTGCCAGCGTAAGGCTGTAAAGCAAAAGATCGCAGCCTTCGGCAGCTCCTACATTTGGAATACGTTCCCCTGTAGGAGCTGCCGAAGGCTGCGATCTTTTGATCTTTTCTCAGGCGCTGTGGGACTGCTGGTAATCCGCAAGGGCCGGCAACAACTGTTTGTCGATCGCCTGACGCACCGCCGGCTGAATGCTGGCGCCGCTGGTGTACATGTCCTTGACCATCTTGCGCAGTTCGAATGCGCGAACATTATCCAGGCCACGCACCGCGCACTCACAGGCCTGCTCGGCGGTGGTACCGCTCGGCACCTGAATACCCAAGGCCTTGAGCTGGCCCAACAGATCTTCCTGGTCAATCAAATCGGCGTACATCATTACGCAAATCCTTCTGTGGCAACGGAGGTCTTGGCTCGATTCTGGTGGCCCCGACCGGACGCGGCAAGGGCGTTTTGTCGCGGTGGCCGGGACGACTATGAACAGGTCGTTTTCGGCTAACCGACTGGATTGTCGACTAGGCACACTGGCGCCAGCTCGCTTCACGAAGGTTTGGTCACCCTCGCCTGGCAGCTCCTCAACAGTACCCTCCTCAGCTCCGATCCTGTCACGGCTTGATCGGAGTTTTTTTTGCTTGTGAATCAGTCAGAGATTAGTTGTTCCCGCTGACGCTTTCGCGAGCAGGCTCGCTCCCACTTTGGAATGCGTACCCCTGTGGGAGCGAGCCTGCTCGCGAAGAACGATGACTCGGTTCAACGTTGCAACACCAGAATCCGCGACAACAACTCATCCCGGTCGACATAGCAGCCCTGAAAATGTCGCGCCCCGGTCGCTGGATCAAAAGCATTGCGCGCATGCAGCGTGCGGCGGTTGTCAAAGCACCACAACTCGCCCGGCTTGAGCCGCTGCATCAGCCGGAATCGCGTCTCGCGAGTCATCGCAATCAAGCGCCGATAGGCGCGATACAGCAACGGCATCTGCGCCACCGACGTATCGAACGCCCCGCGCAGAAAGTTGGCCATGCGAATCTCCGCCACCCGGCCCAGCGCATCCAAAGCGATGACCGGCGCCAGGCAGCGATAGTCGCTGTGCCGGTCCTTGTTGCGGAACTCCACGGGTATTTCACACAGGGCCTCAAACAGCTGCGGATCCTCCAGACGCAAGGCGTCGGCGATCGCAAAACCATCGACGAAAATACTTTCGCCACCCTCGGCATCATTCACCAGGCAATGCAGAAATTGCAGTCCCGGTTGCAGCTCGCGAGTCGGCAAATCCGTGTGCAATGGCAGGTTGAAAGCGGTGTAGGCGTTGCTGTCGGCGTCGGCTTTGGATTGCACATTGAACAGCACGCCGAAATTGCTTTCGCGAATGAAGGAAATCCGTTGCGCGATGAGCTTCAGCGAGCCCGGCTCGGTGGGCACGCCGCGCACTTGGGTCAGGCCGATGTCGCGCACGGCGAGCAACCATTGCAGCAGCGCGGCGTTGTCGTTCATCAGCGCGATGTAGTCGAACACCGGCAACTGCAGATCGCTGTGCCACAAATGGGGCTGCGGTTTGCCGGCCAGGCGTTCGGCGCGGGACTCATCGTCATAGGCATGTGCGCGCAGCCAGCCCGGATCGAAGCGGCTGAGGTGACCGTCCTGCCAGTCGATGCGCAGGCAGCCATCGGTGTCGATGCGCGTGGCCAGCGGTTGCAAATCCTCGGCGGCATCGACGCTCTCGAAGACCTGTTCGCGAGTGACGCTGTAGACGCATTGATCACATGGGCAATTGTCGCGCAGCCATAAGTGGTGAAACGGACTGACACGACCGTCAGCCCATTCGATGACAACGCGATCCGCCAGACGCTGCACGCCACCGAGCGCGCTGATCAACGGATAAGTACGAAAATCGGCAACAGCGACGGCGGTGTTCATGGCGGCTCCTTGGCGATGGGGGGGGGATTTACCGAGCGGGTGGCAGCGTGATCACGCGGCCGATGTAAGCGGGAGCGGGCAGGTCGGTCTGATCGGCGACGATTGCTTGCAGGCGATGCAACGTATCCGGGCTGAACGGTGCCGAGCGCGGGCCGGCGAGGTCGACGTGCAAAAGCATCTGTTCATTGCCGGCCAACTCTTGCTCATCGCCGACCTTGTGCAGGCTGTGATAGAGGTGCAGGCGCTTGCTGTCATGGCCGATGATTTGCGTGCGCACTTCCACCTCGGTGTCGAGTTTCACTTCGTGCAGATAATTGAGGTGCAGTTCGAGGGTGAACAGCGAGTGGCCGCTGGCCTCGCGGTTGCTGCTGTCCATGCCGAGGCGGTCCATCAGCGCATCGGTGGCGTAGCTGAAGATCAGCAGGTAGAAGGCATCGCGCAGGTGGCCGTTGTAGTCGACCCAGTCGGGGAAGATGGTGGTTTGGTAGGTGGTGAGGTGGGGCATGGTCTCGGTTCCAACATTGATGATGACTGGACTGCCGTCTTCGCGAGCAGGCTCGCTCCCACATTGAAATGCGTTTACCTGTGGGAGCGAGCCTGCTCGCGAAGGGGCCGGAAGCGCTCTGCAAGGTCTATTCGCTGAAACTCATTCCGTGCTTTTCCTTGGTGGTCTTCACCGCTTCAAGCACCGCCAGCAAACAATCATCACGATAGCGCTCTAGCGCCGAAATGCTGTGCCGACCGAGCTGATCAGTCGTGCCATCGACCACGTCATCGATCAGCTTGTCGGTCAGCTCCGGTGCCGGCAGATACGTCCACGGCAACTGCAACGCCGGACCGAATTGCGACATGAAGTGGCGCATGCCGGCATCGCCGCCGGCCAGGGTGTAGGTCAGGAACGTGCCCATGAACGACCAGCGCAGACCAGCGCCAAAACGGATTGCATCGTCGATCTCGCCGGTCGTCGCGACACCGTCGTTGACCAGGTGCAACGCCTCACGCCACAGCGCTTCAAGCAAGCGATCGGCGATGAAACCCGGCACTTCCTTGCGCACATGCAACGGGCGCATGCCGAGGGATTCGTAGACTTGCATCGCCGCTTGCACCGCTTCCGGCGCGGTATTTTTGCCGCCGACGACTTCGACCAGTGGCAACAGATAAACCGGGTTGAACGGATGCCCGACCACGCAGCGTTCAGGGTGCGTCGAACTCTCGTAGAACTCGCTGGGCAACAGGCCTGAAGTGCTGGAGCCGATCAGCGCATCGGGCTTGGCCGCGGCGCTGATTTTGCTGTGCAGATCGAGTTTCAGTTCCAGCCGCTCCGGGGCGCTTTCCTGGATGAAATCGGCGTCACGCACGCATTCCTCGATGGTCGCGACAAAGCGCAGACGATCCTGCGAAGCACCCGGCGCCAGGCCGTTCTTCTCCAGCGCGCCCCAGGCATTGGCCACGCGTTGGCGCAATGCCGCCTCAGCGCCGGGCGCCGGGTCCCAAGCCACCACGTCGAGGCCGTGTGCGAGGGCACGGGCGACCCAGCCACTGCCGATGACACCGCTACCGAGAGCGGCGAAGGTTTTGATTTCGGTGATAAAGCGCATGGTGATGTCCTGAAGAGTTCGAAGAACCCTGTAGGAGCTGCCGAAGGCTGCGATCTTTTGATCTTGCTTCTAAAAAATCAAAGTCAAAAGATCGCAGCCTTCGGCAGCTCCTACAGGTGAAATGGGTGATGGATCAGCCGCGCTGGGTCAGGCCCATTTTCTTCCGGCCTTCTGCCGGTGTGAGCACCCGGGCACCGAGGCGGCTGAGGATCTCCGTGGCGCGCTCAACCAATTGGCCATTGGTCGCCAGCACACCTTTGTCCAGCCACAAATTGTCTTCCAGGCCGACCCGCACGTTGCCGCCGAGCAGCACCGCTTGCGCCGCCATCGGCATCTGCATGCGGCCGATGCCGAAGCCGGCCCACACCGCGTCGGCGGGCAGGTTGTCGACCATGGCTTTCATCGTGGTGGTGTCGGCCGGTGCGCCCCACGGGATGCCCAGGCACAGCTGGAACAGCGGGTTGTCGAGCAAGCCTTCCTTGATCATCTGCTTGGCGAACCACAGATGCCCGGTGTCGAAAATCTCCAGTTCGGCCTTCACCCCCAGTTCGGTGATGCGCTTGGCGCCGGCGCGCAGTTGCGCCGGGGTGGAGACGTAAATGGTGTCGCCGTCGCCGAAGTTCAGCGTGCCGCAATCGAGGGTGCAGATTTCCGGCAGCAACTGTTCAACGTGGGCGAGACGGGTCAGCGGACCGATCAGATCGGTGTTCGGGCCGAACTCCATCGGGTTCTCGCCAGCGCCGATTTCCAGGTCGCCGCCCATCCCGGCGGTCAGGTTGACGATGATGTCGACGTCCGCCTCGCGGATGCGCTCCATCACTTCGCGGTACAGCGCCACGTCACGGCTGAACTTGCCGGTCTGCGGATCGCGCACATGGCAGTGCACCACGGTGGCGCCAGCCTTGGCCGCTTCCACCGCTGCAGCGGCAATCTGTTTCGGGGTGATCGGCACGTGTGGACTTTTGGCGGTCGTGTCGCCAGCACCGGTAAGTGCGCAGGTGATGATGACGTCGTGGTTCATGGTGCGTTTCCTTCAGGCGTGATGGGTCTGTCCGCAGCCCGTTGCGGGGCTGCGAAGCGTCGTCAAATTCCCCTCTCCCTTGGGGAGATGGTCAGGGTGAGGGGCTCTTCAATCGAGGGGTTATTTGCTGGTCAGTTGCAGATTTTCAGCAGCCGGTTTGCCATCGAAAGTCGTCACACCTTCAAGCCAGCGCTGTTTGTCTTCGGGGTGATCCTTGAGCCACTGCTTCGCCGACTCGAAGGCATCCTTGTGATCGAGCAGCGGCTGCATCATCCGGCTCTCGGATTCGGCGGTGAACGTCAGGTTGGTCAGCAGGCGGCCGATGTTCGGGCATTGCTCGGCGTACTTCGGTGATGTGACCGTCCACACCGTGGCCATGCCTTCGTTCGGGCCGAGGGCGTCTTCGCTGCCGGTCAGATAGGTCATCTGGATGTTGACGTTCATCGGGTGCGGCGCCCAGCCGAAGAACACTACGGCTTCCTTGCGGCGCACGGCGCGATCGACGGCGGCGAGCATGCCGGCCTCGCTCGATTCGACGAGCTGGAATTTGCCCAGACCAAACTGGTTCTTGGCGATCATCGCTTTGATCTGCGTGTTGGCGCCCGAGCCTGGCTCGATGCCGTAGATCTTGCCGCCCAATTCCTTCTCGAATTTGGCGATGTCGGCGAAGGTTTTCAGGCCCTTGTCAGCCAGATAGGTCGGTACGGCGAGAGTGGCGCGGGCATCTTTCAGGCTCGGTGCTTCGAGCACTTTCACCTGATTGGCCTCGACGAACGGCGTGATGGTTTGCGTCATCAGCGGGTTCCAGTAGCCGAGGAACAGGTCCAGGCGCTGATCGCGAATCCCGGCAAAGATAATCTGCTGGGAGGCGCTGGTCTGTTTGGTGCTGTAGCCGAGGCCGTCGAGCAGGACCTGGGTCATGGCACTGGTGGCGATCACGTCAGTCCAGTTGACCACGCCCATGCGTACGTTCTTGCAGGAGGCCGGTTCGGCCGCCATTACGCCGGTGCTGAAAAAAGCGGTACCGCTGAGTGCAAGAACGCAGCTGCTGATCAGTCGTTTCATGTCGGGTTCCTCGGCAGTTCGATTATTGTCGTTCCCGGCATCTGCGCGCCGGTGAGGCCAAGTTACGCAGCTATGCACCCGTGAAAGCGCACTGCGGCGACTGGCATTTGCACTGTAGCGACCTGCACGCTTGAACGCCGCCGATAATCGGCGTATCAACGAGCCACGCGACCCGCCAACCGAGTGCGCCCATGTCCCAGGATTTCTACTTTTTGCTGATGCCGGGGTTCTCCGCCATCGGCTTTATTTCCGCGATCGAACCGTTGCGCGTGGCCAACCGTTTTCGCGGCGAGTTGTACCGCTGGCATGTGCTCAGCGCCGATGGCGGCGCGGTATTGGCGAGCAACGGCATGTCGGTCAACGCCGATGCAGCGCTGGAGCCGCTGAAGAAAGGCGCGACCTTGCTGGTGGTGGCCGGCTTCGAACCGCTGAAGTTCATCACGCCGACGCTGGAGCACTGGTTGCGCAGGCTGGACAACGACGGCGTAACCCTCGGTGCGATCGACACCGGCAGCTTCGTCCTTGCCGAAGCAGGCCTGCTCGACGGCCATCGCCTGACCCTGCACTGGGAGGCGATCGATGCCTTCAAGGAATCTTATCCACAGCTCAGCGTCACCCAGGAGCTGTTCGAGATCGACCGGCGGCGGATCACCTCGGCGGGAGGTACGGCCTCGATTGATCTGATGCTCGACCTGATCGCCCAGGCCCACGGCCCGCAACTGGCGATTCAGGTCAGCGAGCAGTTTGTGCTCGGGCGCATCCGCCCGCGCAAGGATCACCAGCGCATGGAAGTCGCCACGCGTTACGGCATCAGCAACAAGAAACTGGTGCAGGTGATCGGCGAGATGGAACAGCACAGCGAACCACCGCTGACCACGCTGCAACTGGCGGAGTCGATCAAGGTGACCCGGCGGCAACTGGAGCGCTTGTTCCGGCTGCATCTGAACGATACGCCGAGCAATTTCTATCTGCGGTTAAGGCTGGAAAAGGCCCGGCAGTTGCTGCGCCAGACCGACATGAGCGTGCTCGAAGTCAGCATTGCCTGCGGGTTTGAATCACCGTCGTACTTCACCCGCAGCTATCGCGCACGTTTCGCCCGCTGCCCCCGGGAAGACCGGCGTACCGCGCAGGCGTGAATGGGCTTGCATGAAAGCAATGTGGGAGCGAGCCTGCTCGCGAAAGCGGTCTGTCATCCAACACTGATGTTGCCTGACACATTGCACTCGCGAGCAGGCTCGCTCCCACATAATTTCCGGCGCCTGAGAGAGGCTTATTTCTTCACCAACGCCGAGCACGCCGCCTTGTAAGCCTCATGCTGATATTTGTTCAACGTCCCGGGCAGTTCGAAATTGTGCTTCTTGGCCTGGGCATTGATCGTCTGCGGCGACAGCAGCGTTACCTCACAACCATCGAGCAGTTGAAACACGCCCTCGATCTTGAACGTCGTCGGCCCACCGGCAAACTCGCCCTTTTTGCTGCGCTTCTTGATCGCAATCCGGTCCACCGAGTTCTCCCGCACAAACGATGCCACCTGCGCCGCGAACCGCCGCACGTTCGCCGCCTCGTCGTCGTCATCCAGAGCAATCTTCTTCGTGGCGAGAGGGACGTGGCTCAACGTCGAACCATCGAGCGCCGCCACGGCGATGATCGCTTCGCTGCCTTTGATTTCAATGCCGCAGATGTTCATGGGAATCCTTAGACTGGCTTAAAAGGTTCAGCTTACAGCTCAAAACACTCACTCCTGCCCAATCGACTCCAAAAACTCCGACCGTTCATCACTCATCCGCGCGACACAGTCATTCTGCGCAATGGTGAAGGCCTTGCTCCCCGCCGTGGACGGGAACGCTTCCACCGCGCAATCCGCATCCCGCGTCTTCAACCACTGCTGCTGGGCGGTTTTCAGTTTGGCGGTGATGTCGGCCAGTTGCGTCGGGTTCTTGCCGTAGGCGGCCTGCATGCGCTCGTTGAGGCTGGCGTAGTTGTCTTTGAGCAGGTCTTCGGCGGTGCTGCGGCTGTAGGCGGAGCATTCCAGGGTCTGGATGTCGTTTTCCACCGCGTCGCACGGGTTGTTCTCGGATTCTTCGGCGGCGTGGGCGCCGGTCGCAATCAGTGCCAGGGCGAGGATTATTGATTTCATTGGGGTCGCTCTAATCCGTTGGTAGGTGCAGGCTGCGGCAGATTCTGGCGCAAGCGCGCGGGCTTGAACAGCCAGCCGAGGAGGGCGGCTGACGACCCTTTGTCGCGGATTGACGCTTTCGGCAATTCCCCTGTCGTTTTTGCACCCGGTCGCCCCGGCACCGAGGCATATGCTGGCCCCAAAGCGCCGGCAGACGATTCGGCGCATGAATTGCCAATAAGGGGACGCCTGATGAGCCCAGCCGAATTACACGCCGACAGCATCGTTATCGACGGTCTGATCATTGCCAAATGGAACCGCGAGCTGTTCGAAGACATGCGCAAGGGCGGTCTGACGGCGGCCAACTGCACTGTGTCGGTGTGGGAAGGCTTTCAGGCGACCGTGAACAACATCGCTGCCAGCCAGAAACTGATCCGCGAAAACAGCGACCTGGTGATGCCTGTGCGCACCACCGCCGACATCCGTCGCGCCAAGGAACAAGGCAAGACCGGCATCCTCTTCGGTTTCCAGAATGCCCATGCCTTTGAAGATCAGATCGGCTATGTCGAGGTGTTCAAGCAGCTCGGCGTCGGTATCGTGCAGATGTGCTACAACACCCAGAATCTGGTCGGCACCGGTTGCTACGAGCGTGACGGCGGTCTGTCAGGTTTCGGTCGCGAAATCGTTGCCGAGATGAACCGCGTCGGCGTCATGTGCGACCTGTCCCACGTCGGTTCCAAGACCTCCGAAGAAGTCATTCTCGAATCGAAAAAACCGGTCTGCTACTCGCACTGCCTGCCGTCGGGTCTCAAAGAACATCCGCGCAACAAGTCCGACGCAGAGTTGAAGTTCATTGCCGACCACGGCGGTTTCGTCGGCGTGACCATGTTCGCGCCGTTCCTCGCCAAGGGCATCGATTCGACCATCGACGATTACGCCGAAGCCATCGAATACACCATGAACATCGTTGGCGAAGACGCCATCGGTATCGGCACCGATTTCACTCAGGGTCACGGCCAGGACTTCTTCGAATACCTGACCCACGACAAGGGCTACGCCCGCCGCCTGACCAGCTTCGGCAAGATCATCAACCCGCTGGGCATCCGTACCGTCGGCGAATTCCCCAACCTCACCGAAACCCTGCTCAAGCGCGGCCATTCCGAGCGTGTGGTGCGCAAGATCATGGGTGAGAACTGGGTAAGCGTTCTTAAGAACGTCTGGGGCGAATAACGCTTTCTCAAGACCGCCGCCGATCTGCCCCCTCTCCTGCGGGAGAGGGCTGGGGTGAGGGCCGCGGCCAACACTGAACCATCATTTTTCTGGAGTTAAGTTTCCATGGCCAAGATCGCCCCGCAATTGCCTATCGAAGTCGACAGCGAGACCGGTGTCTGGACCTCCGACGCCCTGCCAATGCTCTATGTGCCGCGTCACTTTTTCGTCAACAACCACATGGGCATCGAGGAAGTGCTCGGCGCTGAAGCCTACGCCGAGATCCTCTACAAGGCCGGCTACAAATCCGCCTGGCACTGGTGTGAAAAGGAAGCCGAATGCCACGGCCTGGAAGGCGTCGCGGTGTTCGAGCACTACATGAAACGCCTGTCGCAGCGCGGCTGGGGTCTGTTCAAGATCCAGGACATCGACCTCGACAAAGGCACCGCCAGCGTCAAGCTCGAGCACTCGGCGTTTGTCTATGTCTACGGCAAGGTCGGGCGCAAGGTCGACTACATGTTCACCGGCTGGTTCGCCGGTGCCATGGATCAGATCCTCGAAGCCCGTGGCAGCAAGATCCGTACTGTGGCCGAACAAGTCTACGGAGGCTCCGAAGAGGGCCACGATGACGGCCTGTTCATCGTCAAGCCGTTGTAAGCCGAGGACCGTGCCATGGCTTTCGAAGCAATGTTCCAGCCGATCCAGATCGGCAAACTGACCATCCGCAACCGCGTGCTCAGCACCGCGCACGCCGAGGTCTATGCGACTGACGGTGGCATGACCACCGACCGCTACGTCAAGTATTACGAAGAGAAAGCCAAGGGCGGCATCGGCCTGGCCATCTGTGGCGGTTCGTCCGTGGTGGCGATCGACAGCCCGCAGGAATGGTGGAGTTCGGTCAATCTGTCCACCGACCGGATCATTCCGCACTTCCAGAATCTGGCCGACGCCATGCACAAGCATGGCGCCAAGATCATGATCCAGATTACCCACATGGGCCGGCGCTCGCGCTGGGACGGCTTCAACTGGCCGACCTTGATGTCGCCCTCGGGCATCCGTGAACCGGTGCACCGCGCCACTTGCAAAACCATCGAGCCGGAAGAGATCTGGCGAGTGATCGGCAACTACGCCCAGGCTGCGCGCCGGGCCAAGGCCGGTGGCCTCGATGGCGTCGAACTGTCGGCCGTGCACCAGCACATGATCGACCAGTTCTGGAGCCCGCGCGTCAACAAGCGTACCGACGAATGGGGCGGCACCTTCGAAGGGCGGATGAAGTTCGGCCTGGAAGTGCTCAAAGCCGTGCGCGCCGAGGTCGGTGACGATTTCTGCGTGGGCATGCGCCTGTGCGGTGACGAGTTCCACCCGGACGGCTTGTCCCACGAGGACATGAAGCAGATCGCCAAGTATTACGACGACACCGGCATGCTCGACTTCATCGGCGTGGTCGGCTCGGGTTGCGACACCCACAATACCCTGGCCAACGTCATTCCGAACATGAGTTATCCACCGGAGCCGTTCCTGCATCTGGCTGCCGGGATCAAGGAAGTGGTCAAGGTGCCGGTGCTGCACGCGCAGAACATCAAGGACCCGAACCAGGCCACGCGCATCCTTGAAGGCGGTTACGTCGACATGGTCGGCATGACCCGCGCGCACATCGCCGACCCGCACCTGATCGCCAAGATCAAGATGGGCCAGATCGACCAGATCAAGCAGTGCGTCGGCGCCAACTATTGCATCGACCGCCAGTATCAGGGCCTGGACGTGCTGTGCATCCAGAACGCCGCGACCTCCCGTGAATACATGGGCGTGCCGCACATCATCGAGAAATCCACCGGGCCGAAACGCAAAGTGGTGGTCGTTGGTGCCGGCCCGGCCGGGATGGAAGCCGCACGCGTGGCTGCCGAGCGTGGCCACGACGTCACGCTGTTCGAGAAAAAAGACTTCATCGGCGGGCAGATCACCACCGCATCGAAAGCACCGCAGCGTGACCAGATCGCCGGCATCACTCGCTGGTTCCAGCTGGAACTGGCGCGGCTGAAAGTCGATCTGCGCCTGGGCACGGCGGCGGATGCCGACACCATCATGGACCTGCGTCCGGACGTGGTGGTGCTGGCGGTCGGCGGTCATCCGTACCTTGAGCAGAACGAGCACTGGGGCGCGGCCGAAGGGCTGGTGGTCAGCAGCTGGGACGTGCTCGACGGCAAGGTTGCGCCGGGCAAGAACGTGCTGGTCTACGACACCATCTGCGAGTTCACCGGCATGTCGGTGGCCGACTTCCTCGCCGACAAGGGCAGCCAGGTCGAGATCGTCACCGACGACATCAAACCGGGCGTGGCCATCGGCGGCACGTCGTTCCCGACCTATTACCGCAGCATGTACCCGAAAGAAGTGATCATGACCGGCGACATGATGCTGGAGAAGGTCTACCGCGAGGGCGACAAGCTGATCGCGGTGCTGGAGAACGAATACACCGGCGCGAAAGAGGAGCGGGTGGTCGATCAGGTGGTCGTCGAAAACGGCGTACGCCCGGACGAGGAAATCTACTACGCGCTCAAGGACGGCTCGCGCAACAAGGGCCAGATCGACGTCGAAGCGCTGTTCGCGATCCAGCCGCAACCTTCGCTGAGCGAAGCGGGCGACGGCTACTTGCTGTTCCGCATCGGCGACTGCGTGGCGCAGCGTAATACCCACGCCGCGATCTATGACGCACTCAGACTGTGTAAAGACTTTTAAGGCTTGCACATAACCCTGTGGGAGCGAGCCTGCTCGCGAATGCTATCTGTCAGTTGACGCTGATGTCGACTGACCCAGCGCTTTCGCGAGCAGGCTCGCTCCCACAGTAAAGCGGATCGTGTTTCTCCAGGCTGTCTGGTGGGAGCTTCACCATGTTGAACACCCTTCTTCCAATCCTGTTGTTCGCAGCCCTGGGCCTTGCTGTCCTCGGCGCGTTGCGGCGGATGAACATGTGGCGCCGGGGGCGGGCGGCGAAGGTCGATCTGCTCGGCGGTCTGCTGGCCATGCCCAAGCGCTACATGGTCGACCTGCACCACGTCGTCGCGCGGGACAAATACATTGCCAACACCCACGTCGCCACGGCGGGCGGTGCGGTGGCGTCGATTGTGCTGGCCACTCTGGTGCACGGTTTCGGCCTGCATAACCGCATCCTTGGCTACGCCTTGCTGCTGATGTCGGCGGTGATGTTTGTCGGCGCGATCTTCATGTATCTGCGCCGGGTCAATCCACCTGCGCGTCTGTCGAAAGGCCCGTGGATGCGCCTGCCGAAAAGCCTGCTGGCCTTCTCCGCGTCGTTTTTCCTGGTGACCCTGCCGGTGGCGGGAATCCTGCCGGAAAACTTCGGCGGTTGGGTGCTCGCCGCCATCCTCGGTGTTGGCGTGCTGTGGGGCGTGTCGGAGCTGTTCTTCGGCATGACCTGGGGCGGGCCGATGAAACACGCCTTTGCCGGAGCGCTGCACCTGGCCTGGCACCGTCGCCCGGAACGCTTTGGCGGCGGGCGCTCGACCGGTTTGAAGCCGCTGGACCTGAACAATCCCGATGCGCCGCTGGGCGTGGAAAAACCCAAGGATTTCACCTGGAACCAGTTGCTCGGTTTCGACGCCTGCGTGCAGTGCGGCAAGTGCGAAGCAGCGTGCCCGGCCTTCGCCGCCGGCCAGCCGCTGAACCCGAAAAAACTGATTCAGGACATGGTCGTCGGCCTCGCCGGCGGCACTGACGCTAAGTTCGCCGGCAGCCCGTATCCGGGCAAACCAATCGGCGAGCATGGCGGCAATCCGCACCAACCGATCGTCAATGGTCTGGTCGACGCCGAAACCCTGTGGTCTTGCACCACCTGCCGTGCCTGCGTCGAGGAGTGCCCGATGATGATCGAGCACGTCGATGCGATCGTCGACATGCGCCGGCATCTGACCTTGGAAAAAGGCGCGACGCCGAACAAGGGTGCCGAAGTTCTCGAGAACCTTATTGCAACCGACAACCCCGGCGGTTTCGCCCCCGGCGGGCGGATGAACTGGGCAGCGGACCTGAACCTCACTCTGCTCAGCGAAAAGAAATCCACCGACGTGCTCTTCTGGGTCGGCGACGGCGCCTTCGACATGCGCAACCAGCGCACCCTGCGTGCCTTCGTCAAAGTGCTGAAGGCAGCGAAAGTCGACTTCGCTGTACTCGGTCTTGAGGAACGCGACAGCGGCGATGTGGCCCGCCGTCTCGGCGACGAAGCAACGTTCCAGCAGCTCGCCAAACGCAATATCCAGACGTTGGCCAAATACAGCTTCAACCGCATCGTCACCTGCGATCCGCACAGTTTCCATGTGCTGAAAAACGAGTACGGCGCCTTCGACGGCAACTATCTGGTGCAGCACCACAGCAGTTACATGGCCGAGATCATTCAGGCCGGCGCGCTCAACCTCGGGCAGCACAAAGGCAATAGCGTGACCTATCACGATCCATGCTACCTGGGCCGCTACAACGGCGAGTACGAAGCGCCGCGCGAAGTGCTGCGTGCCCTCGGCATCGAAGTCAAAGAGATGCAACGTTCCGGCTTCCGCTCACGCTGCTGCGGCGGCGGTGGCGGCGCGCCGATCACCGACATTCCGGGCAAGCAGCGCATCCCCGACATGCGCATGGAAGACATCCGCGAAACCGGCGCCGAACTGGTGGCGGTGGGTTGTCCACAGTGCACGGCGATGCTCGAAGGCGTGGTCGAACCGCGTCCGCTGATCAAGGACATCGCCGAACTGGTGGCCGACGCGCTGCTCGAAGACGCCGCGCCAAGCAAGCCTGCCACGCCGGCCAAACGTGAACCTGCGGAGGTGCACTGATGAGCGACATTATCCGCCGCGACCCGCGCGCCGAATGGATTGCGCGCAACCGCCTGCATCCGCTGCACGCGGCGATGCAACCGGCGCAACACAGCTGGATGGGGCCTAACGGCGTCATCCGCAAGAATCTGCACGGCATGGGTTTTATCGGCCCCAACGGCATCAAACGCATTGACCGCAGCGGCGCGCAGCAGGGTGGGGCGGTCAAACGCTCGGCTGCTGTTGAAGTGCAGTTGCCGCTGCGTCAGGTACCGGCCCCGGCGTTCTACATCAGTGTGGTGCCGGATATGGTCGGTGGTCGCCTGAGCAGCCACGACCGCGATCTGCTCGGCCTTGCTCACCAACTGGCCGGCACCGATGGTGCGGTGCTCGCCGTGGTGTTCGGCGAGCATAAGGAAAGCGCTTTCGAGACCGCTGGCGTCGATCGCCTGTTGCTGCTCGAAGGCGATGAATTCAGCGGTTATGCACCGGAACAACGGGTGCAGGGCTTGCGCGCTGTGGATAACCAATTCAACCCGCGTCACTGGTTGCTGCCGGACAGCCGCAGCGGTGGCGGCGAACTCGGCCGGCGCTTTGCTGCTGCACTGGGCGAGCGTCCGGCCACGCGGGTCTGGCAGGTCAAGGATCAGGAGTGCATCGGCCGCGCCGGGGCCGGATTGCAAGATCTGGCGCGTCCGGTGGCGCGGTTGATTCTCGCCGCTGCCGAATGCGCAGAACCGGTCAGCGAAACTCGTCACGAAGCGTTGCCAGTGGAGTTATCCACAAGCGTCGCGCGCAGCTTGTCGCGAATCGAAGATCTTGGTGCCGTGGCGGTGGATCCGGCAGCGATTCCGATGGCCGAAGCGGAGTTCATTTTCTCCGGCGGCAACGGCGTCAAGGATTGGCAGTTGTTCCACGAAACGGCCGCAGCCCTCGGCGCCACCGAAGGCGCTTCGCGGGTGGCGGTGGACGACGGCTTCATGGCGCGGGATCGCCAGGTTGGCGCGTCCGGCACCTGGGTCACCGCGCGGGTCTATGTGGCTGTGGGTATATCTGGCGCAATCCAGCACCTGCAAGGCATTGGCGCCTGCGACAAGGTGGTGGCAATCAACCTCGATCCGGGTTGCGACATGATCAAGCGTGCCGACCTCTCGGTGATCGGCGAAAGCGCAGAAATTCTGCAAGCGTTGATCGAAGCGGTCGCGGCTTACCGCAACGAAGCCAAGCGCGATGCGGCGTAAGGAAACCCTATGAACACGAACGTTATCAGTCTGGTTTCAATCGGCGCTCACCCGACCTCAGGTCGGCCACGGCGCGCCGATCAGGATGCGCGCGCGGTGGAACTGGGCCTGCAATTGGCTGGGGATAACCTGCAAGTGCTGCATGCCGGTGATGTTGCCGAACCGGCCCTGCGTGCCTATCTGGGCATGGGCCTGGAACAGCTGCATGTGCTGGAACAACCCGTTGGCGCCGATGCATTGCCGGCGCTGACCGCGTACCTGCGCGACGCCGGGGCGCAAGTGGTGCTGACCGGCAGCCAAGCGGAAACCGGGGAAGGTTCGGGGATGTTGCCGTTCCTCCTGGCCGAAGGCCTGGGCTGGCCGCTGGTGGTGGGCCTGGCGCAGGTCGAATCAATCAATGACGGTTCGGCGCTGGTCCTGCAAGCGTTGCCGCGCGGGCAGCGACGCCGCTTGAAGGTGAAACTGCCGTTTCTGGCGACTGTGGATAACGCCGCCCCGAAGCCTCGGCAGAGCGCGTACGGCCCGGCGCGACGGGGCGAATTGGCCGCCGATGACGTTGAAGTTGTTGAGGACCAATTGTTGGCCGTCGCCACGCTGCAACCGGCCAAGCCACGACCCAAGCGCTTGAAGGTGATCAAGGCGAAGAGCGGCGCCGACCGGATGAAGGCCGCTACGGCCAAAGCCAGTGGTGGCGGTGGGCAGGTGCTCAAGGGCGTTACCGCGCAGGCTGGGGCGGAGGCGATTCTGAAGCTGCTGATTGAAGAGGGCGTTGTCCGCTAGTCACCCTCTTCCAGGCATGGAATAACTCCTGTGGGAGCGAGCCTGCTCGCGAAAGCGCACTGTCAGCCGACACATGCATCGACTGACCCGACGCATTCGCGAGCAGGCTCGCTCCCACATTGGCATTTCTTCACCGCCAATCTGTACTGCTTACCCACAATCCCTGTTGGCGAAGCTGTGGATAACGTGTTCGCCCTTGCTCGTACCCTACGCCATTCAAGCCTTCCAGCCATAAGATCAAAAAACGATCAGCGTAACTCACGGATTTAACGGGCTTTTCCCTCGGTATTAATCGAGAAGTTGCCCCCAATCTCTGTTGGCGCTTCTGTGGATAAGATGTTCGCTATCAGCTGTACGCCATATGGAGCAGGCCTTACATGGGTTTGATCAATTATTGATCAAATGTGATCCCCGGGCGCCGAGAGCTGTTAACGCGAAGGGGTTTTCCCCAGTCACAGGTGTTTTTCCACAGGAGATTGAAAGTTGTCCCCGATCTCTGTTGGCGCTTCTGTGGATAACATGTTCGCTACCCGCTACAGGCCTCTGAATACGTGCTATGTACGAGTGTGATCAAAAAACGATCAATTGTTTTGAGAAACCGCGATTCAGCATAAGTCACGATTTTTCTTTGCAAATCAGCAGGATATTTTTTGAGTCATCCACAGTTACCCCCATTTGCTGTGGGCGGGTATGTGGATAACTTGTTTGCGGAAGGCTGGAGGGCTTGGTGGGTATGGGGGCGGGGGTGGTTGATCGGAAATTGATCAGCTGGGAGATGTAGCGTGGGTCAGGGCGTCTTCGCGAGCAGGCTCGCTCCCACAGGGGAATGCATTCCACCTGTAGGAGCTGCCGCAGGCTGCGATCTTTTGCTCTTGATCAGCCCTGAACCGGTACGCCTTTGAGGTAAGGCGCTGGCTCAGCCCCGAGGTTGTTCAACATCCTCTCGCTGTACCAGTCGACGAAGTTGACCACGCCGAATTCATAGGTTTTGGAGTAAGGCCCCGGCTGGTAAGCGGTGGAGTTGATCCCGCGCTGGTTTTCCTCAGCCAGACGGCGGTCCTGATCGTTGGTCGCATCCCACACCTGGCGCATGCGCTCGACGTCGTAATCGACACCTTCCACCGCGTCCTTGTGCACCAGCCACTTGGTGGTGACCATGGTTTCCTGGGCGCTGATCGGCCACACGGTGAAGACGATGATGTGATCGCCCATGCAGTGGTTCCACGAGTGCGGCAGGTGCAGGATGCGCATCGAGCCCAGGTCCGGGTTCTTGATGCGGCCCATCAGTTTGGCGCAGCCCTGTTTGCCGTCGAGGGTCATCGACACGGTGCCCTTGAGCAGCGGCATGCGCACGATACGGTTGCGCAAGCCGAAACTGGCGTGAGCGTAAGGGATCTTTTCCGCTTCCCAGGCAGCGGCGGAAGCGGCGACGTGATCCTTGAACGCCTGATCGGCGCGCGGGTCGGTGACGTCGTCCCATTCCAGCAGGGTTTTCAACAGTTCCGGGTGCGATGCGTTGCAGTGGTAGCACTCGCGGTTGTTTTCCAGCACCAGTTTCCAGTTGGCCTTTTCCATCAAGGTGGTGGTGATCGCCACCTTGGTGTTCTCCATGTCGTACGGTTCCATGTAATGGTTGAGCGTCGACAGGAAGTCATCGATGGCCGGCGGGTTCTCTGCCAGGCTGATGAAGATGTAGCCGCCAGCGGTCTTCACGTTCACCGGTTTCAGGCCGTACTGCTTCATGTCGAAGTCGGCGCCCATCTCGGTGCCGGCAAACAGCAGGCGACCGTCCAGTTCGTAGGTCCACTGGTGGTAATGGCAGACCAGTTTGGCGACTTTGCCTTTTTCACTGGTGCACAGGCGCGAGCCACGGTGGCGGCAGACGTTGTGGAACGCGTGCACCACGCCCTCGGCACCGCGAATGACGATGATCGGGTTCTTGCCGACCTGCAGGGTCAGGTAGTTGCCCTTGGCCGGGATCTCGCAGGTCATGCCGGCGATCAACCATTCTTTCTGGAAGATCTCTTGCATATCGATATCGAACAGGCGCTCGTCGCTGTAGAACGGCTGTGGCAGGGAAAAAGTGCGCTCGCGCTCCTGCAGCATTTGTGCGGTGGCCTTGCGTGCGGGTTCCAGCGGATCGCCCAGGCTGATTTTTGCGGTGACGTCCATCGATGTAATCCTCATGGCCCTCTGCGTGGCCGGCGAAAGTGGCTGATCAGGTGTGCTGCAAAACGGTTGCTACGCAAGGTGTAAAGAAGTCGTCTTGTGTTGGGGCGAGTGTGGGGCCGGCGCTGGGGGGAACCTTATCCATGCGCGACACGGCGCAATCTGTTCCCGACGCGCAAGCCCCGGTGTTCAAGGGCTGGTCGCGATAAGTATGTCAATGTCGCGGATAGGTAAACGCACGGTCTGCGCTATACGCAGAATCGCCGACAAGAGGCCGACAGTCGGCCGTGGAGAACAGCATGTCCAACAGCTTCCTGAATCCGGTCACCACCCAGACCTGGGCCAATGGCCGACACATTGTCCGTTGCGTCAAAGTCATCCAGGAAACCTGGGATGTGCGCACCTTCTGCTTTATGGCCGACCAGCCGATCCTGTTCTTCTTCAAGCCGGGGCAGTTCGTCACCCTGGAGCTGGAAATCGAAGGCCAGCCGATCATGCGCTCCTACACCATCTCCAGCTCGCCGTCGGTGCCGTACAGCTTTTCGGTGACGATCAAACGCGTGCCGGGCGGCAAGGTCTCGAACTGGTTGCATGACACTTTGCATGAAGGTCAGGAGCTGGCGGTGCACGGCCCGGTCGGGCTGTTCAACGCCATCGACTTCCCGAGCCCGAAGGTTCTGTATTTGAGCGGCGGCGTCGGCATCACCCCGTGCATGTCGATGGCGCGCTGGTTCTACGACACCAATGCCAACGTCGACATGACCTTCGTGCACAGCGCGCGCTCGCCGAAAGACATCATTTACCACCGCGAACTCGAGCACATGGCTTCGCGGATCGATAACTTCAGCCTGCACCTGATCTGCGAAAAGCACGGCCTCGGTGAGCCATGGGCCGGGTATCGCGGTTATCTGAATCACAAGATGCTCGAACTGATGGTCCCGGACTTCCTTGAGCGCGAAGTGTTCTGCTGCGGCCCGACGCCGTACATGACCGCGGTCAAACGCTTGCTGGAAGCGGCCGGCTACGACATGTCGCGTTACCACGAAGAATCCTTCGGCGCCACGCCACCCGAGGCCCGCGCCGACGCGGTGGAACAGGCCGAACAAGCCGCCGATGCGCCGGAAATCGACGCCGCGGATCTGCATCAGGTCGAATTCACCGCCTCCGGCAAAAGCATCCGCGTCGGCCCGGGCGAAACCGTCCACGCAGCCGCCGCCAAACTCGGCCTGATGATCCCGAAAGCCTGCGGCATGGGCATTTGCGGAACGTGCAAGGTGATGAAACTGGGCGGCGAAGTGGAGATGGAGCACAACGGCGGGATTACCGAGGACGACGAGGCGGAAGGGTTTATCCTGTCGTGCTGCAGCGTGCCGAAGGGGGATGTGCGGATTGAGTTTTAATGAAGAAAAGTAAAGGCTTCCTAATTGCCATGACGGACAAGTCATGGCAGTTTTTTATCGATGTTGTATCTGTGTGAAGTTCTACCGCTTTTACGCGCCAGAGCTACCGGACGGGGTGTCCAAAAAACGACGCGCTGAAATAAAGCAGTGGAGTTGTGACGAAGCTGAAAATCAAGACGCGATCAAATGGCTTTGAATTGAAATGTTTGCCTTGGTCTCCAATGATGATTGAAAAAGTCGTCATCAAAACCGCAAGCATAAACATTGCTGACAAGGGGGCTGCTATTTCCAATCCGTTAAATTCGTACCACTGGGTTTTTCTCTGAATTCTGTAAGGTAATTGAATGCTCTGTTTGTAAATTGCGCGAGCAGCAACGATAAACAAGCATAGGGTCGTCAGGTCGCATATCAGAAGTCCACGCCTTCTCGGTGTAAGGGCAAACCATTTTCTTGGCTGCGGCAGGCGTTTTTCAAACCTGCAGCCACAAACATGACATTTGGAAAGTGTCTTTTTATTTTTGGCGCTGCATGTTTTGCATATTTTTGTTCGTGGTTTCATAAAGAAAGACGCTATTTAGTTCTGCTTGGAGTGTTCGCTGGTTTTGTCCTGGGCAATGTTTGGTCAGGCGACTCATCGAGTATCTTGGTAAATTATCTCAGCAGCATCTTCGCCCAATGTTTCACCTATTATTACCGCTGCAAGAGATCCGACTCCCACCGCTACTGCACCGCAGACCAAGGTGCCAACTCCTCCTGTCGGAACGCCTATTCCCAGACAAATTTTCGCTGCTAGTGGCGCAGTCAAGAGGCGACTGCTGATTGCTCCTCCAACCATGCCACCCATAAAGCTTCCGGTTTCCGTGAATTTCACCTTTTCACACGCCTCGGTATTCCCATGCAGGCACACATCCTGCACCTTCAAGGCCGAGGCGCCACCGCCTACTGCTGTGCCGATCCAGCCGCCATATTTGACGTACTGTGACGCTTGGCTGATAGCCCGAATATGTGTGGCATAACCTGGGTTCTGGCCGATGCCGCCAGCCTTTCTCCAGCGGTGCACAAGGTGAGGATGATCGATGCCGAGAGCGGTCTTGAGGCTCGGGTGATCCGGGAGACCAATGCTTTGCCGCGTGAACCGGTTGAGATGGACGTCCAGTTTCTCCAGCAACTGCGCACGTTGTTTTTTGAACGGCTTCGAGTTCAGGCTGCCTTTTGCGTCCAGCGTATGAACATGCAGCTTCTCAAGATCCGCGAGGACATTTTTTATGCCATCCAGATGATTGGCCGCCATGGCCGTGACGACCCCGATCACTTTTGATTCATAGGCGAGTGCGGTCTGGATCACGCCATAGTGCTGCGCCATGAAATCCGCTTCTTCCACGGTCAGTGGTTCCAGCGTCGCACTGACGAAACGGGCGGTCTGCATCAGCAACGCTTCTTCGTATGTGCATTGCTGATTGTCAGGGTCGCTCAGCACTATCATCGAACCGGCTTTAATCATGTCCGGGGTCGGATTCAAACTTCTGAATCTGGCGATGACATTCGGGTTGGCGTAGGGGAACAGCTGTGCCTCGAGCTTCTCGGCGACAATGCTTTTCGGCACGATGTAAAACCCCGGCTCAGATGGGGCCGGGCGATCTTGCGGCCAGTGCTCGCTGGGGAAGAACTTCAAGTCGTTGACGGGGTGAGGGCTGCGCGCGGTGCTGCTGTTATTAACGCGCGCCACTCTGAGGTTCTGCTGATGAATCGCGCGCAGCAACCTGTCTGGATCGGAGCGCGAGGCAGGCTGCCTGAGCATCGATAACGGGCGTTTTTTTACCGCTTCATGAATGGCACCTTTAGTGCCGCGTACCAGAACTCTGGATTGGTTCAGAAGATGGCGCTGTTCCTGTGCGAGGGCGTCAAGGCCCATGTCCGCTGAAAGGCGGCCGCTGGCGACATCATCGACAATGCCCTTGGCGAAGCGCGCGACCTCCTGATTGAACTGCACGCGCGCACTGCCGAATGCCAGATGATGTGAGCCGACTGTCTGTGCCTGTCCGAGCAGCTTGCCGGCAACGTGTCGAACGTCGCTGAGACCATGGCGCTGATCGCTCAACCTTCTTCGCCCCACGAGGCATGGCCGCTGGTCCCGGCGAGGTGATGCACCCAGCTGATGCCACGATAACGAATGGCGACCTGCTCCTGAGGTTCCGCGTCGTTGTGCAGAATGACGTGGGGCATATCCAGGTTCAGTTCGGTGAGCACCGCACCGTCGATCGAGACAGAAAAGTATTTTTCCTGCTGACCCTGAGGGGAGGTTCGGTAGAAGTTGATCTTGCAGTCGATCTCTTCACGGTTGGCCAGTGCCTGGGCCAGCAGCGGTGAAGATTTGTCAACGACTTTGGTGACTATGACCGGCGCGTGGGTGGCTCGGTGAGAGTTGTCGAGGTTGGCGAGGTTGTGGCTGTACGACAGCACCATGATTTGATCGGTGTGTGCCGCCTGATATCTGTTGCCGACCGAATCAGGCGTTGAGCAGCCTGCCGAAATCAGCCCTTGGGTCTTGCCCATGATCGTCATGTAGCCGGGAATTGCCATCGCGTGCGCTCCTTGAATCGGGAGCGGGCAGTCTATGGCGGGATTTTCGTGCTTTCTGTAGGCCTTGGTGTAGTCCGATTCTGAAAATGCAGGTCTGCGACGCGCAGCCTCTGGGTTGCATTCCCGTGCTGAGCATGGGAATGCAACTAGGGAGGGGAATCAGGCCGACATGACCTCGCGAATATCGCGCGCCAGTTCGCGCACGCGCTCTTCTTCGGTGTCCCAGGAGCACATGAAACGTGCGCCGCCCTTGCCGATGAAGGTGTAGAAGCGCCAGTTCTTTGCAGTCAACGCAGCGATGGCCGGTTCCGAGAGTTGCAGGAACACTCCATTGGCCTGCACCGGGAACATCAGTTCGACGCCGGGGATGTCGCTGACCAGTTCTGCCAGCAGTTGCGCGCAGTGGTTGGCGTGGCGGGCGTATTTGAGCCAGGCGTCGTTTTCCAGAATGCCGACCCACGGTGCCGACAAAAAGCGCATCTTCGATGCCAGTTGCCCGGCCTGCTTGCAGCGGTAGTCGAAGTCTTCGGCCAGTTTGTGGTTGAAGAACAGGATCGCTTCACCCACCGCCATGCCGTTCTTGGTGCCGCCGAAACACAGCACGTCGACGCCGGCTTTCCAGGTCAGGTCGGCGGGCGAGCAGCCGAGGAATGCGCAAGCGTTGGAGAACCGTGCGCCGTCCATGTGCAGGTGCAGGCCCAGTTCCTTGCAGGTTGCGCTGATGGCGCGGACTTCTTCCGGGGTGTAGACGCTGCCGACTTCGGTGGCCTGGGTCAGGGTCACCACGCGCGGTTTCGGGTAGTGGATGTCCTGACGCTTGAGTGCGACTTCGCGGATCGATTGCGGGGTGATCTTGCCGTTTTCAGTGCCGGCGATCAGCAGCTTCGAGCCGTTGGAGAAGAATTCCGGAGCGCCGCATTCGTCGGTTTCGACGTGGGCGGTTTCCGAGCAGATCACGCTGTGGTAACTCTGGCACAGCGACGACAGGGCCAGCGAGTTGGCGGCGGTGCCGTTGAAGGCGAAGAACACTTCGCAGTCGGTTTCGAACAGTTTGCGGAAATGATCCGCCGCGCGGGCGGTCCATTCATCGTCGCCGTAAGCGCGCTGGTGGCCGTGGTTGGCCTGTTCCATGGCAGCCCAGGCTTCAGGGCAGATCCCGGAATAGTTGTCGCTGGCGAATTGTTGGCTCTTGTCGGTCATGGCCGGCTTCCGTAATCGAGACTCTTGTGAAGGCTCGTGGTCAATGAGGATGCGCACTTTACCGAAGATCTTCCGGGGAGCACATGCGATGTCGGGTGGGGAAAATTACCAGTTTATGGGCCGATTATGCACCTGAGCCAACGCGACGGTGCCCTGGATCTGCTCAAGTGGATGGCGTTGCTGAGCATGTTGCTCGATCACCTGCGATATGTCGGCTTCTCCGCCGATTGGTCGTATGTGCCCGGGCGATTGGCGTTTCCATGGTTTTGCCTGGCAATGGCGGCGAATCTGGCACGAGACGGTTCGCGCAAAATGGAATGGCGCTATCTGGGCTGGCTGTTGCTGTTCAGTGCAATCAGCGAAATCCCTTATCGCTTTTATATCCCCGACCCTGACACGTTCAACGTGATGCCGACGCTGGCGCTGGGCTTGCTGGTGGCGCGCGGCTGGCAGGACTCAGCGTCGGTGCCACGGTTGCTCGCGCCGGCCGCGCTGGTGGTTGCGGCGGTTTTTTCAGAACGACTGATGTTCGGTTTCTTCGGCGTATTGTTGCCATTGGCGATGCTGCTGGTGTTCCGCCGACCCTGGTTCAGCCTGTTGCCGGGGCTGGTGTGTCTGGCGGCGAACCAATGGCAGGTGCTGCTCGAATCGGCGCGGTTCGGCAACAGCGTGGCGATTCTCGGCCTGGCGACATGTCTGTTTGCGCCGATGCTGGGAATGTTCTTTTTGCGACATGGGCGACATCTGCAGCCACCACCGATGCGGCGCTGGGCCTATGCGCTGTATCCCGCGCATTTCCTCCTGCTGCTTGCCATCCGCCAAATCATCGCCTGACCCCTGTGGGAGCGAGCCTGCTCGCGAAAGCGGTCTGCCAGTCAACTTCTATGTCGGATGTGCCGGCCTCTTCGCGAGCAGGCTCGCTCCCACAGTGGATCTCCGGCGTTTCGAAGAGAGCATTTCCAGCCATGTCGTAAACGCACCTTTGCGTGGCGCGCGCAGGCATTTGAGCTGTCTGTGCCGGTCATACCATCGCATCAAAGGGCACTGCCATCATTGCCAGTGCCTTACCGAGACGAATGGCGCACAGATGCCGCTGGGAGAGACGCGATGTTCAGCAAGCAAGACCAGATCCAGGGTTACGACGATGCACTGCTGGCGGCGATGAATGCCGAGGAGCAACGTCAGGAAGATCACATCGAGCTGATCGCGTCGGAGAACTACACCAGCAAACGCGTGATGCAAGCGCAGGGCAGCGGCCTCACCAACAAATACGCCGAAGGCTATCCGGGCAAGCGCTACTACGGTGGCTGCGAGCATGTGGACAAAGTCGAAGCACTGGCCATCGAACGCGCCAAGCAACTGTTCGGTGCCGACTACGCCAACGTCCAGCCGCACTCCGGTTCTTCGGCCAACAGCGCCGTGTATCTGGCGCTGATCCAACCGGGTGACACTATCCTCGGCATGAGCCTGGCCCACGGCGGTCACCTGACCCACGGCGCCAAAGTGTCGTCCTCGGGCAAGCTCTACAACGCCGTGCAGTACGGCATCAACACCGACACCGGGCTGATCGACTACGACGAAGTCGAGCGTCTGGCGGTCGAGTGCAAACCGAAAATGATCGTTGCCGGTTTCTCCGCTTACTCGAAGACTCTGGACTTCCCGCGCTTCCGTCAGATCGCCGACAAGGTCGGCGCGCTGCTGTTCGTCGACATGGCCCATGTCGCCGGTCTGGTCGCTGCGGGCCTGTACCCGAATCCGCTGCCGTACGCCGACGTGGTCACCACCACCACGCACAAGACCCTGCGCGGTCCGCGTGGCGGGCTGATCCTGGCCAAGTCCAACGAAGAGATCGAGAAGAAGCTCAACGCCGCCGTTTTTCCCGGTGCCCAGGGCGGCCCGCTGATGCACGTCATCGCCGGTAAAGCGGTGTGCTTCAAGGAAGCACTGGAGCCTGGCTTCAAGGCTTATCAGCAACAAGTGATCGACAACGCCCAGGCGATGGCCAGCGTGTTCATCAAGCGCGGCTACGATGTTGTGTCCGGCGGCACCGACAACCATCTGTTCCTGGTCAGCCTGATCCGTCAGGGCCTGACCGGCAAGGACGCCGACGCCGCGCTGGGCCGTGCCCACATCACCGTGAACAAGAACGCCGTGCCGAACGACCCGCAGTCGCCGTTCGTGACCTCGGGCCTGCGCATCGGCACCCCGGCGGTGACCACGCGCGGCTTCAAGGTCAGCCAGTGCGAAACCCTCGCCGGCTGGATCTGCGACATCCTCGACAACCTCGGCGACGCCGATGTCGAGGCCAATGTCGCCCAGCAGGTCTCGGCCCTGTGCGCAGACTTCCCGGTTTATCGCTGAGTCGGTTTTGGAGTAATGACTATGCAACGCTATTCCGGCTTCGGCCTGTTCAAACACTCGCTCAGCCACCACGAGAACTGGCAGCGCATGTGGCGCACGCCCACCCCGAAAAAAGTCTACGACGTGGTCATCGTCGGCGGCGGCGGGCACGGCCTGGCGACGGCCTACTATCTGGCCAAGGAGCACGGCATCACCAATGTCGCCGTGGTCGAGAAAGGCTGGCTGGGCGGCGGTAACACCGCGCGCAACACCACCATCGTGCGTTCCAACTACCTGTGGGACGAGTCGGCGCACCTCTACGAACACGCGATGAAATTGTGGGAAGGCCTGTCGCAGGATCTCAACTACAACGTGATGTTCTCCCAGCGTGGCGTCTACAACCTGTGCCACACCCTGCAGGACATCCGTGATTCCGAGCGTCGGGTCAGTGCCAACCGCCTCAACGGCGTCGACGGCGAATTGCTCGACGCCAAGCAGGTTGCGGACGAGATTCCGTACCTGGACTGCTCGAAAAACACCCGCTACCCGATCATGGGCGCGACCGTGCAGCGTCGCGGCGGCGTCGCCCGTCACGATGCCGTGGCGTGGGGCTTCGCCCGTGCCGCCGATGCCTTGGGCGTGGACCTGATCCAGCAGACCGAAGTGATCGGTTTCCGCAAGGAAAACGGCGTGTGCATCGGCGTTGAAACCAACAAGGGTTTCATCGGCGCCAAACGCGTCGGCGTGGTGACGGCCGGTAACTCCGGGCACATGGCCAAGCTTGCCGGTTTCCGCCTGCCGATCGAATCCCACCCGCTGCAAGCGCTGGTGTCCGAGCCGATCAAACCGATTATCGACAGCGTGATCATGTCCAACGCCGTGCACGGTTACATCAGCCAGTCCGACAAGGGCGACCTGGTGATCGGCGCCGGTATCGACGGCTACAACGGCTACGGCCAGCGTGGTTCGTACCCGGTGATCGAACACACCATCCAGGCCATCGTCGAGATGTTCCCGGTGTTGTCCCGCGTGCGCATGAACCGCCAGTGGGGCGGTATCGTCGACACCACCCCGGACGCTTGCCCGATCATCTCGAAAACGCCGGTACCAAACATGTTCTTCAACTGCGGTTGGGGCACCGGTGGCTTCAAGGCTACACCCGGCTCGGGCAACGTGTTTGCCGCGAGTCTGGCCAAGGGTGAAATGCACCCATTGGCTGCACCTTTCTCCATCGACCGTTTCCACAACGGTGCGTTGATCGATGAACACGGCGCTGCTGCGGTTGCCCACTAACAGGAGAAATCCCCATGTTGCATATCTTCTGTCCTCACTGCGGCGAACTGCGCTCTGAAGAGGAATTCCACGCATCCGGTCAGGCGCACATCCCGCGTCCGCTGGATCCGAACGCCTGCACCGATGAAGAGTGGGGCGACTACATGTTCTTTCGCGATAACCCGCGCGGTCTGCACCACGAACTGTGGGACCACGTTGCCGGTTGCCGCCAGTACTTCAACGTCACTCGCGATACCGTGACCTACGAGATTCTCGAGAGCTACAAGATCGGCGAGAAGCCGCAATTCACCGACAAGGCTGGCACTGCGAAAACAGCCGCGACGGCGCTGGGAGAGAAGGTATGAGCCAGACCAATCGCCTGTCCAACGGTGGACGGATCGACCGCAACAAAGTGCTGAGCTTCACCTTCAACGGCCAGACCTACAAAGGCTACGAAGGCGACTCGCTGGCCGCTGCACTGATCGCCAACGGCGTCGACATCATCGGCCGCAGCTTCAAGTATTCGCGCCCTCGCGGCATCTTCGCCGCCGGTTCCGAAGAGCCGAACGCCGTGCTGCAGATCGGTGCCACCGAAGCCACGCAGATTCCTAACGTGCGCGCCACGCAACAGGCGTTGTATCAGGGCCTGGTCGCCACCAGCACCAACGGCTGGCCGAGCGTCAACAACGACATGATGGGCATTCTCGGCAAGGTCGGCGGCAAGCTGATGCCGCCGGGTTTCTACTACAAAACCTTCATGTACCCGCAATCGTTCTGGATGACTTACGAGAAGTACATCCGCAAGGCTGCCGGCCTCGGCCGTTCGCCGACCGAGAACGATCCGGACACCTACGACTACATGAATCAGCACTGCGACGTGCTGATCGTCGGTGCCGGCCCGGCCGGTCTCGCCGCTGCCCTTGCCGCTGCGCGCAGCGGTGCCCGAGTGATTCTGGCCGATGAGCAGGAAGAGTTCGGTGGCAGCCTGCTCGACTCGCGCGAAAGCCTCGACGGCAAACCGGCGATGGAATGGGTTGCCAGTGTCATCGCTGAATTGAAGAACACCCCGGACGTGCTGCTGTTGCCGCGTGCCACGGTCAACGGCTACCACGACCACAACTTCCTGACCATTCACGAACGCCTCACCGATCACCTCGGTGACCGCGCGCCAATCGGTCAGGTGCGGCAGCGCATCCACCGTGTCCGCGCCAAGCGCGTGGTGTTGGCGACGGGTGCCCACGAGCGTCCGCTGGTGTACGGCAACAACGACGTGCCGGGCAACATGCTAGCCGGCGCGGTGTCGACCTACGTGCGTCGTTATGGCGTAGCGCCGGGCAAAAAACTGGTGCTGTCGACCAACAACGATCACGCCTATCGCGTCGCTCTGGATTGGCTCGATGCCAGTCTGCAAGTGGTCGCCATCGCTGATGCCCGCAGCAATCCGCGCGGTGCATTGGTCGAAGAAGCGCGCGCCAAAGGCATTCGCATCCTCACCGGCAGCGCCGTCATCGAAGTGCGTGGCAGCAAGCGTGTGACCGCTGCCCGCGTCGCCGCGATTGACGTAAAGGCCCACGCCGTGACCAGTCCGGGCGAATGGCTCGACTGCGACCTGGTGGCCAGCTCCGGCGGTTACAGCCCTGTTGTTCACCTGGCATCGCACTTGGGTGGAAAACCGGTCTGGCGCGAAGACATCCTCGGTTTCGTACCGGGCGAAGCACCGCAGAAACGCGTGTGCGTCGGTGGCATCAATGGCGTCTACGCGCTGGGCGATTCGCTGGCCGACGGTTTCGAAGGTGGCGTGCGCGCTGCCGCTGAAGCCGGTTTCCAGACCGTCGAAGGCGTGTTGCCGAAAGCCCTGAGCCGTCTCGAAGAGCCGACCCTGGCGCTGTTCCAGGTGCCGCACGAGAAGAACTCGGCGCGTGCACCGAAGCAATTCGTCGACTTCCAGAACGACGTCACCGCCGGTGGTATCGAATTGGCGACCCGTGAAGGTTTCGAGTCGGTCGAGCACGTCAAACGCTACACCGCGCTGGGCTTCGGCACCGATCAGGGCAAGCTCGGCAACGTCAACGGTCTGGCCATTGCCGCCCGTTCGCTGAACGTGACCATCCCGCAGATGGGCACCACCATGTTCCGTCCGAACTACACGCCGGTGACCTTCGGCGCCGTGGCCGGTCGGCATTGCGGGCACATCTTCGAACCGGTGCGCTACACCGCGCTGCATGCCTGGCATGTGAAGAACGGCGCCGAGTTTGAAGACGTCGGTCAGTGGAAACGTCCCTGGTACTTCCCGAAAAACGGTGAAGACCTGCACGCGGCGGTCAAGCGCGAATGCAAAGCCGTGCGCGACAGCGTTGGCCTGCTCGATGCTTCGACCCTCGGCAAGATCGACATTCAAGGCCCGGATGCCCGCGAGTTTCTCAACCGCGTGTACACCAACGCCTGGACCAAGCTCGACGTGGGCAAGGCTCGCTACGGTTTGATGTGCAAAGAAGACGGCATGGTCTTCGACGACGGTGTGACGGCTTGCCTGGCCGACAACCATTTCGTCATGACCACCACCACCGGCGGCGCGGCTCGCGTGCTGCAATGGCTGGAGCTGTACCACCAGACCGAATGGCCGGATATGAAGGTGTACTTCACCTCCGTTACCGATCACTGGGCGACCATGACCCTGTCCGGGCCGAACAGCCGCAAGCTGCTCAGCGCCGTGACCGACATTGATCTGAGCAACGAAGCGTTCCCGTTCATGACCTGGAAAGAAGGTCTGGTCGGCGATGTGCCGGCGCGGGTGTTCCGTATCTCGTTCACTGGTGAGCTGTCGTACGAAGTCAACGTGCAGGCCGACTATGCGATGGGCGTGCTGGAGAAAATCGTCGAGGCCGGCAAGCAGTACAACCTGACGCCGTACGGCACGGAAACCATGCACGTGCTGCGGGCCGAGAAGGGTTTCATCATCGTCGGCCAGGACACCGACGGCTCGATGACCCCGGACGATCTCAACATGGGCTGGTGTGTCGGTCGCACCAAACCGTTCTCGTGGATCGGCCAACGCGGCATGAGCCGGGAAGATTGCGTCAAGGATCAGCGCAAACAACTGGTGGGCCTGAAGCCGATCGATCCGACCAAATGGCTGCCGGAAGGTGCGCAGCTGGTGTTCAACACCAAACAGGCGATCCCGATGACCATGGTCGGCCACGTGACCTCGAGTTACGCGCACAACTCCCTCGGTTATTCGTTTGCCATGGGTGTGGTCAAGGGCGGTCTCAAGCGCATGGGCGAGCGGGTGTTCGCACCCCTGGCCGATGGCAGCGTGATCGAGGCGGAAATCGTTTCTTCGGTGTTCTTCGATCCGAAGGGTGATCGCCAGAACATCTGACAACCTCGGGAGCGGTGGGCGGGCGGCTATTCGCGAGCAGGCTCGCTCCCACATTCGATCGCGTTCCCCTGTGGGAGCGAGCCTGCTCGCGAAGGCGGCGGCACAGCAACCACAGGAACCAACAGAATTCAGAAGGTGCTTTATGACCACAGCCAATGTTTACCAGCAACGCCCGACCACCGGCGCCCGTGCCGAGTCGTCGCTGCACCATGCCGACCTCGCCAGCCTGGTCGGCAAGGGCCGCAAGAACGCCGGCGTGATCGTGCGGGAAAAGAAACTCCTCGGCCACCTGACCATTCGTGGCGATGGCCACGATGCCGCATTCGCTGCCGGTGTGCACAAGGCGCTTGGCATTGAATTGCCCGGCGCGCTGAGCGTGATCGTCAAAGGCGAAACCAGCCTGCAATGGATGGGCCCGGACGAGTGGCTGCTGGTCGTGCCAAGCGGCGAAGAATTCGCCGCCGAGCAGAAACTGCGCGAAGCGCTGGGTGATCTGCACATCGCCATCGTCAACGTCAGCGGTGGCCAGCAGATCCTCGAACTGAGCGGGCCGAACGTACGTCAGGTGCTGATGAAATCCACCAGCTATGACGTGCACCCGAACAACTTCCCGGTCGGCAAAGCGGTGGGCACGGTGTTCGCCAAGTCGCAGCTGATGATTCGTCATACCGCCGAAGACACCTGGGAACTGCTGATCCGGCGCAGTTTCTCGGATTACTGGTGGTTGTGGTTGCAGGATGCTTCGGCCGAGTACGGGCTGAGCGTTCAGGCCTGAAGATCAAAAGCCACCCCCTCACCCCAGCCCTCTCCCCCTGAGGGGGAGAGGGGGAAAGGGAGCAGATTTGTGTGTTTTTCGAGCCTGAGTTCGACGCGCTATTTCAGGTCGGCGTAGCTCGAAAGAACACCTCGGTCAGTCCCCTCTCCCTCTGGGAGAGGGCTAGGGTGAGGGGAAAACCTGACACCCCGCACAACGAACAGGAGTCACCGCACCATGAGCCGCGCCCCAGACACATGGATTCTGACCGCCGACTGTCCCAGCGTCCTCGGCACGGTGGACGCGGTCACGCGTTTTCTGTTCGAGCAGGGCTGTTATGTCACCGAGCACCACTCGTTCGATGACCGCCTCTCCGGGCGTTTCTTCATTCGCGTGGAATTCCGTCAGCCCGACGGCTTCGACGAACAATCCTTCCGCGCCGGGCTGGCCGAGCGCGGGCAGGCGTTCGGCATGCTCTTTGAGCTGACCGCGCCGAACTACCGACCGAAAGTGGTGATCATGGTCTCCAAGGCCGATCACTGCCTCAACGACTTGCTCTATCGCCAGCGCATCGGCCAGTTGTCGATGGACGTCGCGGCGGTGGTGTCCAACCATCCGGATCTCAAGCCGTTGGCCGACTGGCACCAGATTCCCTACTACCATTTCCCTCTCGACCCCAACGACAAACCGGCGCAGGAGCGTCAGGTCTGGCAGGTGATCGAAGAAGCCGGCGCCGAACTGGTGATCCTCGCCCGCTACATGCAGGTGCTATCGCCGGAGCTGTGCCGCAAGCTCGACGGCAAGGCGATCAACATTCATCACTCGCTGTTGCCGGGCTTCAAGGGCGCCAAGCCTTATCACCAGGCTTACAACAAGGGCGTGAAACTGGTGGGCGCGACGGCGCATTACATCAACAACGACCTCGATGAAGGGCCGATCATTGCCCAAGGCGTCGAGGCGGTGGATCACAGTCATTACCCCGAAGACCTGATTGCCAAGGGCCGGGATATCGAAGGCCTGACCTTGGCGCGGGCGGTTGGGTATCACATCGAAAGACGGGTGTTCCTGAACGCCAACAGAACCGTCGTTCTCTAGATCGCCAAAAGATCGCAGCCTTCGGCAGCTCCTGCAGGGGGATGCGATCCATGTAGGAGCTGCCGAAGGCTGCGATCTTCTGATTTACCGAGCACTCAACGCGCTGCCCAACCGGGGCAACGCAGTTCCATAAAAACAACAGCGAGGTGAAAGCATGTCTGGCAATCGTGGTGTGGTGTATCTCGGCGCTGGCAAGGTCGAAGTGCAGAAAATCGACTACCCGAAAATGCAGGACCCGCGCGGTCGCAAGATCGAGCATGGGGTCATTCTCAAAGTGGTTTCCACCAACATTTGCGGCTCCGACCAGCATATGGTGCGCGGCCGGACCACGGCGCAGACCGGTCTGGTGCTGGGTCACGAAATCACCGGCGAGGTGATCGAAAAGGGCTCCGACGTCGAAAACCTGAAGATCGGCGATCTGGTCTCTGTTCCGTTCAACGTAGCTTGCGGGCGCTGCCGTTCCTGCAAGGAGCAACACACCGGCGTCTGCCTGACCGTCAACCCGGCCCGTGCCGGCGGCGCATACGGTTACGTCGACATGGGCGACTGGACCGGTGGCCAGGCTGAATACGTGCTAGTGCCGTACGCCGACTTCAACCTGCTGAAACTGCCGGATCGCGACAAGGCCATGGAGAAAATCCGCGACCTGACCTGCCTCTCCGACATCCTCCCGACCGGCTATCACGGCGCGGTTACTGCCGGCGTCGGTCCGGGCAGCAGCGTTTACATCGCCGGCGCCGGTCCGGTCGGCCTGGCCGCTGCCGCTTCCGCACGTTTGCTCGGTGCGGCGGTGGTGATTGTCGGCGACGTCAACACCATCCGCCTGGCCCACGCCAAGGCCCAGGGCTTTGAGGTCGTCGACCTGTCCAAAGACACCCCGCTGCACGAACAGATCGCCGCGCTGCTGGGCGAGCCGGAAGTCGATTGCGCGGTGGACTGCGTTGGCTTTGAAGCACGCGGCCACGGCCACGACGGCGTCAAGGCCGAAGCCCCGGCCACGGTGCTCAACTCACTGATGGGCGTGGTGCGCGTTGCCGGCAAGATCGGTATCCCCGGCCTGTACGTCACCGAAGATCCGGGCGCCGTCGACGCTGCCGCGAAAATGGGCAGCCTGAGCATCCGCTTCGGCCTGGGCTGGGCCAAATCCCACAGCTTCCACACCGGCCAGACTCCAGTGATGAAGTACAACCGCCAGTTGATGCAGGCGATCATGTGGGACCGCATCAACATTGCCGAAGTGGTCGGCGTGCAAGTGATCAGCCTCGATCAGGCGCCGGAAGGTTACGGCGAGTTCGATGCGGGTGTGCCGAAGAAGTTTGTGATTGATCCGCATAAGTTGTTCAGTGCGGCGTAAGTTCTACCCATGTAAGAAGGGCAGCCGATCGGGCTGCCCTTTTTTGTTCTGAACACGACCAGTTATTTAAAGGCGCATTTGCGGGCGTCACCATCCTTGGTTGCACACTCATCACCGTTCCAATTGCTACCGGTGGCTTGAACCGGAGTGTCGTTTCTGTAGCCAGCCGAGACGCCAAGGTCTGCCTCACCTTCGTATCGGCAGATGACAACTGAATTGGCAGTGTCTTTATCTTTAAGTCGGGCAGAAGTGAAGGTGACATCTTCGGCGCCTTGCGCATGAGTCACTGATATCGTTGGGCAGGTTGCAGCATAGGCAGTACTCATCATGGTCAGACCAAGCAGGGTGCCAGTGACAATTTTCAACTTCATCTTTTCGTACTCCGTTACGTAATTGGAGTGGAGATATTCACTTGCATCGTTATGACTGCCAACTGTCAGATCTGACAGTTCGTTAGTTCCAATCGAAATAAATAGTCGGGTTTTCAGTGTGAAGTCGAATAGTGAAGTGGCTATTCAACGATTGAACAATTCATTTTGGTGAGTGCGTAGAGAAGGGGATGCGCCGCGAGGAACATGCCGCCCAATACCCGGTCAAACCGGCAGTTTCGTCGCCGTTGTCCGGTGGCAGCTTTTTCCCAAGAGGATGTCTGAATGAAGATTTCACGCGGTTTTGCCCTGGCATCGCTCCTGACTCTGGCCGCCGGGCCGGTGTTTGCCGGTTTCAGTTTGAACGACGTGGCCGGTGCGGTAGCGGGGATGCAGGGTGGTGACAAGGCGGCTGCTGCGGCGCCGACCTCGGAGACCGCTGGTTTGTTGAGTGCTCTGAGTGCGCTGGACGTCACGCCGGAGCAGGCCGTTGGCGGTACCAGTGCGATGCTCGGGCTGGCGAAGAATCAGTTGAGCAGCACCGACTATTCGCAACTGGCCAAGGAAGTGCCGGGCATCGACAAGTTGTCCGGTGGCAGCGGCAATCTGGCGGCGCTGGGCGCGTTGCTCGGTTCGTCCGGCAAGTCCGCTGGCCTTGAGAATGCGCTGGGCAATGTCAAAGACAGCAACGACCTGAACAACGCGTTCAGCGCGCTGGGCATGGACAGCGGCATGATCGGCCAGTTTGCCCCGGTGCTGCTGCAATACCTCGGTCAGCAGGGCGTCGGCGGTTCGCTGTTGAGCAGCCTGGGCAGCATCTGGGGTGTCGGCACGGGCACCTGAGTCAGCGGCGCTCGTTGCGCAGCTCGACGATGCGCTGATCCTTTTCGGTCCAGAGCTGGTTGACCCAGTTCTGGACGTGTTGGCGAAAGGCCGGATCTTTCTCGTAATCGCCCTGCCACAGCGTCGGGTCGAGTTCGCGGGTCCTGATGTCGATGATCACTCGCGGCACGTTGCCGCTGATCAGGTCCCAGAAGCCCGGGATTTTTTCCTGCGGATACACCACCGTCACATCGAGCATCGCATCGAGTTGTTCACCCATCGCCGCCAGCACGAACGCCACGCCGCCGGCTTTGGGTTTGAGCAAGTGGTTGAACGGTGATTCCTGCTGGGTGCTTTTCGCCAGGGTGTAGCGCGTGCCTTCCAGATAATTCACCACCGTCACCGGCTGGCGCTTGAACAGCTCGCACGCCGCTTTGGTGATTTCCAGATCCTTGCCCGCCAGCTCGGGGTTCTTTGCCAGAAAGGCTTTGGTGTAGCGCTTCATGAACGGGTAATCCAGCGCCCACCACGCCAAGCCGAGGAACGGCACCCAGATCAGCTCTTTCTTCAGAAAGAACTTGAAGAACGGCGTGCGCCGGTTGAGGGTCTGGATCAGTGCCGGAATGTCGACCCACGATTGATGGTTGCTGACCACCAGATAGGACGTGTCGCGGCGCAGATCGTCGCCGCCGCGAATGTCCCATTGCGTCGGGATGCACAGCCGGAAGATCAGCTTGTCGATCTCGGCCCAGGTCTCGGCAATCCACATCACCGCCCCCGATGCGTAATCCCGCCAGCGCCCGGGTGCGACCAGTTTGAGCAGGGCAAACACCATCAATGGCCCGATCAGGACCAGGGTGTTGAGCAACAGCAGCAGGGTGACGAAACAGCCGGTGAGCAGGCGGCGCATAAGCAACTCTATGAAGTGGCAGGGGCGAGCCATGATAAGCAGCTTCGCGCAGCAGGCCAAATCGGCGCTGACGAATGTTTCACTTTTCGCCGGGTATGCTTCGCTCAAGATTGGATCTGAATGCACTGGCCTCTTCGCGAGCAGGCTCGCTCCCACAGGGGAATGCATTTCAAATGTGGGAGCGAGCCTGCTCGCGAAGGGGGCCGAGAAGCGAACGAATAACTTGGCGCGTGTCTAAAATCCCAGTTTGCCGCCCTCAATTTCCAAGGAAGCCCCTTACGTGAAATCCCTCCTTGCTCTGTTTGCCCTCGTCGCGCTTCCGGTCATGGCCGCCGAGCCGACGCTGTACGGTCGCTACGAATACATCGCGCTGCCGGAAATCGGTGGCGAAGTGCTCAAGGCCAAGATGGACACTGGCGCGCTGACCGCCTCGCTGTCGGCCAAGGACATCGAGACCTTCACCCGTGATGGCGACGACTGGGTGCGTTTTCGCCTCGCCACCAAGGACGCCAGCAACAAGGTTTTCGAGCACAAGGTCGCGCGGATCAGCAAGATCAAAAGCCGTTCCGACGAGGACGATGAAGAGCGCGACAGCAGCGATGTCGCCAAGCGCCCGGTGGTCGATCTGGAACTTTGCCTGGGCAACGTCAAGCGCACCGTCGAGGTCAACCTGACCGACCGCAGCCACTTCAACTATCCGCTGCTGATCGGCGCCAAGGCCTTGCGCGAGTTCGGCGCGGCGGTAAACCCGGCGCGGCGCTACACCGCCGACAAGCCTGACTGCTAAGTGGTCTGATTGACGTAACCCCGGGCTTGGGGCACCGTTCGCGCACTAACTGCCACGGGCTCGGACGCCATGCCGCACATCCTGATTGTCGAAGACGAAGCGGCGATTGCCGACACACTGATTTTTGCCTTGCAGGGCGAGGGGTTCAGCACCACGTGGCTGAACCTCGGCGCGGCGGCGCTGGAGCATCAGCGGCAGACCCCGGCCGACCTGATCATTCTCGATATCGGCTTGCCGGACATCAGTGGCTTCGAAACCTGCAAGCAGTTGCGGCGCTTCACGGAAGTGCCGGTGCTGTTTCTCAGCGCCCGCGACGCTGAAATCGACCGCGTCGTGGGTCTTGAGATCGGCGCCGACGATTATGTGGTCAAGCCGTTCAGCCCGCGTGAAGTGGCGGCGCGTGTCAAAGCCATCCTCAAACGCATGGCGCCGCGCGCAACCGTGGAAGCAGGCTCAACGCTGTTTCGCATCGATGCCGAACGCGTGCAGATCAGCTATCGCGGCCAGCCGCTGAGCCTGACCCGCCATGAATTCCGCTTGTTGCAATGCTTGCTCGAACAACCTGAGCGGGTGTTCAGCCGCGAGCAATTGCTCGATGCGCTGGGCGTAGCGGCCGATGCCGGTTACGAGCGCAGCATCGACAGCCACATCAAAAGCCTGCGCGCCAAGTTGCGCCTGGTGCGCGCCGAGGCCGAGCCGATCCAGACCCATCGCGGCCTCGGTTACAGCTACAGCCCGGGGCACAGCTGATGTCGCTGGGGCTGCGGATTTTTCTGGTGTACGTGCTGTTTGTCGGCCTGATCGGCTATTTCGTCCTCAACACGGTGATGGAAGAAATCCGCCCCGGCGTGCGTCAGTCCACCGAAGAGACGCTGGTGGACACCGCCAACCTGATGGCAGAAATCCTGCGCGACGATTTCAAGGCCGGCACCCTCAGCGAGAACCGCTGGCCGCAATTGCTCCGCGCCTATGGCGAGCGCCAACCGCAAGCGACCATCTGGGGCTTGCCGAAGAACCAGGTCAACCATCGCATCTACGTCACCGACGCTAAGGGCATCGTTGTGCTCGACTCCAGCGGCGTCGCAGTCGGCCAGGATTATTCGCGCTGGAACGATGTTTACCTGACCCTGCGCGGCGAGTACGGCGCGCGCTCCAGCCGCAGTGATCCTGACGATCCGAGCTCTTCAGTGATGCACGTCGGTGCGCCGATCCGCGACAACGGCAAGATCATCGGCGTGGTCACCGTGGCCAAGCCCAACAGTTCGTTGCAACCCTACGTCGATCGCACCGAGCGGCGTTTGCTGTTTTACGGCGCCGGACTGATCGGCCTCGGTCTGCTGTTCGGCGCCTTGCTCTCATGGTGGCTCAGCCGCGCGCTGCACCGTTTGACCGGTTATGCCCAAGCGGTCAGCGAAGGCCGGCGCGTGGAAGTGCCGCATTATCGCGGCGGCGAGCTGGAGCAACTGGCGACGGCGGTCGAGCAGATGCGCACGCAGCTCGAAGGCAAGGCCTACGTCGAACGCTATGTACACACCCTGACCCATGAGTTGAAGAGTCCGCTGGCGGCGATTCGTGGCGCGGCGGAGTTGCTGCAAAGTGATATGCCGGCCGTCCAGCGTTTGCGCTTTGTCAGCAACATCGACAGCGAAAGCGCGCGGATGCAGCAGTTGATCGAGCGCCTGCTCAACCTGGCGCAAGTCGAACAACGCCAAGGGCTGGAAGAACGGGTGGCAGTGCCGCTGGCGGCGTTGGTCGCAGAACTGCTCAAGGCGCAGGCCGCGCGGATCGAGGGTAAACAACTGCGCGTCGAGCAAGCGATCGGCGAGGATCTGCTGTTGATTGGCGAGCCGTTTCTGCTGCGCCAGGCGTTGGGTAATCTGCTGGAAAACGCACTCGATTTCACCCCGACGTCGGGGCTGTTGCGCTTGAGCGCCGAGCGGGTTGGCGAGCAGATCGAGTTCCGCCTGTTCAACCAGACCACGCCGATTCCCGATTACGCCTTGCCGCGCCTGACCGAGCGCTTCTACTCGCTGCCGCGCCCGGACAGCGGACGCAAGAGCACCGGACTGGGGCTGAACTTCGTTGAAGAAGTGGTCAAGTTGCATGGCGGGGTGATGCGCATTGGTAATGTCGAGGGCGGGGTTGAGGTGGTATTGCGCTTGCCTTGAAACCGAGTCGCGGCCTTCGCAAGCAGGCTCGCTCCCACAGGGGAATGCATTCTCCACACAATCTCCATATTCCCACCACACTGCCACCACACCGCATCAGCAGACTCCTCCCATCCAAACAGGGAGAGTCCCATGAACAAGAATCTGACCATCAAGCTCGGCGCGATTGCCTTGTTGATCCTGCTGTTGCTGATACCGCTGTTGATGATCGACGGCATCATCGACGAACGTCAGCAACTGCGCGACGGTGTGCTCGAAGACATCGCGCGCAGTTCCAGTTACAGCCAGCAGCTGACCGGGCCGGTGATGGTAGTGCCATATCGCAAGGTGGTGCGCACCTGGAAAACCAACGAGAAAACCAACAAGCGCTACGAGGAGATCGGCGAAGCGCGCGGGCGTCTGTACTTTCTGCCAGAGCGTTTTGAACTCGACGGCCAGGTGCAAACCGAACTGCGCAAACGCGGTATTTACGAGGCGCGGCTGTTTCACGCCGATAACCGTATCGACGGGCATTTTTCCCTGCCGGCGCAGTTGGGCATCAAGGAAAATTTTGCCGATTACCAATTCGACGCGCCGTTCCTCGCCGTCGGTATCAGCGATATTCGCGGCATCGAAAATGCGCTGAAACTCGAGCTCGCCGGCCAGCAACTGGACTTCGTGCCAGGCAGCGAAGTGGCCTGGATCGGCGAGGGCGTACACGTGACCCTGCCGGCGCTGGACGCCAGCAAAGCCACGCAGTTGACCTTCGGCTTCGACCTGCGTCTGCAGGGCACCGGCTCGCTGCGCGTGGTGCCGGTGGGCAAGACCAGCAGCGTCAGCCTCGCCGCCAACTGGCCGCACCCCAGCTTCGTCGGCAACTTCCTGCCGGCCAAGCGCGAGATCAACGATCAGGGTTTCAGCGCCGACTGGCAGACCTCGTTTTTCTCCACCAACCTGCAAGAGGCGATGGAGCGCTGCGTCGCTGGCGACTGTGATGCACTCAACGGGCGCAGCTTCGGCGTCAGCTTCATCGATCCGGTGGATCAGTACCTGAAGAGCGATCGGGCGATCAAATACGCGCTGCTGTTCATCGTCCTGACATTCGCCGGTTTCTTCCTCTTCGAAGTGCTCAAGAGCCTGGCGGTGCACCCGGTGCAATATGCCCTGGTCGGTGTTGCGCTGGCGTTCTTTTACCTGCTGCTGTTGTCGCTGTCGGAACACATCGGTTTTGCGCTGGCGTATCTGTTGTCGGCGAGTGGCTGCGTGTTGCTGATCGGCTTCTATGTCAGCCACGTCCTGCGCAGCGCGCGGCATGGCTTGAGCTTCTCGGCCGGGCTGGCGGCGCTGTATGGCTTGCTGTACGGCTTGCTCAGTGCCGAGGACTACGCGCTGCTGATGGGCTCGCTGATGCTGTTCGGTCTGCTCGGCGTGTTCATGGTGCTGACGCGCAAACTGGACTGGTACGGGATTGGTTTGAAGCCGGCCAGGCCGCTGGAGTTTGATGTGGAGGCGATGCAATGAGCGGGTTGAGGGCTGAGCGCAGGGAAGTGGCGGTTCTGCTGACGCTGATTGTTGCAGCGCTGCCGCCGGAACCGAGGTGGTGCCATCGCTGGCAAGCCAGCTCCCACAGGATATATGCCGACACACAGGTCAGCGGTCTGTCCCGATTCAATGTGGGAGCTGGCTTGCCAGCGATGGGGGCAGATCAGGCGCCGCAGAATCAGGGCTTGGGCATTGTCGCCATCATGGACGGTCGCTGACTCACTTCAAAATACCAGTTGGCCAGTTGCGGATTGGCTGCACGCCAGTCGATGTCCGGGAAACGCAGATCCAGATAGCCCAGCGCGCAGGCCACGCTGATCGCCGCGACATCGAAATGGCTGGTCAGCTCGGCAATCGCTTCGTTCTCGAGCACGGCGAGGGCGCGGCGGATCTTGTCGCGCTGGGCGTCGAGCCATTCGTCCCAGTGTTTTTCCACCGGGCGCAGGACAGTTTCATAACGCACCATCACCGAGGCATCCATGATCCCGTCAGCCATCGACGCCAGGGTCAGGCGCCGCCAGCGCGCCGCACCTTCCCGGGGGATCAGCGGATTGCCGACGTGCTGCTGGTCGAGGTACTCGAGGATGACGCGGCTGTCATGGATGACATTGCCGTCGGCCAGGCGCAGGGCGGGGATCTTGCTCAGCGGGTTGTCGGCGATCAGCGCCGGGTTCGGGCTGACCGGGCTGAGCACGCAGTCCTGCAGCGCGACACGATCCTGCTGACCGGTTTCGTGCAGCAGCACCATGACTTTGCGGACAAAGGGCGACAGGGTGTTGTGGTACAGGGTCATGCTGGGGGCGGACATGGCAAGGTCTCGATCAGGACAATGATCGGGCAGCATAGCCTGCTCGCGTCCGGCGCAGAACCCATGTGGGAGCGAGCCTGCTCGCGAAGGCGTCGTGACAGTCGACTTTGATGTTGAATGTCCGGGCGCTTTCGCGAGCAGGCTCGCTCCCACAAGGGATTCTCAGCTTCGCGGCAGAAAACCTTTTATCGCCAGAAATGCCGGCACGCCAAGCCCGACCCAGCTCAACGCATCCCAGATTCCATCCCCCAGCAAGGCCGCAAACAGCCCCGCCGCACTGAGCAAGGCGATCACGATCGGTGTGCTGAAAACCTTCCAGAAACTCGACTGACGCGGCTTCATGCCGAGGCCTCCGCCGCTTCCAATACAGGCTTGGCCGCCTTGCGCCGCACCACCCACAAATACACACCACTGGCCAGCACGATGATCGTCAGCACATCCAGCGTCGCCCAGAGAATCTTCATCGGCATGCCGCCGTAGTCACCAAAGTGCAGCGGCTGCGACATGCCCATGGCGTCCATGTACCACGGCCGTTCGGCCACGGCGGTGACCTGCAAGGTCGTGGCGTCGATCAGCACCGGCGTCAGCAGGTGCGAGGTCAGGTGCGTGCCGCCCTTCATGAACACCGAGTAATGGTGCTCGCTGGAAAAGCGTGTGCCGGGGAAGGCGATGAAATCCGGCTTCATCCCCGGTGCGACTTCCTCGGCGATGTCGAGCAGCCGCGTAGCCGGCGCCAGTTGAGTCAGCGGCGGCGCATCGCGATACGGCGCGATCAGGGTGGTCAGTGCATCGTTGCGCCAGGCGGCGATGAGCAGGTCGGCGCAGGCGCTGATCACCCCGGTCACGCCCACCACCAGGCACCAGGTCAAAGTGACGACGCCGATCAGGTTGTGCAGATCGAGCCAGCGCAGTCTTGTCGACTTGTCCTGGCGCACGGTGCCAAATTTCAAGCGGCGCATGAACGGCAGGTACAGCACCGTGCCGGAGACGATCGCCACGACAAACAGCAGCCCCATGAACGCCAGCAGCAGCTTGCCCGGCAGCCCGGCGAACATGTCGACGTGCAGACGCAGGATGAACAGCATCAAACCGCCATTTGCCGAAGGGGTTTCCAGCGCTTCGCCAGTACGCGCATCGAGCATGAAGGTGTGCGAAGAGTTCGGCTCGGTGTCGGCCGTCCTGGCCATGATCGCGAACGCCGCGTTCGGCTCTTCGTCGTCATAACCGAAGTACTGCATGACTTCGCCCGGGCGATGTTTCTGCGCGGCATCGACCAGTTGCTGCAGGTTGAGTTGCGGCGTGTCGGCCGGCATCTCGCGCAGCTCCGGGGCGTTGCCGAGCAAATGATCGATCTCGTGGCTGAAAATCAGCGGCAGACCGGTCAGTGCGAGCATCAGCAGAAACACCGTGCAGATCAGGCTGGTCCAGGTGTGGATGAACGACCAGCGGCGGATGGTTTTACTTTTCATTGCATGACCTTCAAAAACACCAAAGCCGTCCGGTACGGACGGCCTGGGAACAGGGCCTGTTTCAGCTCACTGGCTTACCACTTGTAAGTGGCGCTGGCGACGACACTGCGCTGGTCGCCGTAGTAGCAGTAGAAGCTGTCGCAGGTGGAAATGTAGTCCTTGTCGAACAGGTTGGTCGCGTTCACCGCCAGCGATGCACCTTTGAGACTGTTGTCCAGACGGCCGAGATCATAATGCACGCTGGCGTCGAACACGGTGTAGGCGTCAGCCTTGCCCAGCCAGGTGTTGGCCTTGTCGCCGTAGGTATTGCCGGTGTAGCGCACGCCGGCGCCAATGCCGAAACCGTCGAGCACGCCGGCGTGCCAGGTGTAGTCGGTCCACAGCGAGGCTTGTTGGTTGGGCATCAGTTGCAGACGATTGCCCTTGTCGACGCCTTTCTGCACTTCGGACTTGGCCAGGGTGTAGGCGGCGATGACCTTGAGGTTGTCGGTCACATCCGACACGGCCTCGAGTTCCAGGCCTTTGACCTTCACTTCGCCGGTCTGGCTGGTCACCGAAACGTTGTTGACGAAGGTGTTCACCGCGACGTTCTTCTGGGTCAGGTCATACACGGCGGCGGTCAGCAGGGTCTTGCTGCCCGGAGGCTGGTATTTGATGCCCAGTTCCCACTGCTTGCCTTCGGTTGGCTTGAGCGAGCCGGTCGAGGTGGCATCGGCGCCGGTGGTCGGCTGGAAGGATTCGGCGTAGGACAGGTACGGCACGAAGCCGTTATCGAAGACGTAGCTGAGCGCCGCGTTGCCGCTGAATTTCTTGTCACGCTGGGTGTTGGTCGCATCGCCCTTGTTGAAGAATTCAGTGCTGGTGTGCACCCAGTCTTCACGGCCGCCGAGGGTCAGGCGCCACTGATCGAGGGCCATTTGGTCCTGCACGTAGAGACCGGTCTGGTAGGTCTTCTGGTTGTAGTCGTAAAACGCGGTGGAGCGTGCTGGACGTACGATCGGCTGGCCGTAGATCGGGTTGATGACGTTGGTTTGCAGACCATCGCCAAAGATCGAGGTGTAGTTGGTGTTGCTGCGCTGGTGATCCAGACCCAGCAGCAAGGTGTGGCGAACCTCACCCGTGGCGAAGTCGGCCTGGAAGTTGTTGTCCACGGCAAACTGGCTGATGTCTTCGTCGACGCTGGTGCTGGTGCGGCCGACGTTGCCCTCTGCATCCACGGTGGTAAACGGGTAGGAACCGGGTGTCAGCGACTGGAACGACAGGTCCGACTTGGTGTAGCGCAGGTTCTGTTTGAACTGCCAGACATCGTTCAACCGATGTTCGAAGGCATAACCCAACGCGTAGTAGGTGCGGTCGTAGTATTCCCAATCCGGATCGCCGAGATTCTTGTGATGGGAAATATCACCGAGCGGCGATTTGATCTTCGTGCCCTGGATCGGCAGAAACTGGCTGGTGATGCCGGTGTCGTCGCGGGTGAACTGGCTCAGCAGGGTGAGTTTGGTGTCGTCATCGATGTTCCAGGTCAGGCTCGGCGCGATGTTGTAGCGCTTGTTGTCGACGTGATCGACCTGGGTGCCGCTGTCGCGCACCACGCCGCTGAGGCCATAGAGAAACTGCCCGGCCTCATCGATCTTGCCGGTGCTGGCGAAGTTGATCTGGCGGTGATTGTCGCTGCCGTATTGCAGCTGGATTTCGCTGCTGGCCTCAGCGCTCGGACGGCGGCTGACCATGTCGAGCAAACCGCCCGGCGGGGTCTGGCCGTACACCGACGAGGCCGGGCCACGCAGCAGGGCGAGGCGGTCGAGGTTCCAGGTTTCCTGTTTCGGGTTGGCGTACACGCCTTTGGGCAGCGGCAGGCCATCGAGGAACTGGGTCGGTTCGAAACCGCGCACGCGCAGCCAGTCGGCGCGGGTGTCGCTGCCGTAGCTGCTGGCGGTGATGCCCGGCATGTAGCGCACCGCGTCGTCGAGGCTGTGCACGCTGCGGTCGTCCATTTGCTGACGGGTTGCCACCGAAATCGAACGCGGTGCTTCGACCAGGGCGGTGTCGGTCTTGGTGCCGGCGGCGGTGCGGGTCGCGGTGTAGCCTTCGACCGGGCCCCAGGCGCTTTCAAAGTTTTCCACGCCGATGACCGAAGTCTCCGGCAGGGCCAGCGTGCCTTCCGGCACGGCCACCAGGGTGTAAGTGCCGGCGCTGCTCTGTTCCAGCTGCAGACCAGTGCCGCGCAAAGCCGCGCGCAGGGCACCGGCGGCGTCGTACTGGCCGTTGACCGGCGCCGAGTTTTTGCCGGCGGCCAGCGCAGGATTGAGCGACAGGGCGAGGCCGCCCTGGCTGGCGATCTGGTTCAGGGTGGTCGACAGCGGCGCCGCCGGCAGGTTGTAGGCGCGCACGCTGGACGCTTGCTCAGCGGCGAGCAACGGGCTGCTGATCAGCGGCGTGCCGAAAGCGATGGCAAAAGCCAGCAGACTGGGGCGCAACAAGGTGTCTGGCGAACGGGACATACGGCGGCTCCTGAATGGAAATATTTCTCAATTGCCTGTGTGCCGGACGAGATTGGAAAAGTGATAGGGGTGGGTGGAAATTCTTTTTTTGTTGGAAATGGTTGTGCGGCTGATGGCGCCTTCGCGAGCAGGCTCGCTCCCACAGGTGATCGCATGCCTAAGTGGGAGCGAGCCTGTTCGCGAAGGCGATTTTCCTGCCGACGCATTACTCAGGCTTGATATCAGCCTTCGCCACGGTGACCCAATACGGCGTATGCCGCTCGATCTGCACCGGCAAGGTCGGCAGCAAAGCGCTCAGGGCCTTGTCGGTGTCATGCAATGGAAAGCTGCCGGTAATGCGCAGATCGGCCACTTCCGGCGCCACGCCGAGATGCCCGCGACGGTAGCGCCCCAATTCATGCAGCAGATCGCCCAGCCGCGCGTTATCCACCACCAGCATGCCCCGGGTCCAGGCATCGGCGCCGGGGGCGAGGGCGGCAATCGAGCCCAACCCGTCACTGCGCAGCAACACCTGCTGGCCTTCGCGCAGAATCTGTTCTTGCGGGTTGGCTTGGGCATGTGCCGCCACCGCTGACTGCAACACGCTCAGCCGTGTGCCATCGTCCTCGCGTTTGACCAGAAACCGCGTGCCCAGCGCGCGCATGCTGCCTTCGCGGGTTTCGACGATAAACGGCCGCGCATCGCCATGCCCGGTCTCGACGAGGATTTCGCCTTCCTGCAACACGATCAAGCGGCGCTTGTCATCGAAGCGTACGTCGACCGCGCTGTGGGTATTGAGGTTGAGCAGGGTGCCGTCGGACAGGCGCACGGTGCGCTGTTCGCCGGTGGCGGTGCGTTGATCGGCGAGCCAGTAATCCAGCGGCAGATAGCGCTCGCTGGCAAACAGCCCTAGCCCGATGATCACCACGACACTGGCCAGCCCACTGCCGAGTTTTCGCATGCGCCGACGGATGCCTTCGCGCGATTGCAGCAACGCACTTCGGGCCGGGCCCCTGGCGACGCTGAAGCGCTGATCGAGCATGCCCAACTGACGCCAGGCGCGGGCATGTTCTTCATGGGCCGCGTGCCATTTGGCGAATTCCTCGCGCTCCAGTGCGGTGCTCGAATCGAGGGTCAATTGCCAGGCAATCGCCGCGTCCAGCACATGCGCCGGCACCGGGCGCGAACTGGCCGCGGTCATGTCGGCTCACCGTACAGGGCGATGTAGCACTGGCGCAGGCCTTGGGCCAGATACTGCCGCACACGCGGTACCGAGACACCGAGTTTGTCTGCGATTTCGGCGTGGCTGAGGCCGTCGAGGCGGTTATACAGAAAGGCTGCGCGGGCCTTGGTCGACAACCTGCCGAGCAGGCGATCGATGGCTTTGAGGTCGTCGAGGATCATTTGCTGTTCTTCCACCGACGGCTGCTCGTCTTCGGGGATCAGCATCAGTTCGGTGAGGTAGGCCTGTTCCAGCGCGGCGCGGCGGAAGTAGTCGAACAACAGGCCTTTGGCGATCGCCACCAGAAACGCCCGAGGTTCGCGCGGCGTCACCAGTTCGTCGCGGTTGAGCAGGCGCACGAAGGTGTCCTGGCTCAGGTCTTCGGCACGCTGCGGACACGCAACATTGCGCCGCAACCACGCCAGCAGCCAACCGCGATGGTCGCGATACATCGCACCGACGAGCTCACTGTGGGGGTTGGGCACTGACGACACCGGACATCACCGATTGGGAAATGTTAACTAACGAGAATAGTTCGCGATTCTGGCAGAGGTGGGAATGGTTAGCAATTGGCCACTGGTCAGGTGATGAATCAAGGGCAGCCCCTCACCCTAGCCCTCTCCCGGAAGGAGAGGGGACTGATCGGGGGATATTCTGGAGGTACACCGACCTGAACGATTTTCAGCGATTCCTCAATCGACTCGGTCTTTCAGGTCGATATAAGGCTTCAGACACCACGATCGGCTCCCTCTCCCTCCGGGAGAGGGCTGGGGTGAGGGGCTTTTGATCTGAATGATTCTAAAAGGACGGCGCCTGCTGCCTGCGCTTCCACTGGCTCAACCGCTGCTGCAACTGCAACGGACTGTAAATCTGCTGCGCCCGCGCGCGGCTGAACAGAATCAATGCCAACTCCGCCGTGGCCAGCGCATCGGCACTCGCGTTATGCCGCTCGAACACTTCAAGCCGGAACCATTCGATCCACTCATCCAGACCGGCCTCGCGAATCTGCGCCTGCGGACATAACAGCGGCGCAATGTCCGCCACATCCAGAAACACATGCTGCAGCTTATGCCCCAAGTGTTCCTTAACTGCACGCCCGAGCATGTGCTGATCGAACGGCGCATGAAACGCCAGCACCGGGCTGTCGCCGATGAACTCCAGCAACTCCAGCAACGCTTCCGCCGGGTCGCTGCCTGCGGCAATTGCACTAGGGCCGAGGCCATGAATCAGCACGCTGGGGCTGAGCTTCAATTCGCGGCATTGCAAGGTGCGTTCGAACTGCTGACGGAAATCGATCGCGCCGTCCTCGATCACCACCGCGCCGATCGACAGAACCCGATCCTTGCTCATATTCAGGCCGGTGGTCTCCAGGTCCAGCACCACCCAGCGCTGCTCGCGCAGGCTGCATTCGCTCAGCTCGGCAAGCGCCGGCAGCTTCGCCAGCCGCTGCTGCAAGTCCGCCGACACCACGGGGCTGGCCGGGCGCAGCCAGGAGAACAGGCTCATAGCTGATACCGCAAGGTCAGGCTGCTTTGCAGGCGCTGCGCTTGGCGCAGGGATTCACGCAGGATGCGCCGGTCAAGGTGATTGAGGCTGTCGGGATCGACGCGGTTGGAGTACGGCTGGTTCTCCCGGGTTTGCAACTGATGCTGCTGCATCCGCGTTTGTTGAATGAAGTGATAGGCCTCTTCATACGCCGCGCCGTCGAGCGGCTCGATGACCTCTTTATCGACCAGTTGGCGAAAGCGTTCGAGGGTGTTATTGGCGTCGATTCCGTTGGCCAGCGCCAGCAGACGGGCGCCGTCCACGAACGGCGTCAGGCCCTGGATTTTCAGATCCAGCGTGGCCTTCTCACCGTTCTTGCGGGCGAGCACGAATTCACGGAAGCGCCCAACGGGAGGGCGATTGCGCAGCGCATTTTCGGCGAGCATGCGCTGGAACAGACGGTTGTCAGCGACCTGATCGAGGATGCCCCGGCGCAATTGCTCGCAGCCTTGCTCATCGCCCCAGACCACGCGCAGGTCGAAATAAATGCTCGAGCCCAGCAGGTTCTCCGGCGTGGCTTCGCGGATGAACGCCGCGAAGCGTCGTGCCCATTCGGCCCGCGACAGACACAGCTCGGGATTGCCGGCCATGATGTTGCCCTTGCACAGTGTAAAGCCGCACTGCGCCAGGCTCTGGTTGATCTGCTGGGCAATCGGCAGCAGCTTGCCGCGTATTTCTGCTGCGTGCGCGGCATCGCGTGCATCGAACAGGATGCCGTTGTCCTGATCGGTGTGCAGCGTCTGTTCGCGCCGGCCCTCGCTGCCGAAACACAGCCAGCTGAACGGCACGCCCGGGTCGCCCTTTTCGGCGAGGGTCAGTTCAATGACCCGACACACCGTGTGATCGTTGAGCAGTGTGATGATGTGGGTGATCTGCGTCGATGACGCGCCGTGGGCGAGCATGCGCTCGACCAGTTGGCCGATCTCGCCGCGCAAGGTCACCAGTTGCTCGATCCGTTGCGCGCTGCGGATGGTCCGGGCGAGGTGGACCAGATCGACCCGTTGCAGGGAGAACAGGTCACGCTCGGACACCACACCGCACAGGCGTTGATCCTTGACCAGACAGACGTGAGCGATGTGCCGCTCGGTCATGGCGATCGCCGCATCGAATGCGCTGTGATCCGGCGACAGATAAAACGGTGAACGGGTCATGTGCTGTTCGATGGCGTCGCTGAAATCACCGACACCTTCGGCGACCACATGGCGCAAATCGCGCAGGGTGAAAATCCCCAGCGGCGCCTTGTGCTCATCCACTGCGACGATGCTGCCGACCTGTTGCTCGTGCATCAGCTTCACCGCTTCACGCAACGGCGTCTCGGCGCTGCAAGTCACCGGATGGCGCATCGCAAGTTCACCGAGACGGGTGTTCAGCGAGTATTGAGTGCCGAGGGTCTCCACGGCTTTTTGCTGGACTTGCTGGTTGACCTGATCGAGCAGGCTGCTCACCCCACGCAAGGCGAAATCGCGGAAGGCGCTGGAAAGGGCGAACAGTTTGATGAACGCCAGTTTGTTCAGTTGCAGGCAGAAGGTGTCTTCGCCCGCCAGATGTTCGGTGCGAGTGGCGCGTTCACCGAGCAGCGCCGCCAGCGGAAAGCATTCGCCGGTGGTGATTTCGAACGTGGTTTCGGTGCCGGGTTTGGTGATGTGCTGACGTTCGCCGACCACCCGACCCTGTTTGACGATATAAAAGTGCTCCACCGGGCCGTCGGCCGGTTTGATGATGCTCTCGCCCTGGGCAAAAAAACGCAGCTGACATTGCTCCACCAGATAGGCGAGGTGGGCGTGTTCCATCTGATTGAAGGGCGGGAAGCGCTGGAGGAATTGCAGGGTGCCCTGAATGTTCTGCAACACCGCGGTTTTCCCTGCCTGGGTGAAGGCGTCCGCTTTGCTCATAACCATTACCGCAGTCTTTTTCGAATTGTTGTTGTCGGATCGTTGCCACCATGGTCGACCCCGGCGGGCAGGGTGCCCATTGGACGTAAGTCTAGGTTTTGCCACCATTGGCCGATTTTCGGAAATAACCTACGCAAAAGCTCGGAAAAGCTTGCGCTAGCCACTTGGAAAAAATTCCGACGAAGTGCACATTGAAGCGCTGTCCGGTGATGTCTGACGACTTGCCAGGGATTGTTTGAACATTTAGAGAGCGCCATGTCCGACCACGATATTTTGAGCGACGCCGAGCGAGAAGCGCTCAGCGCAGTCATGCTCGAACCTGATCTGCCGCCGCAGCGTGTCCTGATCGTCGACGACGACAAGGACGCCCGCGAGCTGTTGTCGGAGATACTCGCGCTGGACGGCATTCGCTGCATGACCGCAGCCAGCGGTGAAACCGCGCTGAAAATGCTCGATGAAAAGCCTTCGATCGGTCTGGTGATTACCGACCTGCGCATGGGCAATGTCGACGGCCTCGAGCTGATTCGCCAGGTGCGTGAATCGGTACGGGCAGCGATGCCAATCATCATCGTCTCCGGCGATGCCGACGTGAAAGATGCGATCGAAGCGATGCATTTGAGCGTGGTGGATTTTCTGCTCAAGCCGATTGATACGGGCAAGTTGCTTGAGTTGGTGAAGCATGAATTGGGCATTGAGCCCTAGAAGCCCCTCACCCTAACCCTCTCCCAGAGGGAGAGGGGACTGACCGCGGTGAATGTTGGAGGTACACCGACCTGAATTTCATGAGTCGAACTCAGGAATTGAAACTTCCCCAATCTGCTCCCTTTCCCCTCTACCCCTTGGGGGAGAGGGCTGGGGTGAGGGGGATGGATCTCAAGCCCACCACAACAATCCAACCCACCTCACAAACAAAAAGGCCCTGATCTCTCGATCAGGGCCTTTTTCACTTCCAGCGTCAGCGCAAATTACAGACCATTCGCGGCCTTGAACTCGCGACGACGACGGTGCAGCACCGGCTCGGTGTAGCCGTTCGGTTGCCTGGTGCCTTCGATCACCAGTTCGACCGCCGCCTGGAAGGCGATGTTGCTGTCGAAGTCCGGTGCCAGCGGGCGATACAGCGGGTCGTTGGCGTTCTGGCGGTCAACCACTGGCGCCATGCGCTTGAGGCTTTCCATCACTTGCTCTTGGCTGACGATACCGTGGCGCAGCCAGTTGGCGATGTGCTGGCTGGAGATCCGCAGCGTCGCACGGTCTTCCATCAGGCCGACGTCGTTGATGTCCGGCACTTTGGAGCAACCGACACCCTGGTCGATCCAGCGCACCACGTAACCGAGAATGCCCTGGGCGTTGTTGTCCAGTTCGTTCTTGATCTGCTCTGGTGTCCAGTTCGGGTTGACCGCCAGCGGGATGGTCAGGATGTCATCCACCGAGGCACGGGCACGTTTGGCCAGTTCGGCCTGACGCGCAAACACGTCAACCTTGTGGTAGTGCAGCGCGTGCAGCGCAGCGGCAGTCGGCGATGGCACCCAGGCAGTGTTGGCGCCGGCGAGTGGGTGAGCGATTTTCTGCTCGAGCATCGCTGCCATCAGATCCGGCATGGCCCACATGCCTTTACCGATTTGCGCACGACCTTGCAGGCCAGTGCTCAGACCGATATCGACGTTCCAGTTCTCGTAGGCGCCGATCCACTTCTCGGCCTTCATGTCCGCCTTGCGCACCACTGGGCCGGCCTCCATGGACGTGTGGATTTCGTCGCCGGTACGGTCGAGGAAACCGGTGTTGATGAACACCACGCGCTCGCTGGCGGCCTTGATGCAAGCCTTGAGGTTGACCGTGGTGCGGCGCTCCTCGTCCATGATCCCGACTTTCAGGGTGTTGCGCGGCAAGCGCAGGACATCTTCGATGCGCCCGAACAGCTCGTTGGTGAACGCCGCTTCTACCGGGCCGTGCATCTTCGGTTTGACGATGTACACCGAACCGGTGCGGGTGTTGCGCCGCGAGGTGTTGCCGTTGAGGTTGTGCATTGCCGCCAGACAGGTCACCAGACCATCGAGGATACCTTCCGGTACTTCGTTGCCTTGGCTGTCGAGGATCGCATCGATGGTCATCAGGTGGCCGACGTTGCGCACGAACAACAGCGAACGACCGTGCAGGGTCACTTCTCCGCCATTGGGCGCGGTGTAGGTGCGATCCGGGTTCATGGTGCGGGTGAAGGTCTGGCCGCCCTTGGACACGGATTCCGCGAGGTCGCCCTTCATCAGGCCGAGCCAGTTGCGGTAGATCACCACTTTGTCGTCGGCATCGACGGCGGCCACGGAGTCTTCGCAGTCCATGATCGTGGTCAGCGCCGCTTCCATGAGGATGTCTTTGACCCCGGCGGCATCGGTCTGGCCGACCGGAGTGCTGGCATCGATCTGGATTTCGAAGTGCAGGCCGTTGTGCTTGAGCAGAACGGCGATCGGCGCGTTGGCGTCACCCTGGAAACCGATCAACTGAGCGTCATCGCGCAGGCCGCTGTTGCTGCCGCCCTTGAGCGTCACGACCAGTTTGCCGTCAGCGATCCTGTAGCCGGTCGAATCGACGTGGGAGCCTGCGGCCAATGGCGCGGCTTCGTCGAGGAAGGCGCGGGCGAAGGCGATGACTTTGTCGCCACGCACCTTGTTGTAGCCTTTGCCTTTTTCCGCGCCGCCGTCTTCGCTGATCGCGTCGGTGCCGTAGAGAGCGTCGTACAGCGAGCCCCAGCGGGCGTTCGAAGCATTGAGCGCGAAGCGCGCATTCATCACCGGCACGACCAATTGCGGGCCGGCGGTGCGGGCAATTTCATCATCGACGTTTTGCGTCGTCGCCTGGAAATCAGCCGCTTCTGGCAGCAGATAACCGATCTCTTGCAGGAAAGCTTTGTAGGCCACGGCGTCGTGCGCCTGGCCGGCATGCTGCTGATGCCAGGCATCGATGCGCGCCTGGAAGTCATCGCGTTTGGCGAGTAGGGCTTTGTTCTTCGGCGCCAGGTCATGAATGACCTTGTCGGCACCTTCCCAGAATTGTTCGGCGGTGAGGCCGGTACCGGGAATGGCTTCGTTGTTCACGAAGTCGAACAGGACTTTGGCGACCTGCAGGCCACCGACTTGAACGTGTTCAGTCATTGCTTGCCTCACTCTGCTCAGCTATTTCGCTTTTCAGCTCGTCAATTTAACAATGAAGCTTCCGGCCATTTAAACCACAAACCTGCGGACCAGTACATGCCATTGCTGGCGGCTGGGCTAGGACCAATCAACGGCTTGGAGGCCTTGCTGACGGGGCTTTCAGGATTGCGAAGGACCTTGGGCAGACATCGATCCAGCGTTATGTAGTGCGCGCTGCGGCATACTACATGATGAGTTGCGCTTGTGAAAATCAGACTAATTACGTCGTTCTGCGACCTCATGACGCATTGCGGTCACGTCGCGGAACGGGATGTTCTCAAAAAAGCATTGGATTGTTCCAGCTAAATATCGAAAGTTGTACACATAATTACTGTTTGACTGCTATGGCGCGATTTGGCGTCTCCCCCTTTGCGATGAGCGAATCTGTGGCGAGGGGATTTATCCCCGTTTGGGTGGCGAAGCCGCCCCCTGCGGTCCGGCTGGCAGACCCAATTGGCAGGACTCACGACTGCTGCGCAGCCGGACGGGGATAAATCCCCTCGCCACAGGTCATCATCTGCCAGCACTGGGTCAGGCTGAATCAAGCCGCTTGCCTATACTTGCCCTTCGATAACAAAAGTCATGACAAGAGGGCTGCGCCATGGACCATCTCGTACTCACCGTTTTCGCCCCGGACAAGCCCGGGCAGGTCGAGCGCATCGCCCAATGCATTGCCGAGCACGGCGGCAACTGGCTGGAAAGCCGCATGTCACGCATGGCCGGGCAGTTCGCCGGGATTCTGCGCGTGGGTGTGCCGGCGGAGGCTTACGACGAACTGGTCGATGCCCTGCAAGCGCTGTCGGCCCATGGCATTCGGGTACTGATTGCCGAAAGCGGAGTGGAGCAGTCCTGCACGTGGAAACCGATCGCTATGGAACTGGTCGGCAACGACCGACCGGGTATCGTCCGCGATATCACTCGCCTGTTGAGCGAGCAGGGGGTGAACCTGGAGCGGCTGGTAACTGAGGTGCGCCCGGCGCCGATGAGTAGCGAGCCGCTGTTCCACGCCGAGGCGATTCTCGCGGTACCACTGACGCTGTCGCTGGATGTGTTGCAGGCGCGCCTGGAAACCCTGGCCGATGATCTGATGGTCGAATTGGTGTTACGCACAGAGGTTTAAACGTTCACAGGGTTATTCAGGTTTAACGTGCACCTGCCTGTGGATAACCTGTAGAGACAGAGCGCCACGCCACGCCGGCCGGGGCTTTGCGCCCTTTGATCAAAAAACCACCGACATTCAGTGACTTGCGCACAAACGGCGGGGATCACGCTGTGGATAAGCTTGGGAAGGAACGATGCAGGCCACGAGAACCGTGGCCTGCGGAGCTTTGTGCGTTTTTTGATCAGGCCCGTCGGCGCAAACTTATCCACGCATCAACGCTGTAGACCGCCAGACCGGCCCAGATAAACATGAACGCGACCAGCGTGCTGGACGACAAATGCTCGCCAAATAGCAGCACGGCTTGCAGCAACACCAGCGTCGGCGCGATGTATTGCAGGAAGCCGATGGTGGTGTAGGGCAAGTGGCGGGTGGCGGCGTTGAAACACACCAATGGCACCAGCGTCACCGGGCCGGCAGCCACGAGCCACCAGGCTTCGGAGGTGGTCCAGAAGGCCGGCTGCACGCTGGTGGCGGTCTGATTGAACAGCAACCATGCAATCGCGATCGGCACCAGCATCCAGGTTTCCACCACCAGCCCCGGCAACGCCTTGACCGGCGCCTGCTTGCGGATCAGACCGTAGAAGCCGAAAGTCAGCGCCAGCGCCAGCGACACCCACGGCAAGCTGCCGACCTGCCACACCTGCTGCGCCACGCCGATGGCAGCGAGACCGACCGCGACCCACTGCATGCGCCGCAGCCGTTCGCCAAGGATCACCATGCCCAACAGCACGTTGACCAGCGGATTGATGTAGTAACCCAGACTCGCCTCGAGCATGCGGCCGTTGTTCACCGACCAGACATAGGTCAGCCAGTTGGCCGCGATCAGCGTGCCGCTCAGGGCCAGAATCGCCAAGCGCTTGGGATTGTCGAGCAGCTCGCGCAGCCAGCCCGGGTGTTTCCATACCATCAGGAGCAACGCACCGAACAGCGCCGACCACAGCACCCGATGGATGATGATCTCGACGGCCGGGACTTCAGCGATGGCTTTGAAATAGATCGGGAACAGGCCCCAGATGATGTAGGCGCTCAGGCCCAGAATGTACCCGCGACGCGGGTTGGCGGCTTGCATGCAGAATCCTTGCTCAGGCAGCTGACAAAGGAGGGATTGTAAGGAGATTTGTCTGCAAGTGAGTTGTGAATTTGTGAACACCGGACAAATGTAGGAGTGAGCCTGCTCGCGATAGCGTCGGGTCAGCCAACATCAAAGTTGAATGTCCGTCCGCTATCGCGAGCAGGCTCGCTCCCACAGGGTTCAGGTTTGAATCAGAAAAGTTTCAGCGGCTCTTCATTCAGTGCCGCCAGCTGCTCACGCAACGCCAGCACCTGATCGCCCCAGTACCGTTCCGTGCCGAACCACGGAAAGCTGTGCGGGAACGCCGGGTCGTCCCAACGCCGCGCCAGCCAGGCGCTGTAGTGCATCAGGCGCAGGGCGCGCAACGGTTCGATCAGTGCCAGTTCGCGCGGGTCGAAATCATGGAATTCGTTGTAGCCGTCCATCAATTCCGATAGCTGCCCGAGACATTCCTGGCGATCGCCGGCGAGCATCATCCAGATGTCCTGCACCGCCGGGCCCATGCGGCAGTCGTCGAGGTCGACGATGTGGAACATCTCGTCGCGGCACATCATGTTGCCGGGGTGGCAGTCACCGTGCATGCGGATGTTCTGGTGCGGCGTAGCGGCGTAGACATCTTCGACGCGTTTGAGCAGGTCGCGGGCAACCGACTCGTACGCCGGCAGCAGGCTCTTGGGAATGAAATTGCCCTCAAGCAGGGTGTTCAGCGAGGCATGGCCGAAGTTTTGCACCGCGAGGGCTTCGCGGTGCTTGAACGGCTTGGTACCGCCCACCGCATGCATGCGCCCGAGCAACTGGCCGAGGCGATACAGCTGATCAAGGTTGCCCGGCTCCGGCGCGCGGCCCCCACGGCGCGGGAACAGGGTGAAGCGGAAACCGGCGTGCTCATGCAGGGTTTCACCGTTATGGATCAGCGGCGCTACCACCGGAATGTCGATGTCGGCCAGTTCGAAAGTGAACTGGTGCTCTTCGAGGATGGCCTCGTTGGTCCAGCGCTGCGGACGATAGAACTTGGCAATCAGCGGCTCGGAGTCTTCGATACCGACCTGATACACACGGTTTTCGTAGCTGTTGAGCGCCAGAATGCGCGCGTCGCTGAGGAAACCGATGCTTTCAACGGCATCCAGGACGAGATCGGGGGTGAGGGTTTCAAACGGGTGGGCCATGCTGACTCCTGCGCGCAGCAGGCTGCTGCGTCCGGCTCGGCATGGTAGCGCAGATGGCGGCGGCGGAGGTGGTTGGTGTCATTGCTGATGCCATCGCTGGCAAGCCAGCTCCCACAGGTTTTGCGCAAGACCTGTGGGAGCTGGCTTGCCAGCGATGAGGGTTTATCAGGCGCCGACAATCCCGCCGTCTTCGCGCGTAATCGCCATCACCGAAGACCTTGGCTTGCCGTTGGGCAGATGTTCGGGGAAGGTCGAACCACCGTTTTCGCCCGGATGCTGAATCCCGACAAACAGGGTTTTCTGATCCGGCGAGAAGCTGATACCGGTCACTTCGCAACCCACCGGCCCGACCATGAAACGGCGAATCTCACCGGTCGCAGGATCGGCGCAGAGCATCTGGTTGTTGCCCATGCCGGCGAAGTCGCCAGCGTTGCTCGAGTCGCCGTCGGTGAGAATCCACAGGCGTCCGGCCTTGTCGAAACCCAGACCGTCGGGGCTGTTGAACATGTTCTGCGGGGTGATGTTCGATGAGCCACCCTTCGGCGTCCCGGCATGCACGCCCGGGTTGCCCGCGACCACAAACAGATCCCAGGCAAATGTCTTCGAGGCGTGATCGTCGCGGTCGGTGCGCCAGCGCAGAATCTGCCCATAGACGTTCTTCTCGCGCGGGTTCGGCCCGCCCACCGGTTGCCCGTCTTCACCGCGCTTGGCGTTGTTGGTCAGGGTGCAATAAACCTGGCCGTCCTTGGGGCTGACGACGATCCACTCCGGGCGGTCCATGCGTGTTGCGCCGACGACGCTGGCGGCGACGCGCGCGTGGATCAGCACTTCCGCCTGATCGGCAAACCCGCTGCTGGCGTCGATGCCGTTCTTGCCGTGTGTCAGTTCGATCCACTGGCCCCGGCCTTTCGGGTGATCAGGGTTGCCGTCGCCAGCATCGAATTTGGCTACATACAACGTGCCGTGATCGAGGATGTCGCGGTTGGCTTTCTGATTGCGATGGTTGATGCGGTCGCGGCTGACGAATTTGTAGATGAACTCGCCACGTTCGTCGTCGCCCATGTACACCACAGCGCGACCATCGTCGGTCTCGGCGAGTGCGGCGTTTTCATGCTTGAAGCGGCCCAGCGCGGTGCGTTTGACCGGAGTCGATTGCGGATCGAATGGGTCGATCTCGACCACCCAGCCGTGACGGTTGAGCTCGTTGGGGTTCTTGGCCATGTCGAAGCGCGGGTCGTGCGGGTGCCAGTTGATGTCTTTGCTGCTGGCGACAACGCCGTAGCGCTTTTGCGCGGCATCGAATTGCTGCTGGGCGTTGCTGCTGCCGAAGCAGTCGGTGAAGTTTTCTTCACAGGTCAGGTAGGTGCCCCAAGGTGTCTTGCCGTTGGCGCAGTTCTGGAAGGTGCCGAGGACTTTTTTGCCGTGCTTGTCGGCGGCGGTTTTCATCAAGTCGTGGCCGCGGGCCGGACCGCTGATGCGCAGCGGCGAGTTGCCGTGGATGCGGCGGTTGTAGCGCGAGCCCTGGACGAATTGCCACTGGCCGTTCTTGCGCTGCACTTCGATCACCGACACGCCTTCGCAGGCCAATGCCTTGCGCACATCCTCAGCCGACTGCGGCATGCCGCCATGCGGATACAGGTAGCGGTAGTTGGTGTATTCGTTGTTGATCGCCATCAGCGCGCGGTTCTTGTCGTCCGGGAAGGCGAACAGGCTCATGCCGTCGTTGTTGTCGCCGAACTGCACTTCCTGCGCAGCAGCGGTGCCGTTACCGCTCGGATCGAAGGCCGGGCCGTTCTTGTGCAGCGGCTGGCCCCAACTGATCAGCACCGAAGACTTGTAGCCCTTGGGCAGGCTGATGGCGTCGGTGGTCGCTGCCGGGATGCTCTCGAAACCGAGCAGGCGGCTGTTGCCGGCGCTGACACTGGCGGCCATGACGCTGCGGCTCAACAGGTTGCCGCCAAGGAACATCGCCGCGCCGCACAAGGCACCGGCGCTGATGAAACCGCGACGGCTGAGGCCGACCATTTTTTCCAGATCAGTGGATTGGTTTTCTTCTAATAGGCTCACATCAGGCTCCCTGCTTGGTTATGGGCAACACCTTAATGCGGGTCGATGACGCTTTTGTGGCAAGGGCTAATCAGAGCGGGGTGCCGATCAGCACGTTAGATGGTGCGCATTGCACCTGCACCGGATTGCCGACCTCCAGCCTATGGCTGCGCAAGTGCAGCGGTTCGGCCAAGGCGCAAAGTGTCTGGCCGTTGGGCAGGGAAATGCGCACTTCGCTGGGTCCGTCCTCGGCATCGAGGATCGCTTCGATGGTGCCGCGCAGGACATTGTGTCCGGGCGTTGCCGACTGATCGGCGCCGAGCAACTCAAGCCAGCCAGCCTTGATCAGCGCCATCACTTCGGTACCGATCTGCAATTCCAGATGCACGGTGCTGTCGTGGGTGATCTGCGCCTCCAGAGCAATGCCTTCGGCCAGTTCAAGGCGGATCAAGTCATTGCGACCCTGCGCCTGAATCGCTGCCACCGTGCCATGCAGCTGATTGCGCGCACTGGTCCTGAGCATCAGCCGCCCGAGCAGGTCGAGATCACTGGCGTCTTCCGCCGCTTCCAGCACCTGTGCCTGCAACGCCTGCAATTTCTGATACAGGCGCAGCACTCGCTCGCCCTCGCTGGACAATCTGGCGCCACCGCCACCCTTGCCGCCCACCACGCGCTCGACCAGGGGTTTCTGCGCCAGGTTGTTCAGCTCATCGATTGCATCCCACGCCGCCTTGTAACTGAGCCCCGCGCTTTTCGCCGCACGGGTGATCGAGCCCTGCTCGGCGATGTGTTGCAGCAGGGCAATGCGCTGCGGGCGGCGGACGATGTGCTGGGACAGCAGGGTGGGCAGGGACATATCAGAACGCTTCTGGCTCGGGCGATGAAATGGACGTTGGCCACTTGCAACGCATGAGTCAAGCCTGACGCAAAGCCCCCTGTGGGAGCGAGCCTGCTCGCGAAAGCGGTTTGACCAACAACAGCTTTGTTGAATGTGATGCCCATTCGCGAGCAGGCTCGCTCCCACACGATATCTGTATTCGCTTCAGGTACCGGGCTTCGGCGTACGGGCCAGGCAATACACATCAACCCGCGCCGCACCTGCATTCATCAGCAACCGCGCCAATGCCTGAGAGGTTGCTCCAGTAGTCAGGACGTCGTCAACCAGCGCGCAATGGCGGCCACTGACCTGCGCGTCAGGCGCCAGCGCAAAGGCATTGCGCAAGTTGCGTTTGCGCGCCTTGGCGTCGAGATCCTGTTGGGCATCGGTGTCCATGACTCGCCGCAGCAGCTGTTCTTCGCACGGCAAATCCAGCGAAACACTCAACCAGCGCGCGAGCATCGCCGCCTGATTGAATCCTCGCCGACGCAGGCGTTTATTCGCCAACGGCACCGGTAGCAACACATCGGGGCGCGGCAAGTCCTCGGCGAAGCGATGCTGCAGGTATTGGCCGAGAACGTCGGCGAGCAGGTGACCAAACGGCCATTTTGCGTTGTGTTTAAAGCGTGTAATCAGACTGTCCACGGGGAAGCCATAAACCCAGGGCACGGCAACCTGTTCGAAGGCCGGAGGCTCTAGCAGGCACTCGCCGCAAGTCAGGCCATCCGCCGCCAGCGGCAAAGCGCAGGTCTGGCAGTGACTGCCGAGCCATGGCAATTCGGTTTCGCAGGCCTCGCACATTGGCATTTGTGCTTCTGCGGGCTCATCGCACAGCAAACAGGTCTGTACGTTTTTTAAACAGATGTAAACCTGTCCATGGTATTGCGGTTGACAGCGCATCGCTCTTCCTTAAATATGCCGAACATCCGTGTAGCGCCTGTGGATATTCCATTTTCCCCGGCGCCAGCCAAGCATAACCAAGGAATTGCCCATGAGCGCGAGCACCACCGCCACCCTGCGTCACGATTGGTCTCTGGCCGAAGTCAAAGCACTCTTCGTACAGCCATTCAACGACTTGCTGTTCCAGGCGCAAACGGTGCACCGCGCACATTTCAACGCCAACCGCGTGCAGGTCTCGACACTGCTGTCGATCAAAACCGGTGCCTGCCCGGAAGACTGCAAGTACTGCCCGCAGTCCGGGCACTACAACACCGGTCTGGAAAAAGAAAAACTGATGGAAGTGCAGAAGGTCCTCGAAGAGGCGGCCCGCGCCAAAGCCATTGGTTCGACGCGATTCTGCATGGGCGCGGCGTGGAAACATCCGTCGGCCAAAGACATGCCGTATGTGTTGAAGATGGTTGAAGGGGTGAAAGCCTTGGGCCTGGAAACCTGCATGACCCTCGGACGTCTCGATCAGGAGCAGACCGAGGCGCTGGCCAAGGCCGGTCTCGATTACTACAACCACAACCTCGACACCTCGCCGGAGTTCTACGGCAGCATCATCACCACCCGCACTTACAGCGAACGTCTGCAGACGCTGGCTTACGTGCGTGAGTCGGGGATGAAAATCTGCTCCGGCGGCATTCTCGGCATGGGCGAATCGCTGGACGATCGCGCCAATCTGCTGATCCAGTTGGCCAACCTGCCGGAGCACCCGGAGTCGGTGCCGATCAACATGCTGGTGAAAGTCGCCGGAACGCCGCTGGAAAACGCCGAAGACATCGACCCGTTCGACTTCATCCGCATGCTCGCCGTGGCGCGCATCCTCATGCCGCAATCCCATGTGCGCCTGTCCGCCGGTCGCGAAGCGATGAACGAGCAGATGCAGGCCCTGGCATTTTTCGCTGGCGCCAACTCGATTTTCTACGGCGACAAATTGCTCACCACCGCCAACCCGCAGGCGGACAAGGACATGCAGCTGTTCGCGCGCCTCGGTATCCAGCCGGAGGCTCGCGAAGAGCACGCGGATGAAGTGCACCAAGCGGCGATCGAGCAGGCGCTGGTGGAGCAGAAGAGCAGCGAGCAGTTCTATAACGCTGCCATCTAAAAGCTGCACGGATTGCGCTGAAGGAATGCAAAACCCCTGTGGGAGCGAGCCTGCTCGCGAAAGCGGTTTGGCCGCGAATATCCATGTTGGATGTGACGCCCATTCGCGAGCAGGCTCGCTCCCACAGGGGATCTGTGTCATTTGAAAATCGAGGCCTGCATGTCATTCGATCTCGCCGCACGCCTTGCTGCCCGTCGTGCCGACAACCTTTATCGCCACCGCCCGCTGCTCGACTCGCCGCAAGGCCCGCAAGTCGTGGTTGACGGCCAGCCGCTGCTCGCTTTCTGCAACAACGACTATCTGGGCCTGGCCAATCATCCGCAGGTGATCGAAGCCTGGCGCGCCGGCGCTGAACGTTGGGGTGTCGGCGGTGGCGCGTCCCATCTGGTGATCGGCCACAGCAGCCCGCATCACGCGCTGGAAGAAGCGCTCGCCGATCTGACCGGGCGCCCACGCGCGCTGCTGTTCACCACCGGCTACATGGCCAACCTCGGCGCGGTCACTGCGCTGGTCGGGCCGGGCGATACGGTGCTCGAAGACCGGCTCAATCACGCTTCGTTGCTGGACGCGGGCCTGTTGTCCGGCGCGCGTTTCAATCGCTATCTGCACAACGACGCCGAAAGTCTGGTCAAGCGCCTGGAGAAAGCCACCGGCAACACGCTGGTGGTCACCGATGGCGTATTCAGCATGGACGGTGACATCGCCGACCTGCCGGCGCTGGCCCGCGCGGCCAAGGCCAAAGGCGCGTGGCTGATGGTCGACGATGCCCACGGCTTCGGCCCATTGGGCGCCAACGGTGGCGGCATCGTCGAGCATTACGGCCTGAGCCAGGACGACGTGCCGGTGCTGGTCGGCACCCTCGGCAAAGCCTTCGGCACCGCCGGGGCCTTTGTCGCTGGCAGCGAAGAGTTGATCGAAAGCCTGATCCAGTTCGCCCGCCCGTACATCTACACCACCAGCCAACCGCCGGCGCTGGCCTGCGCGACGCTGAAAAGCCTCGAGCTGTTGCGCAGCGAACACTGGCGCCGTGAGCATTTGCAGACACTGGTCCGCCAGTTCCGCCACGGCGCCGAGCAGATCGGGCTGGAGCTGATGGACAGCTTCACGCCGATCCAGCCGATCATGATCGGCGATGCCGGCCGCGCGGTGCGGCTCTCGCAAATGCTCCGCGAGCGCGGCTTGATGGTGACCGCGATCCGTCCACCGACCGTGCCGGCCGGCAGCGCGCGGTTGCGCGTCACGCTGACCGCCGCCCACAGCGAGGCACAGGTGCAACAGTTGCTGGAAGGGTTGGCAGATTGCTTCGCCCGATTGTCATTGGAGCCAGGCCATGCGTAATCGTCTGATCCTGCTGCCCGGCTGGGGCCTCGGCGTGTCGCCGCTGGAACCGCTGGCCGCAGCATTGCGCGGCCTCGACGAACATCTGCAAGTCGAGATCGAACCGCTGCCGGAGCTGGACTCCGCTGACCTTGAAGACTGGCTCGACGAACTCGATGCGCGCATTCCGCAGGAAATCTGGCTCGGTGGCTGGTCGCTGGGCGGCATGCTCGCCAGCGAACTGGCGGCACGACGCGGCGAGGCGTGCTGCGGGCTGCTGACGCTGGCGAGCAACCCTGCGTTTGTCGCCCATGAGCAGTGGCCGAGCGCGATGCCTGGCGAGACCTTCGATGCGTTTCTTGCCGGTTGTCAGGCCGACCCGCGTACCACGCTCAAGCGCTTCGCTCTGCTATGTGCGCAAGGTTCACCAGACCCGCGCGGCTTGTCGCGCTTGCTGCTCGCTGGCGCGCCGGCCACCGCGCCGACCGCGCTGATGGCAGGGTTGGAGCTGCTCGCGCAGATGGATACACGCCAGGCGTTGCAGGCGTTTCGCGGGCCGCAGTTTCATCTGTTCGGCGGGCAGGACGCGCTGGTTCCGGCGGAAGCGGCCGGCGCATTGTTCGCGCTGTTGCCGGATATCGAAATTGGTCTGATCGAACAGGCCAGCCATGCTTTTCTGCTGGAAGACCCGCATGGAGTCGCGGGCGCGATCCAGGCTTTTCTACATGAGTGCGCTGATGACTGATCTGTCCCTTGTGCTGCCTGAGGGCTTGCCCGACAAGCGCCAGGTGGCGGCGTCTTTTTCCCGCGCTGCGGCCAGTTACGACAGTGTCGCGGAGTTTCAGCGTGACGTCGGCACACAGTTGCTCGGGCGCTTGCCGGCGAGCTTCACGCCGTCGCGTTGGCTCGATCTCGGTTGCGGCACCGGCTACTTCACCCGCGCGCTGGCCTCGCGTTTCACCCAGGGCAGCGGTGTCGCGCTGGACATCGCCGAGGGCATGCTCAATCACGCACGGCCGCTGGGTGGCGCTGAGCATTTCATCGCTGGCGATGCCGAAAGGCTGCCGTTGCAGGATGCTAGCTTCGATCTGATTTTCTCCAGTCTCGCGGTGCAGTGGTGCGCCGACTTCGAGGCGGTGCTCGGCGAAGCCTTGCGCGTGCTTAAACCGGGCGGGATTTTTGCGTTTGCTAGTCTCTGTACAGGGACGCTGTTCGAGTTGCGTGAGAGTTGGCAGCAGGTCGACGGGCTGGTGCACGTCAATCGCTTCCGCACCTTCGCCCGCTATGAGCATTTATGTGCCGGCAGTGGCATGCGCATTTTGGCGCTGCAGAATCAGCCGCACGTGTTGCATTACCCGGATGTGCGCAGCCTGACTCATGAGCTGAAAGCGTTGGGCGCACACAATCTGAATCCCGGGCGGCCGGGCGGTTTGACCGGACGGGCGCGGATTCTCGGGCTGATCGACGCGTATGAGCGGTTCCGTCAGGCGTCGGGGCTGCCGGCAACGTATCAGGTGGTATACGCCGTGTTGGAGAAACCTCTATGAGCGCAGCCTATTTCGTCACCGGTACCGACACCGATGTCGGCAAAACCACCGTTGCTGCCGGATTGCTCCATGCGGCGCGGTCGGCAGGCTTGAGCACGGCGGCGGGCAAACCGGTGGCATCGGGTTGCGACGTCACGCCCAAAGGCTTGCGTAATTCTGATGCCTTGGCGCTGCTGGCCGAATGTTCGTTGCCGCTGACTTATCAACAGGTCAACCCGGTGGCGTTCGAGCCAGCGATAGCTCCCCATCTCGCGGCGCGCGAAGCGGGTGTGGCGTTGACGGTGCAATCGCTGCTGGCGCCGATGCGTGGGATTCTGGCGATGAACGCCGACTTCACCCTGATCGAAGGCGCGGGCGGCTGGCGGGTGCCGTTGGCCGATCAGGACAATCTCTCTGACCTGGCGATTGCACTGAAGCTGCCAGTGATTCTGGTGGTGGGCGTGAGGCTGGGGTGCATCAGTCATGCGTTGCTGACCGCCGAGGCGATTGCCCGCGATGGTCTGCAATTGGCGGGGTGGGTGGCGAATATCATCGATCCGAAAACTTCGCGGCTGGAGGAAAACCTCGCGACCCTGGCCGAGCGCATCCCCGCGCCGTGCCTTGGGCGGGTGCCGAAACTCAAGGCGTTGAGCGCCGAAGCGGTGGCCGAGCATTTGCAACTGGACTTGCTCGATTAAGTTTCTCGCTATGAACAGGCACTGTGCCATTAGTGTTTTTGACGGGTGTTTTGCTGGCGCGTCTGCTTCAATGGCGAGCATTGATCCTTTGCAAGGATGAGAGCGACTATGGAAATCTCCGGTAACACAGCTTTTTATGCGGGGCTGAGCTCGATTCAGTCCGGGCAGAACCGCGTCGATCAGGCTGCCAGCCAGATCGCCAACAACACTATCGAACGTTCGGTGACCAGCCAGTCGTCCGAAGTGCAGGTCAATCGCCTGCGCGGTGTGGATCGCGCACAAGAATCGGATCTGGCGAGCAATATCGTCGAGCTGTCGCAGGGCAAGATCCAGGCAGAGCTGGGTGTGAAGGTGGCCAAGGCATCCGACGAAGTGCTCGGGACGATCATCGATACTTTCGCCTGATTGAGTTTGTTGTAGACCCCGAAACGCCGCGCCCTGTCGCGGCGTTTTTCGTTTAAGTCCTTCTTGCTCAACTAATCTTTTTACAACGCCCGTGGCTTATATCAAGTCGCGGCGATTTGTCGTCTCCGGCATTTGGAGAGCGTGATGACGAACGGCAAAAGATCGATGCTTGACAAGATTTCGGCGTAAACGTATGTTTCAAACAACTGTTTGACCGTCACAACAATTCAACACGGTCGTTCATTCCCGGTTACATCAGCAGAGGTTTATCGCTATGCCTGACTACAAGGCCCCCTTGCGTGATATTCGCTTCGTTCGTGACGAACTGCTCGGCTACGAAGCGCACTATCAGAGCCTGCCAGCGTGCGCAGACGCCACGCCGGACATGGTTGACGCCATCCTCGAGGAAGGCGCCAAGTTTTGTGAGCAGGTACTGGCGCCGCTGAACCGTGTGGGCGACATCGAAGGCTGCACCTGGAGCGAGTCCGGCGTGAAAACCCCGACTGGCTTCAAAGAGGCGTACAAGCAATTCGTCGAAGGCGGCTGGCCAAGCCTGGCCCACGACGTCGAGCACGGCGGTCAGGGCCTGCCTGAGTCGCTGGGCCTGGCAGTGAGCGAAATGGTTGGCGAAGCCAACTGGTCGTGGGGCATGTACCCAGGTCTGTCGCACGGTGCGATGAACACCATCTCCGAGCACGGCACCCCTGAGCAACAGGAAGCCTATCTGACCAAACTGGTCTCCGGCGAATGGACCGGCACCATGTGCCTGACCGAACCGCACTGCGGCACCGACCTGGGCATGCTGCGCACCAAGGCCGAGCCTCAGGCCGACGGTTCCTACAAAGTTTCCGGCACCAAGATCTTCATCTCGGCCGGCGAACACGACATGGCCGATAACATCGTCCACATCGTATTGGCCCGCCTGCCGGATGCTCCGGCTGGCACCAAAGGCATCTCGCTGTTCATCGTTCCAAAGTTCCTGCCAAACGCCGATGGCACCATTGGCGCGCGCAACGCAGTGAGCTGCGGTTCGCTGGAACACAAGATGGGCATCCACGGCAACGCCACCTGCGTGATGAACTTCGATGGCGCCACTGGTTACCTGATCGGCCCGGCGAACAAAGGTCTGAACTGCATGTTCACCTTTATGAACACCGCCCGTCTCGGTACCGCGCTGCAAGGTCTGGCTCACGCCGAAATCGGCTTCCAGGGCGGTTTGAAATACGCTCGTGATCGCCTGCAAATGCGCTCGCTGACTGGCCCGAAAGCACCGGACAAGGCCGCTGACCCGATCATCGTCCACCCGGACGTGCGCCGCATGCTGTTGACCATGAAGGCGTTCGCCGAAGGCAACCGCGCGATGGTCTACTTCACTGCGAAGCAGGTCGACATCGTCAAATACGGCGTCGATGAAGAAGAGAAGAAGAAGGCCGACGCCCTGCTGGCGTTCATGACCCCGATCGCCAAAGCGTTCATGACCGAAGTCGGTTTCGAAGCCGCCAACCACGGCGTGCAGATCTACGGCGGCCACGGCTTCATCGCCGAGTGGGGCATGGAGCAGAACGTTCGCGACAGCCGCATTTCGATGCTGTACGAAGGCACCACCGGCATCCAGGCCCTCGACCTGCTCGGCCGCAAAGTGCTGATGACTCAAGGCGAGGCTCTGAAAGGCTTCACCAAGATCGTCCACAAGTTCTGCCAGACCAACGAAGGCAACGAAGCCGTCCAGGAATTCGTCGCGCCGCTGGCTGCACTGAACAAGGAGTGGGGCGAGCTGACCATGAAGGTCGGTATGGCTGCCATGAAAGATCGCGAAGAAGTCGGCGCGGCCTCCGTGGATTACCTGATGTACTCCGGTTATGCCTGCCTGGCCTACTTCTGGGCAGACATGGCACGTCTGGCTGCGGAAAAACTGGCTGCCGGCACCAGCGACGAGGCGTTCTACACCGCCAAGCTGCAAACCGGGCGCTTCTACTTCCAGCGCATCCTGCCGCGTACCCGTACGCACGTGGCCACTATGCTGTCGGGTGCTGGCAACCTGATGGACATGAAAGAAGAAGACTTCGCGCTGGGCTACTAAGCCTTAACGCAGTCTGACGAAAACCGCTGCTCCCGTTAGGGGGCAGCGGTTTTTTTGTTTGTGAATCGCTCAGATAGTCGAGCTTCCGGCCGTTACAGAGACCGTGTGTGATCTGGATCACATTGTATGGGCTTGGCCGCACTTTGCAGGCACAATGCCATCTCTTTGCTATGACGGGTCGGAGCTTACCCTTGCCGCGTTCTTCCGCTGTACGTTTCAGCCATTTCCTGCCATCACTGCTGTTATTGCTTGCGGGGCTGGCGGCTGCGTACGTCAAAGACCTCAGCGTATTCTTCACGTCGCTGTTCAACGTCCTGCCGACATTGGTTCTGCTCCTCGGTGGCGCGTATTGCGCGGTGTATCGACGTCAGCGCGAACTGTTTCTGATGCTCACGGTGTACATCGCCTACTTTCTGCTGGACACCCAGACAGATTTCTACCGCGACAACGGCAAGGTCCGCGAAGACGCTGCGGTGGTGTTTCATCTGGTCTGCCTGTTGTTGCCGCTGTTGTTCGGGCTGTTCGCGGCGTGGCAGGAGCGAACCCATCTGTTTCAGGACATGGTCGCGCGCTTTGCCGTGCTACTGGCATTTGGCAGCGTGGCGCTGGGACTGGAGCAAAGTTACCCACAGGCACTGCTGCTGTGGTTGTCGGAGATCCGCTGGCCGGCGCTGCATGGGGCATGGATGAGTCTCATCCAGTTGTCCTATCCGGTGTTCATCTCGGCCTTCCTGCTTCTGGCCTGGCAATACTGGCGCAACCCGCGCCCGTTGCACGCGGCGCAACTGGTTGGCTTGCTCGGTGTGTTCTGGATGCTGCCGAAGACCTTCATTCTGCCGTTCACCCTGAACATCATGTGCAGCCAGGTGATGCTGATGATCGCCGCCGCCGTTGCGCATGAGGCCTATCAAATGGCCTTCCGCGACGAGCTCACCGGCCTGCCGGGACGACGTGCGCTCAACGAACGTATGCAGCGCCTGGGGCGCAACTATGTGCTGGCGATGAGCGACGTCGATCACTTCAAGAAATTCAACGACACCCATGGCCACGATGTCGGTGACCAGGTGCTGCGCCTGGTCGCCAGCAAACTGTCGAAAATCAGCGGTGGCGGTAGGGCGTATCGCTACGGCGGTGAGGAATTTGCCTTGGTGTTCGCAGGCAAGACCCTTGAGGAGTGCATGCCGCACCTGGAAGTGATCCGTGAATCGATTGCGTCTTACAGCATTCAGTTACGCAACCAGGAAAACCGCCCGCAGGATGATCAGCAAGGTCGCCAGCGCCGTAGCGGTTCCGGGGCTTCGGCGGTGTCGGTGACGGTGAGCATCGGCGTCGCCGAACGTGTCGAGCAGCGCACCCCTGAAGAAGTGCTCAAGTCCGCCGACCAGGCGTTGTACAGCGCCAAGGGCGCGGGGCGTAACTGTGTCATGGCGTTCGGGCAGAACCGCCGTGGCGCGGTGCGCATGGACGCTGCTGCGGGTTGAGTGATGACGGCGCATTCAGCGCCTGCACAGTGATTGTCGCGCGTGGTGGCCAGCAGTAGGTTGAACAAATCTGCTGACGGAGAAGCCACCATGCCCGAGTACAAAGCTCCCCTGCGCGACATGCGCTTTCTGATCGATCACGTCTTCGACTTCCATACCAACTACGCCAATCTCGGCGCGCATGACGCCAGCCCGGACATGATCAGCGCGATCCTCGAAGAAGGCGCGAAGTTCTGCGAGAACGTGCTGGCCCCGCTCAATCGCAGCGGCGATGAAGAGGGCTGCCATTTCGACAACGGCGTGGTGACAACGCCTACAGGCTTCAAGCAGGCCTTCGCACAATATGTCGAGGGCGGCTGGCATGGATTGGCGGCCGATCCGGCTTACGGTGGCCAAGGGTTGCCGAGCTCGCTGGGGCTGGTGATCAGCGAGATGGTCGGCTCCAGCAACACGTCCTGGGGCATGTACCCCGGCCTGACCCACGGCGCGATGTCGGCGATCCACGCCCACGGTACCGCCGAACAGAAAGACACCTACCTGAGCAAACTCACCGCTGGCCAGTGGACCGGCACCATGTGCCTGACCGAAGCCCACTGCGGCACCGATCTGGGCATCATCAAGACCCGCGCGGTGCCACGGGCCGACGGCAGCTACGCGATCACCGGCAGCAAGATTTTCATTTCCGCCGGCGAGCATGACCTGAGCGACAACATCATCCATCTGGTCCTGGCCAAGCTGCCGGACGCACCGGCCGGAACCAAGGGCATTTCCCTGTTTATCGTGCCCAAGTTCCTGCCCGATGCAGCAGGCGAAGCGGGAGAGCGCAATGGCGTTTCCTGCGGCTCGATCGAGCACAAGATGGGCATCAAGGCTTCAGCCACCTGCGTGCTGAACTTCGATGCCGCCACCGGTTACCTGATCGGCGAGCCGAACAAGGGCCTCAACTGCATGTTCACAATGATGAACCACGCGCGGCTTGGTACTGGCATGCAGGGGCTGTGTCTGGGCGAGGCGAGTTTTCAGGGTGCGATCAAGTACGCCAACGACCGCCTACAGATGCGCGCGCTGACCGGCGCCAAGGCCCCGGAAAAACCTGCCGATCCGATCATCGTCCACCCCGATGTGCGGCGCATGTTGCTGACGATGAAAGCCTTCAACGAAGGCAACCGCGCGCTGACCTATTTCACCGCGCAGATGCTCGACGTCGCGCACCTGAGCAGCGACGCCGAGGCGCGTCAGGAGGCTGAAGACCTGTTGGCGTTCCTCACGCCGATCTGCAAGGCGTTCATGACCGACACCGGGCTGGAAGTGACCAATCACGGCATGCAAGTGTTCGGCGGCCACGGTTTCATTCGTGAATGGGGCATGGAGCAACTGGTGCGCGATTGCCGGATTGCGCCGATCTACGAAGGCACCAATGGCATTCAGGCGCTGGACCTGCTCGGGCGCAAGGTGCTGGGCAGTCAGGGCAAGCTGCTGCGCGGCTTTACCAAAATCGTCCACAAGTTCTGCGCAGCGAACGCCGAACATGCGCAGCTGGGCCGCTTCGTCGCGCAACTCAACGGGCTCAACCAACAGTGGGGCGACCTGACCATGAAGGTCGGCATGGCGGCCATGAAGAACCCGGACGAAGTCGGTGCTGCGTCGGTGGATTATCTGATGTACAGCGGCTACATCATCCTGGGCTACCTGTGGCTGCGCATGGCGTTGGTTGCTCAGGCACAGCTGGAGGCGGGCGAGGGTGAGGCTGATTTCCTCAAGGGCAAACTGGCGACGTGCGAGTTCTACTTCAAGCGCTTGCTGCCGCGTACGGCTGCGCATCAGGCGGCGATCGAGGCGGGGAGTGATTGTTTGATGAATCTGCCGGCGCAGGCGTTTGCTTTGTAGAGCAGATCGAAAGATCGCGGCGATCTTTTTCCGGTGACCAAAAATAACAAATCAGTCACCGGTTGACCCTATGTGTCGCAAAAGTTGTTGAGGTACACTCCGGATCAACGAAAACATCATTCCACGAACCACCTGTTTAGATCTTGCGAGGTTTGCCATGGCTGACTACAAAGCGCCGCTGCGCGATATGCGCTTCGTCCTCAATGAAGTGTTCGAAGTCGCCAAACTCTGGGCCGAGCTGCCGGCGCTGGCCGAGACCGTCGATGCCGAAACCGTTGAAGCGATTCTCGAAGAGGCCGGCAAGGTCACCAGCAAAAGCATCGCGCCACTGAGCCGTGCTGCTGACGAGGAAGGTTGCCATTGGGCGGACGGTGCCGTCACCACGCCGGCCGGTTTCCCACAGGCCTATCAGACTTATGCTGAAGGCGGCTGGGTCGGTGTTGGCGGCGATCCGGCCTACGGCGGCATGGGCATGCCCAAAGCCGTGTCGGCGCAGGTCGAAGAAATGGTCAACTCCGCAAGCCTGGCGTTCGGTCTGTATCCGATGCTGACCGCCGGCGCCTGCCTGTCGATCAATGCCCACGCCAGTGAAGAACTGAAAGCTGCGTACCTGCCGAACATGTACGCCGGCATCTGGGCCGGTTCCATGTGCCTGACCGAGCCGCACGCCGGCACCGATCTGGGGATCATTCGCACCAAAGCCGAACCTCAGGCCGATGGTTCCTACAAGGTCAGCGGCACCAAGATCTTCATCACCGGCGGCGAGCACGACCTCACCGAAAACATCATTCACCTGGTACTGGCCAAGCTGCCGGACGCGCCGGCCGGTCCAAAAGGTATTTCGCTGTTCCTGGTGCCGAAGTTCATGGTCAATGCCGACGGCAGCCTCGGTGCGCGTAACCCGGCCAACTGCGGTTCGATCGAGCACAAGATGGGCATTCAGGCCTCGGCGACCTGCGTGATGAACTTCGACGAAGCCGTGGGTTATCTGGTCGGCGAGCCGAACAAAGGCCTGGCGGCGATGTTCACCATGATGAACTACGAGCGCCTGGGTGTTGGTATTCAAGGCCTGGCCACGGGCGAGCGCTCTTATCAGAACGCTGTTGAATACGCGCGCGATCGTCTGCAGAGTCGTTCGCCGACCGGTGCGCAGAACAAGGACAAAGTCGCCGACCCGATCATCGTCCACCCGGACGTGCGACGCATGCTGCTGACCATGAAAGCCTCGAACGAAGGCGGCCGTGCGTTCTCCACGTATGTGGCGATGCAACTGGACACCGCCAAGTTCAGCGAAGACGCGACCACCCGCAAACGCGCGGAAGATCTGGTGGCGCTGCTGACGCCGGTAGCGAAAGCTTTCCTGACCGACCTGGGTCTGGAAACCACCGTCCACGGCCAGCAGATTTTTGGTGGCCACGGCTACATCCGCGAGTGGGGCCAGGAACAACTGGTGCGTGATGTGCGCATCACCCAGATCTACGAAGGCACCAACGGCATTCAGGCGCTGGACCTGGTCGGGCGCAAGATCGTTGGCAGTGGCGGCGCGTTCTACCAGCTGTTCGCTGACGAGATCCGCCATTTCACCGCAACCGCCAGCGCCGATCTGGGCGAGTTCACCAAGCCGTTGAACGATGCCGTCGACACCCTCGACGAGTTGACCGCGTGGCTGCTGGACCGGGCGAAAAACAATCCGAACGAAATCGGCGCGGCCTCGGTCGAATATTTGCAAGCGTTCGGCTACACCGCTTACGCCTACATGTGGGCGTTGATGGCCAAAGCCGCGCTGGGCAAGGAAGCGCAGGAGGATTTCTATGCGAGCAAGCTGGGCACCGCGCGCTTCTATTTCGCCCGCCTGCTGCCGCGTATCCACTCGTTGAGCGCGTCGGTCAAGGCCGGTAGCGAGTCGCTGTTCCTGCTGGATGCGGCACAGTTTTGATCCTGTAGACGTCATGTAAGCATTTGCTTACGTGACGTGCTGCTGTTCTCCCATATCCGTATATTGGATCCACGGCTAATCTACATTTCATGGACGTCGCGCAGGAAGCGCAAAGTAAACAACACGGACACGTAGGATTCTGCCAGGGTGGCGGAGTGAAATGGATGTCAGGGAAACAGTCTGCAAAGCCCCGCTTCGGCGGGGTTTTCTTTTGCCTGAAGAAAAGTTTCAGGCGAGCGGATCAAGGGGCGGCTTCGTTTCGCGGTCGATCACCTCTTCAAGCAATGTCCGCAGCAATGCCAACGAGGCCTGCTGGCGTTGCACATCACGGCACACCAGGCCAACTTGCAACGGCACCCGTGGTTCGCTCAGCGGTTTCCATAGCAGATCTTCATCGTCATATTCCTTTTGCGAACGTCCCGGCAGCACCGTTGCCAGCCTGGTGTGCGGCAGGCTATCGAGAATCCCCAGCATATTGTTCAACTCGGCCTGCACCTGCGGGCGTCGTCCGAGGCTGGTCAGTTGTGCCTGCCAGATCTGTCGGATCTGGAACTCTTCGCCGAGCAGCAACATGGGCAGCTCAGCAGCCTGGCGCATCGAGACCTTCTTGAACTCGCGCAAGGGATGGTCCGCCGGGATGACCAGCGTCAGTTCATCTTCGTACAGCAACACACCGTGCAGACCGGGTTGGCGCGGTGGCAGATAGCTGATACCGATGTCCAGCGAACCGTTGAGCAAGCGCCGTTCGATTTCCAGCCCGGTCAGTTCATAGATTTGTACCACCAGATGCGGCTGCGCCTTGCGCACACGCTCGAGCATCTGCGGCACAAGGCTGGTGTGCACCGTTTGCAACACACCGATCGCCAGTGTGCGCAGTGCCTGACCCTTGAAACTACCCAACGCCTCGCGCGCCCGCTGCAAGCCATCGAGCAATGGCAACGCGTGGTTGTACAGCGTATGCGCAGCGAGGGTCGGCAGCAGGCGTTTACTGCTGCGTTCGAACAGGGTTACGTCGAGGTTCTGCTCCAGCTGACGGATCTGTTGCGACAGCGCCGGTTGCGAGATCGACAAGCGCTCAGCCGCACGGCCGACATGGCCTTCTTCGTAGACCGCGACGAAATAACGCAGTTGTTTGAAATCCATAAGTAGCGCTTATCGAAATGGCTGAGAAATCGAAATGGCCTGAAGCCGTTTGCGCGCCTAGTCTAACCGCATTCACAAGGCTTGCAGGGCCAGAAAGCGTGACGAATTCCATTTGCTTCGTTCGTGATTACATAGGCAGTTCAAAAAACCTCCAACGAGGTTTTTCCGCATGAATCTGTTCAGTTTGCGGCGCCAGACGCCGAGTCTGGATGACCTCTGCTTCGAGGCGGGGCCATCCGCTATGACCGACCATCTCAATGCCCAACGCCTGATGCCCAGCGTCGATCGGCCGCAACAAGTGTTCGTTCGCGGCCAGGGTTCATGGCTATGGGACAGCAACGATCGCGCCTACCTCGACTTTTCCCAGGCCGGCGGCGCCAACAGCCTTGGCCACAGCCCCACGGCGTTGGTCAAAGCCATCGCCAATCAGGCCCAGGCGCTGATCAATCCAGGCTTCAATCTGCACAATCGCGGCATGCTCAGCCTCGCCGAACGTTTGTGCGCCAGCACGTCCAGCGAACAGGCGTATCTGCTCAACAGTGGCAGCGAGGCTTGTGAGGCGGCGATCAAACTGGCGCGCAAATGGGGGCAGCTGCATCGCGGCGGCGCCTCGCGGATCATCATGGCTGAGCAGGGTTGTCATGGCCGCAGTCTGGCGACGATTGATCGAGTGCCATTCAACGACCTGCCGGCGCTGCATGCGGCGGTGGACGCGCAGACCGTGGCGATCATGCTGGAGCCGATCCAGAGCGATGCCGGGGTCATTCCGGCGACCGAGCATTACCTCAAAGGGGTCGAGCGACTGTGTCGTGACTTGGGCATTCTGCTGATCCTCGACGAAGTGCAGACGGGTATGGGCCGCTGCGGCAGCTTGCTTGCCGAACAGTCCTACGGGATTCGCGCCGATATCGTCGTGCTCGGCAAAGGCCTCGGCGGCGGCTTGCCGCTGGCGGCCTTGCTGGCGCGAGGCAAGGCCTGTTGTTTCGCCATCGGCGAGCTGAGCGGCACCCATCACGGCAACGCATTGATGACGGCGGCCGGTCTGGTAGTGCTCGACAGCATCCATGACCGCAGCTTTCTCCAGCAGGTTAACGACAGCGGCCAGCATTTGCGCGAAGGCCTTGCGCGACTGGCGCACCGCTACGGCCACGGCGAGTTGCGCGGCCAAGGCCTGTTTTACGGGTTGACGCTGTCCGAGGAATGCGCCGACGCCGTCGTCCATGCCGCACTTCACGAAGGCCTGATATTGAACGCCGCGCAGCCTGACTGCCTGCGCTTCACCCCGGCCCTCACTGTCAGCAAAGCCAACATCGACGAAATGCTTCTGCGCTTGGGCCGCGCCTTCTCGCGGGTGCGCACCGCCCAAGTGCAATGTCGCAAGGGCATTGCCGTGTGAGCTGAGCAGCCCCAACCGATTACTCGAACCGTCTCGCGGTATAACGCACGCCCCACGCCTGATTCTTTTGGCGTGGGGCGTTTTTTTGTGGTGCTGGCGATCAAATAGCAAGCGTAATGAACCCTGACGAACGGCGCGTGTCGATTAGCTTGTATGGCTCAAGTGAGCCAACCCCCATTCAGGAGCTGCCCCATGGATTTCATTCGTATCATCATCGCTATTCTGTTGCCGCCACTGGGCGTGTTTCTGCAGGTCGGGTTTGGCGGGGCGTTCTGGCTGAACATTCTGCTGACGCTGTGCGGCTACATTCCAGGGATCGTGCATGCGGTGTATATCATCGCCAAGCGTTGAGTTCAGCGGCGTCTGATCAATAGCTATCGCGGGCAAGCCCGCTCCCACAGTGTTATGAGTGATCACAATTTTTGTGTACACCAAATAACCTGTGGGAGCGGGCTTGCCCGCGATTGGAGCGACGCAGTCTCAAAGTGAGGGCTCAGTCAGTTAGCCCCATCACCCGACGATAAAACGTCCACTCCTGCTCCAGCGCATGTGCCTGGTTGGCCGCGCGGCGGAAGCCGTGCCGTTCGTCAGGGTAGTAATGCGCTTGGACCGGGACGCCGTTGTGCTCCAGCGCCGCGACCATGTCGCGGGTCTGTTGCGGCACGACCACCGCGTCCAGTTCACCCTGAAAGAAAATCACCGGCACGCGAATGTTATCGGCGTGCAGCAATGGCGTGCGGGCGGCATAGCGTTCGGCATCTCGCTCGGGATCGCCGATCAGCCAATCCAGATAATCGCCCTCGAACTTGTGCGTTGCGCGAGCCAACGCGACCGGATCGCTGACGCCGTAGAGGCTGGCGCCTGCGCGGAAAACTTGTCTGAACGCCAGTGCACACAGCGTTGTGTAGCCACCCGCACTGCCGCCGCGAATGAACGCGCGGTCACCATCGATCAAGCCTTGGCCAGCGAGATAGCTGACCACCGCGCAGGCATCCTCGACATCCACCTCGCCCCAGCGCAGATGCAGCGCTTGGCGATATTCGCGACCATAGCCACTGCTGCCGCGATAGTTGAGGTCGGCGACAGCAAAGCCGCGCTGCGTCCAGTACTGGATGCGCGGGTCGAGTATCGGATAGCACGCCGACGTCGGGCCGCCGTGGATAAACACCACCAGCGGAGGTTTCGCTTCACCGCTCATGGCCGGGTAAAAGAAACCGTTCGCCTCGCCGGAGCCGCTCGGATAACGCAAGGTCTGCGGACGGCTGATGCGTTCGGCAGGCAATGGAGCCACGCCGCCAGCGAGGATTTTCACGGCATGCGACACACGATCAATGGCGATCACTGCCGACGGGCTGGTCGGCGATGCAGCGATGCAATAGATGAATTGTTGATCCATCGCCAAGTGGCGGAAGCGGCTGTAGTCACCGCTGAAATCTTCACTTCCAAGGGCCAGGCGACCGAAACCATCCTCGCTCCAACTGGCTAAAAATTGATCACCGACAGGCAGCCACGTGCAGCCGCCTAGCTGCCACGGCGCGGGCGCGTGATCGGCCGCGACGCTGGCCAGCGCTTTCAGGCCATCGGTCGTTTCGCCCCACGGCTGCCAGTAGCCGTCACGGTCCGTCAGGCAATAGAGCCGCCCATCAGCGTCGAATCGCGGCTGCTGGATCGACTCCTCCATCTGCGTACCGGCAACACAGCGAGGCGCAGAAAAATCGCCTTGCGCGACCATCAAGCGCGTCGAGGTCCACGGCTGATGCGGGCGACTCCACTCGATCCACGCCAGCCGCTGGCCATCGGGGCTGAGCGTTGGTGACGCATAAAAATCCGCACCCTCGGCCAGCACCTGTCGCGTACCGGTCGCCAGATCAATTGCCACCAGGCGATGCCGATCCTGCTGCTCTTCAACCGCCAATACCCGGCCAGCGGCGAATTGCAGATCGCCGTAGCGGCAGTCAGTCGACGTCAGCGCGACCGGCTCGCCATCCAGCGCCTGCCGATACATCTGCTGATCCGCTTCATTGACGAAAACCACCCCGTCAGGCGTCAGACAAAACGCACCACCGCCATATTCGTACACGCGGCTACGCACGCTGAAGCCGTCCGGCGTCAGACTTTTCGCTGCGCCATCGCGCCAATGCCAGATCCGGCATGCGGCATCCTCGGGGCGGTATTCATTCCAGAACACACCATGGGCGCCGAGCTGCAGTTCGGCGAAGTCGGTTCCGGCGGCGACGGCTTGGGCGGCGCTGAAAGGCTCAGCCCTTGGCGATGAGGCGTGAGTTTCGTTCATTGCGAAAGGCCAATTGTTCGATGGTTTGAGTGGCGGTCTCGGCTTCTTCGCGGGCCTTGAGGATCACGCCGTGATGTTCGGACTTGCTGCACACCGGGTCGGCATTACTGGCGTCGCCGGTGAGCATGAACGCCTGGCAGCGGCAGCCGCCGAAGTCCTTTTCTTTCTCGTCGCAAGAGCGGCACGGCTCGGGCATCCAGTCGTAACCGCGAAAACGGTTGAAGCCGAACGAGTCATACCAGATGTGTTGCATGCTGTGATCGCGCACGTTGGGAAACTGCACCGGCATCTGGCGGGCACCATGGCAGGGCAGGGCGGTGCCGTCCGGGGTGACGGTCAGGAAGATGCTGCCCCAGCCGTTCATGCAGGCTTTCGGGCGTTCTTCGTAATAGTCCGGAGTGACGAAAATCAGCTTGCACGGATGCCCTTCGGCTTCCAGCCTGGCGCGGTATTCGTTGGTGATGCGTTCGGCGCGCACCAGTTGCTCCTTGGTCGGCAGCAGGCCAACACGGTTCAGCTGCGCCCAGCCGTAGAACTGGCAAGTGGCGAGTTCGACGAAGTCGGCCTCCAGCGCAATGCACAGTTCGATAATGCGGTCGATCTTGTCGATGTTGTGCCGATGGGTGACGAAGTTCAGCACCATCGGATAACCGTGGGCCTTGACTGCGCGAGCCATTTCCAGCTTTTGCGCAAAGGCCTTTTTCGAACCGGCGAGCAGGTTGTTCACTTGCTCGTCGCTGGCCTGGAAACTGATCTGGATGTGATCGAGCCCGGCCTTTTTGAAGTCGCTGATTTTCTGCTCGGTCAGGCCGATGCCGGAGGTGATCAGGTTGGTGTAGAAACCCAACTGGCGCGCCTCGTGAATCAGCTCGGCCAGGTCCTGACGCACCAGCGGTTCGCCACCGGAAAAGCCCAGTTGCGCCGCGCCCATCTCCCGCGCTTCGCGGAACACCTTGATCCACTGCTCGGTGCTCAGCTCCTTGCCCTGCTCGGCGAAATCCAGTGGATTGGAGCAGTACGGGCATTGCAGCGGGCAGCGGTAGGTCAGCTCGGCGAGCAGCCATAGCGGCAGGCCGATTTCAGGCTTGGGCGGCAGATCAGGCAAGTTCGATCCAGTGCTGCGCACGGGCAACCTCCATGAATTGCTCGATGTCGTCACCGAGTTCGGGCACGTCGGGGAACTGCTCGTCGAGTTTGGCGATGATCGCCGCGACATTGCGCTCACCGTCAATCAAACCGCCGATCAACGCGGCGGTTTCGTTGAGTTTGATCATGCCTTCCGGGTACAGCAACACATGGCCTTTTTGCGCCGGTTCGTACTGGAAGCGGTAACCGGGACGCCAGCTCGGAACTTTGCTGCGGTCGAAACTCATAAGGTAATTCCTTTATGCCAGACCCGTTGTTCGGTCACGCTGTGATACGGCGGGCGGTTCAGTTCGTAGGCCATGCTCATGGCATCGAGCATGCTCCAAAGAATGTCCAGTTTGAACTGGAGAATTTCCAGCATGCGCTCCTGGCCTTCACGGGTCTTGTAGTGCTCGAGCGTGATCGCCAGACCGTGCTCGACATCACGCCGCGCCTGACCGAGACGGGTGCGGAAATACTCGTAGCCGGCCGGGTCGATCCACGGGTAATGCTGCGGCCAACTGTCGAGGCGCGACTGGTGGATCTGCGGCGCGAACAGTTCGGTCAGCGAACTGCTGGCGGCTTCCTGCCAACTGGCGCGACGGGCGAAGTTGACGTAGGCGTCGACGGCGAATCGCACGCCGGGCAATACCAATTCCTGGGAGCGCAGTTGATCCGGGTCGAGGCCAACAGCCTGGCCCAGACGCAGCCAGGCTTCGATGCCGCCATCTTCACCGGGTGCGCCGTCGTGGTCGAGCAGGCGCTGAATCCACTCGCGGCGGATTTCCCGATCCGGGCAATTGGCGAGGATCGCTGCGTCCTTCAGGGGAATGTTCACCTGATAGTAGAAGCGGTTGGCGACCCAGCCCTGAATCTGCTCGCGGGTCGCACGGCCTTCGTACATCGCCACGTGGTAAGGGTGGTAGATGTGGTAGTAGGCGCCCTTGGCGCGCAGGGCCGCTTCGAATTCGGCGGGGGACAGCGGGGTGTCGGTCATGTCTGTTCTCCGGGAACAACCCTGGAAATCTCTGGTGTCTGTGCTGGCCTCTTCGCGAGCAGGCTCGCTCCCACAGTTGATCGCATTCCATTGTAGGAGTGAGCCTGCTCGCGATAGACCGCGCAGCGGTCTCGATTGCTTAAAGCACGATACTCATGCCATCAAACGCTACTTCAACGTCACGCCGCGCCAGTTCGGCACGCTCCGGCGAATCCTCGTCGAGGATCGGGTTGGTGTTGTTGATGTGGATAAGCACCTTGCGTTGCTCGGGCAACTGCTCCAGCACTTCGAGCATGCCGCCAGGCCCGTTCTGTGCCAGATGGCCCATCTCGCGACCGGTGCGGGTGCCGACGCCACGGCGCTGCATTTCATCGTCATCCCACAGCGTGCCGTCGACCAGCAGGCAATCGCTGCCCGCCATGATTTCCAGCAACGGCGCATCGACCTTGCCCAGTCCCGGCGCGTAGAACAGCTTGCCGCCAGTGTTGAGGTCTTCAACGATCAAACCGATGTTGTCGCCCGGATGCGGATCGAAACGGTGCGGCGAATACGGCGGCGCGGCGCTGCGCAACGGCAACGGGGTGAAACGCAGATTCGGGCAGGCGGCTACGGTGAAGCTCTGGTCGAGCTCGATACGGTTCCAGACCAGCCCGCCGTTCCAGTGGGTGAGCATCTTGAACAGGGGAAAACCGGTGCTGAGGTCTTCATGAACCATGTCCGTGCACCAGACCTGATGCGGGCAGCCTTCGCGCAAGCTGAGCAGGCCGGTGGTGTGGTCGATCTGGCTGTCCATCAGGATGATCGCGCTGATGCCGGTGTCGCGCAGGGCGCGGCCCGGTTGCATCGGGGCGAAGCTTTGCAGTTGCGCGCGGATGTCCGGCGAGGCATTGCACAACACCCAGTTCACGCCGTCATCGGAAATGGCGATGGACGATTGGGTGCGGGCCTTGGCGTTCAGGCTGCCGTCGCGAAAACCTGCGCAGTTGACGCAGTTGCAGTTCCACTGCGGAAAACCGCCACCGGCGGCCGAACCCAGAATCTGGACGAACATGAACGCTCCATCATTTCAACGCGGAAAATAAAACGCCTCGGCGAGCCGAGGCGTTGCACTGCGATTCTGCGTAGGCAGAACTCAGCGGCTGGCGAAGTACATGGTGACTTCGAAGCCGATACGCAGGTCGGTGTAAGCAGGTTTGGTCCAGGCCATGAGATGTCTCCTTCTGAGGGTTGGGATAGCGCTATCCATAGTTATAGTCCACGGCAGCGCGGTGATGTTCCAATTAGTTAGGCGGCTATGTTACTCAAAATTTCAACGCCGTGACCCGTGAATCTTTGAGAAAGCTCCTTGCAGCCTCGGTAATGATCAGTTTGTCACTTGCCACGGCGCGTCCGGCATCGATTCATTGGCCAGGCAATGCCAGCCGCCCTCGGCATTGATCAGGCGCTGCGCAGCGGCCAGCAAAGCCTGGCGATCGAGTTGCCGGATCGCCGTGACCAACTGCTCCCGGTAATCCGACGAATGGCCGGCAAGTTTGCCTTGCCAGAGGAGTTCGGCGGCATCCTTGGTGGACAGTGTGGTGTCGTCGAACTGATCGACGAGGCTTTGACGCTGTTGCTCGAGGCTTGCTTCATCGAACGTTTCGATCAGCGCGGGAATGCCGTTGAAAAACTCTTGAATATATTCGAGCAACTCGGCGGCCGAAGTCGTCGGCGATTGCACGCCAAACACAATCGCGGTCCTGCCGTGCAATTGACGCAGCGCGCTGAACACGGCGTACCCCAATTGCAATTCGACACGCAGGCGCTGATAGAAAGGCGTCTGGTACAACTGAGCCAGAAGGCGCCACGCTGCTTCATCAGCGATGTCGCTGCTGGCAGTCGGGCAGATCAGCAGCAAGGCGTGTTCGCTGGAGGCCGTGTTGATCTGGCTCCAGTGGTACTTGCCTTGGGCGATCGGTGTCACCGGTAGCTGATTGTCCGGTGTGCCGGGAATGCGGCTCAGCGCCAGGCCCAAGGCTGACTGGGTTTGTTGGTTAAGGCCTAGAGCGAGGCCGTCCCAGCGCGAAGTTGTCCACAGCTGATTGGCGTCATCGCTGGTTTCAATCGTGGGCAGGCATTTCTCTGGCAACGCTTCGAGTAGTTGGCGGATCGGCATCGACGGTATCTGCACCTCGTCGCGCGGCGAATCGGCGTCGATCATCGTCAGACATTTCAGCGCATGCTCGAGGATGCTGGGCATCGGTTCCTGTAGTCCGGTCATTTTCAGCAGGCATTGGTTACCTGCGGCGCTGAAAGACAAGTCCACTCCGGCTTCGGACGCATCCTGTCGGGTCTGGCGCAGACTGCGCTGCAATCTTGCGCGCAGATCGGCGCTGGCCGCCGTCTCGACCTGCCAGCGCAGGTAAATCGCGCCCTCATCGCTGTTGTCCGGCAGCGCCTGGCTGAACTGCATCGGCGATCGCTCGCGACGACTGCGCGAGCGATCCTGGGCGAAGGTGCGCAGGCCACGGTGGGCGCTGGTCTGGCCGCGAATCAGCCCGGCGTTTGCCAGTGGCTCGCTGGCTCGCAGAAAAGGATTGGCGGCGGGCAGATGCCAATGATCGCTGAAGTTATCCACAACGCCGATTTCGCGAAGGATGTGCTCAAGTGCGGCAGCGCCGGATTCGGACAGGCCGAATGCTTGCTGCTCAATGTCTAGGCGCGCCAGTTGCAACGCGCCGCTGACTTGCTGCTGGCGCTGAAGCAGGGCCGCGTATTCCTCGCGCCACGGCGTCCAGTCCTGCTGGGCGAAGAAGCGCAGCCAGTCCAGCAGGCGTTCGCGAATGGTATCCAGGCGGTCGCCGCCAGCATTGAATTGAAGATGCAGCAGCGCTTGGCCGGCGAACTGGTAGAGCGGCGTGGCTTTCAGGCTGTCAGCCAGATTCTGTTGATGCAGGTATGCGAGCAATCCACCAGGTTTTGCGCTATTCAACCAATGACAGAGAAAAGCCATCGCCTCGGCGGATGACTCGGGCAACGCGTCGAAAGCGAATAACAGGTTCGCGTGAGCGCCGACCTGTTGATAACTGTTCACTGCCAACGGTGGCGGTGCGGCCTGGGCAACTTTATCCCCAATCGGCAACACTGCTGCGAATTGCTGCGCCAGCTCCCCAAGCTCATCGATACTTTGTGGCCCGACCAGACTCAGGCTCATTTGCCCGGTTCGATAAAAGCGCTGATGGAAGTCTTGCAACGCCGACTGAAACCCTGGCGATTCGACCTGCAAGCTGTCCCGATTACCCGCATGAAACCCACGCAGCGGGTGCTGCGCGGGTAAACCTTCATACAGGGCAAACTGCTGCTGTGCTGTCGGATCCTGCGACCAGGCGACAAATTCCGCCTGCAGCACTTCCCGTTCACGCAGTTGATCGTCCCGATTCATCCGTGGCCGGGCGAGCATGTCTGACAGACGCTCGAGCCCCGCGCTGAAGGACGACACAGGCAACTCGAAGAAAAAATCCGTGGTGCGCTCACGGGTGCTGGCATTTACTTGGCCGCCGTGACGTTGCACGTAGGCCATCAGCCCTTCGTCTGTGGGAAAACGCTCGGTGCCGAGAAACAGTAAGTGCTCAAGAAAATGCGCCAGCCCCGGCCATGCCAATGGCACGTCATGGCTGCCGGCCGCCACGCGCAACGCGGCAGCGCTGCGCTTGAGACCGGGCACGTGGCGCAGGGTCACGCGCAGGCCGTTGGCCAGGGTTTCAGAGTGGGGGCGGAGATGAGTCGGCGCGGGCATGGGCACTTCCAGAACAGTGAAGTGCCCATGCTAGCGGATTAGCGGCGGTTGAGCGCGCCGTAAAGCTCCGGGCGGCGATCGCTGAGATAGCGATTGGCCTGGCGTGAATCGTTCATCAGTTGTCGGTCCAGTTCGCCGACGATCAACGCCTCGTCCAGACCTGCCAGAGCGATGCGGCTGCCGTCCGGCGCGGCAATGCTGCTTTGCCCGCAATACTGGATATCGCCTTCATGTCCGCAGTAATTGGCGTAAGCCACGTAGCACTGGTTTTCGAAGGCGCGGGCACGCACGGTGACATCGGCAACGAAATCGAACGGAATCATGTTGGCCGTCGGCACCACGATCAGCTCGGCGCCGGCCAAGGCCAGGCGCCGCGCGTTTTCCGGGAACTCCAGGTCATAGCAGATCAGGAAGCCGAGCTTCCAGCCGTTCAGCTCAACCACCGGCAAGTCGGAGTCACCGGGGCTGAACATCGACCGATCGAGGTCGCCGAACAGATGCGACTTGCGGTAATTGCACAGGCGCTCGCCGTAGGCGTCGATCAGTTGCACGGCGTTGTAGATCTGCCCGTCGGCGGTGCGCTCGGGGTAGCCGTAGACGATCGCCAGACCCGCAGCCTTGGCAATCCGGCCGATCTGCTGCGCCCATTCACCGTTATAGACCTCGGCCAGCGTGCTGACCGCTTCGGCGCCGATGTTGTAGCCGGTCATGAACATCTCCGGCAGCACCAGCAGATCGGCGCCTTTGGCCTCCATCGCTACTTGATGCAGGCGATGCAGGTTGGCGGCGGGGTCCAGTGGCAGCGGTGGACATTGGTAAACGGCTACGCGCATCGGGGAATCCTCTTACTCGGGCAGGGCGATAGGGCCGATGTCTTTGAACACATCACCCGGTCCCGGGTTCTCTTTATGTGTGGATCCGCCGAAATGTTTCATGATCCCCCACACCGCGTTGAGCGAAGTCTGCACCGCGCCCTCGACCCACGCTGGTGTCCACGACACGTCGTCGCCGGCGATGAAAATCCCGCGCTGTTCGGCCGGCATGTCGTCCTGCATGAAGTGCGCGTACATGCGCTGGTTGTAGCGGTAATGGCCGGGCAGGGCGCCTTTGAAGGCACCGAGGAAATACGGATCGGCTTCCCACGACACGGTGATCGGGTCGCCGATGATCCGCGCGGCGATGTCGACTTTCGGGTAGATCTTTTTCAGTGCGTTCAACGCCAGCTCAACGCGTTTTTCCACCGGATGCGGGAGCATTTTCAACGCGTCGCTCATCCACGAGTACGACAGGCAGATCACCCCCGGCTTGTCGTCGCCGTTGTCGAACAGATAGGTGCCACGGGTCAGGCGATCGGTGAGGGTCATGCTCATCACGTCGCGGCCGGTCTCCGGATCCTTGTCCTTCCAGAATGGCCGGTCGACCATCACGAAGGTTTTCGACGACTGCATGTAGCGCGTGCGGTCGAGGGCCATCCACATCTTCTGCGAGAACAGGGTTTCATCGCATTCGATCTGAGTGGTCAGCAGCCAGCTCTGGCAGGTTGTCAGGACGGCGGCGTATTCGCGGGTGTCACCGTTGTTGTCGGTAACGGCGAAACGGCCCTCCGGTGCGTGAGCAATTTTCTTCACGCCGGAACGCGGCGCGCCACGGTGCAGGGATTTCAGGCTGGTGCCGGCCGGCCAGTGCACGCAGCGCTCCGGCACATGGCGCCAAATGCCCTGTGGCACCTGCTCGACGCCACCGACCACCAGATGTTGGTGATCGTCGCAATTGGTCATCACCACGCGGAAGATTTCCAGCATCGAATTGGGGAAGTCCGAATCCCAGCCGCCGGTGCCGAAACCGACCTGCCCGAACACTTCGCGATGCTGGAACGACAATTTGGCGAAGGCTTTCGAGGTGGCGACGAAGTCATAAAAGGTCCGGTCGTCCCACAGCGGCACCAGCTTGTTCCACAGCTCTTTCAGGCGCGGCACATCGCGATCGCGAATGGCTTGCTGGATATCGGAGAACTGCGAACCTGCTTCCAGCGCATCTGCCCAGGCGTCAGCGACTTCCTGGAACAAAGCAGGAAGATCCTTCAGGCTTTCGGCGTAATAGGTTTCGCCTTCCAGATCGATCACGGTACTGCCCGAAGCACCGGTCAGCGGGTTGGGGAAAGGCTTGGTTTCGAGGCCGAGCTTGTCCACGTAGTGATAGAACGCCGTGGAGGACACTGGAAAGCGCATGCCGCCAAGCTCCGCGACGATGGCGTCGGTACCGTTGAAGGCTTGCGAGCGCAGACGACCGCCGAGTTTCGACGCCTCGTACACCACCGGTTTCAAACCGAGTTTCATCAGTTCATACGCAGCCACCAGACCGGCAATGCCCGCCCCGACAATCGCCACCTCAGCGCCATGGTGCTGCTCGGGAATGCTCCCCAGGCCGGCGGGATGCTCGATCCAGTCGTCAAACGCGAACGGAAAGTCCGGACCGAAAATGGTGACTGGTTTTTTTCCGTCTGCAGGATGGCGGTTGTTCTTGTTCATGGCTGACCTTGTTGACGACCCGACGCAGGATTCGCGTCTGAGTATAGGAAAAGATGTCAGCCATTCTAGGGAGCGTGGAGCGCGTTAATAAGGCGCAATGTGTCGTCATTTTGCCTGATTATTGTGCAGATTGACGATTGCAGGCTGCATACCGACCAAAATGTGGGAGCTAGCCTGCTCGCGAAGAGACTCTGAAATTCACCCGAGAAGCTCGATCAAAATCTTAAACCGGCTGACCCCGATCTATCTTGCTACTCAGAATGATAGAAGTCGTGGTCTTCTCCACCCCATCGACACTGCCAATCTGATCCAGCAGCTGATCGAGCTGCTCCGGCGAATCGGTGCGTAACCACGCCACATAATCAAACTCGCCACTCACCGCACACAACTGCTGCACCTGCGCCATCGCACTCAAACGCCGCAACACGTCCTTGCCGGAACGCGGCTGCACCTTGATCCCGACGTACGCCTGCAAGCCACCATCGACTACACGCTGACCAAGACGCACGCCATAACCGGTGATCACTCTGGCCTTTTCCAGCCGGGCCAGCCGCGACGTCACCGTCGTGCGAGCAATGCCTAGCTGACGGGCGAGCATGGCCACGCTTTCGCGGGCGTTGATTTGCAGCGCGGCGATTAGCTGGCGGTCGATTTCGTCGAGGATGGGGTGGCGGGTGTCTGGCAAGGGGGGCTCCGGTGGCATGGGACAATCAGGTTAAGGATGGTACAGGGACAATCGCGTTGGGGCTTTCTGCGTTCTCTCAAACGGATTTTCTTGCGCAGTTCCAGAACGTTGCGCCCGCCAAGACGAAACCCAACCACTCGCCCACAAAAAAGCCGCGCATCAAGCGCGGCTTTTCAATTTGGTGGGCCCACACGGACTCGAACCGTGGACCAAAGGATTATGAGTCCTCTGCTCTAACCAACTGAGCTATAGGCCCTCAGTAGGCCGCGGATTATAGCGACGGTTTCGCGGCTGTGCTATCCGAAAAATCCGATACGGTTATATGCAGAAACGTCGCGGCGAATTCCTCCGGGGGCAGCGGCAGGCTGACGATGTAGCCCTGTATCTGTTCGCACCCTTCAGCAGCGAGGAATTGTTGTTGCGCCTGGGTTTCCACGCCTTCGGCAATCACGGTGAATTGCATGCTGCGGCCGAGCGCGATGATGGCGCGCACAATGGCCGCGTCGTGGGGGTCGTCAGGCAGTCCGCGGACGAAGGACTGGTCGATCTTGAGGATGTCCAGCGGCAGGCGTTTGAGATAGCTGAGCGAGGAGTAGCCGGTGCCGAAGTCATCGATCGCCAGTTGCACGCCGAGGTGTTTGAGCTGGTGCAGCACTGCCAGCGCCTCTTCGGCCTGACTCATGATGAAATTCTCGGTAATTTCCAGTTGCAGTAAATCCGGCCTGAGGCGGTTGTCCTTGAGCAGTTGCTCGATGCGCACCAACAGGTTCGGCTGACGCAGCTGCGCGCCAGCGAGGTTCACCGAGAGCGGCCCGAGCGGTTGGTAGATTCGGCTCCACTCGAACATTTGCCGGCAAGCGGTCTCCAGCACCCAGTCACCGATCTGCAGGATCATGCCGTTCTCTTCGGCCAGCGGAATGAAATGCTCGGGCGGCACGTCGCCGAAGGTTGGGTGGCGCCAGCGAATCAGCGCCTCTGCACCGACCAGACTGTGGTCGACCAGGCTGATTTTCGGTTGGTAATAGAGAAACAGCTCATCGCGCTCGATGGCGCGGCGCAGTTCGTGTTCCAGCGCTACGCGCTCGCTGGCCTGGGCGGTGAGGTCGCGGGTGTAACTTTCAACGCGGTTACGCCCCTTGGCTTTGGAGCGGTACATCGCCGCGTCCGCGTTTTTCACCAGGGTGGCGACATCGCAGCCGTCGCGGGGATAGAGGCTGGTGCCGATGCTCGCGCTGATAAAAAACTCGTGTTCGCCGGCCTGGAACGGCGCACCGAAGCAGTTGAGCAGTTTCGTCGCGATATTGTCGGCATCGCTGGCTTGCTGCAGGCCCGGCAGCAGAATGATGAACTCGTCGCCGCCCAGCCGCGCGACCGTGTCGATATCGCGCAATTGTTCTTTCAAGCGCACGGCGATGCCCTTGAGCAACAGGTCGCCGACCGGGTGGCCGAGGCTGTCGTTGATGTGTTTGAAACGGTCGAGATCGAGAAACAGCACGGCACCCTGGCCGCCATTTTCCTGCTGGCTGGTCAGGGCCATTTGCAGGCGGCTCTCGAACAAGGTGCGGTTTGGCAAGCCGGTGAGCGGGTCGTGGTGAGCTTGGTAATCAAGCTTGGCCTGCGCATGCTTGAGGCTGGAAATATCGGCGAACACCGCGACGAAGTGAGTGATGAACTTGTCGCGATTGCGCACGGCGCTGATGGTCAGCCAGCTCGGGTACAGCTCGCCGTTCTTGCGCCGGTTGGAAATCTCGCCTTGCCAGTGGCCTTCGTCAGTCAATTGGTGCCACATCGCCGCGTAGAAAGCGCTGTCATGCAGCCCTGACGCCAGCAAGCGTGGCGTGTGGCCCAGCGCTTCACTTTCGCTGTAACCGGTGATTTCGGTGAAAGCGCGATTGACGGCGCTGATGTGTTGTTGAGTATCGGTGATCAACACGCCCTCGGCGGTGCTCTCGAAAACGGTCGCGGCCTGCTGCAGTTTTTCCTGCATGAGATGGCGTTCGGTGATGTCGCGGGCGATGGTCAGCATGCAATCCTCGTCGCCGATCGGCAGCGGTCGACTGGACACTTCGCACAGGCGAATCTGCCCGTCGCTGCGACGGATGTGGCAAGTGAAGTCGCGGACAAACCCGTCGCGCTTTAGCAGATCGAGCATCTGCTTGCGTTCGTTGAGGTTGACCCAGATGCCCAGATCCAGCGTTGAACGATCCACCGACATGGCGCTGTTGAAACCAGTGATACGACTAAAACCTTCGTTGACCTCCAACAGCAGGCCGTCGCTCTGGCGCGACAGCAACAGGCCATCCGGCGACGCATGGAAAGCCTTGGCGAACTTCTCTTCAGAGGTTTGCAGTTGCTGTTGGGTTTCCTTGAGCTGGCTGATGTCGCGAACTACCACCACCAGCGCCGGGGTGGTGTCGAGGTCGAAAGGCTCGGCGGAAATCAGCCCGGTGAACAATTGGCCGTTGTTGCGGCGAAAGGGCATTTCCAGATTACGGATGCTGCCGGCCTGCAAACGCTGCAAGAGGCCCGGCCCCACCCCGGGGATGCCCCAGATATTGAGGTTGGTGGCGGTCTGGCCGATCACCTCCTCGGCCCTAAGGCCGATCTGCTCTTCGAAGGCCTCGTTGACCTCCAGCAGGCAGCCGTCGGACAGGCGCGCAATCACCAGAATGTCCGGGCATTGCTCAAACACCGAAGCGAACTTCTGCTCGGACAGGCGCAGCGCCTCTTCGGTGCGTTTGATTTCGCTGATATCGATCATCAACCCGCGCATCACCGGTTCGTGGCCATGCTCGATCAGGCTGACAATGTCGCGCACCCACAGGCAGCGGCCGTCGGCGGTGATCACGCGATAATCGACGATGTGATCGCGGCCCTGGCGCAGCGCTTCCCTGCAATAGTTTTGCGTGCGGGTCAGGTCGGCCGGGTGAATGATGTTGTGCCAGAAACCCGGAATCAGCCAGTGAGACTGTGGATACCCGAGCAGGTCTTCAGCATGGGGCGACACATAGCTGTAGGTGAAGTCGCTCATCCGCGCTTCCCAGGCGATCGCCGACAAACTCTCCACCAGGCCGCGATAGTGATATTCGCTGCTGCGCAATTCCTGTTCGAGGTCGATGCGCCGGCTGATTTCCGAGCTCAGGCGGCGGTTGATGCGAATCACCACGGCCAGCACCGTCATCAACAACAACAGACCGGGCAGGCCATACATCAGCAGATCTGACCAGAACGTGCGGTGGTCGAGCACATTACCGACCCAATGTTCCTGAATGCTGCTGATTTCCGCCGGTGTCATGTCGGCCAGGACTTTATCGAGGATGCCCACCAACATTTTGTTATCGCGAGGCACGGCCATTGCCAGTTGATAACGATACGGGGTTTCGCCGCTGACGTAGAGGCCGTCGAGTTTGAGCTGGCGCAGGCTCCAGACGCTGGAAGCCAGATCGCCGACCACCGCGTCCACTTCGTCAGTCGCCAGGGCTTGCAGCGCCGAACTGACATTGGGCATGGCCACCAGATTCAGATCGGGATGGTGAGTGCGCAGCAGTTCGTGGGGAGCGTAGTTTTCCACTACGGCGATTTTCAGACCGTACAGGTCGTCGAGTTTGCGCGGCTGGGCCCCGCCGACATGGGCCAGAATGACGATCGGGAAGTCGAGGTACGGCCGGGTAAATGACAGGTAATTCTGGCGTTCCGGCGTGGACATGATTCCCGGCAGCAAATCGATCTTGCCTTTTTTGACCTGCTCCAGCACCACCGTCCAGCTTGCCGGTTCGATGGGCGTCAGCTTGATCGCCAAACGTTGGCGAATCACGTCGATATAGTCAGCGGCGAGACCCTGATAGCGGTTCTGGTCGTCACGAAATTCGAAAGGCGGCCACGACGCGTCGACACCCAGGCGCAAGTCAGGGTGAGCCGCCAGCCAGCTGCGTTCTTCATCGGTGAGAGTCAGCGCGTCAGCCGTGGCGGTGCAAATCATCAATGACAGCAGAAAAAGCACGGGCGCCAGTCTGGGCATAACGCTCTCGTCAGGGCTTGGGATGATTGTTTCGAGTGTAGACGGGGTACGCGACGGGGAGGGCGGAGCGGGGAATTTAATCTGCCATAAAACAAAACCCCCGGCCTGGGCCGGGGGTTCTGGTATCACTCGTCGAGGAAGGAGCGCAGATGCTCGCTTCGCGTCGGGTGGCGCAGCTTGCGCAGCGCCTTGGCTTCGATCTGACGGATCCGCTCACGCGTTACGTCAAACTGTTTGCCCACCTCTTCGAGCGTGTGATCGGTGTTCATGTCGATACCGAAACGCATGCGTAGTACCTTGGCTTCACGGGCAGTGAGGCCGGACAGCACTTCGCGAGTCGCTTCCTTCAGGCTTTCCACTGTGGCGACATCGATTGGCGACTGCATGGTCGAGTCTTCGATGAAGTCGCCCAGATGGGAGTCTTCGTCATCACCGATCGGGGTTTCCATGGAGATCGGCTCTTTGGCGATCTTCAGTACCTTGCGGATCTTGTCCTCAGGCATTTCCATGCGTTCGCCCAGCTCTTCCGGGGTCGGTTCGCGACCCATTTCCTGCAACATCTGCCGGGAAATACGGTTGAGCTTGTTGATCGTCTCGATCATGTGCACCGGAATACGGATGGTGCGCGCCTGGTCGGCGATCGAGCGAGTGATCGCCTGACGGATCCACCAGGTGGCATACGTCGAGAACTTGTAACCACGACGGTATTCGAACTTGTCCACCGCCTTCATCAGACCGATGTTGCCTTCCTGGATCAGATCGAGGAATTGCAGGCCGCGGTTGGTGTACTTCTTGGCGATCGAGATCACCAGACGCAGGTTGGCTTCAACCATCTCTTTTTTCGCGCGGCGGGCCTTGGCCTCACCGATCGACATGCGACGGTTGATGTCCTTGATTTCTGCGATGGTCAGGCCGGTCTCGGTTTCCAGCGCAATCAGCTTCTGCTGGCAACGGATGATGTCCGGCTGCACGCGACCGATGGCTTCGGCGTACTTGCTCTTGCCTTTGGCCAGGGCGTCGGACCAGCTTTCGTCGACTTCGTTGCCCGGGAACTGACGCAGGAAATCGGCGCGCGGCATACGTGCATCACGTACGCACAGCTGCATGATCGCGCGCTCTTGCTGACGCAGGCGATCCAGGGCACTGCGTACACGCTCGACCAGGGCTTCGAATTGCTTCGGCACCAGTTTGATCGGCATGAACAGCTCGGCCAGGGCCAGCAACTCGGCAACGGCTGCCTTGTTGTGACGACCGTGCTTTTTCAGGGCCTTGCGGGTGATTTCCATCTGGTCGGCGACGGCACCGAAGCGCTGCGCAGCGATGACCGGATCCGGACCGCTTTCGGCTTCTTCTTCATCGTCGGAAGATTCGGCATCATCGTCGTCGGTATCGTCGTCGGCCTTGACGGCTTTCGGGTCAACCGGCGGCGGCACTTCTGCCGCAGGCGGCGCGATGCCGTCGTCCGGGTCGATATAACCGCTCAGGACGTCGGACAGGCGACCACCTTCGGTGGTGACGCGGGTGTACTCGGAGAGAATGTGGTCAACCGTGCCTGGGAAGTGCGCAATCGCGCTCATCACTTCACGAATGCCTTCTTCGATCCGCTTGGCGATTTCGATTTCGCCTTCACGGGTCAGAAGCTCGACCGTACCCATTTCACGCATGTACATGCGCACCGGGTCAGTGGTGCGACCGATATCGGTCTCCACCGCCGCCAACGCAGCGGCTGCTTCTTCCGCAGCGGCCTCGTCGGTATCGGCGTCGGCCAACATAAGGGCGTCCGCATCCGGAGCACTCTCGTGTACGGGGATCCCCATGTCGTTAATCATGCGGATGATGTCTTCCACCTGCTCCGGATCTGAAATATCCTCGGGCAGGTGGTCGTTGACCTCGGCGTAAGTCAGATACTTCTGCTCACGACCCAGTTTGATCAACTCAATAATACGAGACTGCTGTTGCGCTTTTCCGGACATAACACCCTATCCACTGAAGGTCTTGGCGGGCAAAAAACAAGCCGAGGATTATACCTGAGCTATGACCTCACGCGCCAGTTGAGGTCGGGTTTGATGCGGAAACATTGCGACTTAAAAGGTCGCGCAGTTGATTTTTCTCTTCGACGCTCAGTTCGCTTTGCCGCGCTTTCCTGAGTAACTGTTCGAGATTTCGCTCGCGTTGGCGGGCGGACAAGCTAGTAATGGTGTCGAAAAACTGTTGTTCAAGGTTATCTCCGTCAATCAGCCATTCCTTTTCTGCCAGCGCCTTGAGTAAGCGACCCTGTTCAGTACCGTGCCATCGCGCGATCAGCTGAAATGAGTTTAGCTTGGGATTCTTCTGTACGGCTTCGAGTAGCGCCACAAGCAGCTGGGCGTTGGTCTGATTTTCATCGGCAATGTGCCCGGCGTCTTCGACGCGCTTGGCCAGTTGCGGATGATGGAGCAATGTTCGCAGTGCCGTCAGGGTTGGCGATTCAACGCCAATCGGCGTACGCGGGCGCTGCTGTTCGCGATCGCCACCACGTTTGCCGTTCTTGTCCCACGGTTTCTTGTCCCACTTCTTGCCGCCGGCGCCGGGTTTCTTCGGCGTCCATTCCTGCTGCGGCACATACATGTCCTGTGCCTGCGGCTGATGGTAGTCGCTGTAGTCCGGCATGGCGTCATAATCGAAGCCCGGATCGTAGGCGGGCGGTGCTTCCTGCGGCGCATTCTGAACCAATTGGCTGACGGTCTCGCTGCTCAGGCCGGTAATCTCGGTCAGGCGCTGACGCATGAGGATGCGCAGGTTCGCTCCCGGCACCTTGTCGATCAATGGCGCGGCGAGGGTGGCCATGTGCGCCTTGCCCTCAAGTGAGCGCGGGTCGGCTTCTTCGGTCAGTTGCTGGAAAAAATAATCGGCCAGCGGCTGCGCGTGCTGATTGATGCGCGCCTTGAAAGCATCGGTGCCTTCGGCGCGAACCAGGGTGTCCGGGTCTTCGCCTTCGGGCAAAAACAGGAACCGCGCGCGACGACCGTCCTGCAGGCACGGCAGGGTCGCTTCCAGTGCACGCCAGGCTGCGTTGCGGCCGGCCTGGTCGCCGTCGAAGCAGAACAATACGTTCGGGACGACGCGGAACAGGCGCTTGAGGTGTTCTTCGCTGGTCGCGGTACCCAGCGTAGCGACGGCATTGCGCAGGCCTTGCTGGGCGAGGGCGATGACGTCCATGTAACCCTCGACAACTATGATTTCGTCGAGGTTGCGATTGTTCTTGCGCGCTTCATAGAGGCCGTAGAGTTCCTGGCCTTTATGGAATACCGGAGTTTCCGGTGAGTTCAGGTATTTGGGCTTGTCGTCGCCGAGTACGCGGCCGCCGAAGGCGATGATTCGTCCGCGGGTGTCGCGGATCGGGAACATCACGCGATCGCGGAAGCGATCGTAACGCTTGCCGGTTTCGGCGTTCTCGATCAGCAGGCCGGCTTCGATCATGGCTTTCTGTTGCAGAGTGTCGCTGCTCAGATGCTTGAGCAGGTTGTCCCAGCCCGGCGGCGCAAAACCGAGGCCGAAATCCCGAGCGATCTCGCCCGTCAGCCCGCGCCCCTTGAGGTAATCCACCGCAGCCTTGCGCGACGGATGACTCTTGAGTGCCTGCCGGTAAAAATCAGCGGCGGCGGTCAGCAGCGGGTACAGCGGCGAATCGGTCGGCTGGCGCGGCTTGCGCTCGCGACCGCTTTCTTCGCGGGGAATTTCCATGCCGGCGGCTTTTGCCAGATCTTCGACAGCCTGGGGGAAATCCAGATTGTCGTGATCCATGAGAAAGCCGAGGGCGTTGCCGCCGGCGCCGCAACCGAAGCAGTAATAGAACTGTTTGTCGGGGCTGACGCTGAATGACGGGGTTTTCTCTTTATGGAACGGGCAGCAGGCGGTGTAGTTCTTGCCGGCCTTCTTCAATTGCACGCGCGAGCTGACCACGTCGACGATGTCGGTGCGGTTCAGCAGGTCGTCAATGAAGCTCTGGGGAATCAGCCCGGCCATGGCGTTCTCGTCGTCTGCGCTGCAATAAATCCGTTGCGACAGGCCGTCGGACGCGGGCCATTGCTGGAAACGCACAAAAAGTGCGGCTCGACCGGTGTCGTCTGCGTGATCGCTGTCGGGAAGTGTATCTGCCGAAAATCCACTGACGTTAGTACCTATCAGTCTTCGACTATGTGAAAGTGTTGCGCTGAATCCGCTGACGGCCGATTGTCGACCTCGGATAGCTCAATAAAGCGGGCACGCATGCAGGTGCCTTGGGCTGATCGTCGTAAGAGGAATCAGTGGGTGTGCTCGTCAGTAGCCTTGAAAGGCTCGTCAGAAAAGACGTGCACCGCTGGCAAAAGAGCCAGGCCTGACGCGGTGAAGCAGATTTGTCTCGGTCGCATCGGCGGCGTCGACGGTGAAGCATCAAGCGTTTTACGCAAATGCCATTAGCCCGGCTGAGGGCCGGGCTTAGGCAAGAAGCTTGCTACGAACGTCTGTGGATTAGTACAGACGAACGGCGCGGCGCTGTTCGCGCTGAACTTTCTTGGCGTGACGCTTAACAGCGGCTGCTGCCTTGCGCTTACGCTCAGAAGTTGGCTTCTCGTAAAATTCGCGGCTACGAACTTCAGCCAGTACACCGGCTTTTTCGCAGGAGCGCTTGAAACGACGCAGAGCTACGTCGAAGGGTTCGTTCTCTTTTACTTTGACGGCTGGCATCCAGAGCTACCTTCATTCATTACCGGGGTCAACATCCTCGCGGCAAAAGAGCACTTGAAGACGTCGGTTTTTAAGGGTTGCGGATGTTAACCCCTCATCGCTCGGAATGCAAAGCCTCTGATCGAAAACCGCTGGTCGGGGCATCACGTGGCGACTATTATGCGCGCCTTCGAATTCAGCCTAAACAAGGCGCAAACCCATGCTAGTACTGGGATTAGAAACCTCCTGCGACGAAACCGGCGTCGCATTGTATGACAGTGAACGCGGTCTGCTGGCCGACGCGCTGTTCAGTCAGATCGACTTGCACCGTGTCTATGGCGGTGTGGTGCCGGAGCTGGCCTCGCGTGACCACGTCAAACGCATGCTGCCCTTGATCCGTCAGGTGTTGGCCGAGGCCGACTGTGTGCCGACCGAGATCGACGCAATCGCCTACACCGCAGGTCCTGGCCTGGTCGGCGCGTTGCTGGTCGGTGCTTCCTGCGCGCAGGCGCTGGCGTTTGCCTGGGGCATTCCGGCTCTCGGTGTGCACCACATGGAAGGCCACTTGCTCGCCCCGATGCTGGAGCCGAAACCGCCGGAATTCCCGTTCGTCGCTTTGTTGGTTTCCGGTGGCCATACGCAGTTGGTTCAGGTCGACGGCATTGGCCAATACAGCCTGCTCGGCGAGACGCTCGACGATGCGGCCGGTGAAGCCTTCGACAAAACCGCAAAAATGATGGGCCTCAATTACCCCGGCGGGCCGGAAATCGCCAAGCTGGCCGAGAAGGGCGTCGCAGGACGTTTCACCTTTCCGCGTCCGATGTGTGATCGCCCGGGTCTGGACTTCAGTTTCAGCGGCTTGAAAACCTTCGCCCTCAATACCTGGCAGCAATGCGTCAGCGCCGGGGACGACGGCGAGCAAGCCCGTTGCGACATCGCGCTGGCGTTCCAGCAGGCCGTGGTGGAGACTTTGACCATCAAGTGCAAGCGCGCCCTGAAACAGGCAGGCATGAAGCGGCTGGTGATTGCCGGCGGCGTCAGCGCCAACAAGGCGTTGCGGGTTTCGCTGGAAAAGATGCTCGGCGATATGAAGGGTGATGTGTTCTATGCGCGCCCGGAGTTCTGCACCGACAATGGCGCGATGATCGCATTTGCCGGTTGCCAGCGCCTGAAGGCCGGTCAGCAGGAAAGTCTGGCAATCACCGTGCAGGCACGCTGGCCAATGGAGCAGTTGTCGGCGCTGTAATGAGCGACGCTCATGGACGGCAGTCAGAAATGCCGTTCGCGCCCGGCAAACAGGTCGCGTAGATTGCCGCGATGGCGCCAGACAATCAGCAAGGTCAGCGCGCTCATTGGCAGCAAGGCTTCCGGCTCCTGCCAGGCCAGCAACGGCAGGGTCAGTGGCGTGGCAATCAGCGCCGCCAGCGAGCTGGTGCGGGTCAGGTAAAACGTCAGTAGCCAGGCACATACTGCCAGCAGCGCGGCGGGTGGATACAGGCCGAGCAGCATGCCGGCGGCAGTGGCAACGCCTTTGCCGCCACGAAAGCGAAAGTACAAAGGGAACAGGTGACCGATCACGGCGCATACGCCAATCCAGGCCTGATCCTGCACTGAAAGGCCCGCGCCCGAGGCGATCAGCACCGGCAGCAGGCCTTTGCACAGATCACCGAGCAGGGTCAGGATCGCCAGTTTGCGACCGGCCAGGCGCAGCATGTTGGTGGCGCCGGCATTACCCGAGCCACTCATTCGCGGATCCGGATTTCCGGTCAGGCGGCTGAGCAAAATGGCAAAGGACAGCGAGCCGAGCAGGTAGGCGAGAATCGCCAGTAGCCAAAACATGCTAACTATTCCGGGCGAGGACGCCCTGATTCTAACGGCGCATCGCGCCCTTGTCGTGCAGCGGAGAGAAGTGCTTGGACAGAGTGTTTATCGAGGGCCTGGAAGTCGACACCGTGATCGGTGCCTACGACTGGGAGCGCGGCATCCGTCAGTGCCTGCGTCTTGATCTGAGCTTCGCCTGGGACAATCGCCCGGCCGCCGCCGGTGACGACCTGACCCTGGCGCTCGATTACGCCAGTGTTTCCACGCGCATTCAGGCCTTCGCCGAGCAGGCGCAGTTCCAGCTGGTCGAAACCTTCGCCGAGCGTCTGGTTGAAGTGCTGATGACCGAATTCAAGATCACCTGGGTGCGACTGAAACTGACCAAACCGGGCGCCGTTCCAGCGGCCAAGGGTGGTGTGGGTGTGGAGATCGAGCGCGGATGTCGCTGACTCAGGTCTACCTCGGGCTCGGTAGCAATATCGAGCGCGAAACCCATTTGCGCGCCGGTCTCGATGCGCTGGCCACGTTCCTGGTGGATATCCGTTGTTCGGCGGTGTTCGAGAGCCAACCGGTGGGCATCAAGAGCGGGCCGTTCTTCAATTTCGTGGTCTCGGCCTACACCGATCTGCCGTTGATGGAGCTTGACCGCCGCTTGAAATTCATCGAGGCGGACAACGGTCGTTATGCCCCGGATCGCAAAGGTCTGCCGCTGGATATCGACGTGCTGCTGTATGGCGATCTGGTGGGTAATTTCGATGGATTGATGCTGCCGCGTGCTGAAATCCTGAAAAATGCCTTTGTGCTGTGGCCGCTGTCGTTGATTGCGCCGGATCGGGTGCATCCGGGGGTGGGCAAGAGCTTTGCGACGTTGTGGGCCGAGGCGCAGATTGATCAGGTGTTGGCGCCGGTTGCGTTCGAATGGCGGGGGGAGCAGCTCACGCCTTCGGATTTGCGGTGATATCAAATGCGCTTTCGCGAGCAGGCTCGCTCCCACATTGGATCGAGGTCTCATGTGGGAGCGAGCCTGCTCGCGAAGTTTTTTATCAGGCTGTCGCCGCCTCTTTGTAGGCTTTCAACGCCTTCAGTCGTTCCCGCTTCAGCGCTTCACCCAGTTCCGGCCCCTTGAAGCCCTTTTCCAGCAGCGGCTGCACCGCCACCGCTCGCGCAGCTTTCGCCGCTCCGCGCAAATAATCCGCCTGTGGATAACTGCGCTGCTCCAGGCCCTTGCGGCCACGGGCGTCCATCTCGCACGCGGCGATAAACTCTTCGAATCGCTGCGGCCGGCGATAAATATCGAAACTCTGCAGCAACTCCAGCAGCGTCGAGGCTTTCAGCTCCAGCGCCCGGTGCCCATGGGTGTGGTACTGGCCGGCCAGCAGCGCCAGTTCCTGACAGTCCTTGGGGACCTTGAAGCGCTCGTTGACCGCTTTGATCAGCTTCAGCCCGGTGTGCTCATGGGCGATATGCCTGGGCCATTCATCTTCCGGCGTCAGGCCTTTACCAAGGTCATGCAGCAGGCAGGCCCAGCGCACCGTCAGTGGTTGTTTGTGCAGGGCTGATTGCTCCAGCACGCTCAGGGTGTGCAGGCCTGTGTCGATTTCCGGGTGGTGGGTCTCTGGCTGTGGCACGCCGAACAAGGCGTCGACTTCCGGCATTAGCTCTTTGAGTGCGCCACAGTCGCGCAAGACCTGGATGAACACCTGTGGATGATCTTCCATCAGTGCCCGGGAAATCTCCTTCCAGCTACGTTCGGCAGTCAGCGCCTGCAATTCGCCGGACTCACTGAGCTGGCGCATCAAGTCCATGGTCTCATCGGCGACCGTAAAGCCCAATCCTGCGTAGCGTGCAGCAAAACGGGCAACGCGCAGCACTCGCAACGGATCTTCGGCGAACGCCGGGGAAACATGGCGAAGGATTCGTGCTTCGAGATCGCGCTGGCCATGGTACGGATCGGTCAGGTTGAGCTGATCGTCCTCCGCCATCGCGTTGATCGTCAGGTCGCGGCGAATCAGGTCTTCTTCAAGCGTCACTTCGGGACTCGCGTAGAAAGTGAAACCGCCGTAACCGCGACCGCTTTTGCGCTCCGTGCGGGCGAGGGCATATTCCTCACCGGTTTTGGGATGCAGAAACACCGGAAAATCCGCGCCAACCGGGCGGAATCCCTTGGCGAGCATTTCTTCAGTGGTCGCGCCGACCACGACCCGGTCGACATCAGTGACCGGCAACCCCAACAGGCGATCACGTACTGCGCCGCCAACCTTGTAAACCTGCATAAAAAACCTCCGTCAGTCCGACAGGATAACCCTTGCGCCAGACTTTCGGAGGCCAGAACCGGATCAAAGATGAATCACGGCCAGATCGAGCCGGCCGTAATCGCCCTCGCTGTGTTCACTGCGTGGCGGCACGTGATGGGTTTTCATGATCTGGTCGCCTTGCAGGGTTTCCAGATGAATGTCGAAGCCCCAGAGCCGGTGCAGGTGCTTGAGGACTTCTTCGGTGGAGTCGCCCAAGGGTTTGCGGTCGTGCTGCTGATGGCGCAGGGTCAGCGAGCGATCACCGCGCCGGTCGATGCTGTAGATCTGCACGTTCGGCTCACGATTGCCGAGGTTGTATTGCGCTGCCAGGGTTTCCCGGATGATGCGGTAGCCGCCCTCGTCATGGATGGCCGGCACCAGCAGGTCGTCTTTCTGGTCGTCATCGAGAATGCTGAACAGCTTCAGATCGCGGATCACCTTCGGCGACAGGTACTGCAGGATGAAGCTCTCATCCTTGAAACTGCTCATGGCGAACTTGATGGTCGACAGCCAGTCGGAACCAGCGATGTCCGGGAACCAGCGGCGATCTTCTTCGGTAGGCTCTTCGCACATGCGCCGAATGTCGCGGTACATGGCGAAACCCAATGCATAGGGGTTGATGCCGCTGTAGTACGGACTGTCGAAACCCGGCTGGAATACCACGCTGGTGTGCGAGGTGAGGAATTCCATCATGAAACCGTCGGTCACCAGGCCCTCGTCGTACAGATCATTCATCAGCGTGTAATGCCAGAACGTTGCCCAGCCTTCGTTCATGACCTGAGTCTGGCGCTGCGGATAGAAATACTGGGCGATCTTGCGCACGATGCGTACGATCTCGCGCTGCCAGGGTTCCAGCAGCGGCGCATGCTTCTCGATGAAATAGAGGATGTTTTCCTGCGGCTCGGCCGGGAAGCGGGCGTTGTCCTTGTCGCTGTATTTGTCCGCGCCTTTGGGAATGGTGCGCCACAAATCATTGATCTGCTTCTGCATGTGCTCTTCGCGATCCTTTTGCCGCCGGCGCTCTTCCTCGGCGGAAATCGGATACGGGCGCTTGTAGCGGTCGACACCGTAATTCATCAGGGCATGGCAGGAGTCGAGGAGATCTTCCACGGCATCGATGCCGTGGCGCTCTTCGCACTGCATGATGTACTGCTTGGCGAACACCAGGTAATCAATGATCGAACTGGCGTCGGTCCAGGTGCGGAACAGGTAGTTGCCCTTGAAGAAGCTATTGTGGCCATAGCAGGCATGGGCCACCACCAGCGCCTGCATGCAGATGGTGTTTTCTTCCATCAGATAGGCGATGCATGGGTCGGAGTTGATTACGATCTCGTAGGCTAGGCCCATTTGTCCGCGACTGTATGATTTCTCGGTACTGAGGAAGTGCTTGCCATAGGACCAGTGGTGATAGCCCAGTGGCATGCCCACTGAGGCATAGGCGTCCATCATCTGCTCGGCGGTGATCACTTCGATCTGGTTGGGGTAGGTGTCCAGAGCATAACGGGCCGCGATCCGGGCGATTTCACGGTCGTAGGTCTGGATCAGCTCGAATGTCCATTCGGAGCCGGTGGATATGGGTTGGCGCTTCTGCTCTTTGGCGGTCATGTCACTAACCTGCGCTGGAAGAGTTCACGGAAGACCGGATAGATATCTCCGGCCGAGACCAGTTGCTGCTGGGCAAATGTGTCAGAGAAGGCTTCGGCGATGCGTTCGTATTCGTACCACAGGGCCTGATGTTCGCGCGGGGTGATCTCCACATAAGTGTAGTACTGCACAAACGGCATGATCTGGTTGATCAGGATGTCGCGGCAGATCGGCGAATCGTCGTTCCAGTTGTCGCCATCGGAGGCCTGAGCGGCGTAGATGTTCCACTCGTTGCTCGGATAGCGCTCGGCCATGATTTCCTGCATCAGCTTCAGGGCGCTGGAAACAATGGTGCCGCCGGTCTCACGAGAATAGAAAAACTCCTCTTCGTCCACTTCCCGGGCGCTGGTGTGGTGACGGATGAACACCACGTCGATCTTGTCGTAGTTACGCTTGAGAAACAGGTACAGCAGGATGAAAAAGCGCTTGGCGATGTCCTTGGTGGCCTGCGTCATAGAACCGGACACGTCCATCAGGCAGAACATCACTGCTTTGGAACTGGGATTGGGTTGCTTGACCAACAGGTTGTATTTCAAGTCGAAGGTGTCGAGGAACGGCACGCGGTGAATGCGCGCGCTGAGTTTCTCGATTTCAGCTTCGAGTTCCTGAATATCGCCGAAGTTGTCCGGTTCTTCGCGCTTGAGCCGCGCCAGTTCTTCTTTGGCTTCGCGAAGCTTTGCGCGACTGCTGCCGGACAGGGCGATACGACGCGCATGAGCCGAACGCAACGTGCGAATGATATTGATGCGTGAGGGGTTACCTTCGTTGCTGATCCCGGCGCGGACGGTTTTGAACGTGTCGGTGCCGGTCAGGTTGCGTTTGACCAGGTTCGGCAGTTCCAGGTCTTCGAACATGAATTCGAGAAACTCTTCCTGCGTGATCTGGAAGACGAACTCGTCCATGCCTTCGCCTGAATTGCCGGCCTTGCCCGGGCCGCGCCCACCGCCGCCGCCCGGTGGACGGGCGATATGTTCACCGGCCGTGAACTCTTTGTTACCGGGATGCACCACGGTCTGTTTGCCGCCGCGTCCGTGATGGAGCACCGGTTCGTCGATGTCGCGACCGGGAATGCTGATCTGTTCACCGTGCTCCATATCGGTGATGGAGCGGCGACTGACTGCCTCTTCGACAGCCTTTTTGATGTGGTCACGGTAACGCCGCAGAAAACGCTGGCGGTTCACCGTGCTCTTGTTTTTGCCATTGAGGCGTCGGTCGATCACATAGCTCATAAGGCCCCTCCGGGGAGCTTCAAGTTTTGAGCTGCAAGCTGCAAGTGGAAGCGAATGCCCGTGTTTCAGGGTTCACACGCTTTGTTCTTGCAGCTTGTGGCTTATAGCTTGCAGCTGCCTCACTGCGACTTGCGGACCCGCAGGTACCATTCGGACAGCAGGCGTACCTGTTTATCGGTGTAGCCACGTTCAACCATTCGCGTAACGAAGTCGTTGTGTTTCTGCTGATCCTCCTTGCTGGCCTTGGCGTTGAAGCTGATGACGGGCAGCAGGTCTTCGGTGTTGGAGAACATTTTCTTCTCGATGACCACCCGCAGTTTTTCGTAGCTGAGCCAGGTCGGGTTCTTGCCGTTGTTGTTGGCCCGGGCGCGCAGGACAAAGTTGACGATCTCGTTGCGGAAATCCTTCGGATTGCTGATTCCGGCCGGTTTTTCGATTTTTTCCAGCTCTTCGTTCAGGGCCACGCGGTTGAGGATCTCGCCGGTTTCCGGGTCGCGATACTCCTGATCCTGAATCCAGAAATCCGCGTACAGCACGTAGCGGTCGAAGATGTTCTGGCCGTATTCGCTGTAGGACTCCAGATAAGCGGTCTGGATTTCCTTGCCGATAAACTCGATGTAGCGCGGCGCCAGGTATTCCTTCAGATAGCGCAGGTAGCGTTCGCGGGTTTCGGCCTGGAACTGTTCCTGTTCGATCTGTTGTTCAAGCACATAGAGCAGGTGCACCGGGTTGGCGGCGATTTCATGCGGATCGAAGTTGAACACCTTGGAGAGGATCTTGAAGGCGAAGCGGGTCGACAGGCCGTTCATGCCTTCGTCGACGCCGGCCGAATCGCGGTACTCCTGAATTGACTTGGCCTTCGGATCGGTGTCCTTGAGGTTTTCGCCGTCGTAGACGCGCATCTTCGAATAGATGTTGGAGTTTTCCGGCTCCTTGAGGCGCGACAACACGGTGAACTGCGCGAGCATTTTCAGGGTGTCCGGTGCGCAGTGCGCCTTGGACAGGGAGCTGTTGAAAAGCAGTTTGTCGTAGATCTTCACTTCGTCGCTGACGCGCAGGCAGTACGGCACTTTGACGATGTAGATCCGGTCGATGAACGCCTCGTTGTTCTTGTTGTTGCGGAAGGTGTGCCACTCCGATTCGTTGGAGTGAGCCAGCAGGATGCCGGTAAACGGAATCGCGCCGAGGCCTTCGGTACTGTTGTAGTTGCCCTCCTGGGTAGCAGTCAGCAATGGGTGCAGCACCTTGATCGGCGCCTTGAACATTTCGACGAATTCCATCAAGCCCTGGTTGGCCCGGCACAGCGCACCGGAGTAGCTATAGGCGTCAGCGTCGTTCTGTGGGAATTCTTCGAGTTTGCGGATATCGACCTTGCCGACCAGCGCCGAGATGTCCTGGTTGTTCTCGTCACCGGGTTCGGTCTTGGCCACGGCAATCTGATTGAGGATCGATGGGTACAGCTTGACCACGCGGAACTGGCTGATGTCGCCGCCGAATTCGGCCAGGCGCTTGGTCGCCCAGGGCGACATGATGGTGTTCAGGTAGCGCCGTGGAATGCCGAAATCTTCCTCGAGGATCGCGCCATCTTCGGTGGCGTTGAACAGACCCAGAGGCGACTCGAAGACCGGCGAGCCCTTGATGGCATAAAAGGGCACTTTCTCCATCAGCTGTTTCAGCTTCTCGGCCAGGGACGATTTACCGCCACCGACGGGGCCGAGCAGATAAAGAATCTGTTTCTTCTCTTCCAGGCCTTGGGCGGCGTGGCGGAAATACGAGACGATCTGGTCGATGCATTCTTCCATCCCGTGGAAGTCTTCAAAGGCCGGATAGCGGCGGATCACCTTGTTGGAGAAGATGCGCGACAGCCTCGAATTGGTCGAAGTGTCGAGCAGTTCCGGTTCGCCGATCGCCATCAACAGACGTTCGGCGGCGGAAACGTAGGCGCTGCGATCGTTTTTGCACAGCTCCAGGTACTCCTGCAGAGAGAGTTCTTCCTGGCGTGTGGATTCGAAGCGTTGTTGGAAGTGGCTAAAGATACTCATGACGTCACCTCGCTCGATACGTGGAGCCGACGCCGGATCACTCAGTCGATGCTGGCAGCAGTCGCTGTGGCAGCTGCTGTTTACCCCCCAGAATTCTCCCACGGTCGACAAACCGCGAAAGCTACTCCCGATGACCCGCGCGCCGGTGTACCGGCTCTCCCCTGTTTTGGATGGCCTGCGCTTAAGGATAGTTGGGAATTCGAGAGGTAAAGGCGAGATACGTAATTAGTTGTGGCAGACCGTTCGTCTGCCGCGCGCAGGCCCACGGCAGCCGGGGCCTGCGCTGCGCAAAAAAATTATTCGGCGGTGCCTTGCGCGGTTTCCGACGGATAAGTCGTACGCCACAGCTCAAAGCCGCCGTCCATGCTGTAAACGTCGGAGAAGCCTTGGCTGACCAGATAGGCGGCTGCGCCCTGGCTGGAATTGCCGTGGTAGCAGACCACGACGGTCGGTGCATCGAGGTCGGCGCCTTGAATGAAAGCGTGCAGGGAATGGTTGTCGAGATGTTTGGAGCCGCTGATGTGCAGCGCGGCAAAGGTCGCCGGATCGCGTACGTCGACTACGACTGCGCCCTGTTCACGCAGGGCCTGCGCCTGTTCCGGGGGGATTCGTTTGAATTCGGTCATGACAAAGTACCTGTTGCTCTACTGAAGGCGCAGTCTAACGCGAGGCGTTGACGGGCGAATCGTTAGGGGTGAGTGGGGCGACTGATGGCGCAAGTCCGCCGTGCTCGTCGCATTTGCATGACAGGCGTTCGCCGCTGTCGACGTTCATAAGCGTCAGACTGCCGCCCCATACGCATCCGGTGTCCAGCGCGGAAATGCCCGGCTCGTGGATATTGCCCTCGAGCGCCGCCCAGTGACCGAAGATGATGCGCAGGCCTTTGGTCTTGCGCTCCTTGTGCTGAAACCACGGCTTGTAGCCGGGTGGGGCGCTGTCGAGGCCTTCCTTGCTTTTGAGGTCGAGCTTGCCCTCGGCGGTGCAAAAGCGCATGCGTGTGAAGTAATTGGTGATCACTCGCAGACGATCAATGCCTTTGAGGTCGTTGTCCCATTTTGCCGGCTCGTTGCCGTACATACCGTCAAGGTAGGCGGGGAATACGTTGTCGTCACGCAGGGCGGTCTCGACTTCGGCGGCGCACTTCAACGCACGGCGCAGCGACCACTGCGGCGGGATGCCGGCATGGACCATCGCAACATCGCGTGTTTCATCGTAATGCATCAGCTTCTGCTGGCGCAGCCATTCCATCAGCTGCGGCCCATCGGGGGCCTCGATGATTTCGCGCAGTGTGTCGCTTTTCTTCAAACGCTCGATCTTCTTCGCGGCGGCCAGCAGGTGCAGGTCGTGATTGCCGAGCACGCAGACCAGCGACTCACGCATGCCAAAGAGAAAACGCAGGGTTTCCAGCGACTGCGGGCCACGGTTGACCAGATCGCCGACCAGCCACAGCCGGTCAAGCGCCGGGTCGAAGGCAACTTGTTTGAGCAGGCACTTGAGCGGTTCGAGGCAGCCTTGCAGGTCACCGACGGCATACGTCGTCATCAGTGCAGGGCTCCGGGCACGGCGAGGCGAAACGGTTCAATGATTGCATCGAAATGTTTGCCGTCGTCGGCGAGCATTTGATAAGTGCCCTGCATGGTGCCGACCTTGGTGGTCATCACTGTGCCGCTGGTGTAGACATGGCTCTTGCCTACATCGATCGACGGTTGCTGGCCGACGACGCCTTCACCGCGCACGTGTTCGACATGGCCGTCACCATCGGTGATCACCCAGTGCCGGGACAGAAGCTTGGCCGCAACCTTGCCGTTGTTCTGTACGGTGATGGTGTAGGCGAAGGCGAAACGGTCGTGTTCGGGTTGCGATTGGTCTGGCAGATAGCGGGTGACGACGCTGACATCGACCTGATAACGGGAATCGGACATGCAAGAAGGCCTTAATGAAGCGGAACGCGGGGCGTAGCTGATGGGGAATCAGTCTAGGCAAGTATCGGGCAGTAAACCAGAGTGGTGTGCTGCCCGATAGCGTTCATCGCGGGTCAGTCGGCGGCGGGAGCTGCCGGGACCTGTATCGCGAGCTGGTCGGCCAGACGCACGAATGCAGCCAGATCCAGTTGCTCGGGACGCAGGCTGCCATCGACGCCGGCGGCTTCGATTTCGGCATTGCTGAGCAATTGCTTGAGGGTGTTGCGCAAGGTTTTGCGGCGCTGATTGAAGGCTTCGCGTACCACGCGCTCCAGCAACTTGTGATCCTTGGCCGGGTGCGGCAGTACCGCGTGGGGCACCAGACGAACGATCGCCGAGTCGACTTTCGGCGGCGGGTTGAATGCGCCCGGGCCGACGTTGAACAGATGTTCCACGCGGCAATGGTACTGGACCATGATCGACAGACGACCCCAGTCACCGCCACCCGGGCCTGCGGCCAGGCGCTCGACCACTTCTTTCTGCAACATGAAGTGCATGTCACGAATGATGCCGGCGTTGTTCAGCAGATGAAAAATCAGCGGCGTGGAGATGTTGTACGGCAGGTTGCCAACCACCCGCAGGCTGTTCGGTGCGGCGTTCAGCGTATTGAAGTCGAACTTCAGCGCATCGCCCTGATGCAGGTTGAAATTACTCATGCCGGCAAACTGCTGATTGAGGATCGGGATCAGATCCTTGTCGAGTTCCACTACGTCGAGTTGCGCGCCGGAGCCGAGCAGGCCCTGCGTCAGCGCACCCTGACCGGGGCCGATTTCCAGCAGGCGATCGTCAGGCTTGGCATGGATGGAGCGCAGGATGCGGTCGATAACGCCGGCATCGTGCAGGAAGTTCTGACCAAAGCGTTTGCGCGCCTTGTGTTGATATTGCTCGTTCATAAACGGGTCTCGGCCATCTGGTAGGCGGTTTCCAGGGCGACTTGCAGGCTGCCGGTGTCGATCCTGCCGCTGCCGGCCAGATCCAGGGCGGTGCCATGGTCGACCGAGGTGCGGATGATCGGCAGGCCCAGCGTCACGTTGACGGCAGCGCCGAAGCCTTTGTACTTGAGCACGGGCAAGCCCTGGTCGTGGTACATCGCCAGCACTGCGTCGCAGTGCTCCAGATATTTGGGGGTAAACAGAGTGTCGGCAGGCAGCGGGCCACGAAGGTCCATGCCCTCGCCGCGCAGGCGCTCTAATGTCGGTTCGATGATGTCGATTTCTTCATGGCCCAGGTGGCCGCCTTCACCGGCATGCGGGTTGAGGCCGCAGACCAGGATGCGTGGCCGGGCGATGCCGAATTTGTCTTGCAGGTCGGCGTGCAGGATTCGCGTCACTCGCTCGAGCCGTTCAGGGGTGATCGCGTCGGCAATCTCGCGCAGGGGCAGGTGGGTGGTGACCAGCGCCACGCGCAAACCGCGAGTGGCCAGCATCATCACTACCTGCGCGGTGTGCGTCAGGTCGGCGAGAAATTCAGTGTGTCCAGAGAACGCGATCCCCGACTCGTTGATCACACCTTTGTGCACCGGCGCGGTGATCATCCCGGCGAAGTCGCCATTCAGGCAGCCGTTGCCGGCGCGGGTCAGGGTTTCGAGGACGAATGCCGCGTTGGCCTTGTCCAGTTGCCCGGCGATTACCGGTGCGCTGAGCGGCGTGTCCCAGACGTACAGGCTGTTGGCCGGTGCTGGAACATCTGGCCACTGACCCGGCGCGACATCCAGCAGATTGACGGCCAGCCCCAACTGCGCGGCCCGCTCAAGGAGCAGGTCGCGGCTGGTGATGGCAATCAGGGGATGTGGCTGGGCTTGCGAGGCGAGCAGCAGGCACAGGTCGGGACCGATGCCGGCTGGTTCGCCGGGTGTCAGCGCGAAACGCGTGGGTTTCACTGCGCTGCCTGGTCTGCGCCAGGGAGTTTGATCTCTACGTACGCTTCGTCACGGATCTGACGCAGCCAGGTTTGCAGCTCTTCATCGTATTTGCGGTTACGCAGTACGGTCATGGCTTGCTGCTCACGGGCCTGTTCGGTGCCGTCAGTGGCGCGACGGCCAAGGACTTCCAGCACGTGCCAGCCGTATTGGGTCTGGAATGGCTTGGACAGCTGACCTTGTGGGGTCGAAGCCATCACTTCGCGGAATTCCGGTACCAGCACGTTCGGGTCGATCCAGTTCAGGTCGCCGCCGTTGAGGGCGGAACCCGGGTCTTCCGAGTAGTTTTTCGCCAGCTCGGCAAAGTCTTCGCCGGCGGTGATGCGGTCATACAACGATTGCACCAGTGCCTTGGTCTTGGCTTCGTCGCGGATCGGGCTCGGCTTGACCAGGATGTGGCGGACATGCACTTCGTCGCGCATCTGCGCTTCGCCGCCACGTTTGCCCAGCAGCTTCAGAATGATGAAGCCGCCCGGCGTGCGCGCAGGCTGAGTGATGTCGCCAACCGCCATGCTGCTCAGCTCACGATCGAACGGAGGTGGCAGTTGTGCGGCTTTACGCCAGCCCATCTCGCCGCCTTCCAGCGCGTTGTCGCTACCGGATTTGGCCACGGCCATCTGACCGAAGTCGGCGCCTTGCTTGAGCTGCTGGTATACATCCATCGCCTGACGATAAGCGCTCTGAATGGCTTCAGAGTTGGCGCTTTCCGGGGTCGGAATCAGGATGTTGGCCAAGTGCAGTTCTTCGGACAGCTGCATCTTACCGAGGTCGGAGGCGAGGAAGTTCTTCACTTCCTGCTCGGACACCTGGATACGCTCCGCCACACGACGCTGACGCACACGGCTGATGATCATCTCGCGCTTGATCTGATCACGGGCGTCGTCATAGTTCAGGCCGTCACGAGCGAGCGCAGCACGAAACTGATCGACACTCATGTTGTTGCGCTGAGCAATGGTGCCGACAGCCTGGTTCAACTCTTCGTCAGTGATGCGGATGCCCGAGCGTTCGCCGATCTGCAGTTGCAGGTTTTCGACGATCAGACGCTCGAGCACTTGCTGATCGAGCACGCCCGGAGGCGGCAGACCGCCACCGCGCTTGGCGATGGTCTGCTGAACTTCGTGAACGCGCTGGTCCAGTTGGCTCTGCATGACCACGTCGTTATCGACGATCGCCACCACTTTATCGATGGACTGTACGGCGGCGTTGGCCGCCGTACCCAGGAACAGCGCGCCCAGCAGCAGCGGGCGCAGACAATCAGAAAGCTTGGTCTTCACGTTCACGATAACCTTGAATGCCTTTGTCGAGGAAGCTCTCTACCTTGGCGCCAGTCAGGCCGCCGAGTCCCTTCAGAACAATTTGGAGGAAGATGCCATGGTCGCCTTTTTCGTTTTCCGGGGCGTTCTGACTGTTTTCGTCATAGGCGACCCAGTAACGGTTGATCAGGCGCAGTTTCCAGCAGCAGTTGTCGTATTCGAAACCACCGAAGGCTTCCAGCGTGCGATTGCGGTTGTAGTCGTACTGCCAGCGACTGATGGCGTTCCACTGCGGAACGATCGGCCAGATGACCGAGAAGTCATGCTGCTGGATCTTGTAGTAGTCCTTCACGTAGCCAGGTTGACCCGGGGTGCCGTAGTCGCCGCCGCCCACCGACCATTGACCAGTATTCTGATCGTATCGAACCTGGTCGTTGCGATAGCGGTAACCGGCGTTGATGACCTTGTTCGGGTTGTCCGCAGGCTGGTAATGGAACATCGCGCTGCCGGAGCGCGGGCTGCGGCTGTCCGGATCCCAGTTGTAATCGGCAGTGGCGCGCCAGTCACGGTTCCAGCGGTATTCATATTCGAGCGCGTACGGCGAAACACTGGATTTGGAGTCTTCACGAGTTTTCGCATCGATACCAGGCAATTGCACTTCGCGGTTCTTGAAGTAGTACGCCTGGCCCACGCTGATGCGCTGACGTTCAAACCCGTCTTCTTCGATCCAGCGACTGGTAACGCCCAGCGATAGTTTGTTCTCGTCGCCTACACGGTCGGCGCCGGAGAAGCGGTTGTCGCGGAACAGCGAAGAGTAATTGAAGGTATATTCGCTGGTGTCGAATACTGGAATGTCTTCCTGATCTGTCTCGGGAACATAGAGGTAGAACAGGCGCGGTTCCAGAGTCTGGCGGTAATTCTTGCCGAAGTAGGAAGTATCGCGATCGAAATACAGGCCGCTGTCGATGCTGGCAATCGGGACGCCACGGCTCTGGTTGCTGTCGAACTTGCCATAAAGCTTCTGGTTTTCCGGCGACAGCGCATCAATCTGGGATTTGCCGGTGTTATCCAGATCAAGCTGATACTGCGTGTACTGATACTTCAACGATGGTTTGAGGAAACCATACGTCCAGTTCATCGGCAGGCTGACGCCCGGCTTCAGATTCAGGCGATCACCGTTGGCGCGGGCCAGACCGCTGATGTTTGTGTCCAGACGACGTTCGGCAATGCCATCTTCATTGATGAAGTCGCCATCACGTAGATCGCGATCGAAACGAACCAGCTCGGTCTCGTAATCGAAATTCAGACCTTCCGGATGGTACGGCAGCTGACCATTGAAGGTGATCTGCGGCAGACGACCATATGGTGTGATGTTGGAAACGGTAGCCAGCTGATATTGCTGAGCATTCAGGCGTGCGGTGTAGTTGTCGCCACGGTAGCTGACCGCACCCTGCTGATTGACGAAATCATCGCTCTTCACACCAATCTGATCGGTCTGCAGATCCTGGAAGTAATACGGATCGCTGATCTTGGTGTAATCAACTTCTGTGAGCACACGGGAATCGAGCCCGCCCTTGTGCTGCCAGTTGTACATATAGCGAGTGTCTTTGTAGTCGGACTGAAGCTTGCGATCGTCGTTCTCATCATTGAGGTACGCCGCACCGAACTGACCTTCACTCGACTTGGTCAGGTAGCGGAACTCACCCTCCACCAGCATGCCGCGCTTGCTCATGTAACGCGGGTACAACGTGGCGTCATAGTTCGGCGCCAGGTTGAAGTAGTACGGGGTGACCAGCATGAAGCCGGTGTCGCTGCCCGAACCGATGGTCGGCGGCAGGAAGCCTGACTGGCGACGGTCGTCGATCGGGAAGTAGATGTACGGGGTGTACAGAATCGGGATGTCTTTGACGCGCAACGTCACGTTGGTCGCGGTGCCGAAACCGGTCGCCGGGTTCAAGGTGATGTTGTTGCCCTTGAGCTGCCACGCGTTGCTGTTCGGTTCGCACGTGGTGTACGTGCCGTCCTTCAAGCGGATGATCGCGTTTTCGGCACGCTTGGCATACAGCGCGTTACCGCGGATGCGCGATTTGTGCATCACGTATTCGGCGTTGTCGACCTTGGCTTCACCAGTGTCGAGCTGTACATCGGCGTGGTCGCCGACGATCAGCGCGCCGTTGTCGCGGATGCGCACGTTGCCGGCCAGTTCGCCACGGCTCTCGGCCTGATACAGATTGGCCTCGTCGGCTTCGACCTGCATGCTGCCCTGACGCATGATCACGTCACCGGCAAGGCTGGCGACCTGGGTGTCCTGCTCGTAACGCGACGCTTTGGCACCGATGAAGGTCGGCGCGTCACTTTTATTCGTCTTGTCATTCATGCCAGGACGAATCGGTTCGATATAGGAACCAGAGCAGTAAGGACCGGTCTCGGCCAATTGGGCGGCGGTGAGCTTCTCGCGCGGAACCCAGTCGAGGTGACTGTAGTCTTCGCTACGGGATTTCAGGCCGCGGCCCTTGGACTCGGTGACCAGTGCGGTTTTCGCGCCAGTGTCGGCGTCGGAACCCTTGTCGGCCGCAGGCTCGCCGGCGGCGCTGACGGCACTGCCGTCATGCACCGGGCGCGGCGGCAATGCCGCGGCGGGCGACTTGGGCGCACAGTCCCAGCCACCCGTAGCCGAGACGGAGCAGTCATACTGCTCGGCGGCAACAACGAATTGACTGGCCAGAGGTTGCATAGCCAGCAGACTGCCGGTTACCAACAATGGAAATTTTTTACGAAACGCGGGGGATTTCAATGCCATCTTATTAGTCCGGGCTTCCTGCGTGCCATCTGCCCGCGGTGTGGGCCGCACGCCTCTCGATGGTCTGAAAAAGATGCTGGATAATAAAGCATGACCCGCTTGACGGCTAGCGCCGTCGGAGACCCTTGCAATGCCTGACCAAGATGTACGCTTGCAACACCTGAAAGTTTGGCTCGATGAGCAGTTGGCAAAGCTGTTTGCCGAGCAGGGCTGGGGCACCGTGCCCCCGGCCACGTTGACCGCGGCCAGCAGCGACGCGAGTTTCCGCCGCTACTTCCGCTGGGAGGGCGATGGTCGCAGCTTCGTCGTGATGGACGCGCCGCCACCCCAGGAAAACTGCAAACCGTTCGTGGATATCGCTTTTTTGCTGGCGAAATCCGGAATTAATGTGCCGAAAATTTACGCCGAAGACCTCGAACGCGGTTTTCTTTTGCTCAATGACCTGGGCAACAAGACCTATCTCGACGTCATCGATGGCGAAAATGCCGACGCGTTATTCCACGATGCCCTGCAAGCGCTGTTGGCTTTTCAACAGTTGCCGATGGTTGCGCCGTTGCCCAGTTACGACGTCGCCTTGTTGCGTCGTGAGCTTGAGTTGTTCCCCGAGTGGTACGTCAAGCATGAGCTGGGCGTCGAGTTCGATGCGGCCCAGCAGCAACAGTGGCAGCACATCAGCGAGCTCTTGATCGACAGCGCGCTGGCGCAGCCGAAAGTGCTGGTGCACCGCGACTACATGCCGCGCAACCTGATGCTCAGCGAGCCGAACCCTGGCGTGCTGGACTTCCAGGACGCGGTGTACGGCCCGGTGACCTACGACGTGACTTGCCTGTTCAAGGACGCTTTCCTCAGCTGGCCGGAAGAACGTGTACGCGGCTGGCTGGAAAGTTATTGGCAGCAAGCCTCGGCACTGGACATTCCGGTGCAAGCTGATTTCGAAGACTTCCTGCGCGCCAGCGACTTGATGGGCGTGCAACGTCACCTGAAAGTCATCGGCATCTTCGCGCGTATCTGCCATCGCGATGGCAAGCCGCGTTATCTGGCCGATGTGCCGCGCTTCTTCTCTTATATAGAAGCAGTGATCGTCCGCCGTCCTGAACTGGCGGAGCTGCAAGCGCTGTTCAGCAGCTTGCGTGCTGGAGCGACGGCATGAAGGCAATGATTCTGGCGGCGGGCAAAGGCGAGCGCATGCGCCCGCTGACCCTGACCACGCCGAAACCGCTGGTGCAGGCCGCTGGCGTGCCGCTGATCGAGTATCACCTGCACGCCCTCGCGGCCGCAGGTTTCAACGAAATCGTCATCAACCACGCCTGGCTTGGTCAGCAGATCGAGGATCATCTGGGCGACGGTTCGCGTTTCGGCCTGAGCATCCAGTACTCGCCGGAAGGCGAGCCGCTGGAAACCGGTGGCGGGATTTTCCGTGCGCTGCCGTTACTAGGTGACGATGCGTTTCTGGTGGTCAACGGCGACATCTGGACCGATTACGACTTCAGCGTGCTGCACCAGCCGATCAATGGCCTGGCGCATCTGGTGCTGGCGGACAATCCGGCGCATCACCCGAAAGGCGACTTCACTCTCATCGACGGCAAAGTGCAGGACGGCGAGCCTGATGCGCAGACGCTGACCTACAGCGGCATCGCCGTGCTGCATCCGCAGTTGTTCGATGGTTGCAGCGATGGCGCATTCAAGCTCGCGCCGCTGCTGCGCAAGGCCATGGCCAAAGGTGAAGTGACGGGCGAGCGCCTGAAGGGGCATTGGGTGGATGTCGGTACCCACGAGCGTCTGGCCGAAGCCGAAGCCTTGATAGAAGCGAGTCACTGAGATGCTGTGGCCAGGGACTCTGATTGGAGCCGGAGTGGGGTACGCGATTGCCAGCATTCCGGGGGCCATGCTTGGGGCGTTGTTGGGGCAGGCGCTGGATCGGCGCCTGCACTTGCAAAGCTGGGGACACTTACGCGAAAAGCTCGGTGGCCGGCCGATGCTGCGCAACGATGAATTGCTGTTCGTGTTGCTCGGGCGTCTGGCCAAGAGCGACGGGCGCGTCACTGACGGGCATATCCAGCAGGCGCGCAATGAAATGCGCGCATTGGAAATGAGCGAACCGGCGACTCGACGGGCGATTGCCGCGTTCAATCGCGGCAAGTCCGGCAGCGACAATCTGCGCGGCTATCTGCGTCGTTTGAGTGCGCAACCGCACGCGGCCGAAGGTGTGTTGCGCGCCTGTTGGCGAATGGTTTGGGCTGATGGTCGCGCCGGGGTCAGCGAACGCGAGTTGCTGGCGCAGTGGGGCAAGTGGCTCGGCTGGACGTCGCAGCAGGTGCAAGCGCTGGCCAGCGATTACGAGCCGGGCAAGCGGCCGATCGTCAGTGCGGCAGTGAGCTATCAGGAGGCGATGAAGCTGCTTGGGGTGTCGGCGAGCAGCGAGCCGGCACAGATCAAGCGCGCTTACCGGCGATTGCTCAGTCGCCATCACCCGGACAAAATCGCCGGCAGCGGCGCGACCCCGGCGCAGGTGCGTGACGCGACCGAGCGTACGCGGGAACTGCATAGCGCCTATACGCTGATTCGCGAGCGGCGGGATTTTCGCTAGAAGTTAGATGGGTGTTGCTTGTGCTTGCCCCTTCGCGAGCAGGCTCGCTCCCACATTGAATTGTGCATAGATCCAATGTGGGAGCGAGCCTGCTCGCGAATTAAGGGCGATTCGGTGTGACAGTCAGTCAACAGCCTGAGGATTCAACCAGCCCCGCACCCGCCGAAACAACTGTTCCTGCTCAGCCTTCTTGTCCGGCAACACCTTCAGCGCCACCTGGCTGAACGCCGAGGTCTTCAGGCGCTTGCTCGCTTGCATGCGCTCCAGCGCTGCGTTGCGATCCAGCGCTCTGTCCATGTAGAAAATATCCACCGTCGGCAGCTTCAGTGTCGGCGTCAGTTCGGCGAGTGGCGGCAGGGCTTTGGCTGGTGCTTGCGCGTCAACCATGACCAGTTTTTCCACCTGCGGCGTTTGTCGCTCGCTGAGAAAACGCGCCGCCCAGTAGGCACCGGTGCCGTGACCGAGCACGACAATGCTGCGCGCGCTTTGCTGTTCGGCGTAGGCAATCGCCGCGTCGATCCGTCCGAAAATGCGCTCGGCGTCGGCTTTGGTTTGTTCTTCGCTGGTCTCGGCCACTACCTGTTCGGCGACTTCCGCTTCACCGCCAGCGGCCTGTTCGATCGGTTGTGCGGTGGTGGCGTCTTTGCTTGTGGTTTCCGGGGCTTTCGGCGCGGCGGCCGGTTCGATTACGCGCGGAGCAATGGCGTCGCTTTGCAGATCCGGCAGGGTGATACTCAGGCTGCTCCACTCGGCATCCGGCAATTTGCCTCGCAACGGGCCAACTGCCTGCGGCCAGTCAGCGGTTTCGCCGGCACCGGGAACGATGATCACCGCGCCTTTGGGTTCGGCGCTGTTGGCCGGTTTCCACAGGGCGAGGAAAGTGTCGCTGCCAGCCTGCAGTTGTTGCTGCTCTTGCGCCGGCAGTTTACGTTGCAGTGCGGCGGCCTCTTCCTGACTACGCTCAAGCAGTGGCTGGCGCTCGGCCGGTTTTTCCTCGGCGGGTTTATCCGTGGCGGCGGGCGCCGGGTCGGCGGCTTCGGCGGAAAACGCACAAGGCAGGATCAGCGACAGGCACAATGCTGGCAGTGCCAGGCGGTAGACAGAGGGCATCGGTTATTCCAGGCCAGAAAGTATCCCGGCAGCCTAATGGGTTGGTCAGAATTTGTCAGTGTATGAGACTTCAATGAAGCGATTTTGCTGCCTGTGGGTTATCGGCTGTTTGTGGTTTCCCTTGATGGGCTGGGCGGCGCCTGCGCCGCCGGGCCATGCCGCGCAATTGTCGCCAGAGCAGCAGCAATGGCTGGCGCAGCACAACGAATTGCGCGTCGGCCTGGTCTTGCAGGCGCCCTACGCGACCTACGATCGGCGCCTGCAGCGATTGTCCGGGGCCAATGTCGAGTTGATGAAACTGTTGGCCAAAACCCTCGGCGTGGAACTGAGCTGGCGCAACTTTCAGGATCTCGGGCAGTTGGAAAACGCTTTGCGCGAGGGCGAGATCGACATCGCTCCGGGCCTCAGCCAGACACCCAGCGCGCTGCGTCTCTGGCAGTTTTCCGACCCGTACATGCGCGTCCCGCAATTGGTGGTCAGCGATCAGAAAAGCAGCGGCGCGGTCGATCTGGAAAAACTCGACAGCCAGACCCGCGTCGCCGTGCGTATGCCGAGCAGCACCGCCGATTATCTGCGCAGCAACTATCCGCACTTGAATCTGCAAGGCGTGCCGCTGGAGCGTCAGGCCTTGCAGCTGCTGTTGAGTCAGCAAGCCTCCTACGCGGTGGTCGACGAAGCGCAGTTGGGGCGTCTGTCGGTGGAGCCGGAGTTTGCCGAACTGGTGGTGGTCGGCGATATCGGCCTGCCGCAGTTGCTGCGCGTGGCCTCGCGGCGCGATTGGCCGGAACTGGCCGGCATCGTCCAGAGCGCCTTGCGCGCAATACCGGCCAAGGATCTGGAACAACTGCACAACCAATGGCTGCAGCCGAAATACCCACGGCTGACCGAGTCGCCGGGGTTCTGGCAGAACCTCAGCCTGTTGTTCGCGGTGATGCTGCTCAGTTGCGCGGCCATCGTGGTCTGGCAGCGGCGCCAACAGCACAGCCTCGAACAACGCCTGCTCAGCGCCCGCGAAGACATTGCGTTGCGCGCGGCCAGTGAAGAGGCGCTGCGGCTGACGCAGTTTTCCATCGATCAAAGCACCGTCGGCATCCTCTGGGTCAATTGGGACAGCCATGTGCGCTACGCCAACCGCGCAGCGGAAAACATGCTCGGCTATCCCTCGGGCGGGCTGATCGAACGGCCACTGATCGATTTCGAGCCCGGCCTGCACATGGATCGCTGGCTCAATCTGTGGAAGCGTGCGCGGGCCAGTGAAGAAGGGCCGCTGAGCTTCGAAACCAGCTGCCTGCGCGCCGATGGCAACGTACTGCCGGCCGACGTGTCTTTGAGTTTTCTGCGTTTTCGCGACAGTGAATATCTGGTGGTCTACCTCACCGACGTCACCGACCGCCGCCGCGCGCTCGCCGCTTTGCAGGAAAGCGAGGCGCGCCTGCAAGGCATCGCCGCCAACGTTCCGGGTCTGGTGTTCAGGCTGGAGCGGGCACCGGTCACCGGGCAGATCGACTTTGCCTACATCAGTGAGGGCAGCGAAAGTCTGGTCGGTTATGCACCGGCAGCCATCGCCCATCGCGACATGGGCCTGCGCAGTCTGGTGCACCCCGATGACAGGGCCAGTTATCACCGTACCCAGGATCAGGCGCTGGACACTGACAGCGATTGGTCGTGGCAGGGCCGCATCGTCACGCGCCGGGGCGAGCAGCGCTGGGCCGAGATCAAGGCGATCACCCGCCAGCTGGAGGATGGCGCCTACGTGTGGGACGGCATTGTCTGGGACATCAGCGAAAGCAAACGCATCGAGCTGGAACTGGCGGCCTCGCGCGAGCAACTGCGCGAACTGTCGGCGCACCTGGAAAGCGTGCGTGAAGAAGAGAAGGCGCGCATCGCCCGGGAAGTCCATGATGAGTTGGGACAGATGCTCACCGTGCTGAAACTGGAGACATCGATGTGCGAATTGGCCTACGCGCAACTCGATCCGGGACTCAACGAGCGGCTCAACAGCATGAAGCGCCTGATCGCACAGTTATTTCAGCTGGTGCGCGATGTGGCGACCGCGTTGCGTCCGCCGATTCTGGATGCCGGGATTGCCTCGGCCATCGAGTGGCAGGCGCGGCGTTTCGAGGCGCGCACGCAGATTCCGTGTCTGGTGCAGGTGCCGGACAATCTGCCGGCGCTCAGCGATGCCAAAGCGGTGGGGCTGTTCCGGATTCTGCAGGAAGCGCTGACCAACGTGATGCGCCATGCTCAGGCACATACGGTGGAGTTGACGCTGGCGCTGGATGGCGATGAATTGTGCCTGACGGTCAGCGATGATGGCGTAGGATTTGTCGCGGCCGAGGGTAGGCCGACGTCGTTTGGTCTGGTCGGTATGCGTGAGCGGGTGCTGATCATGGGCGGGCGGCTGGAGCTTGTGAGTGAGCCGGGGGAGGGCACCAGTCTTCAAGTGTGGGTGCCGGTAAGTGAGGTCTGAGGTTTTGTATTGTGAGTGCTGACGCCTTCGCGAGCAGGCTCGCTCCCACAGGGATTGGTGTGTACCTGAAATCTGGAGAAGAACGTGATCCGTGTACTGGTAGCCGAAGACCACACCATCGTCCGCGAGGGCATCAAGCAACTGATCGGCTTGGCCAAGGATCTGCAAGTGGTGGGGGAGGCGAGCAATGGCGAGCAACTGCTCGAAACCCTGCGCAGCGTGCCGTGCGAGGTGGTGCTGCTGGACATCTCCATGCCCGGCGTCAACGGCCTGGAAGCTATCCCGCGCATTCGTGCACTGAACAATCCGCCGGCGATTCTGGTGCTGTCGATGCACGACGAAGCGCAAATGGCCGCGCGCGCATTGAAGGTCGGCGCGGCCGGGTATGCGACCAAGGACAGCGATCCGGCGCTGCTGCTCACGGCGATCCGCAAAGTTGCGGCGGGCGGGCGTTACATTGACCCGGAACTGGCCGACCGCATGGTCTTCGAAGTCGGCCTGACCGATACCCGGCCGCTGCATTCGCTGTTGTCAGAACGCGAATTCTCGGTGTTCGAACGCCTGGCCCAAGGCGCCAACGTCAACGATATCGCCCAGCAACTGGCCTTGAGCAGCAAGACCATCAGCACGCACAAGGCGCGGCTGATGCAGAAGCTCAACATCACCTCGCTGGCGGAGCTGGTGAAATATGCGATGGAGCACAAACTCCTTTGACCGTCACCGCCCTCATGTGGGAGCGAGCCTGCTCGCGAAGGCGGCGTAACAGTCAGCCATTCAGTTTGATGACCCACCGCATTCGCGAGCAGGCTCGCTCCCACAGGTTCGGAGTTGGCATATCCATTAGCGACAGACGCTTTTGCCTTTACTAGCGGCTTGCAGCTTGCCCCTTGCCGCTGCGTTTGCCCAAACGCGCCATCCTTGTAGGGCAATCCCTACCCCCAACCTTCCATTGCGCTTAAGCGATTCTCTCCTGCGCCCCGATTTGCGTGGCCGCCGCCAGCCACTAGGCTTGATGAACAAGCAGTCATCAACAACAAAGGTGTGGGTATGAGCCAGGTCGATACAAGCGCAGGGACCAGTGATGTGCTGGTCAGCTTTCGTGGTGTGCAGAAGAGCTACGACGGCGAGAACCTGATCGTCAAAGACCTCAACCTGGACATTCGCAAAGGCGAATTCCTCACCCTGCTCGGGCCGTCCGGTTCCGGCAAGACCACCAGCCTGATGATGCTCGCCGGATTCGAAACGCCGACCGCCGGTGAAATCCTTCTGTCCGGGCGTTCGATCAACAACGTGCCGCCGCACAAGCGCGATATCGGCATGGTGTTCCAGAACTACGCGCTGTTCCCGCACATGACTGTCGCGGAGAACCTTGCTTTCCCGTTGACCGTGCGCGGCCTGAATAAAAGCGATGTCAGCGAGCGGGTGAAGAAAGTCCTCAGTATGGTTCAGCTCGATGCCTTCGCCTCGCGTTATCCGGCGCAGTTGTCCGGCGGTCAGCAGCAGCGTGTGGCACTGGCCCGCGCGTTGGTGTTCGAGCCGCAACTGGTACTGATGGACGAACCGCTGGGCGCCCTCGACAAACAACTGCGTGAACACATGCAGATGGAGATCAAGCACCTGCACCAGCGCCTCGGCGTGACCGTGGTCTACGTGACCCACGACCAGGGCGAAGCACTGACCATGTCCGACCGCGTCGCGGTGTTCCATCAAGGCGAGATCCAGCAGATTGCGCCGCCGCGCACGCTTTACGAAGAACCGAAAAACACCTTCGTCGCCAACTTCATTGGCGAGAACAACCGCCTCAACGGCCGCCTGCTCAGCCAGAGCGGCGAGCGCTGTGTGGTCGAGTTGGGCCGTGGCGAAAAGGTCGAGGCGCTGGCCGTCAACGTTGGCCAGACCGGCGAACCGGTGACCCTGTCGATCCGTCCGGAGCGCGTCAGCCTCAACGGTTCGAGCGATCAATGCGTCAACCGCTTCTCAGGGAGGGTGGCGGAATTCATCTATCTGGGCGACCACGTCCGGGTGCGCCTGGAAGTCTGCGGCAAGACCGACTTCTTCGTGAAACAACCGATTGCCGAGCTCGATCCTGCGCTCAGCGTCGGCGACGTGGTACCGCTTGGCTGGCAGGTCGAGCACGTTCGTGCGCTCGATCCGCTTTTAGAGGCGCACTAAGCGCCCCGGCAATACCAACACCAACCCTGCACGTGGAGAGAACAATAAATGTTGAGATCCCTGAAGTTCACCGCCCTGACTCTGGGCCTGATGGGTGCGACCGGCGCAATGGCCGCCGGCCCGGACTTGACCGTGGTGTCGTTTGGCGGGGCGAACAAGGCGGCGCAAGTCAAAGCCTTCTATGCACCGTGGGAAGCGGCGGGTAACGGCAAGATCGTCGCTGGCGAATACAACGGCGAGATGGCCAAGGTCAAAGCCATGGTCGACACCAAGAGCGTGTCGTGGGATCTGGTCGAAGTTGAATCGCCAGAGCTGTCCCGGGGTTGCGACGAAGACATGTTCGAGCAACTCGACCCGGCCCTGTTCGGCAAGACCGAAGACTACGTCAAAGGCGCCATTCAGCCGTGCGGCGTAGGTTTCTTCGTCTGGTCGACCGTACTGGCTTACAACGCTGACAAGCTGAAAACCGCGCCGACCAGTTGGGCGGATTTCTGGGACACCAAGAAATTCCCGGGCAAGCGCGGCCTGCGCAAAGGCGCCAAGTACACCCTCGAATTCGCGCTGATGGCCGATGGCGTGGCGCCCAAAGACGTCTACAAAGAGCTGGCGAGCAAGGGCGGCCAGGATCGCGCCTTCAAGAAGCTCGATGAGCTCAAGCCAAGCATTCAGTGGTGGGAAGCCGGTGCACAACCGCCGCAGTACCTCGCTTCCGGTGACGTGGTGATGAGCTCGGCGTACAACGGTCGCATTGCGGCGGTGCAGAAAGAATCCAACCTGAAAGTGGTGTGGAACGGCGGCATCTACGACTTCGACGCCTGGGCTATCCCGAAAGGTCTGGATGCCAAACGCGCCGAAGCGGCGAAGAAATTCATCGCCTTCTCGGTGCAGCCGCAGCAGCAAAAGACCTACTCGGAAAACATCGCCTACGGCCCGGCCAACACCCAAGCCGTGCCGCTGCTGGCCAAGGATGTCCTGAAAGACATGCCGACCACCCCGGAAAACATCGCCAACCAGGTGCAGATCGACGTCAGCTTCTGGGCTGACAACGGCGAGCAACTGGAACAGCGTTTCAATTCCTGGGCGGCGAAATAACCACTTATTTACCTGTATGGAGATGGCAAGGGGGCTTTTGTGGTGAGGGGATTTATCCCCGTCGGGTTGCGAAGCAGCCCCAAAGCCATACCCGCTCGGTGGGTCAGATAAACCGCATTCTCAGGTTTTACGACTGCTGCGCAGCCGAACGGGGATAAATCCCCTCGCCACCAGGCTCGCTCCCACAGGTAGCAGTGTTTCAACGCAACAGAGGTGGTTCGCCACCTCTGTAACGATCAAAGATTTGCGGAGTACGTCATGGCCATCGCCGTTCCCCTGAACGAGGGCGCCAGCCCCACTTTGAAGCAGAAGCTCAAGCACGCCGAGCGGGTCAACCGCTGGAAGGCCCAGGCACTGATTGCGCCACTGGTGCTGTTTCTGCTGCTGGTGTTTCTGGTGCCGATCGTGGCGCTGCTCTATAAAAGCGTCGGCAACCCGGAAGTGGTTGGCGGCATGCCGCGCACTGTCACTGCCATCGCGAGTTGGGACGGCCGTGGTCTGCCGGCCGAACCGGTGTACAAGGCGGCCAGCGAAGACCTCGCCGAAGCCCGCAAAAACCAGACGCTGGGCGATCTGTCCAAGCGCTTGAACATGGAGTTGGCCGGCTATCGCAGCCTGCTGACCAAAACCGCCCGGGCGCTGCCGTTCGCCAGCGAACCGGCTTCTTATAAGGAAGCGCTGGAAGCGCTCGACGAGCGCTGGGGCGATCCGGCTTATTGGCAAGCGGTGAAACGCAACACCAGCAGCATCACTCCGTATTACCTGCTGGCGGCAGTCGATCACCGTATCGATGATCTCGGCGAACTGGCCCCGGCCACCCCGGATCAGGCTATCTACCTCGACATCTTCGCCCGCACCTTCTGGATGGGCCTGGTCATCACCGCGATCTGCCTGCTGCTCGCCTATCCACTGGCTTATCTGCTGGCGAACCTGCCTTCGCGGCAGAGCAACCTGCTGATGATCCTGGTGCTGCTGCCGTTCTGGACTTCGATTCTGGTGCGGGTCGCAGCGTGGATCGTGCTGCTGCAATCGGGCGGTCTGATCAACAGTGCGCTGTTGGCCATGGGCATCATCGATAAACCGCTGGAACTGGTGTTCAACCGCACCGGCGTGTACATCTCGATGGTGCACATTCTGCTGCCGTTCATGATTCTGCCGATCTACAGCGTGATGAAAGGCATCTCGCCGACCTACATGCGCGCGGCGATTTCCCTCGGCTGTCATCCGTTCGCCAGTTTCTGGCGGGTGTACTTCCCGCAGACCTACGCCGGCGTTGGCGCCGGCTGCCTGTTGGTGTTCATCCTCGCGATCGGCTACTACATCACCCCGGCGCTGCTCGGCAGCCCGAACGACCAAATGGTCAGCTACTTCGTCGCTTTCTACACCAACACCAGCATCAACTGGGGCATGGCCACCGCGCTCGGCGGCTTGCTGTTGCTGGCGACCGTGGTGCTTTATCTGATCTACAGCTGGCTGGTCGGCGCCAGTCGCTTGCGCCTGAGCTAAGGGGAATTTGCGATGCTGAGTCCTTACATGTCGCCCATCGAACGGGTGTGGTTCTACAGCCTGCGGATTCTCTGCGGCCTGATTCTGTTGTTCCTTATCCTGCCGGTGCTGGTGATCGTGCCGCTGTCGTTCAACTCGGGGAGTTTTCTGGTGTACCCGCTGCAGGGTTTCTCGCTGCAGTGGTACCACGACTTCTTCGCCTCGGCGGAATGGATGCGCGCGCTGAAGAACAGCATCATCGTCGCCCCGGCGGCGACGGTGCTGGCGATGATCTTCGGCACGCTGGCGGCGATCGGCCTGACCCGTGGCGACTTCCCTGGCAAGTCACTGGTGATGGCGCTGGTGATTTCGCCGATGGTGGTGCCGGTGGTGATCATTGGCGTGGCCAGCTATCTGTTCTTCGCGCCACTGGGGCTGGGTAACAGCTTCTTCTCGCTGATCGTCGTGCATGCGGTATTGGGTGTGCCGTTTGTGATCATCACCGTGTCGGCGACGTTGCAGGGTTTCAATCACAACCTGGTGCGTGCTGCTGCGAGTCTCGGTGCATCGCCGCTGACTGCATTCCGCCGGGTGACCTTGCCGCTGATTGCGCCGGGAGTGATTTCCGGGGCGCTGTTTGCCTTTGCGACTTCTTTCGATGAAGTGGTAGTGACGCTGTTCCTTGCCGGGCCTGAGCAGGCGACATTGCCTCGGCAGATGTTCAGCGGGATTCGCGAAAACCTCAGCCCGACGATTGCAGCGGCGGCGACGTTGCTGATTGCCTTCTCCGTCATCCTGCTGCTGACGCTGGAATGGCTGCGCGGGCGTAGCGAGAAACTGCGTACTGCGCAGGTCTGAGATCAAGGTCAAAAGCCACCCCTCACCCCAGCCCTCTCCCCAAGGGGGCGAGGGGGAAGGGAGCAGATCTTCGAGGCTTTCGCGGCCGGAGTTCGACTCGGTAATTCAGGTCGATGTATTTCGAGAGTACAACCCGGTCAGTCCCCTCTCCCTCCGGGAGAGGGTTAGGGTGAGGGGCTCTTGATCTTCCTATCCGATCAACCATTCACACCCTGAATAGCAGACAACCCCAAATCCCCAGCTAATCTTGTGCCCAGCTCCCACATCTATAAGAGGCTGCGCACCATGAGTCTGTCCCAGTTCAAAATCGCTCATAAACTGATCACCGGCGCCGCAGCCATCGAACAACTGGCCGCTGAACTCACCCGTCTGGACATCGACAATCCGCTGATCGTCACCGACGCCGCGCTGGTCAAGTCCGGTACTGTTGAACTGGCGCTGGTGCAACTCGGCGGGCGCGAATACGAGATTTTCGACCGTGTACTGCCCGATCCGGAAATCGCCATCGTCGAAGACTGCATGCGCGCCTATCGCGAAGGCGGCCATGACGGCTTGATCGGCCTCGGTGGCGGCAGCGCCATCGACATCGCCAAGAGTGTCGCTGCATACGCCGGATATCACGGCGCGCTGGAAGATCTGTTCGGCGTCGATCAGGTGCCGCGCAAAGGCCCGCCGCTGATCGCCATCCCCACCACCGCCGGCACTGGTTCCGAAGTCACCAACGTGGCGATCCTCTCCGACAAGGTCGCGCAGTTGAAGAAAGGCATCGTCAGCGACTATCTCCTACCGGATGTGGCGCTGGTCAGCCCGCAGATGACCCTGACCTGTCCGCGCAGCGTCACTGCTGCCAGTGGCGTCGATGCACTGGTGCACGCCATCGAATCCTACCTGTCGGTGAATGCCTCGCCGATCACCGACTCCCTCGCCATTGGCGCGATAAAGCTGATCGCCAACGCCTTGCCCAAGGCCTACGCCAACGGCGCCAACCTGCAAGCGCGCGAAGACATGGCCACCGCCAGCCTCATGGCCGGCATGGCGTTCGGTAACGCCGGGGTCGGTGCGGTGCATGCGTTGGCGTATCCGCTGGGCGGGCGCTTCAACATTGCCCACGGTGTCAGCAACGCCTTGCTGCTGCCCTATGTGATGACCTGGAACAAAATGGCCTGTGTCGAACGCATGCAGGATATTGCCGAAGCCATGGGCGTGAGGACCGCGCATCTGAGCGCCAGCGAAGCCGCGGACAAAGCCGTGCAGGCCATGACCGACCTGTGCGCGGCGGTGGAAATCCCTGCCGGGCTGCGCAGTTTCGGCGTACCTGAGGAAGCAATTCCGGCGATGGCCGTGGAGGCCGCCGGCATCGAGCGCTTGATGCGCAACAACCCGCGCAAACTCAGCGCCGGCGACATCGAGAAGATCTACCGCGCGGCTTACTGAGGCGCGGTCGCTGAGGGCTCATGGCACAACCCAATCATCGCGGTCCCGGTGCGCGCGTGGAAACTTGAGGTATACAATGCGCGCCATCGTGATTTAGCTCAGCACAGGTGCGTCATGCAGCCCTTCGTAATTGCTCCGTCGATCCTCTCCGCCGACTTCGCCCGCCTCGGCGAGGAAGTGGACAACGTTCTCGCCGCCGGCGCCGACTTCGTCCACTTCGATGTCATGGACAACCACTACGTGCCCAACCTGACGATCGGCCCGATGGTCTGCGCGGCGCTGCGCAAGTACGGCGTCACCGCGCCGATCGACGCGCACCTGATGGTCAGCCCGGTGGACCGCATCGTCGGCGACTTCATTGAAGCCGGCGCGACCTACATCACCTTCCACCCGGAAGCCACTTTGCACGTCGATCGCTCGCTGCAACTGATCCGCGAAGGTGGCTGCAAATCCGGTCTGGTGTTCAACCCTGCGACCCCGCTGGACGTGCTCAAGTACGTGATCGACAAGGTCGACATGGTTCTGCTGATGAGCGTCAACCCGGGCTTCGGCGGGCAGAAGTTCATTCCCGGCACCCTCGACAAACTGCGCGAAGCGCGGGCGATCATCGACGCCTCGGGGCGCGACATCCGCCTGGAAATCGACGGCGGCGTCAACGTCAACAACATCCGCGAAATTGCCGCTGCTGGCGCTGACACCTTCGTCGCCGGCTCGGCCATTTTCAACGCGCCGAACTATCAGGAAGTCATCGACAAGATGCGTTCCGAACTGGCACTGGCGCGCCCATGAGCGGTTTTGAGCAGTTGTTCCCGGGGCAACTGCCACGGTTGGTGATGTTCGATCTGGATGGCACGCTGATCGATTCGGTTCCCGACCTGGCAGCGGCGGTGGACACCATGCTGCTCTCCCTCGGCCGTCCGCCGGCAGGTATCGAAGCGGTGCGCGAATGGGTCGGCAATGGCGCGCCGGTGCTGGTGCGTCGGGCCTTGGCGGGTGGCATCGATCACTCGGCAGTGGACGACGCTGAAGCCGAGCGCGCACTGGAGATTTTCATGGAGGCGTACGGCGCCAGCCATGAACTGACCGTGGTCTATCCCGGTGTGCGCGACACGCTCAAGTGGCTGCACAAACAAGGCGTGGCCATGGCGTTGATCACCAACAAGCCGGAGCGCTTCGTCGCGCCGCTGCTCGATCAGATGAAGATCGGGCGCTACTTCAAGTGGATCATCGGCGGCGATACCCTGCCGCAGAAGAAGCCTGACCCGGCGGCGCTGTTTTTCGTGATGAAAATGGCCAACATTCCGGCCTCGCAATCGTTGTTCGTCGGCGACTCGCGCAGCGATGTGCAGGCGGCGAAAGCAGCGGGGGTCAAGTGTGTGGCGCTGAGTTACGGCTACAACCATGGCCGGCCGATTGCCGAGGAATCGCCGGCTCTGGTGATCGACGATTTGCGCAAACTAATTCCCGGTTGCCTGGATCTGGCCGGTGGGATAACGTTGCCCGACGCTGTTCAACCCCCTTCTGGAAACGCCATCGTGGTGGTCACCCGCAAACTCTGGATGAAAGTCATCAAGGCCCTGGCCCGCTGGCGTTGGCGCGCCTGACTGATTCTGGCCGGCCCTGCCGGCGCGTTTGCATACTTGACTGATTGCACCTCACCCCACGAGGCACTTTATGAATCGCGAAGAATTCCTGCGTCTGGCCGCTGACGGCTATAACCGCATCCCGTTGGCCTGCGAAACCCTGGCCGACTTCGACACGCCGCTGTCGATCTACCTGAAACTGGCCGACCAGCCCAACTCCTACCTGCTCGAGTCGGTGCAGGGCGGTGAGAAATGGGGCCGTTACTCGATCATCGGCCTGCCGTGCCGCACCGTGCTGCGGGTGCACGACCATCACGTCAGCATCAGCGTTGATGGCGTCGAGACCGAAAGCCACGAGGTTGAAGACCCGCTGGCGTTCGTCGAAACCTTCAAAGCGCGCTACAACGTGCCGACCATCGCCGGCCTGCCGCGCTTCAACGGTGGACTGGTCGGTTACTTCGGTTACGACTGTGTGCGCTATGTCGAGAAGCGTCTGGGCAAGTGCCCGAACCCGGATCCGCTGGGCGTGCCGGACATTCTGCTGATGGTCTCCGACGCCGTCGTGGTGTTCGACAACCTGGCTGGCAAGATGCACGCGATCGTCCTCGCCGACCCTGCGCAGACCGATGCCTTCGAGCAAGGCCAGGCGCGGTTGCAGGAACTGCTCGAGCAACTGCGTCAGCCGATCACACCGCGTCGTGGCCTGGATTTCAGCAAACAGCAATCGGCCGATCCGGTGTTTCGTTCCAGCTTCACTCAGGACGATTACGAAAAAGCCGTCGACACCATCAAGGAATATATCCTCGCCGGCGACTGCATGCAGGTGGTGCCGTCGCAGCGCATGTCGATCGACTTCAAGGCTGCGCCGATCGATCTGTATCGCGCGCTGCGTTGCTTCAACCCGACGCCGTACATGTACTTCTTCAACTTCGGCGATTTCCACGTCGTCGGCAGTTCGCCGGAAGTGCTGGTGCGCGTCGAAGACAACCTGATCACCGTGCGCCCGATCGCCGGCACGCGCCCACGCGGCGCCACCGAAGAAGCCGATGTGGCGCTGGAGCAGGACCTGCTCTCGGATGACAAGGAGATCGCCGAGCACTTGATGCTGATCGATCTGGGCCGCAACGATACCGGGCGAGTCTCGGAAATCGGCTCGGTGAAGCTCACCGAGAAAATGGTCATCGAACGTTATTCCAACGTGATGCACATCGTCTCCAACGTCACCGGCCAGTTGAAGTCGGGCCTGACCGCGATGGACGCTCTGCGGGCGATCCTGCCGGCGGGTACGTTGTCGGGTGCGCCGAAAATTCGCGCGATGGAAATCATCGACGAACTTGAGCCGGTCAAGCGTGGCGTGTATGGCGGTGCGGTCGGTTACTTCGCCTGGAACGGCAACATGGACACCGCCATTGCCATTCGCACGGCGGTGATCAAGAACGGTGAATTGCACGTGCAGGCCGGCGGCGGCATCGTCGCCGACTCGGTGCCGGCGCTGGAATGGGAAGAAACCCTGAACAAACGCCGCGCGATGTTCCGCGCCGTGGCCCTGGCCGAGCAAACCCCGGACGCCTGATCCACGCAATTTCCCATGTGGGAGCGAGCCTGCTCGCGAAGAGGTGAGTCAGTCACCGTTGATGCTGACTGACCCAGCGCTTTCGCGAGCAGGCTTGCTCCCACATTGGGTTTTGTGTTGAGGCATAAAAAAAGCGGCGCCTGTCAGGGCGCCGCTTTTTTTGCATCCATCACTCAGAAATCCAGCACAACCCCGACATTCAGGCCCTGCTGCTTGAAGTCATCATCCTTGCGGAACGTATAACCCCCACGCAGCGCCAGATCAGCCGTCAGCTTGTGACTGACGCCCAGGCTCAAGCGGTTCAGGTGACTTGCCGGTGTGTAGCCTTCAAGGGTGAAGTCATTGGCCGGCAGGGTGTTGAGGGCGATGTTGACCTTCTGCACGTCATCTTCGTACTCACGCTCGTGGGCGTATTCGCCATACACCTGGGTTTGCGCGGTGAAGTTGTACTTGCCTTGAATCCCCAGGCCCAGGCGTTTCGAATCGCGGCTCTGGTCATCGAAGGTCAGCGCGGTGGCGCGGTTGCTCTTTTCCGAGTAACCGTCGACATCGACACTGGCGTAATCGGCGCTGACAAACGGCGACAGATGCCATTGGCTGCCCGGTTGCGCAATGTCATAGCCCAGGCGGGTGCTGAACGCCCACAGACTGCCGTCGGTATCGCCTTTCTCCGCGCCCTCGCTGGCGCCGAGGTCGAACTTGCGCTTGAGGTTGTCGTAGTCGAGTTTGCCGCCGGTCAGCGCCGCGTCGGCCCACCAGCGGTTCTGCTGGAACTGGGCGAACGCGGTGGCCATGTAGCTGTTGAGTTTGTAGTCGGAATCGTTGTGCCCGGCCTCAAGATTCTGCCGGTACAAACCGGCCGCCACGCCCACGCGCCAGGCCTCATTGAGGCGATAGCTGCCGCCGACGTTGAGGTTGTAACCGCTGCCATCGGCGCTGGCGCCGCTGCTTTGGCTGTCGACATCCAGATGCTGTCCGCCGGCCGAGACAATCGCACGCCATTGGCCGACCGCTTGCCAGTTCTCCCAGTCCGCCTGCCATTGATTGCGCAATTCATCCTGATGCGCGCGCACGGTGCCGTGGGCCATTTCCGGTAGCAGGCTCAATTCCCATGGCGCAGCCAACAGCGAATAGGCGTAATCGGCGATCAGTTTTTGCCCGGATTCGGTCGGGTGTACGCCATCGTTGTAGATCAGTTTGGTCGGATCCGGCGTGGCGCTGTTGATCCCGTAACGGGCGTTTTCCGTGCAGCTATTGCCACTGAAGCAGGTCGCGGTGAGGTTCTGGTCGGTAGCCAGACCAAAGCGCCCCGGGTCGGCGAAGACTTCCGAGAGCAGCACCGGAATGTTCAGCGGAATGACTTCGGCGTTGATGCCTTGCAGGCGCGTCACCAACTGACTGTTGAACTGGTTGGCGAGGGTGCTGCTGAACGCTTGCAGCGGCGTGCCGTTCAGAGCAGGTGTCAGGCCCACGTCGGGCAGCAGCCAGACCATCACGTATTTGGCGCCGGCGGTCTGCAGGGTTTGCACGCTATCGGCCAGTCGATCGGCTGCGGCGTTGGCCTGGGGCAGGCTGAGAATGCGGCCCTGGAGGAAATCGTTGCCGCCACCGGAAATGTAATACAGCGCATTCGGGTCGGCGCGGAAGCCGTTCGACGGCAGGTAACCGGCGCGGGTGCGTTCGCCGGTGGCAGATTGGGTGGTGATCGAGTCGAGAATCTGGTCGGTGCGATAACCACCGACCGCCCAGTTGTTGCCGTCAGGCTGGCCGTTTTCCGCGCGCACTGCGGAGCTGGAAGAGGCTGTCTGGTCGGCCGAAAAACCCAGGCGGCCGCCAAGCAGCTGGGTGGAATTCAATGAAAAAACTTCGCCGCTGCCATCCTGATACACCGGCCCGGTACGGTTGGTGTAACGCTCGGTGGAGCCCGCCGGGCCGCCCGTGTCGGCGAAGGTGCCGGCATCGTTGAGGCTGTCACCGAAGACGATGAAACTGGAATAAGGATTGGGCGCTGCATTGGCCTGGGCGCAGGCGAGTGCGAGCAAGCAGCTGGCCAGCGGTACAAACAACGTCTGTCTGATCATGAGCAAGTCCGTTTATTTATTGTTGTAGGTGAACGAAACGACAGTACCAAAAACTTTCGGCATTTTGCCATCGGTCGCGAATCCTTCTGCCGTTTTATAACCCGCAGGCCCCGCCATATTGCACGCTCCGCCCAGCTAAGTTACTGTGCCGGAACGTATGAACGAGACCTTCCCCGTGTTGATCACCAGCAAACTCCTGGATCAAGTCATCAAGGCACACGCCCGCTGGCGTTGGCGCGCCTGAATCTTCTCTGCCGGCTCCGCCGGATCTGTATCGCTTTGCCTTCCTTGTCTGTTTGAAATGCCGCTGTGCTGGCGCCCTCTGCGCGTCCGACATCGCGCAGCGCCCTGCGGGCAAGTCATCTGAAGGCTGTCATCAAGTCAGAATTCAAGAGGTTCGAAACGCCATGTTGCTGATGATCGACAACTACGACTCCTTTACCTACAACGTTGTGCAATACCTCGGCGAGCTGGGTGCCGAGGTCAAAGTGGTGCGCAACGACGAACTGACCATCGCCGAAATCGAAGCGCTGAATCCCGAGCGCATCGTGGTTTCCCCGGGGCCGTGCACGCCCACCGAGGCGGGCGTTTCCATCGACGCGATCAAGCACTTCGCCGGCAAACTGCCGATCCTCGGCGTCTGCCTCGGCCACCAGTCCATCGGCCAGGCCTTCGGCGGTGATGTAGTCCGCGCCCGCCAAGTCATGCACGGTAAGACTAGCCCGGTATTCCACGAGGACAAGGGCGTGTTTGCCGGCCTCAATCATCCGCTCACCGTTACCCGTTATCACTCGCTGATCGTCAAGCACGACAGCCTGCCCGATTGCCTCGAGCTGACCGCATGGACCCAGCACGATGACGGCTCGGTCGACGAGATCATGGGCCTGCGTCACAAGACCCTGAACATCGAGGGTGTGCAGTTCCACCCCGAATCGATCCTCACCGAGCAGGGTCATGAACTGTTTGCCAATTTCCTCAAACAAACCGGCGGCACGCGCTAAGGACTTCCCATGAATATCAAGACAGCCCTGAGCCGTATCGTCGAACACCTCGACCTCAGCACCGATGAAATGCGCGATGTGATGCGCGAAATCATGACCGGTCAGTGCACCGAAGCGCAGATCGGCGCGTTCATGATGGCCATGCGCATGAAGAGCGAAAGCATTGACGAAATCGTCGGCGCCGTGTCGGTGATGCGCGAGCTGGCCGATCAGGTCGAGCTGAAAACCCTCGACGGCGTCGTCGATGTGGTTGGCACCGGCGGTGACGGTGCGAATATCTTCAACGTATCGACCGCGTCTTCCTTTGTTGTCGCAGCCGCCGGTTGCACCGTCGCCAAGCACGGCAACCGCGCAGTGTCCGGCAAGAGCGGCAGTGCCGATCTGCTGGAAGCTGCCGGCATTTATCTGAACCTGACCCCGGTGCAGGTCGCGCGCTGCATCGACAACGTCGGCATCGGTTTCATGTTCGCCCAGACTCACCACAAAGCGATGAAGTACGCCGCCGGCCCGCGCCGCGAACTCGGTCTGCGCACGCTGTTCAACATGCTCGGCCCGCTTACGAATCCGGCCGGTGTGAAACATCAGGTCGTCGGCGTATTCACCCAGGCGCTGTGCCGGCCATTGGCCGAAGTCTTGCAACGGCTGGGCAGCAAACACGTGCTGGTCGTGCATTCGAAGGACGGTCTGGATGAGTTCAGCCTCGCCGCGCCGACCTTTGTTGCCGAACTGAAAAACAACGAAATCACTGAGTATTGGGTCGAACCGGAAGATCTCGGCATGAAGAGCCAGAGCCTGCACGGTCTGTCGGTTGAAGGCCCGGAAGCGTCGCTGGCGCTGATCCGTGACGCCCTCGGCAAGCGCAAAACCGAAAACGGCCAGAAAGCTGCCGAGATGATTGTGCTCAATGCCGGTGCGGCGCTGTACGCCGCCGACCTGGCAAGCAGTCTGAAACAAGGTGTGGAGCTGGCGCACGACGCGCTGCACACCGGCCTCGCTCGGGAAAAGCTCGAGGAGCTGGGTGCCTTTACCGCGGTATTCAAAGTGGAGAATGAAGGATGAGTGTACCGACGGTTCTGGAAAACATTCTGGCGCGCAAGGTTGAGGAAGTCGCCGAGCGCAGCGCTCGGGTCAGTCTGAGCGAGCTGGAAAGTCTGGCCAAGGCGGCCGATGCACCCCGTGGTTTTGCCCAGGCTTTGCTGGCGCAAGCGAAGAAGAAACAACCGGCCGTGATTGCCGAAATCAAAAAGGCTTCGCCGAGCAAAGGCGTGATCCGCGAAGACTTCGTCCCGGCAGACATCGCCAAGAGCTACGAAAAGGGTGGGGCCACCTGTCTGTCGGTGCTGACCGATATCGACTACTTCCAGGGCGCCGATGCCTACCTGCAACAGGCGCGCGCCGCCTGCAAATTGCCGGTGATCCGCAAGGATTTCATGATCGATCCGTACCAGATCGTTGAAGCCCGCGCGCTTGGCGCCGATTGCGTGTTGTTGATCGTCTCCGCCCTGGACGACGTGAAAATGGCCGAGCTGGCCGCCGTGGCCAAAGGGGTCGGTCTCGACGTCTTGGTGGAAGTGCACGACGGTGACGAACTGGAGCGCGCGCTGAAGACCCTCGACACGCCGCTGGTCGGGGTCAACAACCGCAACCTGCACACATTCGACGTCAGCCTGGAAACCACCCTCGACCTGCTGCCGCGCATCCCGCGCGATCGCCTGGTGATCACCGAGAGCGGCATCCTCAATCGGGCCGACGTCGAGCTGATGGAAATCAGCGATGTGTACTCGTTCCTGGTCGGCGAAGCGTTCATGCGCGCGGAAAATCCGGGCATTGAATTGCAGCGCCTGTTCTTTCCGGAGCGTGGTGTGCCGATCAGTGGTTCGACCCTCGACTGACCGAGTCGACCTCATTCGCGAGCAGGCTCGGTCCCACAGGGAAATGCATTCCAGTGTGGGAGCGAGCCTGCTCGCGAAGAGGCGCTAAATTCCGCTAAAGAGATTCAATCTGCCGGAGCTCACCATGTCGTTGCCAACCCCGCTGACCATCGAATCCGGCCTGCAAGCCGAACAGGACTTGCTGGCCTCGGTCTGCGCCGGCGACGCCGAATTCGGCCTGCTGTTCTGGCAACCCACCGATCGCGCGCTGGTCATGCCGCGCCGCCTCAACCGTCTCCCGCATTTCGACCACTCCTGCGAAGTTTCCGCTGCTGCTGGCTGGCCGGTGCTGTTGCGTGAAACCGGCGGTGAGCCCGTCCCGCAATCCGCTGCGACCGTCAACATTGCCTTGGTATATGCCCCGCCTCGCAGCGAAGGCGATCTGAACCGCATCGAAACCGGCTACCGCCGCCTGTGCGATCCGATCTGTCAGTTGCTGGATGAGTTGGGTGGCACCTCGTCGGTCGGGGAAATCGACGGCGCATTCTGCGACGGCCGTTTCAACGTCAATCTCGACGGTCGCAAGATGGTCGGTACCGCCCAGCGCTGGCGCCAGAGTCAGGGAGGCCAGCGTCCGGTTGGCCTGGTGCATGGTGCGATGCTGATGGATGACGAGCGCGAAGCGATGGTTGCTGCGGTCAATCGCTTCAATGAAGCCTGCGGCCTGGAGCAGCGGGTGAGGGCGCAAAGCCACATTGCCCTGTATGAGAAATTCAACGCGCCACAGGCATTGGCGCGTCTCGATGAATTGTTTCGTTTGATGCTGGCGCAGATTTACGTCTAGCGCGTGCCGAAGACCACCATGGTCTTGCCTTTCACATCGACCAGGTTGCGTTCTTCCAGATCCTTGAGCACGCGGCCGACCATCTCTCGAGAACAGCCGACGATACGACCGATCTCCTGGCGGGTGACCTTGATCTGCATGCCGTCCGGGTGAGTCATGGCGTCCGGTTGTTTGCACAACTCCAGCAGGCAGCGGGCGACGCGGCCGGTGACGTCAAAAAATGCCAGGTCGCCGACTTTGCGCGTGGTGTTGCGCAGGCGTTGTGCGATTTGTCCGCTGAGGGCGTAAAGAATGTCTGGATCCTGCTGCGACAGTTCGCGGAACTTGGCGTAGCTGATTTCGGCGGTTTCGCATTCAACTTTGGCACGCACCCAGGCGCTGCGTTCCTGCTCCTGACCTGCCTGCTCGAACAGACCCAGTTCGCCGAAGAAATCCCCGGCGTTCAGGTAAGCGATGATCATCTCGCGACCATCGTCGTCTTCGATGAGGATGGTGACCGAGCCTTTGATGATGAAAAACAGCGTGTCCGAGCGATCCCCGGCGCAGATGATATTGCTCTTGGCCGCATGACGCCGGCGCTGGCAATGCATCAACAGCTTGTCGATGTTCTTGATTTTGGGTGTGGGGGTAATAGCAACCATGGTTGTATCCCGAAAAGACTGCACGGTGATGTTTGAGTTTTTATGAGGCGCTGAAGGCGGTCGCTACAGGGCTGACGAATTGGCGCCAGCGAATTGGCGCCAGCTTACCAGACACTTCGTCGAAAATTCGAGAAATTACCTACAGCCAGAAAGCATCCGTCCTAGGACGTCGTTCCTGTCGGGACAAAGTGCTGTGCTAAGCTGGCGACCCTTTTTTTACAGTGGAGTCTGGGCGATGAAGGCACGCATCCAATGGGCTGGCGAAGCCATGTTCCTCGGCGAATCCGGCAGCGGTCATGTCGTGGTAATGGACGGCCCGCCAGATGCCGGTGGCCGTAACCTCGGGGTTCGCCCGATGGAGATGCTCTTGCTGGGTGTCGGCGGTTGCAGCAACTTCGACGTGGTCAGCATCCTGAAGAAGTCGCGCCAGGCCGTTGAAAGCTGTGAAGCCTTCCTTGATGCCGAGCGTGCGACTGAAGATCCCAAGGTGTTTACCAAGATCCACATGCACTTCGTGGTCAAGGGCCGGGGCCTGAAGGAAGCTCAGGTCAAGCGCGCCATCGAGCTGTCGGCCGAGAAGTATTGCTCGGCGTCGATCATGCTCGGCGCGGCTGGCGTGGCAATCACTCACGATTATGAAATCGTCGAACTCGGCTGAACCGACATTCAACTATCATAAAAGCAGTGCAGACTCTGGCGATCCCCCGCTGACGTCTGCATAATGCGCCACTTTTTTCAGGGCAGTGATCGGTCAGCCGACGGGTCATCCGCCTGAACAGATAACCAAAATCGCCATCGCGAAGAGGTGTTAACCGTCCTACGCAGGTGCGTTGTTCGCACTTGACGGGCATGCTTGATCACGCGGCCGCGCCGCATACATAGAGAGTTTTTAACGGTGAAAAGCAAACTCAAGCTCCACGGGTTCAATAACCTGACAAAGACCTTGAGCTTCAACATCTATGACATCTGCTACGCGGAAACCCCGCAAGACCAGCAGGCTTACGTCGAGTACATCAATCAAGAGTACAACGCGAAACGCCTGACGCAGATTCTCACAGAAGTTGTCGAGATCATTGGTGCCAACATCCTGAACATCGCCAGTCAGGACTATGAACCCCAGGGCGCCAGCGTCACGATTCTGATTTCGGAAGAGCCGGTAACCCCGACTGACAGCCAGATCGAAGAATCGCCGGGCCCGTTGCCCGAAATCATTCTGGCCCACCTCGACAAGAGCCACATCACGGTGCACACCTATCCGGAAATCCATCCGGACGACGGTATTGCAACGTTCCGTGTGGATATCGACGTGTCGACCTGTGGTGTCATTTCACCGCTCAAAGCGCTCAACTTCCTCATTCACCAGTTCGATTCGGACATCGTGACCGTGGATTACCGTGTGCGCGGTTTCACCCGTGACGTTGAAGGCAACAAGCACTTCATCGACCACGAGATCAACTCGATCCAGAACTACCTCTCCGAAGACACTCGCGACGCGTACCAGATGACCGACGTGAACGTGTATCAGGAAAACCTGTTCCACACCAAAATGCTGCTGAAGAACTTCGAACTGGACAACTACCTGTTCGGCGACGCCACCAGCAACCTCTCGCCCGAGCAACGTGCCCAGGTGACCGACCGTGTGAAACACGAAATGCTGGAAATCTTCTACGCGCGCAACATGCCGACCTAAGATTCCCGGAAACAAAAAAGGCGACCTCCTGGTCGCCTTTTTCATGCTTCAAACAAAACCGCTGTGGGAGCGAGCCTGCTCGCGAAGAGGTCATCAGCACCGACACGGATCTCAGATCCGATAAGTACTCTTGGTCATCACCTTGGCCAACAAGCTCATCCCGAACTTGACCGGCGCCGGAAAACGAAACCCGCCCGCATCCAGGGCACTTTCCGCATGGTGTTCTTCATCGATGCGCATCTGCTCAAGAATCGCCCGGGACTTCTCGTCCTCGGCCGGCAATTGCTCCAGATGTTCGTTCAAGTGTTTGCAGACCTGATGCTCGGTCGCCGCAACGAAACCAAGGCTAACCTTGTCGCTGATCAGTCCGGCGACCGCGCCGATACCGAACGACATGCCGTAAAACAGTGGATTCAGCACGCTGGTGTGGCTACCCAGCTGATGGATGCGCTGCTCACACCAGACCAGATGATCGATCTCCTCTTCAGCCGCGTGCTCCATGGCTGCGCGTACCTGCGGCAACTTGGCGGTCAGCGCTTGCCCCTGATAAAGCGCCTGAGCGCAGACTTCGCCGGTATGGTTGATGCGCATCAGACCGGCGACGTGGCGAGTGTCTTCATCGCTCATCTGCGTATCCGGCTGCAGAATCGCTGGCGACGGGCGGTACGGCTGGCCACTGAAGGGCAACAGAGTGCGCATCGCGGCATCGGCTTGCAGCAGCAGACGGTCTATGGGCGAGTAGTGACGTTGGGTAGTCATGCTGACCTCCGGGAAGAATCTCGGCGGCCAGTTTAACCGAATCGGCCGGCGAGGGTTTGCGCTGGGTCACTTGCTGCGCGGTCAGGCTTTTTGTGGGAGCGAGCCTGCTCGCGAAAGCGAATTATCGGATACTGAAGTGTTGAATGTATCGGCGCCTTCGCGAGCAGGCTCGCTCCCACAGTTGGTTGTCGCCAATCAGCCCGGCGGCCAGTTCATCTGGCGCTGACCCAGCACGTGCATATGAATGTGATAGACAGTCTGCCCACCAAGTTCATTGCAGTTCATCACTACGCGGAAGCCTTCTTCGCAACCCAGTTCCAGCGCCAGACGCTGCGCGGTGAACAGGATGTGCCCGGCCAGCGCCTTGTCGTCTTCGGTCAGGTCGTTGAGCGTGCGCACCGGTTTTTTCGGGATTACCAGAAAGTGCACCGGAGCCTGGGGGGCGATGTCGTGGAAGGCCAGAACCTGGTCGTCCTCGTAAATGATCTTCGCCGGGATTTCCCGGTTGATGATCTTGGTGAACAGAGTATCCACTGCTGTTTCTCCGTTGAGTTGGGCTGAATCGAGTGTACCGCTTCGAAGTTGTCTTCCTAGCGGGGGCAGTAAGCTTTGTTGACCATGCCGACAATCGTCCGGTTAAGCCAGCGCGAACCCAGCCGCGGCAGGAACGCCAGCCAGCGATTGCGTCGTCCCGGAATGATGATGGCGCGGTTTTTATCTAGTGCGCGTACGGCATGCAGTGCCACTTCTTCCGGACTCATCAGCGAGTGGCTGCTTTCGATCTTTTCGCTACTCATCTGTGCGGTTCGGAAGAACGGTGTGCGCGTCGGGCCGGGGCACAGCACCGAAACTTTCACGCCGCTTTGTTTGAGCTCCACGCGCAGGGCTTCGGAAAAATGCAGCACATAGGCTTTGCTGGCGTAGTACGTGCTCATCCATGGGCCGGGGCTGTACGCAGCCACCGAGGCGACATTGAGGATCTGCCCGCCACCCAGCAGCGCCATGCTGTTGCCCACCGCATGACAGAGGCGGGTGAGGGCGAGAATGTTGACCTCGATGAGGTCCTGCTCGGTCATCCAGTCCTGCGCGAGGAATGGCCCGCAAGTGCCGATGCCGGCGCAGTTGACCAGTAGATCGATCTGCCGGTCACCTTCTTCGAGCTCCAGCAAAAAACCGGAAAGGCGCAACGGTTCGCCGAGGTCGCAGGCGCGAAACAATACTTCGACATCGAAGCGCTGGGTCAGCTCGATGGCGATACTTTCCAGCTGATCACGCTGCCGTGCCACCAGAATCAGGCTGCGGCCGCGCCGGGCCAGTGCTTCGGCCATGGCCAGGCCGATGCCGCTGGAAGCACCGGTGATCAGAGCGTAACGGGTCATGCAGTTCTCCATCGCAACAGCTCCGCGCCGGCGACGCGGTTGTCGCGGCAGGGAGCGCTGTTCATTCTTGCGCAGAGTCTACAGGGGCCTGCGCCGGTTCGGCTGCCTCGTCGGCGGAAATCACTGGCGGTTCGACGACCTCAACTTCGTCGGTGGTCACCGAGCCGCTGTCATAGCTGCTCTCCAGATTGCTTTCATATTCTTCCTGCACAGCCGAGAAGCCGCCAAGAAGGCCTCCGGCAAAAATCAGTGCGAAGAATACGATCCATAACGAGCACAGCACTTTGACGGCCGTGCTGTTCGGCGGTGGTGGCGGCCCATAGCGGTTGGCGCCGGTATTGCCGGGTACGACCATGATCACCAGCGGGAAAAAACTGCCGACGAACGGCACCAGATTCAACAACCACAGCCAGCCCGACCAGCCGATATCGTGCAGGCGCTGAACGCTGAACAGAATGCTGACGATCATGAAACCGAGGAACAGGAAGACCGTCAGAATGCCGCCGAGGATCAGGCCGGTGGTTGAATCGCCACTGACCAGACCCAAGGCAATCAAGGCAAACACACCGACGATGGGCAGGGTCACCAGGCTCAGGACCATGGTCCAGGCGAGAAAGCGCAGGCGACCGATCCGGCCTTCGACGCTGAATGGCTTGAGCGTGGCGAATGGCGGCAGAGCTTCACCGACATTGGCGCGCGGTGGGGCGTAAGGCGAGTCCGGTTCCGCCACCGCTGCAGGGTTATCGTGGACATCCGCCAGATTCAGCTCGATGGCGGTTTCCGCTTCGATCCGCGCATCGATCCCGGTTTTGTTCAATGCCTGCAGATACGTCTGGGCATCGCTGTGGGACAGATCACGTTTGAGGGCGACGGTGCGGCCACTGAACAGGCGCTCGATGGCGGCCACATCGCTTTTGAACAGATCCGCCAGATTCAGTTTGGCGGTGGTGAGGTCGACGCCGGGCTGCAGCGCGCCGTCGAAGACGATCTTGTAACGGGTGTCGCTCATGGCCGAGGCATCCTTGTCGCGATTGGGTTTGCAGTAGTCAGTTCAAGGCCAGTCTGACAGCGACTGGCCGGGGGTATTGCTCAGCGCGGCCAGCGTTCCGGCAGCTGTGCGGCGCGCGCCTGAGCCTGACGATATTCTGCATCGAGCCGCGCAATCAACTGATCCACGCTTGGCAGGTCACCAATCTGGCCAACACCCTGGCCCGCCGACCACACGGTCTTCCAGGCTTTGGCTTCATCGTTGATCGGCTTGAGCTTGTCGCCGAAGTTCACCTCGCCCTTGCCTTGCAGTGCCGCCATGTCGAAACCGGCCGCCTCCAGGCTCTGGCGCATGAAACTGGCCGGCACTCCCGACACTGCTGGAGTATGAATGATGTCGGCAGCCTTGGCTGTCAGCAGCATGTCTTTGTAGGCGTCAGGCGCGTGACTTTCTGTGGTGCCGATAAATCGCGTACCGAAGTAGGCCAAATCCGCGCCGAGCAGTTGCGCGGCGAGAATCTCATGGCCGTGGTTCAGACATCCTGCAAGCAAGAGTGTCTTGTCGAAGAACTCACGGATCTCGGCAATCAGCGCAAACGGGCTCCAGGTACCAGCATGCCCGCCGGCACCGGCCGCAACGGCAATGAGCCCGTCGACACCGGCTTCAGCGGCTTTCTCGGCATGGCGCCGCGTGGTCACGTCGTGAAACACCAGACCGCCATAGCTGTGCACCGCGTCGACCAGTTCCTTCACCGCGCCGAGGCTGGTGATAACGATCGGCACCTTGTGCTCGACGCAAATGTCCAGATCCGCCTGAAGGCGCGGGTTGCTGTGGTGAACAATCAGGTTCACCGCATAAGGGGCCGGATTATCCAGCGCCGCCAGGCCCGCTTCGATCTGTTCCAGCCAGGCCTTGAACCCACTGCTTTCGCGTTGGTTCAGCGCCGGAAAGCTGCCGACCACACCATTGCGGCAGCAGGCGAGCACCAGTTCCGGATTGGAGATCAGGAACATCGGTGCCGCCACCACGGGCAGACGCAGACGTTGTTCGAGCAAAGCGGGCAGCGACATTGTGAACACCCCGAGGATTTTTATTGATTGAAGTTAGAACGGCTTGACCACGACCAGAATTACGATAGCCAGCAATATCAGAACCGGCACTTCATTGAACCAGCGATAAAAGACATGGCTGCGGGTGTTTTCGCCACGGGCAAAGCGTTTGACCTGCGCGCCGCACATGTGGTGGTAGCCGATCAGCAATACGACCAGGGTCAGTTTGGCGTGGATCCAGCCGCCCTGGCTGAAAAGGCTGGGGTTGAGGTAGATCAGCCAGCCACCGAAGATCAGCGTGGCGATCATCGCCGGGCCCATGATGCCGCGATACAGCTTGCGCTCCATGACGCTGAAGCGTTCCTGGCTGATCGTGTCTGCGCTTTGCGCGTGGTAAACGAACAGGCGCGGCAAGTAGAACAGGCCGGCAAACCAGCAGACGACGCTGACAATGTGAAACGCTTTGAGCCATAGATAGAGCATTTTTGGGTATTCCCTCATTCACGGTAGCCAGATAGTAGAGGCTTGAGCGTCCGCGCGTCACCTTGGCGGTTGTCGCAGGCGCGCGCGGCCCCTATTATCGACGGCTTTCCAGTGGGTTCGTTGAGGGCAGGTTTATGGTCAAGGTCGGTATCGTCGGCGGCACGGGTTACACCGGTGTCGAACTGCTGCGTCTGTTGGCACAGCATCCGCAGGCAGAAGTGGTCGTCATCACTTCCCGATCCGAGGCCGGTCTGGCCGTGGCTGACATGTACCCGAACCTGCGCGGTCACTATGACGGGCTGGCCTTCAGCGTGCCGGACGTGAAAACCCTTGGCGCCTGCGATGTGGTGTTTTTCGCCACGCCGCACGGTGTGGCTCACGCCTTGGCAGGCGAACTGCTGGCGGCGGGCACCAAGGTCATCGACTTGTCCGCCGACTTCCGTCTGCAAGACGCTGATGAATGGGCCAAGTGGTACGGCCAGCCGCACGGCGCGCCAGATCTGCTGGACGAAGCTGTTTACGGGTTGCCGGAAGTCAATCGCGAGCAGATCAAGAAAGCGCGCCTGATCGCGGTACCGGGTTGCTATCCGACCGCAACGCAATTGGGTTTTCTCCCATTGCTGGAAGCAGGTCTGGCTGACGCATCGCGTTTGATCGCCGACTGCAAATCCGGCGTCAGCGGTGCCGGGCGCGGCGCGGCTGTAGGTTCTTTGTACTCCGAGACGTCGGAAAGCATGAAGGCCTACGCGGTAAAAGGTCATCGCCACCTGCCGGAAATTCGCCAGGGCCTGCGTCGCGCGGCGGGCAAGGATGTCGGCCTGACCTTCGTCCCGCACCTGACGCCGATGATTCGCGGCATCCATTCGACGCTCTACGCGACAGTAGCGGATCGCTCGGTTGATCTGCAGGCACTGTTTGAAAAGCGCTATGCCAACGAACCGTTCGTCGATGTCATGCCAGCCGGCAGCCACCCGGAAACCCGTAGCGTGCGCGGCGCCAACGTCTGTCGCATCGCCGTGCATCGTCCACAGGATGGCGATCTGGTGGTGGTACTCTCGGTAATTGACAACCTGGTCAAGGGCGCCTCGGGCCAGGCGGTGCAGAACATGAACATTCTGTTCGGACTGGATGAGCGCTTCGGTCTGTCCCACGCCGGTATGCTGCCGTAACGTTAGCCACACCTGTAAGCCGCAAGCTTGAAGCTCACTGCTTGAAGCTTGCCGCTGCTCCTCTAATAGTTGACCAATTTTCTAGGACAAGCGGATAATGCGCGTCATCACGCATTATGGCGGCGTAACGCCGGGAGATAGTCAGCATGAGCGTCGAATCCTTCACCCCCACGGCTTTGCAATTCACTCAAGGTGCTGCGCACAAGGTGAAGAGCCTGGTCGATGAAGAGGGGAATGATCGCTTGAAGCTGCGCGTATTTGTTACGGGCGGCGGTTGTTCAGGGTTTCAATACGGTTTCACCTTCGATGAAGATGTTGCCGAGGACGACACCATTGTCGAGCGCGAAGGCGTGAGTCTGGTGGTTGATCCGATGAGTTTCCAGTACCTGGCCGGTGCGGAGGTGGACTACCAGGAAGGTCTGGAAGGTTCGCGCTTCGTGATCAAGAACCCGAACGCGACAACGACTTGTGGTTGCGGGTCGTCGTTCTCGATCTGATCGCGCTTTACAGCACACAACAAAACGCCGCAGAGCCTTTCGGTTCTGCGGCGTTTTTGTTTCTGAAGGTTATGCCGGGTAGATGGCGCCGAGTACGCGCAGGCCGCGAGCGCCGGTGACGCTTGGCCGATTGGCGGCGATGCCTTCCAGGCAGCAATGGGCGAGCCAGGCGAAGGCCATGGCTTCCACCCAATCTGGATCAACCCCGTGAGTTGCGGTGCTGGCGACTTGGGTATTTGGCAGCAGGTCCGCCAGACGTTTCATCAGCGTGGCGTTGTGCGCGCCGCCGCCACAGACCAGCAGTTCCTGAGTGCCCGATTGAGCGCTTTGTAGCGACTCGACGATGGTCAGCGCCGTAAGTTCGAGCAGGGTGGCCTGAACGTCTTCGGCAGCGAAAGTCGGCAGACGCGATAGATGCTGTTCCAGCCATGGCAGATTGAAGACTTCCCGGCCCGTACTTTTCGGGCCTTTGGTCACGAAGAACGGGTCGCTAAGCAGTGCCTTGAGCAGGGCTGGTTCAACCTTGCCGGTCGCAGCCCATTTGCCGTCCCGGTCATAGTTCTCGCCCCGTTGCCGGCTAATCCAGGCGTCCATCAGAACATTTCCCGGCCCGCAGTCGAAGCCGGCTACAGGTTTGTTCGGCTCAATCAGGCTGAGATTGCTGAATCCACCGACATTCAAGACTGCCTGGTTACCGCTACGCTCTTCAAACAACGCTTCATGAAAGGCTGGCACCAGAGGCGCACCTTGGCCACCCGCTGCGACATCGCGACTGCGGAAATCGCTGACGACGGTAATACCGGTCAACTCAGTCAGCAGGGCTGGATTACCGATCTGCACGGTAAACCCGCGCGCCGGCTCATGGCGAATGGTCTGACCGTGGCTGCCGATAGCGCGGATTGCTTCGGGCTTGAGTTGTTGCTGCGCGAGGAGGGTGTGAATGCCCGACGCGGCAAGTTCGACCCAGTGTTGCTGGGCAATCGCCGAGCGGGCGATCTCGTCGGGGCCGCTGGCGCACAAGCCAAGCAGCTCGGCGCGCAGGGAGTCAGGCATTGGCAGGTAGTGGGTGGCGATCAGTTTGATCGCCGAGGTCTGCTCGATCAGGGCGATGTCCAGCCCGTCGAGACTGGTTCCGGACATCACACCGATATACAGGGCCATGGCTTAGCGCTTGCTCGAAGCCAGCATGGTGGCCCTCTCTTGATCCATGCGCGCCATCAGTGGCTGGCTCTGCGCGAGGAAGCGCGCGCGTTCGGACTTGGCGATCGGATCGGCCATTGGCAGCTTCTGGCCCAGCGGATCGACGTGAACGCCGTTGACCTGGAACTCATAGTGCAAATGCGGGCCGGTGGACAGTCCGGTGGTGCCGATATAGCCAATGACTTGACCTTGCTTGACGCTGCCACCGGTTTTCACGCCTTTGGCAAAGCCTTGCATATGGCCATAGAGCGTACGGTAAGTGTTGCCGTGCTGAATGATCACAGTGTTGCCATAGCCACCACGACGACCGGCCAGCAACACTTTGCCGTCACCGGCAGCCTTGATTGGCGTACCCCGTGGCGCTGCGTAATCGACACCTTTGTGGGCGCGGATCTTGTTGAGGATCGGGTGCTTGCGGCCCATGGAAAACTTCGAGCTGATGCGGGCGAAGTCAACAGGGGTGCGGATGAAGGCCTTGCGCATGCTGTTGCCATCGGCAGTGTAATAGCTGCTGTTGCCTTGTTTGTTGGTGTAGCGAACGGCGGTGTAAGTCTTGCCGCGGTTGGTGAAGCGCGCCGACAGGATCGGGCCGGTGCCGACGGCCTTGCCGTTGATGACTTTCTGCTCGTAGATCACATCGAATTCATCGCCCTGACGAATGTCCTGCGCGAAGTCGATGTCGTAGCCAAAGACACTGGCCATGTCCATGGTCAGGCTGTGAGAAAGACCGGCGCGGGCTGCGGACTGCGACAGTGAGCTGTTGATGACACCGTGGACGTAGGCAGTGCGAACAGTTGGCTTGGCAGTCACTCGGTTGAACGAATAACCCTTGTCATTCTTGGTCAGGGTGATGGTTTCAACGTCGCTGACCTTGCTGTGCAGGCTGGTCAACTGGCCTTCCGGACTCAGTTCGAACTCGAGTTTCTGGCCGCGCTTGAGCTGGCTGAACTGTTTGGCTTGCTTGTCGCTTGCCAGTACTTCGTGCACGGAGGCTGCAGGCAGACCGACTTTTTCAAACAGGGTAGACAGTGTATCGCCTTTGGAAACCACGACTTCACGGTGCCCAGGCTCTTTCGGTTTCTCAGCAGGCGCCACAGGTGCTGGCGCGGTTTCAGCGGTTTGTGCGGTGTTTTCGTCGCTGTTTTCGATTTGTGCGAACGGCGAAGCTGCGGGGTCGTTTGTGGCTTGAGCCGCATCAGCAGCGTCTTGATCTTGTGTCAGTTGTTCAGCAGGACTTTCCAGTTCAAGACTCAGAGTCGTCTTTTTGGCTTCAACATCGCTGGAGGGAAATACCAGCAGCGCCAGGCTGAGAAGGGCGGCGATTCCACTTGCGGCGAGCAGGTGGGTCTTCGGGTAAAGCGGGGGCGCTTTAGACGGTTCTGTGGTCATAGGTAATTTTTGACTTTGAAATAGATGAATTGGAAAAGATGAATGACATGATGAAGATGAAATAACTGTATAAAATATAACCAAATCATCGCTGAAGCAAGTCTACAGACCTCGGGTCTGTGGATTGGTGTCCGTGCGCCGGGCAAAACTTGTAATTGGTGCGCGTTCTTGTATGGTTGGTTCCCTTTGAATCTGAGCCTTGCGGGTCTGTTATGAAGTCGGTTGAAGAGCAGCTAGCGCTGATTAAACGTGGTGCGGAAGAACTGTTGGTCGAGTCCGAGCTGGTCGAGAAGCTCAAGCGCGGCCAACCGCTGCGTATCAAGGCTGGTTTCGATCCAACCGCTCCGGATCTGCATCTGGGTCATACGGTGCTTATTAATAAGCTGCGCCAGTTCCAGGAGCTGGGGCACCAGGTCATCTTCCTTATAGGTGACTTCACCGGGATGATCGGTGATCCGAGTGGCAAAAGCGCAACGCGTCCACCGCTGACGCGTGAACAGGTTCTGGAAAATGCTGAGACTTACAAGACTCAGGTTTTCAAAATCCTTGATCCGGCGAAAACCGAAGTTGCCTTCAACTCCACCTGGATGGACAAGATGGGGCCGGCGGATTTCATTCGCCTGACTTCGCAATACACGGTCGCTCGCATGCTTGAGCGCGATGACTTCGACAAGCGCTACACCACCAACCAGCCAATCGCTATTCACGAATTCCTCTATCCGCTGGTTCAGGGTTATGACTCGGTCGCGCTGCGCGCCGATGTCGAGCTGGGCGGTACCGATCAGAAATTCAACCTGCTGATGGGGCGTGAGTTGCAGCGTGGGTATGGTCAGGAGGCACAGTGCATTCTGACGATGCCATTGCTGGAAGGTCTGGATGGCGTGAAGAAGATGTCCAAGTCGCTGGGCAACTATGTCGGTATCCAGGAAGCACCAGGCGTCATGTACAGCAAGCTGGTTTCCATCCCGGATGCGCTGATGTGGCGTTACTTCGAGTTGCTCAGCTTTCGCTCAATGGACGAGATCAACGCCTTCCGGGCTGACGTCGAAGCTGGAGCGAATCCACGCGACATCAAAATCAAGCTGGCTGAAGAGATCGTTGCGCGCTTCCATGGTGAAGAGGCTGCGGCGAATGCTCACCGAGGCGCCGGCAACCGTATGAAGGATGGCGAGCTTCCAGATGACTTGCCTGAGATCGAGCTGTCTTCGGTTGAGGATATGCCGATCGCTGCCGTCCTTAATAAGGCAGGCCTGGTGAAGAACTCGGCGGCGGCGCGTGATCTGTTGGCGGCGGGCGGAGTCCGGGTCGATGGTGAAGTGGTTGATCGCTCCTTTATATATGTACTGGGCACGACTCACGTTTGTCAGGCCGGCAAGAAGGCTTTTGCACGTATTACGCTGAAATCTGAATAAAGTTGGAATTGGGGGTTGACGGCGAATTTTAGAAGTCTATAATTCGCCCCACTTCCGGCGCAGTCGAAACGGAAAACTCCTTGAGATTCAAAGAGTTACGCAGTTTTCGACGGCGGCTTGCTTCAGATCATCGAAGTCTGGAAGGAGTTGAAAGAGCAGTGATGTGTAGCTCTTTTAACGGTTCGATCTTCTCGGTCGAAAGCGGAGAAAAAGAGGTGTTGACAGCAGCGATTAACGCTGTAGAATTCGCCTC